>JBGUJH010000182.1:0-35278 GCA_045113775.1 Lachnospiraceae bacterium | reverse complement strand
TATGATGCACACGCGTGCGGAAAGGAAGATGTTGCCTTTCAGGCAACCCGCACGCGGCGCAGCGGCTCGCTCTGCGAGCCTTGAATCAAATGATCGTCATAGCCTGGAAATGATGACTCCCAGGATGATTACGGCGACGCCCAGCGCCCTGCGGGGGGAGACCTTTTCCTTAAGGATCAGGACGCCCATGATGAAGACCCAGACAAAACTTGTCGCGGTGATGCAGGGCATGACCGATACCGGGACGTGGATCAGAGCCACCTGGTTGATGACCAGAGTGGAGAACAGAAGACCGTAAGAGATGATGACGCGGGGATTCAGGAATTTGCTGAAGAACCCGCTCTTTTTGGCCTCTGTGATATTGGCCTGCTTTTTGAGAATGATCTGACTCAGGGCTGTGATAAAAGCCGCCGCAATGGCTGCCCCGTAGCAGAATGCAGGTGTAAAGAGTTCAGAATTCATATGGCTTCCTCCAAACGAATTACTTGGTCTTTTCGTCGCTGATACTGATGACCATTCCGATTGAGATGACAATGATGCCCAGAATCTGTTTCCAGGTGATCGTCTCATGGAAAATCAGGGTTGCCCATACAAAGATGAGGATATAGCTGAAACCTCGTCTGAGGTAGGCAGTTGTCAGCGGGAGTTTTTCCAGGATCAGCTGCCAGCAGACAGCGTAGAAACCCAGGATCAGCACAGCCAGGCAGAACCAGGCGATGTATCCGGCGGAGAGAAAAGGATACCGCCCGCCGAGCTTGAGGCAGGGGGAAGTCAGACTCTCCATGAAGACGGCGACGATCGCCAGCATTATAATATTGCTGCGTTTTTCGAGAAATTTATCTAACACGGCGTAACCTCATTCCCAAATAAGGGGTTTAATGCCATCGGGTGTTTCGGTGTCGACCTGAAGCAGCTCGCGTACCCGGGCGGCGCGCTCAGCAAAAGTGACACGGTCAGGCGCGCTGATGATCAGAGCAATCCGGGATGTCTTGTCTGTGTGGCCTTCTTTATTCTCCGTACCGGCTTTGAGCTTATCGAGCTGGTTGCGGTGTACATAGGGGAGAGCCTGCACTTCCTTCACGCCGCTGACCCGCAGGATCTTACCTTCGGGAACATAGAAGGCGAGGTATCCGCAGACGCACTGCTGGGGAAGGATCTCGGGGAGACCTTTCTGCTTGCCGGAGGCAATATCGAGAAGGAAACCTTCTGTGTCGAGACCGCAGGAGAGGTGGATCAGGTCGGATGAGATGAACACGCCTCCGCCTCTCGCGGCAGTTTCGATCAGATAGATGTCATCTCCGTCCATAATGAACTCGCTGTGCGTGATGCCCTGTTTCAGGCCGAAGCCCGTGATGATCTTTGTGTTCAGATCCAGGACCCTCTGCCGGAGATCATCGTCAACGACAGTGGGGAAGATTCGGCTTTTGGCGGCAAACGCGTCGGGCAGGTCAAAATAGAGCGTGTCTCCGATACACAGATTGCGGAACTCGTAATCCACTGCCAGGCCTTCCACCAGGAACTCGCGCCCGGTAGCAAAGCGCTCGATGAGAACGCTGTGGTTCGAGGACCAGCGTGCGGCTTCGGCATATTTTGACTTCAGTTCATCTGCACAGCGGCAGATCTGCACGCCGCGGCTTCCCTGTGTATCCAGAGGCTTGATGATAATGCTGCCGCCGATCTCGTCATAGTACGCGAGTGCTTCCTCAAGGGAAGAGACCGTGCGGTGGGGAAGAAGCTTGATGCCGAGCTGCGCCATGCGCTCCCGCATCAGACTCTTGTCGGTAAAAAGACACCCGGTCTCGTAGCCGATGCCGGGAAGGCCGAGTTTCTCGGCGACGTAGGCGACAGAACGGACAGCAATATCCGTCTGGTCCGTGATGACGCCGCAGATAGAGCGCTCGCGGGCAAATTCCAGAATCCGGTCTTTATCCCTGACGTCGATGAGCAGGGAGTCAGTGATGTAGGGCCCAAAGGCATCGGAGATCACCGGCGCCGCAAGCAGAACGTTGTAAGAGCGGGAAGCCCTCTGAACCAGAGGAAGCTGAAAGTCTCCCGCTCCGATGATAAGAATGTTTTCCATTTTATACCTCTTTGTGATCGCCGGCCTGTCCGTAGATCTCGCGAATGACGAACTGGGGCGAGTTATTCAGGGAGATGTAGATCCTTCCAATATATTCGCCGATGAGGCCCAGCATGAACATGATCATGCCGCCGATAAACAGGAGCATGGACATGAGGGAACTGTATCCGATCGCGACATTGGGATTGACCAGCTTGTGGACGACAGTGTAAATGACCATAAGCATGCCTAAGAAGGCGCATATGATACCGCAGCTTGTAGCAAAGCGCAGAGGCTTGACGGAAAAGGCGGTAAAACTGTTCATCCACAGAGCGAAGGATTTACGGAAACTGTAGTGGCCGACGCCAATGGTGCGCTCCCTCTCTTCCATCTCCACATTCACTACATTCTTGGTAGAGCGGAGCATGAGACCGGACAGATAGGGATAGGGGTTCTTGTACTTGATCACTTCGTCCTTTACGAAGCGCTTCATGACAGAAAAATTGGAGAACTTCAGCTCCTTATCCTTGCCCAGGAGCCACGTGGCAACGGCGTCGTTGACTTTAGAACCGAAATTCTTGAAAGCGGACTGGGTCTTGTGCGGATATTTGGCGATGGAAACGTCGGCGTCTGAACTCAGGAGAGGTTCCATGAGGTCCCAAAGCCTGTCAGTGGGGCACTGTTGGTCATCGTCAATAAAGACGACGTAATCGCCGTCCGCATAATGGCAGCCGCAGATGAGTGCATTGTGCCGCCCGCCGTTCTTGGCGAGGTCAATGGCGATGACCTGCGGATCCTTCTCAGCCTCTTCTCTGATCACGGACAGGAGGTTGTCAGGAGAGCAGTCGTTGACTGCGATTATTTGATAAGTAAAATCAGGCCGTTGTGAGACGACCTGACGAATTTCATCTATAACGAGTCCTACGGACCCTTCGCTGTGGTAACACGGAATGACAAAGCTGATCAGCTTTCTTCCGCTTTTGTGGATTGCGTCAATATTCACAAATCGCTCCTGTTCTTAAAAATGATCTTATGCAAAGTAAGAGAGTACAGTCTCAATCACTCTGTCTCGGTCTTCCTCTGTCATGCCGTAGTAGAGAGGAAGCCTGGTCAGACGATCGCTCTCGGCCGTGGTGTAGACGTCTTCTCCGCAGAAACGCCCGAAGCGCCTGCCGGCGGGGGAGGAATGCAGAGGCACATAGTGGAACACGCATCCCACATTGCGGCTGTGAAGATAATCGATAAACTCTGTCCGCTGACGAAGATCGCGCAGCTTTACATAATACATATGCGCGTTGTGCACGCACCCTTCGGGGATCGAGGGAATCTCGATCCTGCCCTCTGCAGCGAGAGGAGCGAAGGCCTCATTGTAAGCGTGCCAGGTCGCGAGCCGGTTTTCGTTGATACGGTCAGCCTCCTGAAGCTGTGCCCAGAGATAAGCGGCGTTCATGTCGCTGGGCAGATAGCTGCTTCCGTATTCGACCCAAGTGTATTTGTCGACCTGTCCGCGGAAAAAGCGGGCCCTGTCAGTCCCTTTCTCTCTTAAGATCTCTGCCGGTTCGATATCTTCCTTATGATTGAGGACCAGCGCTCCGCCCTCTCCCATGGAATAGTTCTTGGTCTCATGGAAAGAATAGCAGCCGAAATCTCCGATCGTTCCGAGGGCTCTCCCTTTGTAGGTCGACATTACGCCCTGTGCGGCATCTTCGATGACTTTCAGGTCATGTTTGCGGGCTATTTCCATGATCGTATCCATCTCGCAGGAAACTCCTGCATAGTGGACAGCCATAATTGCCTTGGTCTTATCTGTGATGGCAGCTTCTATCAAATTCTCATCTATATTCATGGTATCCGGGCGGATATCAATAAATACGGGAGTGGCGCCCGTCAGAACGATGGACGTAGCTGTGCTTGAAAATGTAAAGCTGGGAAGAATCACCTCGTCACCCTTCTCAAGGCCGCACAGAAGGGCAGCCATTTCCAGAGCAGTAGTACCGCTTGTCGTCAGCAGAGCGCCGGGGGCACCGAAACGATCCTCAATCCATGCGTTGCACTTCTTGGTAAACTGCCCGTCGCCGCAGATCTTGTGCGCGTCGATGGCCTGTTGTACATATTCAAGCTCCGTTCCGATAAACGGAGGAATGTTGAAAGGTATTTTCGTCATAGGATCAGCTCCTTACTATTACTGGATTATCGTCATTATACTATTATAAATCGGATTTTCCTACAAGTTTTATTATTTCGTAAATATCGGCATTGCTGTATTGCCTTCTTGCTTTAAAAGGAAGCATACGGTAGAATTACGGTGATATATTAGGTTCATTATACAGTTTTGAAATCATTTTAACCAATGGAGAGTTCAAATGCAAAGCAGAGAAAGAATAATTGACATAAAAGCACTGTTCAGATGTGTTGCTGAGAAATGGAGACTCCTTCTTCTGGCCGGCGTCCTGGTCGGCGCTGTGCTTGCGGGCATTAAAGGGTATTCTGAGTACAAGTTATACCTTTTGAGCCAGGGTCAGCAGGAGACGGCAGCGGAGGAGACGGGATCGGAAAAGAGTAAGGTCCTTAATGTGATGCGTGTTGCGGAAGTTGACAGGGAAGCGTATTATACCGAATCGATCCTGGGGAAGATCAACCCGCATAAGGAAGGACGGGCGACCGCTGACATTATTGTGAGCACTGCAGCAAATACAGCTGCCACGGCAGCCGGAGAGGAACCCGCGGTACAGACGGGCAGCGCAAAACCCGGGAATATTGTGAATTACTACTCATCGACGGTTTTATACAGGATCGATTACACTCAGGTGGCAGAGGAGCTCGGCGTAGATCCGGCGCTTCTGGGCGAATTGGTGACAACAACTCCGGGTGCGCAGGATTCGTCCAGTATTTCGGTCACGGTGATCTACCCTACAGCAGAAGGCGCAGGGCAGATCCTTGATGCGATTCTGGCCCAGGTCAGGGCTTCACGCGTGGAGGCGCAGAGGATATACGGGAATCATGAACTGATCATTGCCAATGAGGCTGTCGGTGTGGTAGTAGATGAGGAATTGTTCAAATGGGCCAATAACAGAGCGGTCGAGATCATGGCGCTTGTCAACTCCCAGAAGACACTGGGCAACAACCTTACTTCTTCAGGAGCGGCGAAGATCGCGGCAGTCAGTCAGAGAGATGTCGCGATGACGGCGGTCAAGTGGGGTGCTCTGGGTCTGTTTGCAGGGATCGCGATGACAATGGTCCTGATCGTGGTCTATCTTCTGGCGGCCGGCAAGGTTCTGTCCGGAAGAGAGTTCAACCGCCACTTCGGAATGAAAAAGATCGCGTGTGTACCAAGCAGGAAGTTTACGATCCTGAAGGGGCTGGATAAGTGGGCGGCCTCCATAGACAGCGCCTATTACAATCATCCGCAGAGAAGTGTCTGCCTGCAAGTGGCGGACGCCAATATCAGAGCGGCAGTGCGCCCTGATGCTCAGATCGCGCTGGTAGGGGATCTTCCTCTGGAATACTTGGACAAGCTTGCCGCTGAGATGAATAAGTCCGGAGCTTCGACAGGGATTCGGACCAGCTATTTTGCCATCCCCTGTATGGAACAGACACCGGATAGTGTGATCTCAATTGTGAACTGCGATGCGTCGGTCATTGTGGCAAGAGCGGAGAAGTCCGATTATAAGGGCGCCGAAGATGTACTGGACGCCTGTGCGCTGCTCGGCAGAGATGTCATCGGTTCAATCGTACTTATGTGACGGGAGAGCCGGGTGATGGCGGGAGATCGAAGCGCATCCGGAGCGGGGCTCGGAGCTTCGGGGGCGCTTTGCATGATAACGACAGTGTTTCTGTTCCAGACGCTGCTCGAAAACTTCTTTTATAAAGCTTCCTATTTTGACGAGGCGATCGCGGCGCTGTTTCTGGGTTATTTTGTGCTGGACCTCTTGATGAGCGCGGAAATAAGAATGGAAGACCTGCTGATCTGCTTCTTTGCGGCGGTCGTAGCAGCAGCCGGGCTGTACGGAAACTTCCGATTCGGGATCCAGGGCGCGAAAGCGGCGATCATCATCGACCTGGTCAGCCATCTCAAGTTCGCCTGCCTGTTTTTGGGCGTCAGCGCCTTCTGCAGAGTGAACCGCGTAGATTATTACAGTGTCATCAGGCTTCCGGTCTTATTGGCTAAGGGGTACCTGGCGGTCATGTTCGTTTTCGGCGTGCTGAACCTGGTCGTGGATCTGGGGATGTACGCGGAGATAAGATATGGTCTTCGGGTCTATTCGTTTATTTTCGGGACGCCGGGCATTGTCACCAATACCGTGCTGTTTATTATCGCGCTCCTTCTCATGGAGTGTGCGGTAAAGCCGGGGAAGATGAACAGAATCTGGTTCGCGATGTCGGAAGCGCTTCTGATCATGGTGATCAAATCCAGGTCCCTTATTCTGGCGATGATCTTCGCAGCGCTCTATGTGTCCCTGATCGTGGAGAAGAAGCACAGCCTGAAGCTAAGGAGCGCGCTGATCCTTGCGGCAGCAGGAGTGATCGGATACCCGCAGTATCAGAAATATTTTGTCAACGGTGTTAAAGTAAATGCGGGACGGGCGCCGCGCCTGCTCTTTCTTGAGGGCGGAATCCAGCTTTTCAAGGACTATTTCCCGTTTGGCACCGGATTCGGGACCTTCGGGTCGAGCACGGCGGCAAAATATTATTCAGACCTCTATGTTATGCTGGAGTTCGACACAGTGGAAGGAATGTCACCTGAGGATCCCCGATTCCTGAATGACACGTTCTGGCCCATGATCTTTGCGCAGCTGGGCTTGTTCGGAACGATCGCTTATATGCTGCTCCTTTTCGGGGTCCTGGGCAGACTGTATCAGAGAGCAAAGGACAGCGGCAGTTCCTATATCCGTCTGGCAGCTTTATTGTTTGCGGGCAATGCGCTGGTCTCTTCGATCCAGTCCAATTATCCCGGAAATAACTCCATGTGCATGCTGACTTTCCTGGTGACAATGATGCCTTTCGCTGTCAGGGAATACAGGAAAGGGAGCGCTGCGGTAGGCGGATCGGAGGCAGTAAATGGTTATTGAATGTATAGGTCTTCCCGGAAGCGGAAAGACATATCTTATGGATCTGGTCGAGAAGGAACTCCGGCGCAGGGAAGTCGACTATGTCAATGTCTCCGCGAATCTGATGGACCGGATCTCCTGGAAGATATCCCGGAGAATAGCGCGCGCGCTGATCTACTTGAGCGCTGACGCGAGATGGCTCCGGGACAGGCTCCTTAAGATCCTGGGAGAAGAAGGGGAGCTCCGCAGCAGCTTCGGGATTTACGAAAATGAGAAATATACGGTAAGAAGTGCCGCGCTCTTTGCGTTTATATACCGCAGAATGATCCGGTCGCCTAAACTGTATCTGTTTGACGAAGGACTGGTCCATGCATTGGTGAAGTTCTGCGCCGATTTCCGAATTTCCGACGAGACCTTTCGCAAGCTGGTGACGGAATCGGAGCGGGGGCTGCACAGTTCCAGGCTTGTGATCTGTAATGAGATTTCCGTGGAGGAGTGCCTTGCGTCCATTGAGAAAAGGGACCGGCATATCTGCGCGTTCGATGAACTTAAGGGAGACGCGCTCGCCGATATACTGGGGGAATACGCCAGACTTGTCGAATTTTACGGGAGTAATTTCAGTGTTCTGAAGATCCGCAGAAAGGACGAGAATCGGAAAAAGCTTTCCCTCGTCTTCGGTAAGATCCGCCGTATCCTGTCCGGTGCATGAGGGTGTAATGAAAGATTTCAAAGATAAATTTAAGAGAGCCGGAGGCACTCAGATACTGCGCCAGTACATGAGATCCCATGTTCTGGGCTTTGCGCTTGTGCAGGCAGCGCTGCAGGGAACTTCGCAGAAGTCCCTGGAAATCGTGCGCCTTGGCGTGTACAATAAAGTGCTTGCAAGACTTCGCAGGAAATACAGGCCTTATATAGAAGAGTACCTCCGAAGGGAGAAAGATTCGCCGGCGCGTGAGCGCAGGCAGGCGGATCACATATGGATTCTGTGGCTGGACGGGATCGGGAAGGCTCCCGGCATCGTACAGGCCTGCTGCAGGTCTGTTCAGAAATGCTTTCCGGACAGGCAGATCCACATTCTCACAGAGGACAATTACAGGGACTATGTGAAATTTCCCGACTTTATCCGGGATAAGATCGACAGCGGGATAATCACCAAGACCCATATGTCGGATCTTCTGCGGCTTGAGCTGCTGATTCGTTACGGAGGAACATGGCTGGACGCCACGGTATTCTGTTCATCTCCGGAAGTGCCCTCCTATATGCTGGACAGCGACCTGTTCCTGTTTCAGGATCTTAAGCCCGGATGGGACGGTCACAGCCAGCGCATATCAAGCTGGCTGATCTCGGCCTGCACGAATCATCCGATCCTTCGCCTGACGAGAGCCCTTCTCTATGAGTACTGGAAGAAAAACAAGGCGATGGATGACTACTTCCTGCTGCACGATTTCTTCGAGCTGGCGATCGAGAGCTATCCTCAGGAGTGGAACGAAGTGGTCCCGTGCAGCAACGCGGCTCCGCACATCCTTCTTTTGCGGCTCTTTGAGCAGTACGATGAGAGAATCTGGGAGGCAGTCAGAGAGATGACTCCTTTCCACAAACTGACCTATAAATTCGATGCCGGGAAAACGCAGATTCCGGGAACCTACTATAAGGTACTTTTGGAATCGGCGGCAGAAGGCTGCGAAGACGCTGTCTGAGGAGACTCAGTAAAATGGTATGTTTTGTCATATTGCACTACATGGCGCTGGATGAGACGGTCCAGTGCGTGGAGTCGATCCTGAACAATATAGAAGGGGAGAAAAAAGTCATTGTTGTCGACAACTGCTCCCCCAACGGGACGCTGGCGGACTTGCGGGCGCGCTACGAAACAGTGCCGGATGTGGACGTGATCGGAACAGACAGCAATTTGGGATTTGCCAGAGGCAACAATTTCGGTTATCAGTATGCCGTCAGCAGCTATGATCCTGATTTTGCGGTCGTCATGAACAACGATATGGAGATCACTCAGCGCGATTTTATCGCGCAGATGGTCAAGAGCTGCAGAGAGTACAGCTTTGCCGTTATGGGACCGGACATCTATTCCACGAAGAAGAAATATCACCAGAATCCGCAGACCAGGAAAATGCCGACAAGAAAAGATCTTGAGAGCAGCTGCAGGAAGCTGGAGATCAAAAATGCCCTCAGATTCATGATCCCGCTCAAGTGGCAGATCATGGAACTTATGCACAGACAGCCTGCACCGGAGAAGAGAGCTGAGAACTATGTGGATCACGTGGTGGAAGACCCGCTCCTGCATGGTTCGTGCTATATTTTCTCCCGGGATTTTATGAAAAAACATCAGGAGGAGTGTTTCTTCCCCGGTACGTTTATGTATTTGGAAGCGGAGATCCTGTGCTATCAGTGCAGAAGAGACGGAGAGAAGATGATCTACGACCCGCGGCTGCGGGTCGACCACCACGAGGACGTGGCCACGGATCTCGAGTATCACAAACAGTCTAAGAAATCAATATTTACTATCAAATGTATGCTGCAGTCCACGAGGGCCTTTCTGGCGCTCATGGACAGTGACGGCAATTAAGGAATTCAGTGCAAAAACCTAGTGTTAAGAAAAACTACATATATAACCTGGCCTATCAGATGCTGGCGGTGATCATACCGCTCATGATCCAGCCTTACATAGCAAGGGTCCTGGGTGCGGGGGAAGTCGGTGCCTTCAGCTATACAACGGCCATCACGGGATATTTTGCCCTGGTCGGAAACCTGGGTATCGCCACGTACGGGCAGCTCAGGGTCGCGGCTTTCAGGAACGACCGCAAAGTGGTCTCCCGGATCTTCTGGGAGCTCGCCATCCTGCGGCTTTTACTGATGACGGGCGCAGCGGCGATTTTCCTGCTCTTCATCAAATTTCTGGCGCGGCCCGAGTACAAGACCCTGTATCTGGTGCTGATCGTCCAGATCTTTGCCAGCGCCATCGACATTGCCTGGCTTCTTCAGGGATTTGAGGAGTTTCGCAAGATCGTCCTGCGCAATACCCTTATCAAAATAGTGAGCGTCATCCTGATCTTTGCCTTTGTCAAAAAACAGAGCGATATCTATATCTATGCGCTCATTATGAACGGCTCCACTCTTCTGGGAAATGCTTCGATCTGGCTCTTTACGCCGTCCCTGGTGGACCGCGTTCCCCTTAGAAAGCTGGATCTGAAGAGACATCTGCCCTCTTGTATCATCTACTTCATCCCGACGATCGCGACGACCTTCTATCTGTCGCTGGACAAGCAGATGATCAAGTGGTTTACGGACACTTCCGTGGAAAACGGCTATTATGAGTTCGCGCAGAGGATCGAGCAGATGGCTGTAACGGTAGTCACTTCTCTCAGCATCGTGACGATGCCGAGGATGGCTAACCTCTTCAACCTCAACCAGGTAGACCGCCTCAGGAACAGGCTGGAGCAGACGATCCGCTTTATACTGCTCATTGCGGTCCCCATGTGTCTGGGGCTCATGTCCGTATCCGATTATCTGGTGCCGCTTTACTTGGGCCCCGGATTTGAGAGGAGCGCGGCTCTGCTTAAGATCTTCAGCCTGCTGATCATAGTCGTCGGCCTGAACAACGCGGTCGGCAAGCAGGTCCTGATGCCCGTGGGACGGCAGAAGGAATACAATATGAGCGTGATCCTGGGTGCCATCGTTAATTTCAGCCTCAATTTGTTCCTGATCCCGCGTCTTTTCGCGGTAGGCGCGGTGACTGCGTCTGTCGCGGCGGAGACATCTATTCTCCTGGCCTTCATCTACTACTCAAGGGATTACGTACGCCTTAGCTGGATCGTCAAAGCGTCGCTGCGGTATCTGATAGCGGGAACAGCGATGGCCGGCGCCATAATGCTCAGCCGAAGATGGATCAGTATTTCCTGGAAAGGTCTCCTGGTGCAGGTCGCCGGGGGCGGGCTCATATATATAGTGATGGTCCTTTTGCTGCGGGATGCATTCGCGCTGGAGATGCTGGAGATCGTCAAAAGAAATCTTCCCTTTGTGAAAAAGCGGGGAAGAAAGTGATATGACCGAAAATACAGATACAGATAAGGAGGCAATAATGCCTGAAGTGCAAAATGGAAATGCCTGTCCTTCAGAGCCGCTCACCATGCAGGATACGCAGCTGATCGCGCTGGAGATACTGCACACGGTGGCGCAGATATGCGAGGAGCAGGATCTGCGGTATTATCTGGTCTACGGGACCCTGATCGGCGCGGTGAGACACCATGGATTTATCCCTTGGGACGATGATGTGGATATTATGATGCCGCGCCCCGATCACGACAAACTTATGGAATATCTGGACGTTCACATCGGGGAATACCCCCATTTACAGGTGTTCAACCGCAAGACATGCCCGGAATATCCGTATATGATCACCCGCATCAGCGATGACCGCTATGAGATCCGCATGGAAAACGAGAAACCATTCGGAATGGGTATTTTTATCGATATCTATCCCTACGACGGTCTGGGGAATGAGCAGCGGGAAGCAATCCGGTTCGGAATGAAGGGAGACCGTCTCTCCTCACTCTGCTATCAGGCGGGCAGGGACCATTTCGCTATTGAGACTACGACCTCACCGCTCAGGAAACTGATCAAGTATCCGGTGTATCTGCTGTGCCGCATGTGCGGGAAAGAAAGATTCCAGGACGCATTGGAGAAGCTGGCCCGCGTGAAGCCTTATGATACGAGCAGATTTGTGGGCTGCGTGATCTGGCTCTCCTGGGGCGTGAAGGATATGTATCTGAGAAAGTGGTTTGACAGGTATACGTATATGCCCTTCGAGCAGTACAGATTCCGGGTGCCGGCGGCTTATGACAAGGTCCTCAGGCATACTTACGGAGACTATATGCAGCTGCCGCCCGAGAAAGACCGGGTGGGACATCATTATTATAAGGCATACAAAAAATGAAGCAGACCCGGAACCGCTGTTGAAACGGTTCCGGGTCTCATATTGTTTTATGACAAATATTCGCCGAAAGTTTATTTTACTGTCGCCTTGAAATAAGCATCGATGCCATTTACAAGACCTTTGAGCATTTTCGTCTGATAATCAGCCGACTGCATGAGCGCGTCTTCTTTTTGGTTTGTCATGTAACCGAGTTCGATCAGTGTCGTGGGGACCTTGCTCCAGTTGTTGCCCATCATTGTATCTGACTCTGTAACTCCCTCGTTGTAACATCCGGTCGCCTTTACATACTGCTCGAGTATGATGTCGGACAGCTGCCGGGACTGCTTATACATCTTGGAGATGTAAGGGTTGTTCTTAGTGATGCAGATTGCCATGGCGCCGTTCTTGGAGTGATCCTTGGGCGCTGCGTTGGCATGTACTCTGAGGAAGACCGCCGCATTGTTCTTGTTGGCGACCTGCGCGCGGTCTATGCAGCTGTAGGAGCCGCTGTTCTTCGTACGGACCATGACGACCTTGTAGCCGCGCTTCGTGAGCAGGTCTCTGAGCTTTAAAGAAATCTGCAGGTTCAGCTCGTATTCCATGAGGCCGTTATAAGGGCTCTGGGCGCCGATATTGTCAGCTTCCTTGAGTTCGCCGGAGCCGGGGCCGATCGGGACATCTTCGTCCGCGGGATCGGAGGAGTGGCCGGGATCGATCACTATGACATGCTTAGAAGCCCAATCTTTCTGCAGTACCCCGTTTTTGTCGAAGTAGAACGCCTTGCCGTTGATGAAAACGAATCCCTTCAGCATTTTTCCGGCTCCTTCGCCTTTGTTATAGCGGGAGTCGATAAAGTAGAATATCTTTCCATTGAAGTTTTTAAAGCCGGTGGCCATGGCGCCTGAAGGCAGAGAGGGCATCCGGCTGTCCCCCAGGTAATAGGTGGCTTTGTTGATCACCTTAAAGCCGGTGAGCATCTTACCTTTTATGTTTGTCGAATAATTGTTGGGTGAAAAATAGTGTGTATACCACTTGCCGCTGCGCTTGATGTCCTGGAAACCGGTGAGCATCTGACCCTCATTAGAGGAGGAATACTTGCGGTAATTGGGATCAGAGAAGTAAAAGGTATGCTTGGTACCGTTTATTGTGATGTTCAAAAATCCTGTAGCCATAGCCCCGTTCTTGGCGGGGTCAAAATAGTACATATGGCCGTTTATCGTGCGCCAGCCGATGCAGGGCTTTCCATCGTCATAATAATACCATTTCTTATCCGACTTCTGCTTCCACTCTCCGGTATCAGCCGCCGATTCGACGACCGGGCGGGGATCGGGAGTTACCTTAGACTGTCCGTCGCCCTGTGCTGCGCTTTGGGCGGGAACTTCGCGGAAATCAGCTGCGAAGACGAGTGCCGGCGGCAGTGCACCGATGCATACAGTCAATAGAAGTGCAGCAGTTAAGCGAATAAATGATTTCATACTCATGGATCCTTTCCGATATTGATATTTTGGCTACTAGTGTATTTTACAATAGAATTGCTTTTTGTGCACATCTTTCATAGTGGTATGATATACTGACTAAATATAGCACAGAGGGATAACCCCTGCTGAATTATATGATGCACACGCGTGCGGCTCGATCTGCGGGCCGTAACTTTTATTCATTTCGATCAGAAAGGGAATGATCATGCAGAGAACAAATCTGGTCCTGATCGGTATGCCTGCCTCGGGAAAGAGTTCAGTGGGCGTCATTCTGGCCAAATTGATCGGCTATGATTTTATAGATACAGATATTTTGATCCAGAGGTCAGAAAAAAAGCGTCTCTCGGAGATCATCAGGGAAGTTGGCGTGGATGGGTTCCTGGAAGTGGAAGCTCGTGTCAACGGGTCGGTCGAGGCGGACCACTGTGTGATCGCCACAGGCGGCAGCGCGGTTTACAGCGAAGAAGCTATGAGGCACCTTAAGAAGATCGGACATATCATGTATCTGAAGGTGGACTATGAGACGATCCGGAAGAGACTGGGAAATATAAGGCAGAGGGGCGTTGCGCTCAGAGAAGGGCAGACGCTGCGCGATCTCTACGATGAGAGGGTCGTACTCTATGAGAAGTACGCGGATACGGTCGTCGAGGAGAAGGGAGAAGTCGAAGACGTAGTCGTCGCGATCCTCAAGCTCATGAAGAGGAAATAACAGGAGCACGCCGGCTTACAGGCAGCCGGCTTGCTTCGAAAGCCTTAAATTTGATATAATATAGTGTTCAGTATCTTACACTGCAGTTATGGGAGGAAGAAATGACCGGAAAATATGCCGTGATCGCTGGCCGCAAGGTACGCCTTCTGGGTGATGCCGACCGGGATTTCATAAAGGAAGATGCAGATAAGCAGCATGTCTTTATTATCGGGAGCAAGGGAATCCCTGCCCAGTACGGCGGTTTTGAGACTTTCGTTGACAAACTGACGTGGTACAGGAAATCAGACCGCATCCTCTATCATGTCGCCAGAATGGCAGAGGACGATCTGCGGTTTGAATACAACGGGGCGGAATGTTTTGATATAAAGGTGCCGTATATAGGATCTGCCCGGGCGGTTGTCTGTGATCTGCTGGCGCTCAGAAGATGTATCGAGTACTGCAGAGAGAGGCCCCAGATCATTAAGCCGGTCTTCTATGTGCTGGCCTGCAGGATCGGACCTTTCATTGCGGGATTCCGCAAAGAGATCCACGAGCTGGGCGGAACGCTGCTCGTCAACCCGGACGGGCATGAGTGGAAGCGCGCCAAGTGGAGCGCACCGGTCCGCAAGTACTGGAAGACGTCGGAGAGCCTGATGGTCCGCAGCGCGGACATTCTGATCTGCGACAGCAAAAATATTGAAAAGTATATTCATAAGACCTATCGCAGGCATGCCCCTGAGACGAGGTTCATCGCATACGGTTCGGAGGTGGAGCCTTCGTCGATACAGGACGACGATCCCCGCTTCATAAACTGGCTCTCAGAGCACGGCCTCAGCACAGGGAACTACTATCTCGTGGTAGGCAGATTTGTCCCTGAGAATAATTTCGAGACTATGATCCGGGAGTTCATGAACTCAGATTCCGAAAAGGATCTCGCGATCATCACCACGAAGAACGGAAGATTCTACAATCGGCTGCAGGAGCGGCTGAATTTTGAGTCGGACAAACGAATCAAATTTGTGGGAACGGTCTATGATCAGGAGCTTCTGAAGAAGATCCGCGAAAATGCGTATGCCTATTTTCACGGACATGAGGTGGGAGGAACCAATCCCAGTCTTCTGGAAGCACTGGGTTCGACGGATCTCAATCTGCTGCTGGGAGTGGGTTTCAACAGAGAAGTGGCAGAGGACTCGGCGCTGTACTGGTCCAAGAAGGCGGGAAACCTTTCCGGCCTGATCAGCACGGCGGATCACATGGATGAAGAGGAGATCCGGGAGTATGGGAAACTGGCAAAAGAGCGGGTCAGGGTGCATTACAGCTGGGATCATATCGTGACGGAGTATGAGAAGCTGTTTCTGGAACAGGCCTGATTCATGATGAAGGGAGTTTTATGGGCGGAGATCTTAATGAAGTAGTGGATATCCGAAGCGGACTGGCATATTTGCTGGTGAAGTGGAAGTTTATCGCGCTGGCCGTGCTCGTAGGAGCCCTCATAGTCGGATGTTATGGGAGCATGAAGAATCCGAAGGCCCGGACAGGGGCTTCGGCCGGTTATGAAGAGAGACTCCGCAGTGCCAGGGCTGCCTGCTCTGAACAGGAAGCGCTGTACGCGGAGCAGCTCAGTGCGCAGTACAAAGCCTATAACCGAGAGATGGACCGTTGGGGTGCCTATCTGGATAACTCGGCACTGCAGAAAATGGATCCGCAGGATTACATAAAGAAAGACATCCAATATGTGCTTGAGACGGACAGCGAAAATGTGACTGACGCTTTTTCAGACTCTCTTTTGAGTACGAAAGAGCAGGAGGCTATCAGTGAGGTCCTTGGAGTCGATCCCCTGACAGCATCGGTAGAAGAGCTCGTCAACGTCAGCGGAAGCAGCCGCACGGCCCTAACTGATGGCGGGAGCGGAGAGGTCCCCGCAGATGGCACGGACAGAGCAAATGGTGTGCATCGGGAGTTTATGACAGTATCGGTCGCTGCCGGGGACGAGGAACAGGCAGACTCGATCGCGGCCGTCGCAGAGAGTGCTGTCGATGCCAAGTGTAAGAAGATACAGGCAGCCGGAGTGCAGCTGAAAATGGAGAAAGCGGACGAAGTGATCACCCGGGGTGACTCAAGCTGGCTCCTGGACAGGCAGCAGAACGCATTAGACAGGCTGGTCCTGTTCCAGATAAACTACAGCCTCTTTATCAAGAATACTACTGACATTCTGCAGGGAGCGCAGAGAACCTATTACCATCTTCTGATCACACCGGATTCGGAAAAAGCTGCAGCAGACGCAGCCGGCTCAAAGAAGAGCGGTGCCGGAGCTGTGGTGAAATACGCGGCAGCGGGAGGAGCAGCCGGATTGATGATCGCGCTGCTGTGTGCTTATCTTCTGTTCGTGTTTTCAAATAAGATCCGGACGGGGGAGGAGCTGTCTGATAATTACGGGGTTTCTGTCCTGCAGAGGTTTAAGACCGGTGAACCGGTAAAAGGGGATTTAATAAGGAAGTTCGGTTTTTCCTGTATGGGAATGGACCGGGCTGCAAAGATTACGAAAGCCGGAGCAGCCCCGCTGTATGCGGAGCTGGAGAAAAGGGCGGCCGGGACGGAGAAAAAGCAGGTATATCTGACCTGTGACTGCGCGGATGAGAAAGCCCGCGGATGTGTCAGGACACTTGCCGGGATCCTCTCGGATGGAGCGATGACGGTCATTGCGGGAGACCCGCGGGACAGCGAAAAAGATTACAAAGATCTTCTCGGATCGAATCTGGTAGTAATGGCGGAAATGCTCGGCGGATCGTACAAAAAGGACTTTCGGGATCTTCTTGAGACCTGCAGAAGAAATGAACTGACGGTGCTGGGCTGTATTACACTGTTGGATGAGTCACGATACTAATTGTTGACTTTGGGTTACAAATATAATAAATTATAGGGGGAAACTGTAATAATTTTGTAACAGGAGAAACATATGGCGAGATTTCAGATCGCGAGACTTCTCGGAGCTGTCCTGACAATATCTGTCATGACCGGTTACATGGCACTTCCGGTCATGGCAGCGGAAGAGATCGCGGCCACAGCGGAAGCGTCACAGGAAGCCGGTGCCGACATTGCGGCCGATACCGGGGAGCAAGGACCGGAAAAAGAGACCAAAGAGCAAACGGTGAAAGAGAACGCGGACGCGGAGAGTACGAATATAGAGAATACGGACGCAGACAAAGCGGATAGTGAGAAAGAGACTGAAACTGATCTGTCCGCCGAGTCCGCACAGTCCGGTGAGACCGGACAGGAGCAGGTTGCGGAGCCTGAAAAGGAACAACCCGGTGAGACCGGACAGGAGCAGGACGCAGAACCTGAAAAGGAACAGTCCGTTGAGCCCGGGCAGGAGCAGGATGCAGGACCTGAAAAGATACAGTCAGGCGAAGCGGTTTCCGGAGATGAGGAATCGGATCCTGCTGTGAATACCGCGGAAAACGGAGCTTTAGAGGGAGAGGAGACTCTCCCTGTTTCCGGCGCAGAGGCAGAAGTTCCGGCAGACAGTGTTGCCACCCTTCCTGCAGATGCGAAAGAGGCTGCTCCTGAAAGCGAACAACAGGCAGAGGATACTGTACAAGACTACAAAATGAAGCTCACCGCGTCGAAAGCGGAAATAATGGCAGGGCAGACGGCGGTTCTGACGGCGACGATCACGTTTACGGCTCCTACTGAGAAGTCGTTTGAAATGACTGCAGCAGAGGCTGCATCGCTTTCATGGAAGATTGACGGATCAGGCGCCGCTGCGATCACACAGACCGCTGCGGTAAAGACCGACAAGAAAAGTATCGAAGAGCCGGTGCAGCAGAGCAGCAGCGAGAATGGTCCGGAAGAAGGGTCCACTGTGGAAAAAGCGGTCGTCTATAGCGGTACGATCACGCAGACGATCACGATCACCGGCAAAAAAGAAGGTACGGCGACCGTCACGGCCACAGCAGGAAAAGAAAAACTCAGCACTAAGGTCAAAGTTAAACCTGTACCGGTGGCGCTGGGCCGGACAGCGAATATTTACTGGAAAGATACTACAGTACTGACTTGGGATAAGGTCAAAAATGCAGGGCAGTACAGAGTAGTGGTCTCAGTTAATGAGGGAAAGAAATCTTTTGCCGGCGTCATTACGGTGACAACCAACTCCTGCGATGTGGAAGAAAAAATCGTGGCGCTGATCAAAGCTAACAGATCTTCCCTTTCGGGAGCGTCTTATTCAGTCAAGGCCTCTGTGCAGGCGATCAGTACGGACACTGTGCATTACAAGAACGGTGCAGCGGTAAGCGCGCCCGGATTCCGCTATTTGAAGACCACTTTCCAGGAAAGTGTCAGCAGAAATGGCTGGTTTCAGAAGGGCGGCGAGTGGTATTTTTACGAAGCCGGTGTAAAGCAGACAGGGTGGTTTTCTTTTGGAGGAAAGCAGTATTACCTTTACAAGGACGGCCATATGGCGCACGACTGCTGGGTCGGCAAAAAATACCTTAAGTCGAGCGGCGAGATGGCCAGAGATGAATGGGTCGAGAGTTACAAGTTTTATGTGGACAAGAACGGCAATAAGGTCGACAAACCGGTCTTTCTGTCGAAGTTTTTCTATAAGAAAGCCAATGGATGGCATTTTAAGAGGCCTAACGGAAAAGCCGAGTTCAAGAATACATGGGCGGAGCTCTTCAACAGGAAGTATTATTTCGGCGCCGACGGTGCTATTAAGGTCGGATTCTTTAATGTGGGCGGAAAAAGGTATTTTGCGAATTACACCGGAACAATAGAGTCCGGATATGGTGCCTGCAGGACCGGCTGGATCACTGTGCCGAGCGGCACGTACTGGCTTGATGACAACGGTGTAATGCAAAAGAGCGCGTGGGTCGACAAAAAGCAGTACTATGTGGATGCCCGCGGTCACAAGTGCGACTGGATCACCTACAACAATCTCAGGAATGTAAATACATCTAACCGACTCGGCTATTTTATTTACAATGACGGCGCCGCTCCGGAGCAGAGTATCGCCGGGTATGACATCTCTTATAAAAAAGGAAACCGGATCATGGTGGCGGACCTTCGTTTCACGAAAGACAATATCCCGGTCTGTTTCCATGATGATCTGGTCGAATACGCGCGTTACAGCGACGGAAGTGTTCCCGGGAGCCGTCCCAGTGTATCCAAGTTGACTCTTAAGCAGCTCAACCAGTATGATTACGGCATTAAATGGGGCAGCAAGTATGAAGGGACCAAAGTGCTGACATTGGAGCAGATGGCTGCCTGGATCGCGAAGCACCCGGACACCGAGCTCTATATTGAGGTGAAAGCGCTCAATATGAATGCCGCGCAGATCAAAAATACAGTGGCTGTTCTTAGCAAGTATAAGATCACAGATAATGCGTCGATGATATTCGGAGTTTCCCAGGCAACTGATACGAGAGCACAGCGCGTGCACAACGCCGCACCTACACTCCGGATCGGTTTCAACACATCTTCTGTCAATAATGTGGCGTTGACCCAGATAAAAAAAGCAAAAGGTGTGGACAATGATGTGTTCATGTGGTGCTGGGAAAAGACCGGTCTGACAGCGGACAAGGTCAAAGCGCTCCGCTCTCTGAATGTACAGTACGAGTGCGGCACATTCACAACGCTCGACCAGATCCTGAAGTACTATTCTAAAGGAAACGCTTACAGCTATAACTCCGGCTTGGAGACAGAAGGCGCAGTTTTCCATCAGCTTTTAAGGACTGCTACCATGCACGAGAAAGCCAAGTGGGAGAAGACGCCTAAGGGATGGAAATATAAATACGCCAGCGGTAATTACGCCCGCAACAAATGGATGACGCTGTCAGGAAAGAAATACTATTTCAAAAATGACGCGATCATGAAAACAGGCTGGCTGGGCCAGAGCGGAAAGCTGTACTATTTCGATTCCAACGGTTGGATGGCTACAGGAAAGAAGACGATAAACGGTCACGTATATCAATTCGCCGCTGACGGCGCCTTAGTCAAGAAGATCAAATAAAAAGAAGCTGTGAAGAACGGTTGCTGACCCGGACTTCACAGCTTTTTTCTCGTTTTTATTTAATCTTTTTGGCGTGTTCCGCATTTGTTTCGGAAATGATGTAATGCGGCCGGTTCTTGGTCTCCATATACGTCTTGGCAAGGTATTGCCCGATGATGCCCAGACAGAACAGCTGCAGGCCTCCGATAAATATGATCACGCAGATCGTGGAAGCCCATCCGGCGACGGGATCTCCCCATAACAGCCGGCGCACGACTATGATGATCAGAAACAGGAAGGAGATGCAGGTCATCAGCATTCCAAACCAGGAGGCGATGTTCAGAGGAGCGTTGGAGAAGTTGATGATGCCGTCGACGGCGTATTTGAACAGCTTCCAGAAACTCCACTTGGTCGTTCCCGCTATGCGTTCCACGTTTTCAAAAGGCAGCCAATAGGTCCTGAAACCGACCCAGCCGAAAATGCCCTTGGAAAAGCGGTTGTATTCGGTCATGGATAGAATGGCGTCCTTCATGTTCCTGGTCATAAGCCGGAAATCTCTGGCGCCGTCCACGATATCGGCATCGGAGATATGGTTTATCAGTTCGTAAAACCTGCGGGCGAACCAGCTGCGTACCGGCGGCTCGCCTGCCCTGTCCGCGCGCCTGGTCGCGACACTGTCGTATTCCCCGCTCTCGAGGATCCTGACCATCTCAGGAAGAAGAGACGGGGGATCCTGCAGGTCGGCGTCCATCACGGCCACATAGTCTCCGCGGGCATTGCAGAAGCCGGCATACATGGCGGATTCTTTGCCGAAGTTTCTTGAGAAAGAGTAATAAAATACATGAGGATCCGATGCGGCCAGTTCCTTCATGATGGAAAGCGTGTTATCAGAGGAACCGTCATTGATCAGGATAAGCTCGTGGTCGCAATTCATCTGCGCAAGCACGTTCGTGACTTCGCGGTAAAAAAGAGGAAGCGCTTCCTGTTCGTTATAGCAGGGTACAATTAGAGATAGAAGCATGGTTTTAATTCCTTTCCTCTGTCCATAGTATCATTTTTAGGGAAAAAGATATAGAATGAAAATAGCGTAAAATCTTCTATTTACACTGTAATATACCGAGTAACTTATCACGGATTTAAGGTTAAGGA
Source organism: Lachnospiraceae bacterium (assembly GCA_045113775.1). Classification (GTDB taxonomy): domain Bacteria; phylum Bacillota; class Clostridia; order Lachnospirales; family Lachnospiraceae; genus CAG-791. The sequence continues at coordinate 13,946 of JBGUJH010000182.1, read as the reverse complement.
AAGAGATGTGAGTGTAATGAGTGAGATAAACAATTACCGTAAGCTCGAGCATGAAGCGCAGCCCAACTGCGTTGTGGGGATCGGCGCTTCGGCGGGCGGTTTGGAAGCATTGCAGCAGTTTCTGACATTTCTTCCCGGTGATACCGGAATGGCGTTTGTCATCATCCAGCATCTGTCGCCGGACCACAAGAGCCTGCTGGCAGATATACTGGGCAAGGAAACATCTATGCCTGTAGTGGAGGCTCAGGATGGAATGCGCGTGGAGCGCAACCATATCTATATGATTCCGCCCAAATATAATCTGGAGATCGTATCCGATATTCTGAGACTCAGGAAATACAATCATAAAAATATAAACCATCCCATCGATATTTTCTTCCGCTCGCTGGCGGAGGCCTATGAGAACAGGGCAGTGGCGGTGATCCTTTCCGGTACCGGATCGGACGGGACAAACGGCATTCGATCCATCAAGGACAAGAACGGCGTCATCATCGTTCAGTCTCCGGAGAGCGCCAAATTCGACGGGATGCCCAGAAGTGCGATCGCGACAGGATTTGTGGATCTCGTCCTCAACCCGGACAGCATCGCGCGGGAGATGCGGCATATCGCGGCTTCCATGGTGGACGCCGGCAATAAGCTTCAGCTCAGCGACGGCGATCTGATGGTGCAGGTCTTCTCGATCCTGCGCAGCGTCACTAATGTCAATTATACGTATTACAAGCAGACGACGATCCTGCGGCGCATAGAGAGGCGCATTGTGGTCACGCACAACCGCAATCTCCAGGAATACGTGAAATATCTGTCCAACAATCCGGACGAGGCGAGGCTCCTGGCCAAGGAAGTGCTGATTGGCGTGACCAGTTTCTTCCGCGACCCGGACTATTTTGACGTGCTTAAGGACCGGGTGATCTATGACCTGGTCAAAAACGCGAAGCCGGCCGATCAGATCCGGGTCTGGGTGGCCGGATGTTCCACCGGTGAAGAAGCGTACTCCATAGCGATCCTGTTCGCGGAAGTGATGGAGGAGATGGGCGTGCGCAGGGACGTCAAGATCTTTGCCACGGACCTCGACGCGGAGTCCATCGCGGTGGCCGGAAGGGGAATTTACGGCGACAATATCAGTGAAGATGTGAGCGTGTCGCGCCTGAGCCGCTATTTCAGCCGCAAGGGCAATCACTATTTTGTCGAACACGATATCCGCAAGATGATCGTATTCGCGCAGCACAATGTATTTCAGGATCCGCCTTTCGGAAAGCTTGACCTGATCAGCTGCCGGAATCTCCTGATTTATTTTCAGAATATCCTGCAGAGAAATCTGTTCGCGATCTTTCACACGGCGCTCAACGACAGGGGATACCTGTTCCTTGGCAGAAGCGAATCGGTGATCGATTACGACGACGTTTTCCGCGTGGTCTGCGCCAATGAGAAGATCTTCGTGCACAACGCCTCCGGAAAAGCGCCGTCCCATGAGCACATCACCTATTCGATGCAGGGCGTGGAGAGCAATATGGGCTCGACCGGCGTGATCCGCAATGTGCCGGAGCCGGATCTGTCCTTCAATTCGGGTGAGCTGGACACGCGCATCCTGGAGATGCTGATGCCGGCCAGTGTCCTGGTGGACGAAAAGAACAAGCTGGTCCACACATACGGGGACTGCAGGGAGCTTATCATGCTGCCGGTAGGAGCGGTCACCCTGGATATATTCAATCTTGTGAGGCCGGAGCTCAAGATCGCGGTATCCAAAGCTCTCAAGGAATCCAGGAAGAAACAGGAAAGGGTCGCCTACGCGGGGATCCCTGTAGAGATTGAGGGAAAGAGCGAGCTGATCTCGCTGGTGGCGCAGCCGATCCGCGACCGTCTCGGTTCCGAGACCGGGATGACAGCACTTGCCTTCCTGCGCACCAGGGAACAATCCCCCCGGATCCCGATGGAGCAGTATAAGGTCGATATCGCTGCTTCAGAGAGGATCACGGACCTGGAGAAAGACCTGCACATGGCGCAGGACAGCCTCAGAAAGACCGTGACGGAGCTCGAGAGCGTCAACGCGGAGCTGCAGGCGGCCAACGAGGAGCTCCTGACGGCCAACGAAGAACTGCAGAGTTCCAATGAGGAGCTGCAGAGTGTAAACGAGGAGCTCTATACTGTAAACTCCGAATACCAGGCCAAAGTCAACGAGCTGGCGGCGGTCAACGACGATATGGCCAATTTCCTGTCCACTACTCTTGTGGGAATCATAATGGCGGACCGGAATCTGAATATACGCAAATTTACCGAATATATATCTACGGAATTTCATGTGGCGGATCAGGATGTGGGCAGGTCTCTGCGTTATATAGCCTTCAATTTCGCCACGATCGACCTGATCGCACTGTGCCGGCAGGTGCTCTCCACGATGAAGCCCATCGAGAAAAACTGCGCGTCGGTCACCGGCAAGACCTATCTGGTCAGGATCGCTCCCTATAAGGCGATCGAGAGGGAGAAAGAGAGAGAGTACTACGCTGCGGACATCCGCGCCCGCGATGCGTCGGAGCCCGAAGAGGAGAGCTCCCTCCGCGGAGTGGTCCTCACATTTGTCGATACGACCAAGCAGGTTAACGACCAGCAGCAGATCGAAGAGATGGCCAAGGCACTCAGGGCGGCAGTGAAATCCGGCAGGGAGAAGGAGACTTTCCTGTCCCACATGAGCCACGATATGCGCACCCCCATGACGGCGATCATCGGATTTGTGCAGCTCACCCTTCAGAGAGATGACCTGTCACCGGAGGTCAGGGAGAATCTGGAGAAAATACAGTCCTCCGGCAGGTATCTGATGAGTCTCATCGATGAAGTGCTCGAGACGAGCCGCATCAACGCCGGTAAGGCTGTCACAGTCAGCACGGCAGTCCGGGAGACGCATGTGATCGAAGAAGTAAATTCGATCATCAGCCAGAAGGCATCGGAGGCGGGACTTCTCTTCCGGTCCAAGATCAAGGGCTGTAAGGACCGGTATGTCATGATGGACACCGAATATGTGGAGCGGATCCTCATTAATCTCCTGAGCAACGCGATCAAGTTCTCGAAGCCCTCCGGTACGGTAGATTTTGTCACCAGTGTCACCTACAAGAACGGCAAGGCCCGCCATGTCTATACCATCACTGACGACGGGATCGGTATCAGCGAGCAGTTCAGCAAGAAGATGTTCCTTCCCTTCGAGAGGGAAAACAACGACGAGATCGGCCTCAGAGACGGGCAGGGGCTTGGCCTTTATATCTGCAAGAACCTGGTGGACCTGATGCAGGGCACTATCAACTGCGAGAGTGTAAAAGGCAAGGGAACTACATTTACTGTCGTACTGGAATATGACCTGGCCACAAAGGAACAGATCCGGCTGCAGAGAAGGAAGAAGGCCACTTATGAGGACAGCGTCCTGTACGGCAAGAATGTCCTTGTAGCAGAGGACAACAGCATTAACGCGGAAGTGATCATGAAGCTTCTCGAGGGGCGCAGTGTCCATTCGGAGCTGGCCAGGGACGGACGCGAAGCGGTGGAGATGTTCCGCAGCAACGGTGCTTATCACTACCAGGCGATCCTCATGGATCTGATGATGCCCCAAATGGACGGCCAGGAAGCGGCCAGGGCCATCAGGGAGAGCAGTACCGCGGACGCGCCCACGATCCCGATCATAGCGCTCACGGCGGACGCGTACGACGACCTTGAGCAGAAGTGCTTCGAGGCGGGCATGGACGGATATCTCAAGAAGCCGATCGATATGGAAGAGCTCTTCAGGGTACTTGCCAGAGAGTTTGACAAACTATAATGGGGGTGTTCCCCGCTGAGTTATATGATGCACACGCGTGCGGGCTGCCGGATAGGCAGCCCGCACGCGTTGCAGCGGCCCGTTTTGCGAGTCCTGAGATCGGGCGGCAGAAAATGTTTACTTTTATTTCAGAGATTCTTTCGGAATTGTTTTTACATCTTTTCAAATAAGATGCTATTATATTCTGATTCGGAAAGGAGTTATAAATGAACGAAATCAAACAGCCCAAAAAGCAATTGATCACTTATGTCTTGCTTGTGGCGGTCGTGATGATCCTTCTCAACAGCATTGTCATGCCGTCCCTGCAGCGCTCGCAGATCACGGAGACGGACTATAACACGTTCATCACAATGACGGAGAATGATCAGATTGAAGAGGTGGAGATCTCATCTTCCCAGATTCTGTTCACGGATAAAGACGGAAAGGTATACGCCACTGCACCGGTGGCGGACCAGGATCTGGCAAACCGTCTTCACGAACACAACGTGAAATTCGGCAGCGATATTGTGCAGCCCACATCCCCGCTGCTCTCGTTTCTGCTCTCCTGGGTGCTGCCCATCTTTATTTTCTGGGGATTGTGGTCTTTCCTGAGCAAAAAGATGATGGAACAGGCCGGCGGAGCCAACTCTATGATGTTCGGCATGGGCAAGAGCAACGCCAAAGTCTACGTCAAGTCCACTGAAGGAATCCATTTCTCCGACGTGGCGGGTGAAGAAGAAGCCAAGGAAAACCTGCAGGAGATCGTGGAATATCTCCACAATCCCGAGAAATACAGGGAGATCGGCGCGACGATGCCCAAGGGCATCCTCCTGGTGGGCCCTCCCGGAACCGGTAAGACCATGCTGGCCAAGGCAGTCGCCGGTGAAGCCAATGTTCCTTTCTTCTCCATGTCCGGATCGGAATTCGTGGAGATGTTCGTAGGTATGGGCGCCTCCAAGGTCCGTGACCTCTTCAGGCAGGCCAAGGAGAAGGCACCCTGCATCGTCTTCATCGACGAGATCGACGCGATCGGCAAGAAGCGCGACGGCTCCGCTCTGGGAGGAAACGACGAGCGCGAGCAGACGCTGAATCAGCTGCTCACAGAGATGGACGGATTCGAGGAGAACACGGGAGTTGTCATTCTGGCAGCGACCAACCGCCCGGAGGCGCTCGACCCCGCGCTGACAAGGCCCGGCCGTTTCGACCGCCGCGTGCCTGTAGAACTCCCTGACCTACAGGGCAGGGTGGATATTCTGAAAGTCCACGCCAAGAAGATCAAGTACAGCCAGGACGTCGATTTTGACAAAATAGCGAGAATGGCGGCAGGCGCTTCCGGCGCCGAGCTGGCCAACATCGTGAACGAAGCCGCTCTGCGCGCGGTGCGCGACGGCAGGAAATTTGCTTCGCAGGCTGACTTCGAGGAGAGTATTGAAGTTGTTATCGCGGGATACCAGAAGAAGAACGCTATTTTGACAGATAAAGAGAAGCTGATCGTCTCCTACCATGAGATCGGGCACGCACTGGTGGCAGCCATGCAGACACATAGCGCGCCGGTCCAGAAGATCACCATCATCCCCCGCACGTCGGGCGCGCTCGGCTACACTATGCAGGTGGAAGAAGAGGGCAACCATTACCTGATGAGCAAGGTGGAAATGGAGAACAAGATCGCCACGCTCTGCGGCGGCCGGGCTGCAGAAGAGGTAGAATTTGGAAGCATTACAACGGGTGCATCCAACGACATCGAGCAGGCGACCAGGATCGCACGGGCTATGATCACGCGCTACGGCATGAGCGACGAGTTCGACATGGTGGCGATGGAGACCTTGACTAACCAGTATCTGGGCGGCGACACGTCTCTGGCATGCTCCGCTGAGACGCAGGCGCTGATCGATAAAAAGGTCGTGGAACTGGTGCGCGCGCAGCACCAAAAGGCGCTGAGCATCCTGCAGGAGAATAAGCGCAAGATGGACGAGCTGGCAGAGTATCTGTACTTCCGTGAGACGATCACGGGCGAAGAATTCATGAAGATCCTGACCCGCAAGCCCATGCCCAGAGAGATCCCTATGAACGGATCGATCTCCGATGAAGAGGCGGACTATGTGAGCGACACTGAAGACGCGGCCTTCACGGCAGAGGCGGAAGCCGGAGTGAAGGGAGAACAGGACGAAGGATAACATTTGGCGAAGAGAAGCCGTGAAGCCCGGGGTGATACCGGACTTCACGGCCTTTCATTGCATTGCGATTATTCTTTTTGCATATTTCGACAGATTCAGTATCCTGCGGGCTGACAGCTCAGCCTTTGAGTCCTCTGCTCTGCCTGTCCATGTCTTCTACGACAATGTCATAGATCTCGCCGATGGATGCGCAGTACTCCAGTACCAGCCACGGCTCGTTGGTGTGGAAGTGGATCTTGATCGGATCCCCGTCTCCGCCGACGGCCAGCAGACAGTCCCCTTTGAAATGTTCTACAAAGTAATCGTAAACCTCGTCTTCATCCAGGTCTTCTCCATCGATCAGCAGCTGTGTGTCATATTTGAATTCAAGCATTTCGAATTGTCCTCCTTGCTATTTCCTTTTAATTGATTATGTGTACAGTTTACCGAAAAGAGAGCATCAAATCAAGGTGCGTCGTCTTTCCTTTTCCTGTAGACCTCAATTTGATATAATAAAAAATGGTATGCTCAAAAAACAGAAAACCAAAACGGTACGTCCTCCGGAGGGAACATGAGTTATACATCATTGATCTATTATGTGATGGTCATAGTGCTGCTGATCATATATTATGCAGTACCTAAACGCTTTCGATGGCTTGTTCTGCTGTCAGGAAGTATATATTTCTACACGCAGGTCATACAGCGAAAAGGGCAGATAGCGCTGTTTTTGCTGTCAATAATAATTAGCTATCTGGCAGGGCTGATACTGCAGAAAATGAGGTCCACTGCGAATGCGGCAGCTAAGCGCGCAGTTCTGTTTGCAGGGATATTTCTTTCTGCGCTGCCGCTGATCCTTGTAAGAACCGGCGATTTCATCAGCGGATCTGTGCTGCATACAGCAAGAGTGTCATGGATCATTCCGGTAGGATTGTCATTCTATACGCTTCAATTAGCTGCGTATCTTGCAGACATATACAAAGGTAAGATCAATGCGCAGACCAATCCGCTGAAGTACGGACTCTTCGCCGCATTCTTTCCCCAGATCATACAAGGTCCGATACCGAGGTATAAGCAATTACAAAAGAGTTTATTTAATGGAAACAGCTTTGATCCGGATAATATTATGCGGGGAATTCAGCTCGTTATATGGGGATTCTTTCTCAAGTATATGATCGCGGACAAAGCAGCTGTAATTGTCAATTCTGTTTTTGATAATCATCACGCCTATGCAGGTGTATATGTCTGGGTCGCGGCAATTCTTTACAGCATCCAGCTGTACGCGGATTTTTTATCGTGCACGACCCTGTCACAAGGCGTTGCGGAAATGTTCGGGATCCATCTTGTGAATAATTTCAGCCATCCTTATTTTTCTGCTTCTGTCAAAGAGTTCTGGCGCAGATGGCATATGTCATTGAGCTTCTGGCTCAGAGATTATGTGTATATTCCGCTTGGCGGCAATAAAAAGGGAAAGCTGTTTAAATGGATCAACCTGATCATAACATTTTCGGTCAGCGGATTATGGCATGGCGGCAGCTGGAAGTTCTTAGTATGGGGACTGCTGCATGCTTTTTACCAGATTATCGGAGAGGTCAGGCATGGAATAGCAGTAAAGTATGACCTCATGTACTTTGAATTGAAAGATGACAGGGTCTCAGCTGCGCTTCATAAGATCGGAACTTTTTTCCTCGTTATGATGGCCTGGATCATTTTCAGAGCGGATACACTAAAGGTTTCCCTGAAAATGATCAGGAGCATGTTTACGACATTTAATCCATGGGTCCTTTTTGATGATTCACTGTTCAGACTCGGATTGAACTGGAAGGAATGCGTTGTCCTGCTGATTTCAATATTTGTTCTGTTCAGTGTCAGCAAAGTACAAGAGCGTGGAACAGTCATACGTGATTGGTTCGCCGGGCAAAATACTGTTGTCCGCTGGGGAATCTATTTAGCTGCGATATGGACAATATGGGTATTTGGATCATATGGCTTTGGCTTCGATGCAAATGATTTCATATATGGGGGATTTTGATCGTTATGAAGCATTTAAAGAGCATAATAAGAAGTGCTGTTTTCCTTTCGATACTGGTCAGTTCGCTCCTTGCAATAAATCAGGTGCTGGTTCCGAAGTATTCACTCAGGAACAGCTTATGGCCGACTACAGCAACATATAAAACTTTTTATGATATGGAAAAAGACAGCATTGACGTTCTGTTTTTGGGATCAAGTGTAGTTGTCAATGCGTTTATACCTCAGGAAATCTATGATGAATACGGTATCAGAAGCTATAATCTCGGAAGCGAGCAGCAAAGTATTTATCTGAGCTATTATTGGCTTAAGGAAGCGCTTCGGTTTCAAAAGCCGAAAGCTGTGGTTTTAGACTTGAAGTATATTCGGGATATTCATCCGAATAATGTAATAAACACAGTTGAACCCTTAGCAAGAAAATGTCTGGATCCTATGAAGTGGTCTTCGGTAAAATTCGAAGCAGTGCATAATTTATGTCAGCTAAATGAGTCACTGTCAGAGCTCAGCTTCTACCTTACGAATATCAGATTTCACTCAAGATGGTCGGAGATACAGGAATTTGATATTAATGATGAAATGGTTAAATCATATTACCTTAAGGGATTTGGCCCCATGACATCTAACGGACCGGCTTCATATACAACTTATGAGCAAAAGGACAAGTCTGTTAAAACAGAATTTGTTCCGTTAATGCAGAACTATTTGGACCGGATCACTGAGCTTTGCAAAGAAAATGATATCCGGCTCATTTTGATCGATCTTCCGGGAAACTATATGAACGATGCTGTGAATAATACGCATACTGATTATGCAGAGAAGAATGGTATTGAGTATTATAATTTGTGCAGTACCCTGTATTACAACCGGATAGGTGCAAAACTGCCGGAAGAAAGCGCAGTTGATCACAATAATATTTGGGGGGCAATTAAGACAAGCAGATTTATAGGTAAGATTCTGAGAGATGAATACGGCATAGGATCCGTGTATGATGAACAGTATGAAGCTTCACGGGAATACTACGAGCAAATATTAAGCAATTCAAATCTTGTCAGGATCACCGGCCAGGAAGAATACCTGAATGCACTGAAGAATCCCAATTATGCTGTATTTATAACAGCGCAGGGGAACACTGCAGCGGTTTTTAACAGGGAAGAAGTAAAAAACGGATTGAGTGATCTCGGATTTGAATGTAAATTTTCAGATGCTCCGGCTGATGCATATGTCGCTGTCGTAATAGGCGGAGAAGTCGCGGTAGAAGAGACAGCAGCGGAAAAACTGACATATGCGGGGGCATTCAGGAACCGGCATTCCGTTTATTCTATAGTGAGTTGTGGAAAGCTTTCGTCTTCGACAGCTTCCATAATAATAGAGGGAGGGCAGTATTGCAGAAAAGAGAACGGATTAAATATTGCCGTTTACGACTTAAACACCTTTAAGGTGATCGATAAAGTAACATTTCGGGGAGATAAACTGGTGAGATGATACGTGTAATGGCCGGGAGGAGGCCTGACTATCCGTCCCGCCTTCTTTTGTCAACTTCGATCCACTCGTCCAGTGTCAGCGGCGTATAGTCCGAATACATGCAGAAGCAGTTGATCATCTGGCAGGGAAGGTTATACTCCTCGCCGTCTCTTCGGCGCCGCACCTGCCGGGAGGCGAGAGCGCGGGCCTGATCTATAAGCTCCTCGTCCCAAGTGTTGTGGACGTGGCCGTAAAGCATATAAGTCTTCGGCGCCCCGCTGCTTCCTCGCAGATACTGGCCGTTGTAGCACAGGATCGGGTAGTGGCACAGAACTACTTTCCGGTGATTGTCATTGAGTTCCGCATAGGGGCGGATCCATTTAAACCGAGCGGCGTTGTATCCCTTCCGGCGTCCGAACGGGTCGTGATTTCCCTCGATGAGATACAGGAATCCGTTGAGCTGTTCCAGAACATGGTTGGTCTCTTCGGCTTTTCCCAGCGAAAAATCGCCCAGGATGATCACTTCGTCGTTCCATCGGACCTTTTTATTCCACTGCTCAATCATGTAATTATTCATTTCTTCGGCATTGGCAAAGCCCCTGCAGTCCATCTGGTAGTTGAGGCTTTCATGGAAGAAATGACAGTCAGCAATATAGTAACGCAATTCTTTGCTCCGTTTCCTGAACGCAAGGCCTGCAATGCATGCCTTGCGTTCATTTTATGTCAAATACGCTTCGAACCTGTATCTGTCTTTCAAATGCGTCGCTTCGATCCGCAGAACCGCTTCTGCGAAGGATCTTCAGTGTTCTGGTCCCGGACTCCATGTCGAAGAAATTGTCTTCCGGAATCAGGCGGCCGTCCCGATCATTGAGGTCTCTTTCCGATTCGGCCGAATGCGCGTGCTCCTCTATTTTCACAGATACGGTGAGCTTTACATCCACGCCGCCGGAGCGCGCCGCTTTCCACCCGTCATCGGCTTCGTTGATCGGAAGGCCTGCAGCTGTGCGCAGCTCCTGGTGAATCCTTATATCGGCGATTCGAGCGTCATTCCAGCCGATGACCGACACATCCCGCCAGATTCCCTGGTCAGGAAGCCGAGGGCCCCAGTCCCAGCCGAACATGAAATGTGCCTTACGCAAATGGGGAAAACCGCGCATGCTCTCACGCGAGCCACCGAGATGGTGCGCCGCATCTTTCTCCCTTATATATTTTGTCGGTGAATAGAGATGGACACAGAGCCTGTTGCCGCTCGGACGCAGAATGCCGGCGACGTCATACTCACATGTGCAGTGCATATTGTCCGGATGTCCCAGCAGCACGTCGTTAAGACGGACATCGGCAATTGCGTCGATTCCGTCAAACCTCAGGATCTGATGCCGGCTGAGAGCAATGCCCTCCGGAACATCAAACACCTTTGTAAAGGTATAGTCTCTCTCCATGAGCCGCAGTGCCTCCAGCTCGTTGTCCCTGTAAAACGGATCTTCCATAAGACCGGCGTCCAGCAGGAAAGAGTAGACGGAGCCCGGGACAGCGCCCGAGATCTCCTCACCGGGCATCCCTTTCCAAGACAGTTTCCAAAGGCCGTTTAAAGATTCTTTTACCATACGCTTCTCCATGTCAGGTCCTGTAGTGCAGTGGCTCGTTTTGCGAGCCTTAACTTACATACATTGTAGCAAAAGTATAGCCTGCCTGGGCAAGGATTCTCGGAGATTCAGACTTTCGAGAAACTGACAAAGACCGTTGGATCATTATGGCACTTTTTTCTTATCCGGCCTCCATCATGCAGCAAGAAGCCAAAATATTGACAGACTCCCTATTGCAATATACCCCATGGGGGTATATAATTGGCGCGTACAGGGATGAACAGGTAAGTTCAAGTTAATAAAAAGGTAACTATTCAGCACCCCGCGTCCCAAATGCTTCGCATTCGGGACTGTGGGCATCCAGAGGCGCTGCGCGCCTTGTCCGCCCCGGAAAAATGTCCAAAATCCGTCCGTTGTGCGAGCACCACGTCCGGATTCCGGACATTTTTCCGGGGTGCTGAATAATTACAAAATGATCATTAAGGAGACGCAGATATGCAGATGTCCGGGAAAGAGAGCGATGTCCATGAAGGCAGAGGGGAAGAAATGACGCCCGCCTGCTGCCGCACAAAGGTCCGCACCGATAAGGAGCAGAAGGATCTGATCAACCGCCTGAGCAGGATCGAAGGCCAGGTGCGCGGCATCCGCCGCATGCTGGAAGAGGACGCCTACTGCATCGACATCATCAACCAGGTCGCGGCCGCCAATGCGGCGCTCAACAGCTTTACAAAGGTACTGCTGGCCAATCATATTCACACATGTGTGACAGAGGATGTGCAGGCGGGCAGCAGCGAGAAGGTTGATGAGCTGGTGAAGACGCTGCAGAAGTTGATGAAATAAGGAGAGTTTATGGATCAATATACAGTTACGGGAATGAGCTGCGCGGCCTGCCAGGCGCGCGTGGAGAAGGCCGTGTCGAAGGTGCCGGGCGTTGAGTCCTGCAATGTGAGCCTTCTGACCAACACGCTGGGCGTGGAGGGAACCGCGTCCGCGTCAGATATTATGAAAGCGGTGGAGGACGCAGGGTACGGCGCGTCGCCCAAGGGGGCGGATACCGGCAGGTCGGCCGGAAGCCTTACTGCCAAGCTGGCGGCGGAAGAAGAAGCCCTGAAGGACCACGAGACGCCGGTCCTGAAAAAGAGGCTGATCGCGTCACTTGGATTCCTCCTGGTGCTCATGTATTTTTCAATGGGACACATGATGTTCGGATGGCCGCTTCCCGCCTTCTTTGACGGCAATCATGTCGCGATGGGGATCGTGCAGATGCTGCTCGCGGGCATTGTCATGGTGATCAACCAGAAGTTTTTCATAAGCGGCTTTAAGAGCCTGTTCCACGGCGCTCCGAATATGGACACGCTGATCGCGATGGGCTCGGGCGCGGCGTTCGTGTATTCCACGATCATGCTGCTGGCTATGACCAGGGCCCAGGTGGACGGGAACAGTGAAGCCGTCATGAAATATATGATGGAGTTCTATTTTGAATCAGCGGCTATGATCCTTACGCTGATCACCGTGGGCAAGATGCTTGAGGCCATGTCCAAGGGAAAGACGACGGACGCCCTCAAATCTCTGATGAAGCTGGCTCCCAAGACGGCGAACGTGGAGCGGGACGGGGTCGAAGAGACGATTGACATCGATCTCGTACAGAAAGGCGATATTTTTGTGGTGAGGCCGGGAGAGACCATCCCGGTGGACGGCATCGTTCTCGAGGGCGAGAGCGCAGTCAACGAGGCGGCGCTTACCGGAGAGTCTATTCCCGTGGACAAGGAACCCGGTTCACCGGTCTCATCCGCGACTCTCAACCAGTCGGGATTCCTGCGCTGCCGGGCGACGCGCGTCGGCGAGGACACGAGCCTGTCCCAGGTCATTCAGATGGTCAGCGACGCGGCGGCAACAAAGGCCCCCATTGCCAAAATAGCGGACACCATATCAGGTGTCTTTGTCCCTGCAGTCATCGCCATTGCGATCGCAGTGACACTGATCTGGCTCTTTGTCGTCAAAGCGCCGATAGGAACAGCGCTGGCGAGAGGCATTTCTGTCCTCGTTGTGAGCTGCCCCTGCGCGCTCGGCCTTGCGACGCCCGTGGCGATCATGGTCGGCAACGGTATGGGCGCAAAGCACGGTATTCTCTTTAAGACGGCGGAAGCCCTGCAGGAGACCGGAAATGTGCAGATCGTGGCGCTCGATAAGACCGGCACGATCACCAGCGGCCAGCCTGTGGTGACGGAAGTGATCCCCATGGAGGGGGTATCTGAAGAGGAACTGCTGTACCTGGCGGGATCTCTGGAGGCACAGAGTGAGCACCCGCTCGCCAAAGCTATCGTAGACTACACAAACGGAGAAAAGGCAGAGGAGATCAAGAGCTTTGCCGGCAGCGTGAAGTCGGCGGAGATCCAGGATTTCAGAGCACTCCCCGGAAACGGGCTTTCCGCTGTGATCGACGGAAAATGGATCGTGGGCGGCAGTCAGAAGTTCATTCTCACTAAACTCAGCGCGCAGCGCGGCAAGTCGGGAGACACAGTCAAGTGGCTGAAGTATCTGGCGGAGGTCACAGACAGGCTTGCGGAAGAGGGGAAGACGCCGCTCTATTTTGCCAGGGAAGGGAAACTCCTGGGGATCATCGCTGTGGCAGACCCGATCAAGGAGGACAGCGCACAGGCGGTGAAGGAACTGCAGAATATGGGCATCCACGTAGTCATGCTCACCGGCGACAACGAGAAGACCGCGGAAGCGATCGGAAGGCTGGCGGGCGTCAGTGAAGTGGTGGCAGGCGTGCTGCCTGACGGCAAGGAAGAAGTCATCCGCCGCCTGCAGGAGAAGGGCAGGACAGCAATGGTCGGAGACGGCATAAATGATGCGCCGGCACTTACCAGGGCAGATATCGGTATCGCGATCGGAGCGGGAACAGACGTCGCCATCGACGCGGCGGACGTGGTTCTCATGAACAGC
>JBGUJH010000181.1:0-12070 GCA_045113775.1 Lachnospiraceae bacterium | reverse complement strand
CACCTTTCTCGATATCTTTATCTATATTGTATCGTAATGGTGCGTTACTTTCATTGGAAATGCGATTAAATCAGCGTTTCCTTAGGAGTAGATCGTTCAATCAAAAAACGTGGAAAGTGATATGCTCTCCAGGACTTCATTTTCATCTGCACCCACTTTTGTACCCGCCTAAATCTAAATGTTTCGGACCCGGTTGGCTGCTTCCAATGATACAGTTTAGATAAACTTCCAAAACTATAAACCATTAGCACTTTTGGAAATTTAGTAGCCAAATTTCGAACAGGAAGACCAGATATGATAGGGCGTAAAGAAGAGAAGAAGTTCCTGCAATCATTGATTTATGAAGAGGAACCACAATTTGTAGCTGTATTTGGCAGAAGACGCATTAGGAAAGACATTCTCCGTATACGATCTTATGAGCCAGTCCCATAAACACCGGTACAAACAAAAAAGATAATATCCATCCGAGAACAATGAAGATCGGAAGCATTCCTGCAAGCGCCATGAGCCAGATACTGACCGGCTGATGGCCGATCAGAACTGTTCCAATGAAGCTCATCCCCAAGCACATTGCGATTGCAAAAGGAATAGCTGTACCGGTCGTCATCAGCAGCCTGAATTTCAATGTGCCGGGCTCAGCATACTTGCTGGCCAGCTCCATTCCCCACCTTGAGAAAGGGAGGACAAGGGCAATGACCATTTCCAGAACATATGCAATCAGAACATCCAGCAGGATGCCTGGCCATACTACTCCCCCGGCGCTCAGAATCTGAGCCACCACCGATAGAACGATAGCAAGCAACAGATTATACATAAGATTCATAACGAGAATTTCTTTAAATTGCTTATTCACTGGTATCCCTCTTTTAAAGACGCGGATTTCCTTTTCCTCACTCCAGGATCATCCGTACACCGCCGTAGATACCCGCATGATTGCCCAGCTCAGCGAGTTTAAATTCGGTCTCTCTGGATGCGTGGAAGGCAAATCTTCTGAACTCTTTCCTGATGCTGTCGATCAGGATGTCGCCCGCCTTGCTCATCCCACCGCCGATCACGAATACTTCCGGA
This sequence comes from Lachnospiraceae bacterium, assembly GCA_045113775.1. Taxonomy (GTDB): domain Bacteria; phylum Bacillota; class Clostridia; order Lachnospirales; family Lachnospiraceae; genus CAG-791. The sequence continues at coordinate 11,002 of JBGUJH010000181.1, read as the reverse complement.
TTGACGACGCAAGCGATGGATGCAAGCGCTTTGCCGAGAAGATACCCGACTTGTTCAACCATCTGCAGTGCCACTTTGTCCCCCTTCCCGGCTTCCTCGAAGATTTCTTTGGAAGTATAGGAGGGTATTTCATTAAGACTGGAAACCGCTTTCGGATTTTCATCAAAAAATCTCCTGGTTATCCTGACAATTCCATTAGCAGATGCATACTGTTCAAGACAGCCGCGCTTGCCGCATCCGCAAGCCTCCGGGTCATCGTCGTACATCGGAATGTGTCCGATCTCACCGGCAGCACCGTTTATTCCCGCCAGTATTTTGCCTCCGATGATCACGCCGCCTCCGACACCGGTGCCCAATGTCACCATGACCACGTCTCTGTGACCTTTTCCGCCGCCCTGCCACATCTCGCCGAGGGCCGCCACATTGGCGTCGTTACCGGCCTTGCACTTAAAGCCGGTGAGAGAGTGAAGCCTCTGTTCCGCATTGATAACATCCCAGCCGAGGTTGACGCACTTGAAAACGGTTCCGTCAGGCCCGACAGGTCCCGGCACACCGACACCGATCCCTTCGACATCCAGCTTGGATATGCCTTTCTCTTCCAGTTTCCTGTTTACTGCTTCAGCAATGTCGCTGAGGATATGGGATCCGCCGTCCTCTGTCCTTGTAGGGATCTCCCAGTCTTCCAGAAGTTCGCCTTCTGTAGTAAAAAGTCCCATCTTGATCGTTGTGCCGCCTATGTCAACACCAAATGCGTATGTTTTCATGTTCTCCTCTTTCAGCGTCAGAAGGGGCGCAGCCCCTGCTGGCGCTCTTTTCTATTGTTTTCAGATCACAAAATTTCTCAGATACTTCGCGCTCAGAATCACAGAGTTCTTAACATCCTCTGCGCTGCCTTCGAATGCCTTATCTTCCACTTCAATGACGCTGTATCCCTTGTAACCGATATCGGTCAGAGCCGATACATATTTGCCCCAGTCAACATCTCCAAGTCCGGGAAGCTTGGGGGTCATGTACTCAAGCGGATAAGCCATTACGCCGACATCTGCCAGTTTGTCTTTGTAGACTTTGATGTCCTTATAGTGGACGTGGAAGATCTTGTCCTTGAACTCATAGAGCGGCTTGATGTAATCGATCTGCTGCCATACGAAGTGAGAAGGATCGTAGTTGATGCCGAAGTTGTCGTAAGGAAGAACCGCGAAGACCTTTCTCCAGTTCGCAGGGGAGGTCATCAGGTTCTGGCCGCCCGGCCACTCGTCCTTGGTGAACCACATGGGGCAGTTCTCGATAGCGATCTTCACGCCTTTTTCCTTAGCATGGTCCAGGATCGGAGGCCAAACTTCCTTCACGATCTCAAGGTTCTCTTCCACGGTCTTGTTCGGCACGCGGCCCAGAAATGTGGTGACCATGTTCACGCCGAGCATTGCGGAAGCGTCGATCAGAGCATGGATGTGATCGATGTAAGTCTTTCTCTTGTCAAGATCGGGGTCCATAGTATTGGGATAGTATCCCAGGGATGAGATCACAACGCCCTTCTTTTTGCAGTATGCGAGGATCTCCTCTGCCTTCTCGGGAGTCAGGCCTTCAGCATCAATGTGGCTGACGCCCGCATATCTTCTCTTTGCACCGCCGGCTGCAGGCCAGCAGGCCACTTCCAGGCACTCCAGGCCATTCTCTGCGGCAAAGTCCACCGTTTCCTCAAACGTATAGCCTTCCATAATAGCTGTCAAAAGTCCGAATTTGATCATTTTTTGTCTCCTTTTTATACTTTTCGCAGTGTTGGGAACCGACAGTTTACTGACGGTTCCCAACTTTTAATAGGGGAATGTATTTATGGCTTACTCAAAGAGAATTGCCTCTCCTGTCTCGGAGGACTTCCATGCCGCTTCCATAACAGCCAGGACTCTCCTCACCTGCGGAATCTTGATGACAGATTCAGCTTTGCCGTTCAGGACATCAGCAACATTCTTGTAGAAATCTGTCCAGTCGGTCTGGATCTCCGGCAGGGGCTCAGTGACAATGCCTCCCGGAGGCACCGGTGCGAACTGACGGGTAGGGCCTGCCTCCGTCTCGACGATCTGGGAAGGGAGTTTCTCGAGCATCTTGCCTGTGCGGTAGATGTTGCCGTCACAGCCGAAGGTCTTGACGACCATAGTGCCTTTGTCGCCTGCTGCCAGCCAGCGGGGCTGGTACTCAAGGATATAGGTGGAAAGCTCAATGTGGGCAGTCACGCCGTTGTCCATCTTGAGGATGATCTTGAAATAGTCGTCAACTTCTTCATGAAGGACGTTCTTGATATCCGCATAGACGCTCTTGATCTTTGCGTCGGGCATCATGAACAGGATCTGGTCGATCAGATGAACGCCCCAGTCGTAGATCATGCCGCCGCCGTATTTTTTGTAGAGATGCCACTCGTGCATGTAGCCGTTGCCGGAGTGGAGCTTGGACTCAATCGTGAAGATTTTGCCCAGAAGGCCTTCGTCATACGCTTTTTTGACAGTGAGCATGTCGCGGTCCCAACGGCGGTTCTGGTGGGATGTAAAGAACACACCTGCCTCCTTGCATGCCGCTTCCATCTCATCGAGCTCCTGTACGTTGAGAGCTGCGGGCTTCTCGGTAATAACGTTCTTGCCTGCCTTCGCAGCCTTGATGCACATTTCCTTGTGCAGGTGGTTGGGAACGGTCAGAATGACTGTGTTGACTTCGGGATCCGCGAGGAGCTCGTCTGCGCTCTTGTAGAGCTTATAGCCCATCTCGATAGCTTCCTGTTGTTTCACTTCCTCGATATCGCACACTGCGACGACCTCGACGCCGGCCCTGGGCGCGTTCTGTGCATGCCATTTGCCCATTCCTCCGAATCCGATAACGCCTAACTTGATCTTCATAAATTACCTCCTGATCTTATCCTCTGTATCTGACGGGGATCTTTGTTCTCTAACTGTCTTTATTATAATTTTTCGGGTTTCTGCCGGCTTTTCCCATGGTGTCCTCGTTGCGTGCAAAAAATGACCTATGTTATGGTCTATTTGTCCCACACAAAAAAGAGAGGTCAAAATAGTGTGTACTTTTTTGACCTCTCCTTTTTGGCAGGTGACTCTCAGCCTCAAAGGTCATGAGCTTATCATCCTGTCTATTCATATTTTCTGATTCTGATAAATCCGATCTCGTTTGCCGCGATCGTGACCTCCAGCGGCAGAACGCCGTCCTTTGCTTCCATCATCTGGATCGAGAGCGCCGGCCCGCAGACCCGCCGCAAGTATTTGACATCATTTCTGGACAGTTCGTTCTCGTATCCGAGTTCTGCCCATTTTCTCAGAATGCTTCCGCTCTGTTCGTTGATCCTGTAGGTTTTGACCTGGTACATGCCGTCCGCTGCATCCGTGAGCCGAAGTTCCAGCTTCAGCGCTCCGTTGTCGTCAAAATACTTCCAGATATTCTCCTTTTCGATCTCGTCCTCTTTGGACAGATAATAGTTATAGTTGAGCGGCTTCTGGTTGTGGAAGACAACTGCGTAGTCGTCGTACCGGTCTGTAGTGACAAGATAGTTGGTACCCTTTCCCAGATAATAACCATACAGCCACTTCATGAAGCGGAGCGCATATCCTGCCGGCTTGATCAGCCCGTTTCCGGTCAGAAGGCCGCTCCCGCCGAACAGAGTGCCCTCCGAATCATAGTGCTCGAGCACCCGGTCGCTGCCGACGAAATAGGAGATCACATCTGCCATTCCATAGGTATCCAGCAGGTTCTTGACAATATAGGCCCCTTTGAAACAGCTGTCATTTATATAATTCCGGTCCGACTTGGTCAGGTTCCACTCTGAGATATACAGTGGAATGTTCTCCATTCCCGCCTTCCTCATTGCTTCCCTGTAATAATTCAGTTCATGCAGGAAGAATTCGTTGTCCGTACTCCGCTTGGAGTAGTGGTCGAGATTGATGTTTCCCCTCTCATAACTGAAGGATCCTCCTGATACAAAATCGGGATGTACTTCCTGCTGCATCCATTTTTTCAGGAGTTCCTCCGTGTTGGCAGGGTTCTCATATCTGCCTCGAAGACCGCATCCTCCGACCAGCATTTGGTCTGAGTACTTTCTCACGGTCTTATATATTTTCCCAAATAGTTCAAAATACTGATCGTCCGCCCCGGGGATCCCTCTTTCAGCTTCGTCAAACCACAATTCCAGGCGCCAATGATCGAGCTGCCTCCTTCTGTAGCGCTTATAGAGATGCCGCATGAGGACCTTCACAAACTGATCCATATTCTGTTTCAGGTCACTGTTGTCGATCTCTTCTGAGACGATGGCATCCTGTACAGTGCGCATGAGCCTTCTGGGCTTCATCCCCAGCTCAATATGCGGATAGAGCCCGTTGTCCACCAGAAAATCTATGATCGTGTCCAGTTTCGTGAAGTTGTAATTCTCCCCGTCAGTCGTCGGAGCGATCAGCATTCCCTTGGAGAATATATTCCAAAACCTGACATACTTGATATTCAGCAGCTCCTTGATATCCAGCACATGTTCCCTGACGTCCGATTTTAAAAGATCTGAAGCCGCACCAATATTGATCGTATCTTCCCAGCAGTTACGGAGCTCTTCGCTGACTTTCACCGAAATGTTCTCCTTCACTACTGTATGTTCTTCTTCGTCCGCCACAGTGAGGCCGTCGGTGCGCAGGTAATTCTCCAGCCGTCCCCTCACGACTTCGCTTGTCTGATCGTTCTTTTCCTCAGCGCTGCTGTTCTGCAGTTTCTTGCGGAGCGCCGAAGGAGAGTCGCCGTACTTATCCTTAAAAGCCTTATTAAAGGCCGCCACATTGGAAAAGCCGTTGTCGTAAGCAATCCTCGTGATCGGCATCGATGTATAAGTCAGATCCTCTACCGCATGGTAGAGACGCACGCCTGCCAGGTACTCCGCAAAGCTCATTCCGTAATTTTTCTTAAAGAACCTCGCCAGGTACCCTTGCGACAGAAAGAGTTTATCCGCCAGTTCCTTGGAACTGATGGGCAGCGCGTAATTTTCGTTAATATACCGGTTGATCTGTACCAGCCGCTCTTCAAACTGCGCTTTTTCGTCCATTTCCTCCCGGTCGGATAAACGCAGTAAATAATTCGTGGTCAACTCATCCAAAAGGCTGTAGCACAGGGCCACATAGCCGTAATCCCCGCCTCTTTTTTTCGATGTAAGATATCTGTTAAGAAGCTTTTTAAGTACTTTGCGGAGATCCTCGTACTTTTTTTCGTTGTCTTCCGTTGTGGAGTCACACCAGAAAACCGCCTCCGCGTTCTGCGTCATACTGCAGATCTGCCGGTTGGGGAGTGTGATCCTGGCGAACAATATTTTGCCGCTGCCGCAGTAGCTGTACCGCTTGTTCGCATTGACAATATAGATCCCGTCTTCCGGAAGTTTGAACTGATACTCCTCTACCCGGAGCTCCAGTTCACCTTCTAATACAAAGAGGAGTTCCGCGTCCTCATGAAAGCGATCCTCCTCTGTCTTCTCCGTGAGGATCTCGATTTTCAGGCTGCTCTCATTTCTGTTGCTGATCATGTATCATACCTCCTGATTCGCGGTGCCGTTCGCGCTGTGTTATAACGCACCGATGGCAGAACTGCGTCACAGCTTCAGCGCCGTCAGTTCTGCCCTCAATGGTCTTTATTTTAAGAGATCTTTTTCGATTTAATAATCATTCCTGCTTTATTCCTGATTGTTTGCCTGCTTAGCCTGGAGTCTCTCGATGATCTCTGCCGAGCGCTTCTCGTTAAGAGGATAGAAGTACAGCGGGATCAGGCAAAGGAGATACATAAGACCGAAGATCAGGTTGACAGTGAGGTTGATGCCTCCCATTGCCTGCGCCGTCTGCTGCGCGTTCGCCACATATCCCATTGCGCCCATGATGATCAGTGCTCCGGATACGCCGAATGCAGACCCGAACTTGGTGGAAAGGGAAACCGTTGCATAGGATGTTCCGTCTGCGCGGACTCCTGTCTTGTCCTGCTGGTAGTTGATCGCATCCGGCACCATCGCCATCGGGACCGGGAAGGAGAAGCAGAAGAAGCCGTACAGGCAGTGCAGCACCAGAAGGACCGGGATGTTGGTCCAGCCGACCAGGTAAATACCTACCAGGGATGCCGCTGAGCCTATGTAACCGATTGCAGCCATTTTCTTCTTGCCAACCTTGACCATGAAGTTCTTGGTCGCCATGATTCCGATGATCGTGAACACGGACGGCAGGGACATGAATGCGGAGATCAGGTCAAATCTCTGTACATTGTAGATCAGGTAATAGATTACAACGCCCATGCGGCCGAAGAACGCGGTCATGGCCAGGAGCTGGATCGCAAAGATCAGCATCAGGGGGCCGTTTGAGAGTACGTTCTTGATCGAAATGGAAACAGGGACCTTTGTAGCGCTGACAGCAGGGCGGATCACTTCCTTGCAGTTTGCATACAGGAAGTAGAACAAGGGCATTGCGCAGATCGCAAAGATGATGGCACATCTTGTATATGCGCCGGCCGTGTACTGTTCGCCGCCGGAGAACTTGACCAGGAGTACAGGTGTGATGGCATTGAGCAGCACCGCGCTGAGGTTGGTTCCCATCATCCTGAAGCTGTTAAGCTGGGCGATGTCTTCGGGATCTGTCGTCATGACCGTCGACAGTGAGCCGTAAGAAAGGTTGACTACCGTGTACGCCATTCCGCAGGCGATATAAGTGACTGCGGCGTAAATGATAGCAGTTGTACCTGAGCCAAAAGTTGTGAAAGCCAGTACTGAAAGTACCGCGAGTACCGGTGCTCCGTAGAAGATATAAGGTCTGAAGCGGCCCTTTTTAGTATTGGTTCTCTCTGCGATCGCTCCGAACATGGGATCGTTGACGCCGTCCCAGATCTTGGCGATCAGCATGATCGCGGAAGCAGCAGCCGGCGCCATGCCGACGACATCCGTATAAAACACGCTCAGGTAACTTCCAATAAATGTCCAGCACAGGTTGCTGGCAAAATCTCCGCATCCGTAGGCGATCAGTGTCACCTTGGAGAGCTTTTTCTGTGTATCCATCGTTTCCTCCCTATAGTGGTTGTGTATTTACTTGACACTGAGAGAAGGCAGGAACTAGAATACAATCAGGTTTAGGATCTTATCCTGTTCCCGGCGCTGCCAGCGTTCCCAGCACTGGCGGCGCCTTCTTTTTCTCTCTATTATCTGTTATTTCCTATCGCTTGTATAGTTATATAGTCTTAATCTAATGTAGTCCTGATTACTTGCCGAGAATCTTGTTCATCATCTTGATATGTCTTCTGACCTGCTCCACGCTGTCATATCCGCCCTCATCTTCGAACTCGGAGACGATGTATCCGTCGAAATCAGACTCCGCGATCACGGGCAGGATCTCCTCGTAAAGGATCGCAGGCTCATGCAGATCTTCGCTGACATAGTGGAATTTGCCGTGCATCTCGAAGCAGTAAGGCATGATCTTCTTAAGGCCTTCCAGCTCTTTTGTACAGCTCTTTCTGAACTGGACAAATCCGTACATGCTGCTGAGTGTGCTGAAGAGGATCGGATATTTCTGCATAGTAGGCATCATGATCTTCATCGCTTCGTCCTGGGGAACTTCGTCGTAGCGAAGCTGTGCCATCTTCTCAAGTGCCTCGACAGGAACGCCTGCTGCCAGCGCGCGGTCCCAGTAAGGCTTGTTGGGCTTTGTGGCGAAGCAGCCAAAATCCGGAATAAATCCGATATATTTGCTGCCTGTCTCCTCGATCACCTTGACATAGTCCTGGATCGGCTGAGTGAGAGGTGTTTCGGGGTTGTGGATCTCGATGCCGACTCTGACGTTGTAGGCCTCTGCGTAGGGGGCGATCCTTTTAAGCCCCTCGGGGGAGAGAAGGAACTGCTCTCTCATGACCGTGCAGCCGAGCTTGTTGGCAGAAATGATATCCGTGATCGCTCTTGCGACCATCTCGTCCTCGGTGAGGTCTCTGTCGCGGAGCATGCCGCGGTCCATGTTGGCGCCGTAGCTGACAGGGCCGATTCCATATTTTGACCTGCACATCTCGACGAATTCCACGAATTCATCGGAGACATAAGGATAAGAGGGGATCATCTGAGAAGCGACGATCTCATATCCGGTCGCGCCGATCTCAGCGGCGGTCCTGATCACGCCTTCGAGGTCAAGTTCACCTTTGAGGTAAGGTGTACCCAGGGAAAACAGTGTGAGTCCGGTTTTAATATTTGCCATGATCTGCCTCCTTTAATCTGTGATCGCCAGTGTCTTGCTGCCGCTGCTGTCCACGGGCATATACTGGTGATTGGGTCCGATGGGCATATAAGGGGAGTGGAACATCAGAGTCACATCGATCTTGTGCTCGCCCTCCGGAAGTCCGCCGGGATAGAAAACGCGGATCGTGGCGGGCTCGATGACCTGCCAGAACTCTGTGTAACACTTATCAAACTCTACCGGGCTGAACTCTTTGCCGTTGATGCAGAACTTGATCCGCTCATTCGGAACTTCAAAGTCATCGACCTTGACTGCGAATTCATCAATCAGGGACAGGAAGTGTCCTCTGTAATAACTCAGGCGGATATCGAACTGATATCCCATCTTCTTTCCGTTTACGTAGTAATTCTTGAGGCTGTCGCTGACTACCACGTCTACAAAATTCATACGCATTGCAAATGCCATTCTATTACCTCCACTTGGATGAGTCTGTTTTGGGCCCGTGCCCGGGCAGCGATCTTATACATTTTGCGCTGATGATCACTGCTCCGGGCCTTGGCCGAAAGGTTGGAACCACCTGTCTCAGAACTTGATCTCCTTGCCTTCCTTGGAAGACTGATAGATCGCGTCGAGGATCTTAGTAACGACGAGGGCCTGCTCAGGCTTTACAAGCGGCTCTGTGCCGTTCTGAACTGCCTCAAGCCACTGACGTGCATCGATCGTTCCCTCTTCTCCGCCGCCGCCGCCAAAGTATGCGACGCCGCCTACAGGGGAGAGCTTCTCTTCCATGAGCTGGCCGTTCCGTGCGCGGTTGTAGATCAGTTCGTTCTTGGAATAGCTCATGCCGGAGTGGATCTCTGCGCCTGCCTGTGTGCCGCAAAGTGTTGTGGAAGCCTCTTTGGACTCAAGCATGTTGATCGCCCAGCTCGCTTCAAGTGTGACGGCCGCGCCGTTCTTGAACTTGATAAAGCCCATTGCGGAATCTTCTACTTCGAAAGTCTTGGTATCCCAAGGTCCGAAAAGGTTGCCCTCAGGTCCGTTCTCAAGAGAACCGAGCTTATAGAAAACGCTGCCGGAAACAGACTCAACATCGTAGTTGTCCATGCACCACAGTGTGATATCAAGCGCATGTGTTCCGATGTCGATCAGGGGACCGCCGCCCTGTGCAGCCTTGTCCATGAAAACGCCCCAGGTCGGTACGCCGCGTCTGCGGATCGCATGAGCCTTGCCGTAATAAATGTCGCCGAGCTCGCCCTTCTCACATGCTGCGTGCAGGTTCTGCACCTCGCCTCTGAAGCGGTTCTGGTAACCTACTGTGAACTGCTTGCCGGACTTCTTCCATGCTTCGACCATCTTCTCTGCCTCGATCGGGCTGTGGGACATGGGCTTCTCGCAGTAAACGTGCTTGCCTGCCTCAAAAGCTGCGATCGTGATCTCGCTGTGGGATACGTTAGGTGTGCAGACATGTACGACTTCTACTTCGGGATCTGCCAGCAGCTCTTTGTAATCTGCATAGACTCTTGCGCCGGGAGCTCCGAACTCCTTCGCTGCCTTCTCTGCTCTCTCGACCTTGATGTCGCAGAATGCCACGATCTCATTCAGATCTGCATTGTTCTTAAGTGCCGGGAAATGTTTCTGGTTTGCAATTCCGCCGCATCCGACTACGCCAAGTTTCAGTTTGCTCATTTTGTACCTCCCTGTGGTTTGTTTAAAATGATTTGTATCTTTTGTTGAGGTCAGCCCTGTTTCTTATGTCTTTTCTTCGGGTTTTTCTTCGGGCTTTCCTTGCTTTCGTTTACATGTACATTCTAACAATGGGAGGATTTTGAAACTTTTCAGTGAAAAACCTAAACCGTTCAGTTTTTTGACCTTGTTTTTTCCGAAAAGCAGTAGATTTGTCGACAGAGGTGAAAAAAAAGAGTGATTATTTGACCTTATGGCAACTAATACGTGAAGCAATGGATTGCTTCGCGTGCCTAGAACTCATGAGAGTCTTAAATCAACGATAAATGCCGCCGGACAACATCCGACGGCATCGATCCGACTTATATCTCTGATTGATCAGGAAAAAGCTTTCTTCGCAGCCCGCCCGCATAAAGAGCTGCTGCCATAATAGCTGTTATAAGATCCGCGACCGGCTGCGCGGCAATAACGCCATAATACCCCGCCAGACGGGAGGCAATAAACAGAACCGCGAGAAAAACCACTCCCTGACGGCTGACAGAAAGGATCAGAGAATAGAGAACCTGTCCGGTAGATTGCGCAAGGATGGTCATGAACATGACGACCGCTACAAGGACAAGGCTTGCTGACTGCACCCTGAGCATCAGGACACCTGTGTCGACCAGTGCCGCGTCTTTCAGAAAAAGACGGATCATTCCCGGAGCAAAGACAAAGAATACCGCTGTCAATGCCAGCCCGAGTCCACACAGGAAACGGAATGTAAAGCTCACCAGTTCAGACAGACGCTTCCTGTTTCCGGCTCCGTAGAGATATCCGATGATTGGCTGGCCTCCAAAAGAAAAGCCGACAATGAAGAGAACGGCAACCATAATGACCTTAAGAACGACACCCATTGCAGCGATCTTATCATTCCCATAAGGAAGAAGCAGCTGATTGGTCATCACTATGCTGAAACTCTGTGTCAGGTTTGTAATCGCAGCAGGTATGCCGATTCCAAAAATCTGTCCCACCTGTGCTACCGAAATTCTCATTTCTCCCGGACGAAGTGAAAACATAGGACAGAACCGAAGCCAGATGTAGAGATAGTATAATACTGTGACCACATATCCCAT
>JBGUJH010000180.1:0-5437 GCA_045113775.1 Lachnospiraceae bacterium | reverse complement strand
TCATTGGAAATGCGATTAAATCAGCGTTTCCTTAATCCGTCTCTGGACTATATCGTACGTGTAAATAACTTCAGGCCCGGAGTCATTAACCGGACCTTTTATGAGAAGATTCTGCCGGGCGGGAAAGGGATCAATGTTTCCATCGTCCTGAGCAGCCTCGGACACGACAGCATCGCGCTGGGTTTTATGGCCGGTTTTACCGGCGAAGACATCGAGGAACTGCTGAAGGGCTTCGGCTGCGGCACCGATTTTATCCGCGTTAAGGAAGGATTTTCCCGCATCAACGTTAAGATGAGGTCCGATGAGGAGACCGAGATCAACGGTCAGGGACCTCTCATCACTGAGGAAGATATCGGCTTGCTCTATGAGAAGCTGGACCACCTTGTTTCCGGCGATATCCTGGTCATCTCCGGAAGCGTTCCCGGTACGCTCCCCCAAGATGTATATGAGCGGATCATGGAGAGACTTCAGGGCAGGAATATCCGCATAGTCGTAGACGCCGAGAAGGGCCTTCTCACCAAGGTGCTGCGATTTGGCCCCTGGCTGATCAAACCCAACAACCACGAGCTCGGCGAGATCTATGGCGTCACTCTCCGCACACAGGACGAAGTGGTCCCTTATGCGAAGAAGCTCCAGGAGGAAGGCGCGAGGAATGTCCTGGTCTCTATGGCCGGCGAAGGAGCTGTCTTTCTCTCTGAGGACGGAAATCTGTACAGGAGCCCTGCTCCCAAAGGCACGCTTGTCAATTCCGTAGGTGCCGGCGACTCCATGGTGGCCGGATTTGTCAGCGGATATCTCGAGACAGGCGATTTCGGGAAGGCTTTTCGAATGGGTCTCGCCGCCGGAAGCGCAAGCGCTTTTTCCGATGATCTCGCAACCAGGCCGGAAGTGGAAGCTCTTCTTAAGACATTCTGATCCGGTTCTCTTCACCGGTCTGATACCTGCATTTATTCCAAAGGGGGATAAACATATACGAAAAGAGGCCGTCACGCCAAGAAAAATGTTTTCTTAGCGTGACGGCCTCTTTCTTTGTCATGATCTTCCGCAATGAGCTTGCGAATCAAATAACTCAGCGTGGGACATCTCCCTGTATTATTTACTCTTTACCCTGTCCCTTCTGACTGCTCTTAACGATCTTCTGGTAGATCTCGAAATTCTCCTGGTCAAAGCAGCACATGACCACATGCATCACATAGCCCTTATTGGCTGCGAGCCACTTTCCGACCGTATCCATGGCGATCCGGGCTGCCTCCTCCTTGGGATACCCGTAAACGCCTGTAGAAATGTTCGGGAAAATGATGCTGTGCGCCCCCTTTGATTTGGCCAGATTGAGCGAACTTGTATAGCAGGACGCCAAAAGCTTCGGATCATCTTCATCTCCGTCATATATAGGGCCGACCGTGTGGATCACGTATTTGGCCGGGAGATTGTAAGCGCCGGTGATCTTGGCTTCCCCTGTATGACAGCCGTCGAGCGTTCTGCATTCTTCGAGAAGCCCCGGTCCTGCCGCCCGGTGGATCGCGCCGTCTACGCCTCCGCCTCCGAGCAGCGAGCAGTTGGCCGCGTTGACGATGCAGTCCGCCTTCATTTTAGTGATATCCCCTCTGGTCACAAGTATACCGCTTCTGGAAGCCCTGACCGCTCTCTCCTCCGCTTTTAAGATGGTCTCGATCATCTTTCTTTCAAGAAAGAGAGGGTTTTTATCCGGATTGAGAACGATGCCCGCAATATTCTCCGGAGCCTTGGGCGCCCCGCTCCCGCCGGGCACAAACTGTTCCAGAGCCTGGCGGATCGTCGCCCCCATGGCGGGATCTTTTGCGGAGAATCCGCTCTTATACATCTTTTCACTCGTATAAGCGACCTGCCAGATCTTGCCGTCTTTCGTAGTGATCAGTTTCATCCTGAGCGCTCTCGCCGGCTGCCTGTTCCCTTTGGGCGGAACAGTAAAGGGCTGTACCGGAAGCAGAACGCTTCCGCCGCCGTGCATGGCGGCCCTGATCGCTTCGAAGCACCGGATGATCTTTTCATTAGTGCGGTCAGCCGAGAATTCCTCGAGCTTTTTCTCGATCTCATCACTGCCCGTGAAATTCGGCTTTTTCCCCTGCGCGCCGGAATTCTGCGGTTTGAGCGCGTTTTTCCAGGCTTCCATTCTGGCCGGATCGCTCTCTCTGGCCTTTCGGTCCTCCTCAAGTTTTTTATCGAATCTGTCAAGGACGCTTCGAAGATCATCAGGCAGACGGTCTCTCGCTTCCTGCTTGAGATTTTCGGGCACCCCGTAAAAAGCCTCCGCCATGCTGCCCGCGATGCAGGCCAGTGTATCGGAGTCTCCGCCCAGCGACACGGCATTTCGGATCACATCCTCAAAGCTGTCACCTTCCAGAAACGCGATGATCGCTTCCGGCACGGTCTGCTGGCAGGATTCCACATGGTGATAATCGGGCCGGATCATATCGCAGGTCCTGTTCAGGTCATACCCGAATGTCTTTGCGACTGTTTCTTTGATCTCCTCCTTGGAGACGCCGTGGATAGCCATAAAGATCACAGAAGCCGCTGCCTGCGCGCCTTTGATCCCCTCGGGATGATTGTGGGACACTTCTGCCGTTACAGCGCTGACCCGCAGCATCTGCCGAAGGTCATCCTGGCAGAGCCATGCGGCCGGAGATACGCGCATCGCGCTCCCGTTCCCGTAACTGTTATAGGGTTTTGGCTCTTCCTCATGAAGCCACATACTGAATTTCGCGCCGTAGCCTGCAAACGGATACCTGCCTCCGTATTTCTTCATGGCCGCGACAATGGCTTTTTTCATAGTCTCTTCATCAGCATCCGTCCCGCAGTTCATGAGCCCTTCCGCCACCGCGATGGTCATGACGCTGTCATCCGTGTACTCCGATCTCTCCGAAAAAAGTTCAAAATCCTTGGTCTTAATATTGTTGCTGTCAAATTCGTAAGGACTTCCGATCATATCTCCCAAAATAGCACCGTACATCCGTTTACTCCTTTCTCAGTATTCGTTCAGGACATGGTATCTGATCGCCTCAGCCACGCCGTCATGCTCGTTATCTGACGTCTGAAAATCTGCCGCTTCGAGGACTTCCGGGGCCGAATTTCCCATGGCCACAGACACCCCCGCCGCATTCATGAGCCCGAGGTCGTTATTGCCGTCCCCCATTGCCATTACTTCTTCCCTTCGCAGTCCCAGTCCGGCTGCAAGGCTCATGAGGGCCTCACCCTTGTCCGCGTCCTTCGATGTGATCTCAAGATCCGTCGGCATAGGATAAATGACCCTGATCCCTTCTATTCCCAGGACTCTTGAGAGAATGCTCTCCTTCACCTCCGGTGTCGGACACATGATCGAAAGATTCTCTATTCCGCGCCGGCTCTCGCTGAGTCTGCCGTAAAGATCCTCCACTTGGATGCGGCTTCTCTCCAGATAACGCAGAATGGGCGTATTATCAAATTTTCTCCACAACAGCTCGTGCGTGTCGGAATCATGGAATCCGTAACCGTCTGTAAAGTACTCCAGGATGATTCCCTCGCCCTGTGCTGCTCTGAGCGTCTTCTCCGCTGTCTCTTTTGACATGCATCGTTCCCGTATCATCTCTCCTGAGTGCCGGTCGGTAGTCACCGCTCCGTTGGAAGTGATGACATATCTGATAAAATCCAGCTCCAGGACCTGCCGGGGAATTCCCGCAAGCGGTCTCCCGGTAACGGGTACTATGCAGATGCCGTATTCAGCAGCCTTTTCCAGTGCGGCTCTGTTCCCCGCAGTGAGTTCTTTCTGTCTGGTGAGCAGTGTGCCGTCCAGATCAAGTCCAATCATTCTGATCATTTTCCGCCGCTCCTTACTTCACTGTAATCAGCAGGTCCCGATTATTATACCACGCGCTTTACAAACATGATATAATCCAATTACTGACGCGCCCTGCACGAGCAGGGGGACTGACACCGCCGTACGGACATACAGACCGCGTGCAGAAAGGCAGATGCTGCCTTTCAGACAACCCGCATGCGGCGCAGCGGCTCGCACTGCGAGCCTTGAATAAACAGAGGTAAGAATGGCAGTTTTTACGCTTCCCAAGGTTAGGGATCTACTCAAATATCATACAAGGTGGAACGACCAGGCCTTGAATCCATATATTGAAGACCTGATCGATCTGTGGGCCGAGAACGATATATACGGAGTTCTGGATGTCTGCATGCAGGGACCGATGCTGACCCGTTTCGGCATCAAGCCCGACGACATGCGCAGCGCGAGCCGCATCATGAAACTTGAAAAGGCTTACCGGTATATATTCCGCCGCAGGGACATCCGCATTTACCGCAGCGACGGACGCATCTATATCGACGTGCCATGGCAGCGGGACCCGGTCTGGCTGGGCGACCTGCTGACCAGCAGGGAATTCGAATCCTCCCAGGGGCTTCCTCTGGCGATCGGAATGAACATTTACAGGGAGTGCGTTCTGCACGAGCTGACAGAGGTCCCTCACCTTCTTGTGGGCGGAAATCCGAGCAGCGGCTTTGATGAGTTCCTGATAGGTCTGCTTCTGAGCATCCTGGTCCACCAGACACCTGATGAGATCGAGCTGTTTCTCTGCTCTTCGGGAAATCTGAGTTTCGAAGACTATGCCGAGCTCCCTTACTGTCACGTGATCAGTTCTGTCCGAAATACCATGGCCATGCTCTCGGAGATGAGCAGGGAGATCGACAGGCGCAGCACTCTGCTTACAAACTCCCGCTGCCGCAATATTTTCCAGTACAACGAGCGGGGAGGGAATCTTCGCCACAGAGTCGTTATGATCACGGAGTATCATCGTCTCTTTACTTCCAACAAACAGGCAGCCATGGCTTATATTCTGCGGATGGCGGAACTGGCCGGCCCTTGCGGCATCCACCTGATCCTGGCCTCTTCCGATCCGTCCTGCCTGCGCGGCCTGGGCGAAAGCTTTCCGGCCAGGGTATGCCTCAAGGTAAGTACGCCGCAGGACTCCTACGCTTTATTAAATCAGAAAGGCGGAGAATCGCTTCCCCGCAAGGGATCGATGTACTATCTGGACGGAATCGATCCCGATCCGCAATATCTTCAGTGCGGTTTCATCACACCGCGCGAGGTCAGAAGCGTCATCGATGCTCTGAAGAGCAATTACGTCAACATCCGCAAGCGCTCCATCTTTGAGGAGATCGAGGACGACGACCCGGAAGGCGGTCCCGATGACGCAGGCAGGAAGAAGTTCAAGCTGCCATTTTAAAATTGACCAAAGGGGTCAATATTGAAATAGTGGATATTGTGGATTATTTTGTGGAAAACATTCTAATAATTAAAAAGATATCCACAAATTGTCGAACATTTGACTAAATTGGTCGACAGCATTGAAGCTTGCTCCACAACCATGGGCATCCCTGCCGGGCAAAAAAACCGAGGGTGCTGCGTCTTGCTGAT
>JBGUJH010000179.1:0-9003 GCA_045113775.1 Lachnospiraceae bacterium | reverse complement strand
TCGTGGAGATAGCGGGATTCGAACCCGTGACCTCTGCGTTGCGAACGCAGCGCTCTCCCAGCTGAGCTATATCCCCAAAATGAGGCTGCCCGATTATTATATTCGGACAGCCAATTATTGTCAAGTATGAATATCTAAATTCACATTAGTGCCGGTCATTTCCTGGGCTGTCTGAGGAATGAAGGGATATCCAGGTTCTCCTGCTTGACAGAACTCTTAGCGCCGCCTGCGGGTCTGGACTGACTTCCTGTCCTGCCGCTCTGGGGCTGAGCGCTTCTGCTCTTCTGGGAAGATCCCTGATAGCCGCTCTTATATGAAGGCTGGCTGCTTCCCTTGCGCACGTTCTGATTGTTGAATACATAGCTTGCGGGAACAGCGTCCTTGCTTCCGATACCGGTTGCGATTACTGTGACGTCACAGGAATCCGTATTGCTGTCATCGTACATAGCGCCGAAGATGATGTTGACATCATCGCCTGCCTGATCCTGCACATAACTTGCAGCGTCAGAAGCATCTGCCAGGGAGATATCTCCGGAGATATTGATGATGACATCGGTCGCGCCGCTGACAGTGGTCTCCAGAAGAGGAGATTCTACTGCCATCTTGACAGCGTCTGTAGCCTTTGTCTCGCCCTTGCCATATCCGATACCGATATGCGCAACGCCCTTGTCTCTCATAACAGTCTGAACATCCGCGAAGTCCAGGTTGATGATGGACGGAACATTGATCAGGTCTGTGATTCCCTGTACGGACTGCTGAAGAACTTCGTCCGCTTTCTTGAGTGCCTCGGGCAGAGTAGTTCTGCGATCCATGATCTCAAGAAGTCTGTCATTGGGGATGACGATCAGAGTATCAACATTCTCCTTGATGTTCTCGATACCGACAAGAGCTCTCTGCATGCGGCTCTTGGCCTCAAAGCTGAAAGGCTTGGTAACGACACCGACAGTGAGGATGCCCATTTCCTTGGCAATTCTTGCAACTACGGGAGCCGCGCCGGTTCCTGTGCCGCCGCCCATACCGCAGGTCACGAATACCATGTCCGCACCCTTGATCGCCTGTGCAATCTCATCAGCGCTCTCTTCTGCCGCCTTCTGACCAACCTCCGGATTCGCGCCGGCGCCAAGTCCCTTCGTCAGCTTCTCACCGATCTGCAGGAGTCTGGGCGCTCTGCAAAGATTCAGAGCCTGAACATCAGTGTTGACACCGATGAATTCCACACCTATAACATCTACATCTACCATTCGGTTAACAGCGTTGTTGCCTGCACCGCCAACGCCAACGACTATAATCTTGCAAGCCGGTTCCGTATCATTTGTCTTGATTTCCAGCACGGTTGGCCCCTCCTTATTGAAAAAATAATATTCACGTAAATAATAATACAATTGAACCTTGAAATAATCAATGGATGTTTAGAATTTTTTACAAAGTTATTTCAAGATGATGTTCTGGTCCGATGAAGTATAATTTGTCATGTTGATCGTTCCGCTTCTGCCCTCAAGGTAAGGCAGGATCTGCGCGATCTTCGATATTTTGAGTTCAAAATTGCTTCTGCCGAGTATCACTTTGATCTCATCCATGTACATAACAATGCTGCCCGATTCGGTGAGAACGATGCAGTCTGTCTTGATCTCATATTTCCTCAGGATCTGGAGGACTTCCAGGACCATTCCCAGTCCCACTTCATCATCAGAAGTCATTTTGGTCCCGATCTGCGCCCCGGTAATGGACAGTCCGGTCACAAAGGTCGCGTCTTTTACCGTGAGCGGAGTGTTTTCCAGCACGACTCCATCAGCGGAAAAATAGAGATTCTTGCCGGCATAGGGAATGAATCCGGCAATTTTCATGTCCTTGACCGTGATCGTGATCGTGTCATATGAGTTAAGACTCACCTTGACGCTCTCCTCAAAGGGAATCCTCGGCGCTTTCGGCGTCATATAGAGAGCGGTAAGGAACACCGTATTGTGCATCAGCTGAGAATCATCACTGATCACCTGCTCCGCGATCTCTTCACTGGTATACAGGGAATTTCCTCTTACATGCACCGTTCTGACTGTGCATGTATAATAGATGGCTGTTATGGATGCCGCAATAAGCAGTACAAAAAGAGTGAACAGGTTTAATCCCATTCCCCCTTCGTCATCCTCGTCATCATCAGGATCTTCGTCGTCCTCGCCGTCAAAGTCATCGTCATCGTCGTCTTCTTCGAAGTCTTCGTCGTCATCCTCCTCTTCGAAGTAGTCGTCATCGTCGTCCTCGAAGTAATCGTCATCATCATCCTCGGCGTCTTCACCGGCCGCTTTGGAATCATCCTCTGTCTCAGCCGGGGGCTTATCAGGGGCTTTGTCCGATGCAGCAGCGCTCTCTTCTGACTCTGCTTCAGGCTTCTCTTCCGACTCTGCTTCGGGCTTTTCTGCCGACTCTGCCGATTCTGTTTCTGACTTTTCTTTCGACCCGGTTCCTGACTTTTCTTCCGGCTTATCCTCAGGAACCGGCTGCGGTCTCTTTGAATCCTCCCGAAGCTGTTCCACGGGACGGGCATTCAGATCCTCATGGGTCTCGCTGTCTATATTCTCGTCCTGCCCTGTACTCAGCAGGTTCTCAGCATCGTCTGTTGTTGGTGCCATTGATCAGGATCCCTCCAGCATAGCAAGCTCTTCTCTCTTCATGCCGCGCGACACGCTCAGAACTATTCCGATCTCACTTAGCAGGAAGAACACAGAGGAGCCTCCGTAGCTGATGAACGGAAGCGTAACGCCGGTATTCGGGATCGTATTGGTAACAACGGCGATATTGAGAGTGACCTGCACGGCAATGTGCGAGATCACGCCGACCACGAGCATCGCGCCGTAGAAATCGTCCGCGCTGTTGGCGATCATCATGAACCGCCACAGAAGGAGGACGAACATCAGCATAATGCTGATCGCGCCGAACAGCCCCAGCTCCTCACAAATAATGGAGAAGATCATATCGTTCTGCGCTTCCGGTATGAAGCCCAGCTTCTGCATACTTTGGCCCAGTCCTTTGCCGAAGATCCCGCCTGAACCGATCGCGTAGAGTGCCTGTATAGTCTGGTATCCCTTTCCACCGGCATAAGCCTGCGGGTCGAGCCAGGCCAGCACTCTCTCGCCTCTGAAATCGAGCGAATTAGTATCTGCGGAATTTACAGTATACCAGACCAGCGCCGCCGCGACAACTAATACCGCCAGCACAATCAAAATAAATTTTCCGTAATCCGGGCATGCCACAAACAGCATTCCGAAAACAATGGCGATAACGATGATCGCCGAACTGAGGTTATCCGTGATCTTCCAGAGCATGACGCCGACTACGCCGGCCGGGATCATCGGCACGATAAATCCTCTGACCGTTGCCAGAGCTCTTCTCCCCAGCTTTTCAATGAACATGGCGCTGAAGACGATAACGCCGATCTTGGCAACCTCCGCCGGCTGCAGCTGCATAGGAAGGAACGGAATGTCCAGCCATCTCTTGGCGCCGTTAACTTCTTTACCGAAGGGAATGATCAGCAGGATCAGTCCAATTGATACTATGTAAGCCAGAAGCGATATCCTCTTCCAGAAAGTGTATGGGATCATGGAGACTACGACCATAAGGCCGAGCCCGAGGAGCGTAAATATCAGCTGTCTCTTGAGATAGTAAGCCGCGTCCCCGTTCTGAGCCAGCGCCTCATAGGAACTGGTCGAATACAGCATGACCAGGCCAAAAGAGAGAAGGAACAGCACAATGAAAAGAAGACTGTAATCCACCAGTCCTCTTCTGTCTCCGGTCTTTTCTTTGATAAAAGCAGCGATAGTTGACATTCTTAACCCTTTTTACCACAGACCAAGGAGCGCGATCGCGCTCAGGATCACCGTAACGATAGTAAACACAGCTACGACCTTAACTTCAGACCAGCCTCCGAGCTCAAAATGGTGATGGATCGGAGCCATTCTGAATATCCTCTTTCCATGTGTCTTCTTAAAATATCCCACCTGGATAATGACTGAGAGGACCTCTATAAAATAGATAAATCCTACGACAGGGATGAACAGCGGCAGCTGCAGCATATAAGCCATGCCTGTAACAAATCCGCCCAGTGCCAGGGAACCCGTATC
Source organism: Lachnospiraceae bacterium (assembly GCA_045113775.1). Classification (GTDB taxonomy): domain Bacteria; phylum Bacillota; class Clostridia; order Lachnospirales; family Lachnospiraceae; genus CAG-791. The sequence continues at coordinate 4,891 of JBGUJH010000179.1, read as the reverse complement.
TCCCATAAACACCTTGGCCGGATTCGCGTTGTAGATAAGGAATCCGAGCAGCGCGCCGATCATGGCGCCGCCCGAAGCCGCCGCTCCGGAGCCCGAAAAGGCCGCCGCGATCGTAAAGAACAAGGCAACGGCTGTAGTGACACAGCTGGCCAGTCCGTCGACGCCGTCCGTAAAGTTGGTCCCGTTTACCGTAGCCAGCGCTACGAACAGGAACGCAGGAATGTTCAGGAATTTCAGATCCAGATAAGCACCCGTAATGAACGGTACTTTCATAGCCAGGTCGATCGAGTGGAACCTCATCACATACAAGGCAAAGAGCAGCGCGATCACGATCTGCAGCGCGAACTTCTGCTTGGGATATAAACCGTCCGATTTCTTCTTAACAACTTTTAGATAGTCGTCAATAAAGCCCACCGCTCCGAATCCGGCTGCGAGAAACAGAACAGGGATAACTTCCGGACACCTCGGTGCCATACACAGACTCGCCGCCGCAAGTCCGAGTATGATCATGATCCCTCCCATATTCGGTGTTCCCGTTTTGCTCAGATGGCTCTGAGGCCCGTCCGTTCTCTCAGTCTGGCCGGCTTTCACCCTGCGCAGGAACGGAATCAGGAAATGGCCGGATATAGCGCTGACCGCAAAGGCGATCAGCATGGGAAGCACTATCGTGATATATTTCATTCCTGTCTGCATAATCAACTCACTTCCTTTCGGTAATGGTAAATGGCTGTCCTGCGCCGCTCTGCACAGGACCGCTTATGTCTACCACGTGGTCTTCTTCCATTTATCAGGAGATTCGTCACCGGTATATGTGACAGCAAGACCGAGCTCTTCGAGCTCCTCTCTCTCCTCATCCGTGACCGGTTCCGACATATAGATGTTCAGATAGGGCAGGACCTCCTGCATGATGCTCCTCACAATGACAGTCGCAAATGTAGCGTCGTCCTGGTTCTCAAAGTTAGGTCTGTCAATGACGACATAGACAGCGATCTGCGGGTCTTCCGCGGGCGCGTATCCCATAAAGGACACAATGTACTCGTCGTTTCCGCGGGGAAGCGTCTCCGCGGTTCCCGTCTTGCCGCCGATCCTGTATCCGGCAGGTCTTGCCGTCTCACCGGTACCGTACCTGCCCTCGACGACCTGGATCGTATATTCCCTGATCAGCTCGCTCGTCTCCTCAGAGACCGTCTTCTTGAGGACCCTGGGTTCGATCGTCTTCAAAGTCGTGCCGCTGGGACTTGTGATCTTCTTGACCACATGAGGCTCATAATAGTAGCCTCCGTTGATCAGAGAGCAGAAGCCTGTGACCATCTGGATCATCGTTGCGTCAAAGTTCTGTCCGAAAGCATTAGTCGCCAGCATGGAGTCCGTCATCGTTGAGTCCGATATAAAGCCGTCTGTCCTCGCTTCGTCCGCGAGGTCGATCCCCGTCTTGAGACCGAAGTTGAAGACATTCTGGAACTTGGTAAAGTTCTCTTTTCCTTCACTCATGGCCATTTCCATGAGTGCCACGTTGCAGGACCTCTCAACCGCCTGTGAGACCGAGAGCGAGCCGTCGCCTTCACGATTATGGCACTTGATCTCAAATCCGTCTATATATTTAAAGCCGTTGCAGTAAAAAGTCTCATCCTTATCGACAGTCCCTGTCTCAAGACCGGTCGCCACAGTGAAAGGTTTAGCTGTGGATCCGGGCTCAAAATATTGGCTGACGCAGAAATTGCTCCAAAGCGCGTTTAGGTATCTGGGCTTATCTTCATCGGACATCACGAGCAGGTCCGTATAAGTCAGATATCCGTCCGTCGGCTCGTCGTTGGCGTCCAGTTTGGGCATTCCCTCCAGGGCGGCCAGGTCCGACGGCTGGTTGAGGTCAAAAAAGGGCGTGCCCGCCATGGCGAGGATCTCTCCGCTGTTGACGTCCATGACAATACAGGCCGCGTTGTTGCTTCCGTTTCCGGGATGGTCGAAATTATCGTACTCATCATCGTGCTTCTGCAGGTATTTCTGTACAATGCTCTGAATATTGGCGTCGAGAGTCAGGACGAGATTGTTTCCGTCTTTTGCCTCGATCAAAGTCTGCTCCATATTCAGGGACTCGTCCAGATAGCCGTATTTTCTTCCGACAACGCCGTTGAGCGTGTCGTTATAGTATTCCTCCAGGCCTCCCGTTCCCACATTCCCCGCTCCTGAGAAACCGATGACATTGCAGGCCAGGTCCGAGTGGGGGTAGATCCGGGAATATCCGCTCTCAAACCAGATTCCCTTGATATTGTCGTATTTGCGCTGCGCCGGATCGACCTTTTTTTCGCGCTCCAGCTTTATCCCGTCGGCGACTTTATCCTGGAAAGCCTTCCTGTCCTGGTAGGACAGGTTTTTCATAGCAATATAATATTGGGAGGAAGGATGGTTCGTGATATATTCCCTGATCCTGCTCCTGTTGATCCCCAGTCCCTCCAGGGCATCAAGCGTAGGCTCCAGATACGCGTCCTTTTCCAGGATCTGCTTGGAGTCGACGATCACGTTATAGACGAGCTGGCTGTCCGCCAGCACAGTGCCCTTGCAGTCCATGATCTTTCCCCGTTTAAAGGGGATCGTCTGGTTTTCATAGGCCTGCTGGGACAGTACCTGCATCGTATAGGCCTGTCCGTTATCCCGGTTTATGAGGAAGAGTCTGATCCCTAATCCGACAAAAGCCAGCAGTACTAATGCAAATAGTACCACCAGCTTTCTCTGCATGCTAATAGTGAACCTCTTCAATCCTCCGCGGGTATTCTTTCCTTTTACTACCCTTTTGCTCACTTTATACCCTTACAAATTCACAAATCAAATCTATGAATCAACTTTACAGATCTGCGTCAGCGCGGCGGCCGGCTGCTCATCGTTCGATATCGGCAATCTGATGGACTGTATCGCCTTTGGTATCTGAGTATACCACAATCTGGTCCTGAGATGCATACTGCATTCCGAATTCGTCGATCGCGATCCTTCGGATCTCCTCAAGATCTATATTGCCGACGATCTCATTATAGACCTCATTGTTGGAGGATCTGAGTTCCGAGAGTTCCGATTCAAGGGCGACGATCCTGCTGTTGGTGTCCGAAATGTCCGAAAGCAGTTTTATATAACCGATCAGACAGAACGTCATAGCAGCCATGAGGCAGGCCATGAACACCGCATACCTGCGGTTCATATGCATTGCCTTCTCTCTGTTCCGTCTTGCGGCAAGACGGACGTCCTTTGTGCTGCGGTGCTGCTCTTCCTGAGAGCGCTCCGCCCAGAAATCGTCAGGCGCTGCCGATCCGCTGATATAGCTCTGACGGTTCCCCGCATACGACCCATTGTGTATCACATTCTCCCGGCCGTTCCTGTGTCTCCCAGGCCTCTGTGTCGCTTTGATCATCCTTGAATCCCGCCTCCTCTTTATTGTTATTCCGTAAATGTGTATTCAGGACCCGCTCCGCGTGTCCTATGTTCTGTCAAGGCTCGCAGAGCGAGCCGCTTTTTCAAAGACTCTGAGCTTGGCACTGGCCGATCGTCTGTTGTTCTCCAGTTCTTCGGCGGACGGAGCGATCGCCTTCCGTGTCACAACTCTTCCTTTAGATTTCTTTCCGCAGACGCACACCGGGAACTCCGGCGGGCATGTACACGGCTTTTCAGCGCGCCTGAACGCGTTCTTGACGATCCTGTCCTCGAGAGAATGGAATGTGATCACGCACAGCCTTCCTCCCGGAGCAAGCAGATCGATCATGGTATCCAGGGAATCCCTCAGGACATCCAGTTCCCTGTTGCAGGCAATGCGGATCGCCTGGAATGTGCGTTTGTCCGGGTTGCCGCCCTTTTCCCTCATCTTGGCGGGAATAGACGCCCGCACGATCTCGCTCAGTTCGCCCGTTGTCTCCAGGGGCTTTATCCCGCGCCTTTTCACAATAGCCGCGGCGATCCTCGACGCGCATTTCTCTTCTCCGTACTCGCGCAGGATCCTTGTCAGTTCCTCTGCGGAATACGTGTTGACGATCTCTCTTGCCGTCAGCGAACTGCTCCTGTCCATTCTCATGTCGAGAGGCGCGTCCGTCCTGTAAGTGAAACCCCTCTCCGGATTGTCCAGCTGGTAAGAAGAAACGCCCAGATCCAGAAGAATGCCGTCCACCTCTCTGATCGAGAGATTTTCCAGCACGCCGGCGATATTTTCATAATTGTCATGTACGATCGTCACCGCGTCGCCAAAGGGAGCGAGTCTTTCGCCCGCAGCGGCGATGGCATCCGTGTCCTGGTCGATCCCGATCAGGCGGCCGCCCTCAGTAAGCCTCTCCAGAATGTGGAAGGAATGCCCTCCGCCTCCGAGAGTCCCGTCGACGTATATTCCATCCGGCCTGATCGCCAGATTTTCCAGTACCTCTTCCAGAAGCACCGAAGTGTGCTCAAATTTCAAATCCGTTCCCCAGCATTTCTTCTGCTATATCATTGATCTCATCGCTGGACATGTTCTCCTCCCAGGACTCGCGGCTCCAGATCTCAATCCTGGACCCCACGCCAACCAAAATCACGTCCTTGTTGATCCCGGCGGCTTCTCTGAGGTTGCCCGGAATCAGAACGCGTCCCTGCTTGTCCGGTTCCACTTCATTGGCGCCGGAGAGGAAGAATCGCACCAGCTGTCTCTGTTTCCTGACATTGTAAGGGAGGTCGCTCAGGCGGGAGACAAACTTCTCCCAGTCTTCCATTGCATAAATGCACAGACAAGGATCAAGGCTTCGTGTGATCACGAACCTCTCTCCCAGAGCCTCTCTGAACTTGGACGGTATGATCAGTCTCCCTTTCGGATCCAGGGAATGACCATATTCTCCCATGAACATGTTGCACTTTCCTCCACTTTGCACCACTTTACTTCACAATCATA
>JBGUJH010000178.1:0-21175 GCA_045113775.1 Lachnospiraceae bacterium | reverse complement strand
CTTCTTGAGGGAAGCCTCGTTGTTGGGATACTCGCCGTTCTCTACCCACTTGCCGATCAGGTTGCACATGATGCGGCGGAAGTAGTCGTGTCTTGCATAGGACAGGAAGGATCTGGAGTCTGTCAGCATTCCTACGAAGTTGCCCAGAAGGCCGAGATTTGCCAGAGACTTCATCTGCTCTTCCATGCCGCTCTTGGTGTCGTTGAACCACCATGCGCTGCCGTGCTGGATCTTTCCGGGTACCTCATCCGACTGGAAGCAGCCCAGCATGGTGCCGATCTGCTCGTTGTCAGCAGGGTTCAGGGAGTAGATGATGGTCTTGGGGCACTCATTTGTCATATCCAGTGCGGACAACATACGCGCGATGTCCTCGCCGCAGGTGTTCTGCGCGATCATATCTACGCCTGTGTCGGGACCCATCTTGCGGAAGATCCTCTCGTTGGCATTGCGGTAGCAGGAATAGTGGATCTGCATCGCGATGCCAAGACGGTGATAAGCTTTGCCCAGGGCCAGCAGAACTGCGGTCTGATACTTCTCCGCTTCTTCAACTGTGATCGCCTCGCCGGCCATCACTTTCTTATAAACGGCGTCCACTTCCTCTGCCGTCGCGGGGCGGAAAGGAATGTAATCCAGGCCGTGGTCACTTGCGCGGCAGCCGAGCTTTGTGAAGAACTCAAGGCGCTCGATCAGGGCGTCGATGACTTCCTGCGCGCTTGCCAGCTCTTTTTTGCCCACAGATGCAGCAAGTTTGCCGATATATTCAGCGAAACCTTCCTTGTTGATGTTGATGGCCTTGTCAGGACGATAGGAAGGGCATACCTTTACTTCGATGGTAGGATCTGCCGCGATCTTCTCGTGCCACTCAAGGGAATCGATCGGGTCGTCAGTCGTGCCGATGAAAGCTACGTTGGACTGTTTGATCAGGCCGCGGACGGACATATTCGGGTCATTCTGCAGCATATCAGCGGTCTTATCCCAGATCTCCTTGGCGTTGTCGACTGTCAGAGGCTCTGTGATCCCGAAATATTTGTGCAGCTCTGCGTTGGACCAGTGATACATCGGGTTGCCGATCGCCATCTCAAGCGCTTCCGCGAATTTCACAAATCTCTCGAAGTCCGGCTTGTGGCCTGTGATGTACTCTTCCGGTGTTCCGTTGGAGCGCATTACGCGCCATTTATAGTGGTCACCGAAATAAGTGCCGTCCGGGTTCTCTCCGCCCAGCCATACCTCAGCGATGTTGTTGAAGCGGCGGTCCTCATAGATCTCCTTGGGGGAGATGTGACAGTGGTAATCCACCAGAGGCATCGGATCTGAGTAGTCGTGGAAGAGGTGCTTCGCTGTCTCGGTCTCCAGCAGGAAATCTTTGTCCATAAACGGTTTCATGTCAGCTTTTTCTCCTTTTCTTGTTGGGATACCAGCCGCTTCTCAGCGCTTGATATCGTAGTTCATGTTCATGAGGTTGATGATGCTGGCAACATCATCTGTGATATTTGCATCGCCGTGGATCGTGTGCTTGATGACACTCGATGCCACCGCGAAGTTCACCATATCCATAGGTTTGAAATGATGCATATACGCATAGATCAGTCCGCTCGCGAACGCGTCGCCGCCGCCGACCCTGTCCAAAATATTGAATGTGAACATTCGGCTTTCGAAAGTGTGGCCTTTATACCACATGTAGGCCATCAGGCTGTTCTCACTTCCGGAGTGTGCGTAGCGCACATGTCTCGCGATGCAGCGGATATTGGGATATTTTTCCACAAAGGCCTGGAAGATCTCGTCCTGCTGCTCATAAGAGGGCTGCAGCGGAACTCCGTCCTTGTAGTCTCCCTTGGAGGGATCCTCGTCATCTTTATAAAGGTGATAGGGTTCAATTCCGAAGAGCACGTCCACGTAAGGCAGGCACTTCGTGCAGAAATCTCTCGCCTCGTCCCAGGTCCACAGAAGGCTTCTGAAGTTGCCGTCGAAGCTGACCGTGAGGCCCATCTCCTTTGCCGTCTGCATGAGGCGGAGCAGGAAATCCGCGCAGCTTGGACTTAATGCGGGTGTAATGCCGCTCAGGTGCAGCCAGTCGAATCCTTCCAAAAGCTCTCTCGCGTCGATATTTGTAAAATCATATTCCGTGATGGCGCTGTGCTTGCGGTCATAGGTGACTTTGCTGGGCCGGATCCCGTAACCGGTCTCCAGATAATATGTTCCCAGTCTGTGCGTAGGCGTCTCCTGTTTGGTAGAGAGGATCACAGGCGTGCAGTGCACGTCGTTGCTTCGAAGCATACGCACCGCGCTCTTACCGAGAGAATTGTTCGGTACCACTGTGAAGAAGGTACTGTCCACGCCCAAATTTGCCAACGCAAGCGCGATATTGGCTTCACTTCCGCCGTAGCTCGCATCGAAACTGTTAGCCACACGGATCTTGCCGTAATTGGGAGGCGTGAGCCTCAGCATGATCTCACCAAATGTAATAAATTTCTGTTCGCTGTCTTCTGTCAGCAGCGGGTTTTTGTGAATCATATACACTCTCCTTATAACACAGGGGGGATGTCCCCCGCCTCTATAGGCGGCGGGCAATAACAAGCTCTCTCAGTGGCGGGTGACAATCCCCCACTGAGTTATATGATGCACACGTGTGCGGAAAGGAAGATGTTTCCTTTCAGGCAACCCGCACGCGGCGCAGCGGCTCGCTCTGCGAGCCTTGAAAACAGTAACTGTCCAGGTGCCCGGCGGTCCGCTTTGCGAGCCTTAGTCAGCTTCAGCCGTCAGATGCTGTCGTACAGCTCCTGCAGAAATACTCTGGAGCTCACTGCGTTCTCGTCGACGGTATTTTCCAAAGTAGTGTGGATATAAGGTTTTCTGGCTTTTATGAACTTCAGGATCTCCCTGTAGTTCATGACGCCTGTTCCGGCAGCGATGCTCTTCAGGTCGTCTCCGCTCAGGACACAGTCCTTCAGATGCACGACCGCGATGCGGTCGCACAGTTTCTCCATGGCCTCTCCGATGACCTTTTCCCGGTCGTCGAGATTTCCGGGATACAGAAGGTTTACCGGGTCGAAGATGATCCGCAGGTTGGGACTCTGAATGGCCTCAAGGACCTTGACCGCTCTGTCCGGGCTGTATACGATGTGCTTCCAGACAGGCTCAATGGCCATTGTAACGCCGTATTTCTCAGCTCTCTCGACAACGGGCTCCAGACCCCTGATAAACGTATCGAGTGCCTCTTCGGAATGTGTATTGGCATCCATCTTATACTGCGCGTTGGGCGCGCCGGTCTCAGTTCCCACTACGCCGGCTCCCAGAAGGGACGCCACGCGGAGGTGACCATAGTATCTGCTCTGTATCTCCTTAAGCTTTTCCGGATCCGGATGAGCCAGGTTCAGGTAGCAGCCGAGTACCGCAACGTCCAGACCCTGGCCTTCAAATACTCTCTTTGTATATTTTGCCAGTCCTTCTGTCAGCGCACAATCATCAAAAGTATATCCCTTGATCACTTTCGAATATGCAAGATGAACGCAGGTAAAGCCTTCCTCTCTCGCTGTCTGAGCCCTCTTCTCCATCGTCTGGAACTCAGGGCCGAGACCTGTGTGGATATCATGCAGGCGAATTCCCAGCTGCATATGTTCACCTCCCGTGGATAAGATCCTTAGTTATTAGAAAGCTGCGACAAGCCTGCGTCCTGAAAACTCCCGGACCGCAGGGCCGCCGCAGCTCAAACTCGTAAACAATTAATATTACAGAACTACGCCGTCCTTAAAGATCGAGATCTCTCTGAAGCCCTTGCGCTCTGTGCTGGTCAGCTTGCCGGAAGCAACTTCGCAGACAAGGTCGAGAAGATCCGCGCCTGCCTCGTCGAGGGTCTTGACGCCGTCAGCGACAACGCCCGCGTTGAAGTCGATCCAGTTTGCTTTCTTGGTCGCCAGAGGCGTGTTGGTGGCGATCTTCATAGTCGGTACAGGAGCTCCGAAAGGTGTTCCTCTGCCGGTGGTGAACAGGATCAGGTTACATCCCGCTGCCGTAAGAGCTGTGCAGGACACCAGGTCGTTGCCGGGACCGTACAGAAGGTTCAGGCCCTTGGTCTTTACCTGTTCGCCGTAGTTAATGACATCCATGATCGGCGCTCTGCCGCCCTTCTGGACGCATCCGCAGGACTTGTCCTCAAGAGTGGTGATACCGCCCTGCTTGTTGCCGGGGCTGGGGTTGTCATAAACAACTTCGTTGTGGCTGATGAAGTAATCCTTGAAGCCGTTGAGCATACTGGAGGCTTTTTCGAAGACTCCCTCGTTCACGCAGCGGCTCATCAGGAAGTTCTCCGCGCCGAACATCTCGGGCACTTCCGTAAGAATTGTAGTTCCACCCATAGCAGTCATAAGATCGGAGAATCTTCCGACTGTCGGGTTGGCAGTGATGCCGGACAGACCGTCGGATCCGCCGCACTTCATGCCTACTACCAGCTCGCTGACCGGCATTTCCTCACGCTTAAACTGGGAGGCGTACTCCGCAAGTTCCTTAAGGAGCGCTGATCCGGCCTCAAGCTCATCCTCCACCTGCTGGCAGGTGAGGAATTTCACTCTGTCGGGATCGTAGTCGCCGAGCTCTGCCACGAACTGGTCATGGGTCAGGTTCTCGCATCCAAGGTGCAGGACCAGTACGGCGCCTGCATTGGGATGTCTGCACAGAGCCGCCAGAAGTCTTCTGGTCTGTGCGTGGTCATGACCGGTCTGGGAGCATCCGAAAGGATGGGTAAAGGTAAACAGTCCGTCGATGCTTCCCTTGACCAGATCCTGATTGTCACGGACCAGTGTCTTGGCAACATCATTGACGCAGCCGACGGTAGGGATGATCCAGATCTCATTGCGGATGGCAGCTCTTCCGTCTTTTCTCCTGTAGCCCATGAAGGTCTTGGGCTTAAGCGGAACGACACAAGGAACTGCGGGATCATAGGTGTATTCCACCTCGCCCTTGAGGTTGGTCATCATGTTGTGGGTGTGGACCCACTGGCCGGCCTTGATATCCTTGGTGGCATGCCCGATGGGCAGGCCGTATTTCATGATCATGTCGCCTTTTGCGATATCCTTCAGGGCCATCTTGTGTCCCTGGGGGATGTCCTCCACCGCGGTGGCACCGCCGAAAGCGGTGCCCGCGGGCGCGGGATGGAGGGCAACTGCTACATTATCAATATCATTGATCTGAATAAAAATAGGCATAGTTACCTCATTTCCGGGTGCAATATGCTGCACAAGTTTTAGAGTTTTCAGCGCATCAATCCATTACAGACAAGCTGCATAAGCTTTCAGAACGCCGTCCTTGCGGATCTCTTCAAGGATCCTTGTGACCTCGGCCTCAAAGCCTTCGATCTTGGTGAGGTCTTCTCCCCACATCTGCTCATTTGTCATGACGGCATGTGTCAGTGCTGCCGCGTCGTCATCCTTGTGGTCATAGTAGAATTCCAGTACCCAGCGGTCATCAGAGATCGTGTAGGTTCTTCCCTGAGGATCCTTGCAGACAAGGCCTGCGTCTGTCAGTTCCTGGATGTTGCTGGAATAGAAAGCGATGTAAGCGGCAAAGCTCGTTGTCAGGCATGCCGGCAGCTTTCCATACTCCTGAACGTACTCAGCGAAGCTCGGGAAGCATCTTGCTCTCCACTTGGAGGTGGAGTTGAGGGAGATGCTCATCAGCTCGTGGTTGACGAAGGGGTTGTTGAATCTGTCCTGAACAGCCTGTGCGAAATTCATCAGGTCATCCTTGTCCAGCGGCAGAGTCGGGATTACTTCATCATAAAGCATCTTGTTCATGAAGCCGAGAACCGTAGCGTTCTCCATGCACTCACGCACAATGCTGAAGCCTGCAAGGTATGCGCCCAGAACGAAGCCGGTGTGCGCGCCGTTCAGAATGCGTACTTTTCTCTTCTTGTAAGGTGTTACATCCGGCACTACGATGCAGTTGACGCCTGCTTTCTTGAAGGGAAGTTTCTCCTCCAGCCATGCCGGGCCTTCGATGTTCCATACGCCGAAGACTTCGCCGACGACCAGCAGCGGGTCTGAATAGCCGTTGATCTCTTCGAGACGGGCCACTTCTTCCGCGTCGCGGATGCGGCCGGGAACGATCCTGTCTACCAGAGTAGAGCAGAACGTGCAGTCCTCATTTACATATTTCCGGAAATCATCGCCGAGTTCCCACTGGTCGATATACTGGTTCACGCACTTCTGAAGTTCTTTGCCGTTGTTGTCGATCAGCTCGCAGGAGAGGATCACAAGGCCGCCCTTGCCTGCCTTAAAGCGCTCGTAGAGCACCTGGGTCAGCTTGCCGGGGAAGGAATTTGCGGGCTTGTCCTCGAACTGGCAGGAAGGATCATAGACAATACCTGCTTCTGTCGTATTGGATACGATGTACTCAAGGTCATCGGAGACTGCCAGCTCCATCATAGCCTTGTAGCCTTCCTCTTCATAGGGATTAAGGCATCTGGAGACAGAGGAGATAACGCGTTTTCTGTCGACCTTCTCGCCGTTCTCGCGGCCGCGCAGATACAGAGTGTAAAGGCCTTCCTGCTTGTTGATCATATCAGCCAGACCGAACTTGATGGGCTGTACCAGGACACATTTGCCGTTCCAGTCAGCCTTTTCGTTCGATACGTCAAACCAGTAATCTACGAATGCACGGAGGAAATTGCCCTCGCCGAACTGCATAACCTTCTCAGGAGCATCCTTCAGGATATATCCATCATAGCCTGATTTTTCCAGTACTTCATAATTCAGAATTTCCATAGTTTGTTTCTCCCTTGATTGATTTGATTGATTGGACCAATGGGCCGTCAGAGCATTTCCTCTGCCGACCTTTCCGCTTAAGTGCACATGTTCAAAGAAATGCGCATAGTTTCAAACAGACGCCTGGCTTCCCCGAAATCGAGCCCGGAGCAGAGCGGCTGGTTGATGAAAGCCGCGAACACCTTATCCTCGTCTCTCTGTGCGATTCCGTCTGAGAGCAGGTCGATGTTGTCGCAGTTTCTGCGAACCAGTGCCAGCGCCCCCGCAGGGAGCGGCTTCGATACAACCGGGTCAACAAATCCGTTTGTAAAAATACAATTGGTCTCAACAATGCTGCCCTCCGGCAGACCGGGCATCTGTCCCCGGTTAGGGAGGTTGACATTGGTGATCACAGTCCCAAGCCCCAGGATCCCTCGGAGCATATTGACCAGTGCTTCCCCTGACGGAGCAAGCGGTACTTCCCTGCGTCCCTGTGCCATCTCGATGGATTCACGGATCAGCCTCTCTTGGTTTGCGATCCGCCAGTCCACGGTCGTCAGGCCGAAATGCCAGTGTTTTACCGTCTCGCGGTCCTTCAGGTACCAATTATTGTTTACAAATTCCACCAAATGTCTGTCGCCTGCTGCCGCAAGCGCGCCGTACCTTTTAAAAAGGTCCATCTTCACCCTGTTTCCGTAGGCGAAGGTATCTCGCGTCCACTGATCGGCAGGTCCGTTCTCATAGTAACCAGTGTCAAAATATCGTTCCATGAACTCGGGCAGAAGTTCTAAGATATTAATATTATGATACCTCGATTCGGTGATCCATGTAAAGTGATTGATGCCCGAAGCGTCCGTATAGATGTCCTCTCTCCCCACTTCGATGCCTGTCATTTCTTTCAGCACACAGCACAGAAAATCCTGCGTGTGAAATACCTCGTGACAGCATCCGAAAGCCTTGATCTGCGGAAAGCACCGGTATAGCGTCTTCACGCAGATGCTCATTGGATTGGTCAGATTGAGGACCCAGGCCTGCGGACAGCATTTTTTGATCGCCAGCGCGAATTCCTCATAAACAGGAACAGTCCGCAGCGCACGGAAGACCCCACCAGGCCCCACAGTGTCACCCACGGACTGCAAAATACCGTATTCTTCAGGAGCATGTACATCCGTGTGCATTTGTGTAAAAGTACCGGACAGGATGGAAATGATCACGAAATCCGCGCTTGTGAGCGCTTCTTCCAGCGTTTCTGACACTGTATATCTGAAATCAGACAGCGCCGCTTCCTTCTCCTGCATTTTTGTGCCTATGATCTGATTCCGCTCTGCAGCGGGAACATCGATATCATAGAGCGCCACTTCACCGGCCAGATCCGGGGCCAAGGCAAGATCCTGCATAAAGGATCTTGCCCACGCCTTCGAACCGCCGCCGATATAAGCTATTTTTACACTTTGCCGGCTCATACTCTACTCCATAACTGTTGTACAAAAATGATCAGCCGGGCTGCTTGCCGATATAAGCAAGGATGCCGCCGTCAACGTAAAGGATGTGTCCGTTTACAAAATTAGAAGCATCGGAAGCCAGGAATACTGCAGGACCCTGCAGGTCTTCCGCTGTGCCCCAGCGAGCCGCGGGAGTCTTGGCGATGATGAACTGATCGAAAGGATGTCTGGATCCGTCAGGCTGTCTCTCGCGAAGAGGAGCCGTCTGAGGAGTCGCGATGTAACCGGGGCCAATGCCGTTGCACTGGATGTTGTGCTCGCCGTACTCGGAGCAGATGTTCCTGGTCAGCATCTTGAGACCGCCCTTAGCTGCCGCATAAGCGGAAACGGTCTCTCTGCCCAGTTCGCTCATCATGGAGCAGATGTTGATGATCTTGCCGTGGCCCTTCTTGATCATGCCAGGAATAACAGCCTTGGACACGATGAAAGGAGCGTTCAGGTCAACGTCGATGACAGCGCGGAAATCTGCTGCGGACATCTCGCACATAGGGATTCTCTTGATGATGCCTGCGTTGTTGACGAGGATGTCAACGCCGCCGAGTTTCTCCTCGATATCGGCGATCATAGCCTGGACCTCGTCCTCTTTGGTCACGTCTGCCACATAACCCAGAGCGTCGATCCCTTTTTCTGCGTATGAGGCAAGTGCCTTCTCCTTGGCGTCTTCACTGAGGCAGTTGAAAACGATCTTAGCGCCTGCAGCGGCATAAGCCTCTGCGATAGCAAAACCGATTCCATATACAGCACCTGTGATCAGCGCTACTTTGCCGTCAAGACGGAAATCTTTCATATCCATAATACATAACCTCCTTTATCTGAGTTCGTTTGGTTTAAGGTTGTCCATATCATCGAATGCCTGGTTCTCTCCGCCCATCGCCCAGATAAAGGTGTAGTTGGAGGTTCCGCAGCCGCTGTGGATAGACCAGGAAGGAGAGATGACAGCTTCATAGTTCTGCATCACAATGTTCCTTGTCTGCTGGGGCTGGCCCATGAAGTGCATTACTGCTTCATTCTCAGGAATCTCAAAATATGTGTAGACTTCCATTCTTCTCTCGTGTGTGTGGCTGGGCATAGTATTCCAGACACTTCCGGGAGCCAGCTGGGTAAGTCCCATGGAAAGCTGGCATGTCTCCAGCACATCGGGATGAATGAACTGGTTGATCACTCTCTTGTTGGCGTTCTTCTCATCGCCGGTAGGACGATGGTTCGCTTTTTCAAAAGAGAGGAAAGTTGTCTTGCAGGCTTTGTGGGCCGGATAGGAGGCGAGATAGAAACGTGCCGGATCAGCGCCGTCGATGCTTCCGAAGTACACCTCTTTTACGCCCTTGGTGATATAGAGGCAGTCCTCATATCCCATGTCATAGCGGACTCCGTCCGCCACGATGTAGCCCTTGCCGCCGATGTTGAAGACGCCGGCTTCGCGGCGCTCAAGGAAGTAATCCGTGCCGAAATTATGCCAGATGTCGATGCCTTTATCGATCGGCACTTCTTCGTTTACGGGCATGATCCCCAGGATCACCACGCGGTCAACGTGAGAATACGTCGCCTTTACCGTGTCCGGAACATACAGATCAGTGATCAGGAACTCTTTGCGCAGTTCTTCTGTCGTATATCTCTTGACGTCGTTAGGGCTTGCAGAATATCGAATGTCCATAATTCCTCCTAAGTCAGAGCTGCCGCTCTTATTTGATCACCATCTCTGTCTCTCCGTCGAAGAGATAAACGTTCTCCACAGGGATCGAGAATGTGATCTTCTCATCAATTTCCGGTGTGTCATGAGGGTCGACCTTCAGGATCGCCTTGTCCTCACCGGCTGTGACATAGACGTTGGTGTTGTCGCCAAGCATCTCTGTCAGTTCAACTTCCGTATTAAGCTGATATGCCCCGTCTACTGCGCCCAGTTCGATGTGCTCGGGACGGAAACCGAATACGATCTCCTTTCCTTCGTAATCCTTGACCTTCGCGCCAAGCTTCTTGTCGAGCTTAAGAGCATTGTCGCCAAACATGACCGTGCCGTCTTTGACAGTGCCGCGGATAAAGTTCATAGGCGGCTCTCCGATGAAGCCCGCTACGAACACATTGACCGGATCATAGTACAGCTCATAGGGAGTTCCGATCTGCTGCACATAGCCGTCCTTCATGACAACGATGCGGTCAGCAAGCGTCATAGCCTCTGTCTGGTCGTGAGTAACGTAAATTGTTGTTGCGCCTGTTGACTTATGGATCTGCGCGATCTCGGAACGCATGGTAACACGCTGCTTGGCGTCCAGGTTGGAGAGCGGCTCGTCCATCAGGAAAACGCCGACCTTTCTGATGATGGCGCGGCCAATGGCAACACGCTGTCTCTGACCGCCGGAAAGAGCTCTGGGGAGACGATCCAGATAATCGGTCAGGCCAAGGATCTCAGCGGTGTGTTTGACCTTCTCTTCGATGACCTCTTCATCGACGCCCTGAAGCGTCAGGCCGAAAGCGATATTGTCAAAGACCGTCATCTGCGGATACAGAGCGTAACTCTGGAAAACCATCGCTACCTCTCTCTGTCTGGGCCCCCACTCGTTAGCTCGGTTTCCGTTGATCAGGAAATCACCGTTGGAGATATCTTCCAAGCCTGCGATCATACGAAGGGTCGTGGACTTGCCGCATCCGGAAGGTCCGACAAAGACGATAAACTCGCCCTTCTCAATATCAAGATTGAAGTTGTGAACGGCGTGATATCCGTTCGGATAGATCTTGTTGATGTTCTTCAGCGTTAAATATGCCATTTTACTGCCTCCTCACACATTGATGGCTTCTTTCGCCCCTGTCTGCCGCCGCCTACAAAATGATCTTTGTACTGTCAGAATCAGTCGTGGGCGGGTCCAGTTTGTCAGGTGTGTAGTTTTTCGGCGAGACGCCGTATTTCTTTTTGAACAGACGGGAAAAATACAGGGGCTCCTGAAACCCGCTCTGCCTTGCGATCTGTGAGATGCTGGATCCGCAGCCGGAAAGCGCCAGATTGTTGGCCGCGTTTTCCAGTCTCTTATCTGTCAGGTACTGCCTTGGAGTCATCCCCACCTCATTCTTGAACATCTTCTTGAGATATTCGAAACTGAAGGGCAGGCTCTGCAGATACGCGTTCAGGTCGTAATCCGCATCGGGATAATTCTTAAGTATGTCGTTTATGATCTGCTGCACTACTTCACTGTGGGCAATATCTGAAGCCAGCATATGTGTCGTAGCCGCGATCAGCTGACCATAAACAGGGAGCAGCGTTGTTCTGCCGATTCCATTATTTGAGTAATAATAGAATGCCGCTTCAAACGCCTGCCTGAGGAAATCATTGGAGGAGCAGGACAGAATGACCGGCTCTTTGAAATTAAGGGTCGAATCCACAATATTTACATGTATATTCGTAAATCCCGAGTCGCTCCAATTTGAGTGGAATACCATGGGAGGGATGATGACCACGCTGTCTTTGCAGTAGGTAAATGTCCTGTCTTCAAAGCAAATCTCTCCCCTGCCGCTTGTACAATAAATCAGTTCCCAGCTCTCATGTGCATGATCGGATACACGCAGTGTAAGCGCATGTCTTCCCACATAAATGATGTCATTCATCAATCAACTTCCTTTTTTCTCTTGATCTCCGTGTATGCCAGGACGAAAGGCGCGACACCTTTTGCGTCGTTTTCTACAATAGGCTCAGAGACATAGTAGGCGTAAGAGCCGTCCCTGCGCTTGTTGTTTTCCGGTCCCAGCCCCGCGACCAGACAGATCCCGCCCAGGTTCAGTCCTGTCTCGGTAAATGTCAGATAGCGGTCCATAATACCGGTAAATGTCTTTTCACCCTGCTGTGCGAAGCTCTGCGGCAGAACGCCCAGTCTTGCACCTTTGAGCATAGCGTAGGCCATCATGGCGCTGCCGCTGGTCTCTTCATAATTGCCTTCCCGTCCCTGCATATCCGGCACCTGCCAGTACATTCCGGATTCCGGGTCGGCGTAATCGACCATGTGCTCCATGAGATTCTTAAAGATGGAGACCAGCTCGTCTCTGCTCTCTCCCTCAGGGATAATGTCCACAAGGTCTGCAAGAGCAACTGCAAACCATCCCAGAGAGCGGAGCCAGAAGTTCTTCGAGCAGCCCGTCACAGGATCAGCCCAGAAGGCTTTCCTTGAGGCGTCATAGCCGTGGAAATAAAGACCCTTCTCTTCAGAGCGCATTTTGTCGTGCACGTTTTTGATCTGGTTCACTGTATCCGAATAGTCCCCGTCTCCGAAGTTCTTCACATACAGCGCGTAGAAAGGCTGTGCCATGTAGATGCCGTCCAGCCAGACCTGGTTGGGATAAATGGCTTTGTGCCAGAAATTACCCTCGAAAGTCCTGGGCTGGCACCTGAGCTGCTCCATAAGGCGGTCCGCCGCGAGGCGGTATTTCTCTGTCCCGGTCTTCTTGTAGAGCTCAAAAAGCACACGTCCTTCATTGATATCGTCAAGATTTGCCTTCTCAGGCTGCAAGGTCAAAATAGTGCCGTCTTCCTGTACGAAGTGATCGATGACCTGCTCGGCAAAAGCGGCATATCTCTCGTCTCCCGTAATGGAAGTCATTTCCATCAGGGCTGTCAGCATGCAGCCGTCGATATAGTTCCAGGTGACCTTCTTGCCCTCCCGGATCTTCTCAAGATTCCAGGCGGTGCGTTCGGGTTCGGACTCCTCTATCAGACGCAGCACGTAAGCGTCGATTCTGCTAAAATCCGTCATACCTGTTCAAATCCTTCCGTAGTGATTTTGTCATAGTGGTCCGCGACTACCATCTCTCCGACCTGTCCCTTCATCTTCACGCCTCGGATCTCGATCTCTTTGACGTTGTCCAGATACAGGCCCAGTTTGCATCTCTCTTTTGCAAAATTCTGCATAGCCGGCACATGCGGCTTCGCGTTCTCAGCAAAGGAAATGGAGATGTTCTCCAGGATCACCTTGTCGATCGGGCTCTCCGGCAGGCCGTCAATATAGCAGGCCGCCGCTTCCGCGTCCGTGCAAACCATGTTCCGGAAACAGAATGTTCCCAGATGAGGCGTGCGGTCATCCACGGGCAGGTGCTCTCTCGACCACACATATTCCGTGAATCTGTCCGGATCGCAGCAGTTATACCACATGTTGATGACGATAGGTGTCAAAACCCCGTCCATGCGGATATTGTCGAATAATACATTCGTTATGATACTGTCTTTTCCTCTTCCTCTGCGGGTCTTTATGCGAAGTCCCCGGTCTGTGGCGTGGAAAAGGCACTTTGTTACACTCACATTTCGGATGCCGCCTGCAAGTTCGCTTCCCAGCGTCAGGGCACCGTGTCCGAAATCCATCAGACAGTTGCGGATCGTGTGGTGGTCAGCGGGCGTGCAGTATTTGCGGGCCATCTCTATTTTGTTTGATTTGATAGCAATGCAGTCGTCTCCCACCGAGAACCTGCAGCCTATGATCTCGACCTGATCGCAGCTCTCGGGGTCGATCGCATCCGTATTGGGGCTGTCCTTGGGAGCTTCAATATACAGGTCATACAGGCCGATGTTCTTGGAGAAGAACGGGTGCATGTGCCATGAAGGACCGTTCGCGACCGTCACTCCATGGAAGGTGACATCTTCACAGCGGTTGAGGAAGACTACTCTCGGACGCATGGCAGGGAAGTTCTCAAATTCCTTCCACCAGTCGCCGCCTTGTCCGTTGCCGTCGATCCGGCCGCGGCCCACAATGGTTATGTCTCTGGCATAAGCCCCATGCAGAAGGGACATATACGCAGGCACCTCATTGCCTTCAAAGGAAGAAAGAGGTGTTTCCCGTCCTGTGAAGGGATCTTTGGCGACCTCCGAAAGGATCGGATATCTCTCTCTGTCCGGGGATCCCAGAAGGACCGCTTTCTCACTCAGTTCCAGCGTGATGTGGCTCCTGAGCGCGATGGGCAGGGACAGATACGTTCCGGCCGGGAAATAGACCCTGCCGCCCTCGGGCACAAAGTTCACTGCCGCCTGGATTGCCGCCGTATCTTCGTGTACGCCGTCACCGACCGCGCCGAAATCCTTGACGCTGACACAGCAGGTCTCCGATTTCGTCTTGAATACAACTTCCTCTTTACAACCTTGATACTCGACCTCAGCGGTGTACTCTGTATCCGGAGTCAGTTCAAACAGCGAGAATACATTTGTGTTGCCCCTGAGAACATGCCTGCCTCCCATTGAGACAGTATA
The DNA here is from genome assembly GCA_045113775.1 of Lachnospiraceae bacterium. Lineage (GTDB taxonomy): Bacteria > Bacillota > Clostridia > Lachnospirales > Lachnospiraceae > CAG-791. The sequence goes on along the minus strand of JBGUJH010000178.1, from coordinate 6,728 downwards.
CTCTTCAGGTGCATAGTACGGGCTGTCACCCTGCAGTTCCATACAGACTGAACTGCTTCCTAAATGGAGGATCCTGATCATAGCGATACCTCTTAAGCATTGATTCTTTTGGCTTTTCTGAAAATGTCAATGATCGTATGTTTACACGTGATCAGCAGCATATCGACGCCCAGATAGAAAGCGCCGAACAGGATCGGTCCCACTCCAAGCGGGATCGTATCCGTGTTTCCGGTCATACGGGTCAATGTGAAATTGATCACTGCATAAATACAGTAGACAAAGAAAAGCACTACGAACGCGTAAAGAATGTTGAGAAAGAAACTGATGTAACCGCGCTTAGTGACCATGATGTAGCGGTCATTGGCTCCGGGTGTCGGTTCAAAGAACCGAAGCGCATTGTTTGTCAGAATGTCCGTCACTATTCCCATGGCGATCCCCGTCACGAAAAGCGTATCCAGCATGTTCGACATATATCCGCTCAGTCCCCATATAAAGAAGAAACACACGGCTCCTGCAAACCACCATTTAAGAAAGAGAAGCTTGACCCAATCCGCGACTTTAAGCTTTGGACCGGAGCGATACTTATTAAGCTCTTCCTCCGAAACTTCCGGAGAATTACTCTCGTCCGCTTCCACCAGATCCTTGACAGCCTTGGTTTTGAGCTTGTAATAGTTCGCTTCCTTGGCGACGTCCGGCTTGCGGTTCTTATTATTACCAGATTTTTTACTCATGTTCTCTGCTCTAAAGCGGGCAGAAGCTCCGGCCGGAGCCGGGCGCTTCCGCCCAATAGGATTGTATTGGATTATGCTTCTCCGGAAAGGTCGATAGCGTCCATCTCACCGTTATCTTCAACATCGATCGATGTCTTGATCTTGCGGATCATCTTGCTGTAAACAGGGAGCAGGATGATCAGCGCGGTTGTGATGAGCATCATCATAATATGAATTCTCAGATACCACTCTGCATATGCGACGTAGATCGTCGATACTGTGACCACGATCGGGTTGTCCGGGCGGTATACAGCTGCGTAGATCTGCTGCAGATACAGATAATCTGCGCCGATAATGATCGCAAACATGATGAACATGAGAATGATCATAGGCACATTCGGTTTTTTGCGGTACGGAAACGCGTTGATAAAGCACATAAAGGACAGCATGGAGAACAGCATTACGCAGAATCCGCACAATCCCATTCCGCTTCCCTGGATCTTAGCTGTTGTATCCGAAATGTACATCAGATTAAGCGCATAGAACAGGAAAGTGATCACCAGTGCCGTAAGCGCGATATTCTGGGGTTTGCGCTTGAGCGCTACCAGGAATTTGCGCCAGACTTCGCTCAGTCCGCGGGGTTGTTTCTTTTCCATCTTCACTTACCTCCTCTGATCGCATTTGTTGTCTCCTTATCGAAGAAATGCTTCCGTTTGAAGGAGAAGGAAATAGCGTCGCCGGCCTTGAGCTCCTTCCAGCCTTTGAGCTTGGCGACGATCCTGGGACCGCCGTTTGCCACATAACCGTGTACCAGCGTGTTCATACCGAGGTTCTCGTTGTTCTGTACGTCCACGTGGACTTCGGGACCTTCCTCGATATTCTCGGGGCGTACGCCCAGAACGATCTCTTTGCCCTTGTAAGCTGCCAGCGTGTTCTTTTCTTCGTCGGTCAGCTTGACCGTGAAGCCCTTGCCGTTAAGCACGCCGTCACCGACTGTCACGTCAAAGAAGTTCATCGGAGGAAGTCCGATAAAGCTTGCTACGAAGATGTTGTCGGGATCATCGTACAGCTCGAGAGGAGTTCCCACCTGCTGTACATGGCCCATGGACATACAAACGATACGGTCTGCCAGTGTCAGAGCTTCTGTCTGGTCATGCGTGACGTACATCATGGTCGCCTGCAGGCGCTTATGAAGCAGCAGGATCTCACGTCTGGTCGCGCCTCTGAGCTTGGCGTCCAAGTTGGAAAGCGGCTCATCGAAGAGGAAGACTTTGGGGTTACGGACAATGGAACGTCCCATAGCCACACGCTGTCTCTGGCCGCCGGAAAGCTGTGCCGGTTTTTTGTTGAGCTGGCTTGTAAGACCGAGGATCTCGGCGGCTGCCAGAACTTTCTTGTGAATAACGTTCGGATTCTCTTTGCGCAGTGTCAGAGAGAACGCCATATTCTCATAAATTGTCATGTGGCCGTACAGAGCGTAGCTCTGGAATACCATCGCCATATCTCTGTCCTTGGCCGGAGCTGCTGTGATGTCTTTGCCGTCCAGTATGAGTTTACCGTTGGAGATATCTTCAAGGCCTGCCACCATACGAAGGGTCGTAGATTTTCCACAGCCGGAAGGACCGACCAGAACGATCAGTTCTCCGTCTTTTACGTCCAGATTGAAGTCAAAGACTGCCTGAACGTTATTATCATATATCTTATCGATATGCTGTAAGTTCAACGTTGCCATGTCTTTTTCTCCTTACTTAATTCTGGACACCGATTTCTTTCATATGCTCGCTCAGTTCGCTGCACTTCTTAAAGTTGATCGCTGCCGCCGCGAGAAGGCAGACTGCAGAGACAATAAGATAGATGCAGACTCTCATAAACTGGCCGTTGTGCATTACCAGAACCTCAGCGTTGTTCACGAGGATCTTCGCCGAATGAGCACGCATAGGAATAATGAATATTCTTGCGATCTGAAGAACTCCTACTACCGCCAGCACATAAGAATACTTCTTGTCGTAATTCTTTACTGATTCTGAGGAAAGGAATACCGCCAGCATGAAGATCAGGTTATACACGATCGAGATGCCGATCAGGATGTTGTAGTAGTATGTTCCAACGTCCGATTTGTAGATACTGACAAAATAGAAGACGTTGAACAGGATCGCGAGATAGCAAAGGTTAGCGGACTGGGAATTCTTTATAAAACGCATCCGGTCGCGTTTGATAAAGTTATCATCGTTCATATTCACGCCTGCACCCCCTTTTCTCCGTGGAGAAGCTGCTGCTCTTCTTTCATGAGCTTCGTCTTCCAAACTGCATTTGCTACCAGCAGCGCGGCCACTATGATCAGCAGCGCAAAGACAAAGTAGTGCAGATCGAACCAGAACGTAGACTCGGTATAAAGAGTACCCCACATCTCCGCGTGTTCTTTGAGTGCTGCAAAATCCACCTGAAGGAACTGCCCCTTGAAGATCTCAATATAGGTGTGTCCGAAAATGGAGATTGCAACGCTTGCTGCTGCAAAGAGTCCTGTCGCGACATAATTGCCGATATAGTATTTTCTGCGCACATGAGTATTAGTAATGTACAACAATACGGCGAGCAGGATCATCCCGATGCTGTATTTGAGGAATACTCTGTTGAACTCCTGCATGTTGTAATATACAACAGAACCGGGAACATCCGTCTGAAATACATCGTTAGGATTACGCATCGTGTCGTATAGCGCGTCATACAGGTCGGTCATAATACCAAGTGCATAGAGGAATACCACCGCACTCGCGATGATAGCTGCCAGACAAAGGAACTTTTGCACTGTCAACTGTTTTTTATACATGATGACCTCCACCATTTGTAAGTTACTGTTTCAGCCGGCCGGGCGCCTGAGCGCCCGGCACAGCTAATGTCAGGCTAAAATTTCAGATCCGGTTCAGATCACTTCTGGCTCTGATAGTAAGAAAGAGCATTCTGCCATGCAGATTCCTTGATCGCAAGGTACTGCTTGCCGCTCCAGCTGCCGGAAACATAATCCGCTGCCGCCTGAGCATCGCTGATCGAAGAATCCAGGGCGCCGAGGCCGTTTACGATAATGTTGACCAGAACGCTGTCTCCGTCCTTCTGCTGGCTGAACTTCTCTGTCAGCTCTGTGTATCCGCTCAGAGTGTTGTTGTCAACTGTACTTGTAGGAAGAATGGTAGGAACAGATGTGTACCAGCTGTTTTCCGCAACTTCCAGTTCAGGATGCTTGATAACGCCCAGAGCAATACCTCTGGAGATGTGGCCTGCGCCTTCCTGGCCGATGTCAGTTGTGCACTGATACTCGAATGCCTGGTTCTTTACGAAGGAAAGCGTGGAGCCGAGATAGTAACGTGCGTAGTTGGTGTAGTTTCCGTCTGCCTTCTCCCAAAGCTCTTCCTTGGTAGCGTCAGCGATAACAGGCATCTGCTTGCCGTTGAAATCAAATGTCTCGCCCTGCTTGATGAATGCGTCGGGACCATAGCTGAGGAGGATCATGCCTTCGTCAGTATATGCGAAGTCGATCAAAGAAAGTGCTGCGTTGAGCTTATCCTGATCATCGCCGATACCCTTGACGGAGATTCCCCATCCGTCTGTCTTAACAGAACGCCAGGACTCTGTGAAGTGCATGTAAACGCCGTCAGCGTTTGTGCCGTCATACCAGCGTGCTACAGGGACCATAACAGCCATATACTTCTCGCCGTCTTCTTTCTGAAGCTTGGTCTCGTTGAGGATGGTCTGTGTCTGGTTGTAGTCATAGTGCATGAAGCCGAGGTCGTTCTCAAGATAAGTTCCTGAGTTCTCTTCGGACTTGTCGACGAATGCCTTGGAGATAAGGCCTTCTTCTACCATGTCGTGCAGTTTGCCGAGAGCCTCATATGTTGCTGCTTCCTGGCGGGCGTCGTGCATAGCGCCGTCATTGCCTACATAGAGGTAATCCTGGCGGGACTCAAGACCGCGTACGCCGAACAGGGTTCCTGCAAAGCGGAACATATCGACACGTCTCTGGTTGTTGTTGTCTTCACGTGTGAACAGGCCCTGGATGGAATCTGTTCCGTTGAGTGTCTGAGGGTTAGCTACTACGCAGCGCAGAAGGGCTACCAGCTCGTCTGCATCCCATGCTGCGTTCTGGCCTACGAACAGGTCGGAACGCTGTGTTCCGTAATATCCGCCGTAAGCTTCGTCGATATATGTGCGGAGCATATTGACAGCTGTTACGCCGTCGATCTCGCCTGCTTCATTCATCTTCGCGACGATGTTGCCGGCTGTATCATAATCCTTTGTGACCTTCTCAGCTGCTGTGCCGTCTGCGTTGACTACGTCGACTTCGACCTTGCCGGATGTGGGCATGTAAGGCTGATAAACAGGAGCTGCTGTTGTATTGCTTGCGTCAGCAGAGAACTCGCCTTCGCCGTCCAGAAGCTTCTGAACCCAGTCAATACGCATAAGAGGCATACGCTCGATATCGTTAACACCGTCGAAGTAAGGGCTGAAGTAGATAGCGCCTGTGGAGGTGTCACCTGTGATAGAGAGCTTTACGATCGGGTTGGCATCCAGATAAGCCTTGAAGTGAGGCATCTGATCCAGATACTGGCCGATATTTACAAGGTCGCCCGCGATACCGTTCTCGGTAAGAAGAGCTGCAGTACCGGAAACCATGTCTACGTCTGTGAGACGCTCTTTCCAATACTCGAACTCTTTGCTGGCGCTGTTGCCCTGATATTTGTTCTCGAACTTAACGCCGAGTTTCTCCTCGACCGCTACCCATGTAGGTTTGAGGTCGCCTGCGTTGTAAGTCTTGCCGTCTGCCAGTGTGATTCCGCTGCCTGCTGTCTCTGCGTCAAAGAAGAGGCCGGTCTTCTCACTGTTGTAACCGGTAGCCATGCGGAGAACGGTTCCGGGAGCGAAGGTCAGCGCTGCGGGAGCTGCTGCTGCGTCTGTTCCCTCGGTTGTCTGTGCGCCTGTGTCGGCGGGAGCTGCCTGTGAATCCTGCGATGCGGTTCCGGCAGGAGAGCCGTTCTGCTGGACTGTGATCTTAGGTCCACAGCCCGCAAGCAGCATGGTGCTCATTGCTGCAGCAAGTGCAAGCGCAAGAGCTCTTTTAATCTTTTTCATATTAATCCTCCTAAATATGAATCATGCCTTGGTTAACTCGCTTTATTACCGTTATTTCTTTAATTACTCCTTAACACCGCCGACGTTTGTGCCCTTGGCAAAATATTTCTGGATGAAAGGATAGATAATAAGGATCGGTACGATCGAGCATACGATCAGAGCGTAGATAACGGAGTCAGATGCAAATGCCCTGTTCCAGCCTGCCATCTGCTCGGGATCGGTATACTGTTCCAGTCTCAGACGGATGAATACCTGCAGAGGATGCTCGTTCTGGTTGGAGATCATCTGGCGTGCCCAGAAATATCCATTCCAGCGCGAAATCGCAAAGAACAATGCTACCGTCGCGATCGTGGATTTGCTCATCGGGATGTACACCTGGGTCAGGACCTGCATTTCCGTCGCACCGTCGACGATCGCAGCTTCCTCGATCTCGGAAGGAACTCCCTCAAAAGCGTTACGAAGCAGGATGATGTTCATGGCTGCCATACCCATGGCGATAACTACCAGCCACTTGTCATCCATGATTCCCATGGAATTAAATACGTCCTTGGTTGCCAGATAGTTCAGATACTGCGGTACGATACCTGCAGAGAACCACATGGTGAAGACCAGGAAGAAGTTGAATTGTTTTCTGAACAGCAGTCTCTTTTTTGACAGTGCGTAGCCGCCGAGGATGGCGACGAACATTGACCAGAGTGTGCCGAACAGAGTCAGGAACAGCGTATTGCTATATGCGTTCCAGAACATGTTGTCGTTGAACATGAGCTTAAAGGCATCAAACTGAATGTCCTTGGGGAAGAGCACGATCGAGCCGTACTCAACTGCTGACCTTCCGCTTATGGAAGCGCTGATCGCGTATACAAACGGATACAGGCAGCAAAGGGCAAATACCGTAAG
>JBGUJH010000177.1:0-7349 GCA_045113775.1 Lachnospiraceae bacterium | reverse complement strand
ATATGATGCACACGCGTGCGGAAAGGTAGATGTTGCCTTTCAGGCAACCCGCACGCGGCGCAGCGGCTCGCTCTGCGAGCCTTGAATGGTTTTAAGAGCTGAGGAAGATGCTGCCTGCGGGCTGCCCGCAGGCGGCGCAGCGGCTCGTGCTGCGAGCCCTGAACATAAAGAAAGACCGGCACGCGGGTGAGCGTGCCGGTTTCTTTTTGTGTGATAAGCCGGGGGGCGCATCTCGTGCTCGCACGAAGATGCATCCCACGGCCAACGGTCAATCGAGTAGGTGCAGCCTGCTCGATTTACTGATTGTTTTGCTGAGTGCTGTCAGGTTCAAATGACGAGTGGTGTCCGCCTTCATCTCCAAAGGAGAGATTCGGGGATTCCACAGGAGGCAGATCATTCTGCACATCCTGAGAAGGATCAAAGGTCGTGTGAAACGTCTCGGCAGGAGAACTGTACTGCTCAGCGGACGCAGGAGCAGGAGACGGAGTCGGCTGGTACGGCGACGGCTGCGGAATCTGGAATGCGGGCTCCTGCTGTTCCTTCGCGCCTTCGGATTCTTTCGCTTCCGCTTCCTTTTTCTCGCGTCTGCCGGCGAGAAGGATGCAGATCCATGTCAGCAGCATGCTGAAAAGGCAGCAGCTGCCGCAGAAGAGCAGGACCCAATTGGAGAAACCTTGCACCAGATTTGTGACAGCTGTGAGTTCGAGAAGAACACAGATCGCTCCGGCGAGACAGATGATCGTCAGGATCAGGCCCAGGATCCAGACGGGATAGTCAAGGACTTTGATCTGCACAGTACCCTGAAGGACCAGGACGCCCAGAACAAGTGACAACATACCGGTGTAGATTATAAAATTGGCCGTAAGGTTATCCAGACGGATCAGACCTATGATGCCCATCAGGACCAGCATGGTTCCCAGCGCGAAACCGTAGCGGTCGATCCGCTTAAAGTCTCCTGACAGGAAGTACGAGACGATCGAAATGATACCGACGATGATCAGTCCGCCGCACAGGACCTGACAGATGCTGTCAACCTGCATGACTTTGTTGAACAGAAGCAGATAACTCAGAACAATGGCTACTAACGATAGTGAGATCTGCGTGACAACACTGCTCTTACTTGATGAGGCTTTCATGATTAAATTCCCCCTATGATATTTTGCTGTATCAGCATTTATTTATATACTAGTTTATCACGTGAAATCATAATTGAGACAATTTTTGCTGAAAGATTTAGTATAATGGTAGAGAATCCGGAAAAAAGATGTTTGCTGCCTGTCTGAAAAAGTCATTATCGCAGCCAATACATAAATAAGGAGAAAGCAACAATGAAAATCTGTCCTTACTGCAAAAATGAGAATCCTGATACCAATAAGTTCTGCAATTACTGCGGAGCGCAATTGTCCGGCGTAGAGCCCGAAGGAGGGCCGGTCGAAGAACCTGATTTTTCCCGATTTTTTGCCCCGGAAGAGGCGCCGGCCGCTAATATCGCCGGTCCCGGCAGAAGCACGCAGTATGAAGATTTTGCCGGCAGGCCGGGAGGACAGGGCTCTGCTCAGCCTGGTGCCGGAAATGTCCCCCAGCCGGGAGGCCAAGGCGCTTATCAGCCTGGAGGCCAAGGCGCTTATCAGCCGGGAACGCGAAATGTCCCCCAACCGGGCGTCAGAAGGGGCGGAAGGAAGAAAAATCCCCCGCAGTATACCTATTCACCCACGCCTTTTGACAGCAAGATACCGGAGATCGCGATCGGCAAATACGTCGCGTGGGCTGTCTTTGACATCCTGTTCTCACTGCTTTTCGGTATTCTCGGCCTGGTCTTTGTGCTGAAGATCAATAAGTCTGAAACAGTGGAAGAACAGCAGAAGAATCTTAAATATGCAAGGATCTTCCTTATAATAGGGACGGTCATCGCTGCTTTGAATATTTTGCTGATGATCCTGCCGAGGTACTTTTGAGCAGGTTATAATGCTCTACCTCGCGGTACGGCGGCATTCAATTGCCATAGAGGAGGAACAGTATGGCACTAAAAGATTTCTTTCAAAACAACTCTTTTCTCAAGAACCGGCCTGCGTCGGGCGGACGAGCCGGGAACTCGGGGAAGGGCAGCGCGGATCCAGGCGGACAGCCGGATGGCGGGGAAAGCCCTGTTTCCAGGGTGGCAGGGATTGTGGTTCCCGCTTTGGCACTCTTTCTTGTGGTCATAGCCGCGGCGGGGTCGTTCTATACTTTGTCGGAGACAGAGAGCGCGGTCGTGACAACGCTGGGACAGGCAACTGTCAACAATAATAAGGGACTCCAGTTCAAAATACCGTTCATTCAGAAAGTGACCAAGATCAATACCACGATACGCAGCTTTGAGATCGGATACATAGAAAGCGGCGACGGAAGTTATAGGAATGTGGAAGAAGAATCCACCATGATCACGTCGGACATGAATTTCGTAGATATCGATTTTTATGTCACTTATCAGGTGACAGATCCCCTCCAGTACATGTACTCGACGGAGGAGCCGGAGCTGATCCTCAAGAACCTGATCCAGAGCACGATCCGCGGAACCGTGAGTGCCTATACGGTGGACTCAGCGCTGACTACAGGCAAATCGGATATCCAGCAGAATATCAAGAGCATCGTTATGGATGAACTTGAAGAGCAGAACATAGGCCTGTCGCTGATCGATATTTCGATTCAGGATGTGGAGCCGCCGAACGATCAGATCAAAGAAGCTTTCTCCGAGGTCGAGAACGCGAGACAGAATAAAGAATCGGCACTGAATGAGGCCAATCAGTACCGCAACGAGCAGATTCCTGCCGCTGAGGCTAAGGCCGACAAGATCATTCAGAAAGCAGAAGCTCAGAAAACTGCCCGCATCAATGAGGCCAACGGCCAGGCGGCCCGTTTCAATAGTGAGTACAGCGAGTACAGCAAATACCCGCTTATCACCAAGCAGCGAATGTTTTATGAAGCCATGGAAGAGATCCTGCCTAATGTCAAGATCATAATCAATGACGATGACACCGGGTCGACCCAGCGCATGTATCTGGGTGACCTTGACGGGAGTTTAGGCGGAAACAGCGGCGCAGCTTCGGACGGAAACGGCAGCGGCGGTTCGGGCGGCAGCGGGAATTCGAGTGGCAGCGGCAGCGGTGGTTCGGGCGGCAGCGGGTATTCGAGCAGCCGAGGCGGTCAGAGCAGCGGCGGAGAGCAGAGCAGCTATTACGATTTAGGACAGACTGGAGGTGAGCAGTGATGAAAAAGCCGTATGTCGCTATTTTGGCAGTGCTGATCGCTGCTTATATCATAGGAAATCTTTCAGCTGTCATTACTTACCCCGACCAGTACAAAGTCATCAAGACGATGGGCAAAATATCGCGTGTCACCACGGAGCCCGGCTTCTCGCTGCGCGTTCCTCTGATCCAGAGTGAGACCACTATTTCAAAAGCCAGACAGCTCTACGACATCGCGCCGACGGAGATCTACACTTCTGACAAGAAAAAGATGGAAGTTGACGCCTACATCATCTGGAGGGTGACGGATCCCACCAAGTTCACTCAGACGCTGAATGCGTCCGAAGCGAGCGCGGAGAGCAAGATCAGCGCTATGGTGTACGGCGCCCTCAAGACGACCGTGTCCGCAACCACGCAGGAGGAGCTGATCGCGTCCCGAGACGCGGCTCTCGATAAGCGCGAGGACGATGATCTTCACGATGTGGAAGTCCAGGATATTACGTCTGAGGACCTGGCTGAGGACGGGCAGGACCAGACACAGACCACAACAGAACCCGGGGAGACGGACGACGGCATGTCGGTCATCGACGAAAACACGCGGGTCATTTCCCTCTCCAATAAGATCATTGAGCAGCTTCAGAAGGACTATGATCCGGAGCAGTACGGGATTGAGATCCAGCTGGTCAAGATCAAGAAACTTGATCTTCCGGAAGAAAACAAAGACGCCGTCTATAACCGAATGATCACTGAGCGCAAGAACATTGCCGCCGCCTACAAGGCGCAGGGCGAATCCGAGGCTCAGAAGATTCGCAACACAACGGATAGAGAGACCGCTGTAATGATCTCGGAAGCGGAAGCCAGAGCAGACCGGCTCGAAGCCGAAGGCGAGGCTGAGTACATGCGGATCCTTTCGGATGCTTACAATGATCCCGATAAGGCGGAATACTACCTCTTTGTCCGCCAGCTTGATGCTGCCAAGAAGAGCCTCGAGAACGGAAATACAACGCTGTTTTTGGACAGCGATTCGCCGCTGGCCAGTGTCTTTGAGAGCACCGGCGAGTAGAACGTTGGCATATTGACATAGACCTCTGGGGTAGCGCTGCTTGATGGACTACCTTAGAGGTCGTTTGTTTAGATGGACTACCTTAGAGGTCGTTTGTTCCCCAGCAGATGGACTACCTCAGAGGTCGTTTGTTCCGCCAACCGGAGGATGAGCTACCTCAACTCGAGCTACCTCAGAGGTCATTTGTTCCAAATGGGAAAGTGAGGCTTTCATAATGGCAAGAGTTTTTTTTATAGCAGATCTCCACTTTGGTCATAAAGATGTGATCGCTTTTGACAAAAGACCGTTCAGAGATGTGGAAGAGATGGAAGCAGAAATGATTCGCCGCTGGAATGCGAGAGTTTCAGAAAGAGATCATGTATTTGTCATAGGGGATATGTTCGGGGGTGTGAATACAGCACACGCCGGAGAAATCGTACATGCTCTAAATGGCAGAATTCATCTTATACGGGGCAATCACGATCCAAAGGGAGAGGTTTTTGAGAGCCTTTTCGAGGAGGTGGCAGTGTCAAAACAGATTCAACTTCGTGTAAGAGGTGAAAAACAGAGAGTGATTATGCGTCATAGACTTTTGCCGTTGTTTAAGGGAAGCGACGAGGGAATCGTGCAGCTCTTCGGACACACGCACAGTTCACTGGTCTCACGAGTTGAGGACGAGTATATCAGGATAATGAACTGGCTTGGCTTCCCTTTACAAGCGTTTAATGTGGGGGCATGCCGCATGGATTATGAACCAAAGACGCTCGAAGAAATTCTAGAGGAGGCAGGAGTGATTCGTCCAGTAAGGGTAACGACACCTCAGAGGTAACTACCCTCTAAGTAAAAGGTACCCTAGAGGTCTTAGCGCTTAGAGGTCTTAGCGCTCAAGCTCAAAAAGATACCCAAGACAAAAAGGTACCCTAGAGGTCTCGAGGCGAGGTCTCGAGGCGAGGAAGGAGAATGAAATGAATGAGATAATTCATGAAGTAGATGCTCTTATAGCAGAAATGAATGCATTAGACCACTTCAATGATGATCTGTTTATTCAGTATTTTGAAAGAGAAGAGGAGATGCAGGAACGTCTTGAAGCTATGGCGAAGTCGGGGAAGATTACTCCGAATGACATGAAAGACTGTTCTGTCAGGCTGGCAGAAGCATTTGACAGGCTTAGAAGTAAACTGTCCTTTTGTAATCTCTAAATAATGAATGGCATAAAAATGAATGAAGTAAATAAAACTCTATTTATTCCTTTATATGGAAAAGCATGGGTCAGCAAGCAAGGGATAATACTAAACGATCCGACTGCTGAAAGAATCTGGGAAGCAGAAGCATTTCCTATCCATGGTAAATCTAGGTCCAAATGGCTGGCCTACAATATGGCCATGCGAGCTCGCGTGTTCGACGACTGGACTGATGAGATGCTGGCACAGAACAAAGGGGCGCTGGTATTGCATATCGGATGTGGTCTGGACAGCAGGTGCGAGAGAGTTTCGCAGCCTTTTGCTGCCTGGATAGACTGCGACCTTCCGGAGGTTGCTGAAATCAGGAAGAAATACTATAAAGAATCTGCTTCCTATAAAATACAAGGATTGGATGCATCTTTGCCCGAACAGATATCTCAACTGCCTGACAATAGAACAGCAATAGTGATACTTGAGGGAGTGAGCATGTATCTTACAAACGAACAACTTCACGGCTTCCTGGAGGCGTTGCAAAACAAGTATGAACGGCTGCATATTTTGGCTGATTTCTATACTGAATTTGGGGCAAGAGCATCAAAATATAAGAATCCCGTAAATGATGTGGGAGTGAATCTGCTGTATGGCTTGGATGATATTCAAGCCGTGCTTGCAGGACTGAAGATCCGATTCAAAGAAGAACATTCTTTTACACCGCCTGACTTGGTAAATGAGTTGAAGCCTGCGGAGAGGGTCTTTTTCAAGCTTTTGTTTACGGGTAAGATTTACGGCAAAATTTACCGTCTTCTGGAACTGGAGAAAAACACCCTAGAGGTCGTCTAGAGGTCGTCAAGAAAAACACCCTAGAGGTCAACAGGAACAGCGGGAAGAGGAACAGGAAGGTCGAGAAATAATCTATGAGCACTTACGTATGCAGCGATATCCACGGCCAATACGGTCTCTACAAATCTATGCTGGAACAGATAGAATTCTCCAAGGAAGATCACTTGTACATTCTGGGAGATATGATCGATCGAGGTCCCGACGGGCTCCAAATCCTGCGGGACGCTTCTGCGCGCGCAAATGTAACATGTCTGCTCGGCAACCATGAACACATGATGTGGAATTATTTAAATCGAGTTGTGTTCCCGCAAGGTGAAATCTGGCTGCACCCGTCAAACGGCGGTAAACAGACTCTGAATGCATTGCGAAAGCTGCCAGAACACGAAAAAGAATCGGTCAAAAAATATATGGCCGATCTATATCTCCAAGTAGAGATTACGGTGGAAGGCGTGACTTTTTTGCTGTCACATTCTTGCTTCCTGCCTGATTATGGGACAGTGAAATGGCGAGATTCTTCCATTAAAAATAAAGAAGTCGCCAATGTAGTGTGGTATTCGCCATGGCGCTCCTATGAATATGCGGATCCTCTTGATTACCGAAAAGACGGAAGATATCACATAATCGGTCATGTTCCTGTCCAATTGATCGCTGACGAGTATTGGCAGGAATACCACATGCCGAAGATGCCCTGCCTATTTCATGATAAAATCAACCAAATCGTCAATATTGATTTGGGATGTGCGTTGATGCCGGTTATTGCGTCAAACCCCGGTAATTTTGACAAAGCATTTTCCAGTTCTACTGCCCTTTGTGTTGTGGATTTGGAACGTTTTGCCAGAGGAGAGGACAGCTCAGCGTTTTATATCAGGTCATAAAAACGCTCAGCGATTTTTTGGCAGCACAATTGCTTTTTTGATGACCCCGTAAGAAATTCCTGTCATCCGGCTCGCCCGGTTGATTGAGATCCCTGCTTTACACATTTCGCGCAGGGCGTTGTTCCGGGCTTCTGTGCCTAGAGCCTGGAACTGGGTCACATTGTCGCAGCCGGATAGGTCTTGCATG
>JBGUJH010000176.1:0-7702 GCA_045113775.1 Lachnospiraceae bacterium | reverse complement strand
CTTTCTCTCACCCTGAAGGACGTTGATGTCAACAGCGGTCTGGTTGTCAGCTGCTGTGGAGAACACCTGGCTCTTCTTGGTAGGGATCGTAGTATTTCTCTCGATCAGAGGGGTAGCGATGCCGCCCATGGTCTCGATGGAAAGTGTCAGAGGTGTGACATCGAGCAGAAGGATGTCACCTGCGCCTGCATCGCCTGCAAGCTTGCCGCCCTGGATAGCGGCGCCGATCGCTACGCACTCATCGGGGTTCAGGGTCTTGCTGGGCTCCTGGCCTGTCAGCTTCTGGACCTTCTCCTGTACACAGGGAATTCTTGTGGAACCGCCGACCAGCAGTACCTTGCCCAGGTCGGAGTTATTCAGGCCTGCGTCTCTCATAGCGTTCTGGACCGGGATAGCGGTCTTCTCTACGAGGTCGTTGATCAGCTCTTCGAATTTTGCTCTTGTGAGGTTCTTGTCGAAGTGCTTGGGGCCTTCTGCGGTAGCTGTGATGAAAGGAAGGTTAATGTTGGTAGTTGTCGCAGCGGACAGCTCCTTCTTTGCCTTCTCAGCTGCTTCTTTCATTCTCTGAAGAGCCATCTTGTCGCCGGAGAGGTCGATGCCCTCTTCTGCCTTGAACTCACGGATGATCCAGTCGATGATCCTCTGGTCGAAGTCATCGCCGCCAAGGCGTGTGTCGCCGTTAGTGGACAGAACTTCGATTACGCCGTCGCCGATCTCGATGATGGAAACGTCGAAAGTACCGCCGCCGAGGTCGTAGACCATGATCTTCTGCTCTCTTTCATTGTCCAGGCCGTAAGCCAGTGCCGCGGCCGTGGGCTCATTGATGATTCTCTTAACGTCAAGGCCTGCGATCTTGCCTGCGTCCTTGGTCGCCTGTCTCTGCGCGTCGTTGAAGTACGCGGGAACAGTGATGACTGCCTCTGTGACCTTTTCGCCGAGATAGCTCTCTGCGTCTGCTTTCAGCTTCTGCAGGATCATAGCGGAGATCTGCTGAGGGGAGTACTTCTTGCCGTCGATGGTGCGGCCGTGATCTGTACCCATATCTCTCTTAATAGAAGAAATTGTCTTGTCTGCATTTGTGACTGCCTGACGCTTTGCGGGCTCGCCGACCAGTCTCTCGCCGGTCTTTGTGAAAGCGACGACGGAAGGTGTGGTCCTTGCGCCCTCAGCGTTCGGGATAACTGTAGGCTTTCCGCCTTCCATAACTGCTACGCAGCTGTTAGTTGTACCAAGGTCGATTCCGATAATCTTACTCATAGTTAATTTTCCTCCTCTTGCGCTCTGCGCTCTATAAAAATTGGATTATGTACTAAATCATTTATATATACTCGGATGCGGACACAATTCAATGCCCGGTTCCGCAATTTTCACTGCTTTATTAAGTGAATTTGCCGTTCACACTGTTTTGCCAAAATATTGCCTCAGGAAACGACTCCGACCATCGAGTGGCGGATCACTGTGTCGTGATACGTGTAACCCTTCTGGAATTCCTGCGCCACGACTCCGCTCTCCAGCTCGTCGCTCTCCACCTGCATCACTGCGTTGTGGAAATTAGGATCGAATTCCTTGCCGACGGCTTCGATGGGCTTGACTCCCAGATCTTCGAGCTGCTTCATCATCTGCTTGTAGATCATCTCCATGCCGCTCGCGATCGCGCTGCCTTTCTCGGCTTCGGGAACTGCCGCCAGGCCTCTCTCAAAGTTGTCGACGACGGGAAGCATCTTCTCGATCACGCTTCTCTCGCCCATGGAGAACATCTGCTCTTTCTCTTTGGATGTGCGCTTGCGGAAGTTGTCGAACTCCGCCATCTGGCGCTTCACCTTGTCTTCGAGCGCGGTGATCTTGTCCCTGAGCGCTTTCTCCTTGACTGAGGAGATCGCGTCTGCTGCAGGATCCTCCGCCTCAGCTGCAGGCTCCTCCGCGGTTTCTTCCGCAGCCGCCTGATCCGCGTTTTCCTGTGCACCGTCTTCCTGTGTGTCAGCTCCTTCTGTCTGCTCTTCCGTTCCCGGCATCTCCTCTTCGGCTGCTGTTACAGTCTCTTCCGCTTCGGTCCCGGGCTGTTCATTCTTCATGTTCTCAGTTTCTGCCATATATTCCTTTCCGCACCCCGCGCCTTCTGCAGAGCCGGCCGGTGCTCATTCCCGCTTATTTCTATTATTGTTTATACAGGTCATCGAGCTGCTTCATAATATACTGGAGCACGCTGACGACTCTCTCGTAGTCCATTCTGCGGGGGCCGATGATTCCGATCGTTCCCTTCATGCCGTCCCCCAAGTCATACGTTGCTGTGACGACACTGCAGTCTCTCATACTAGCGACCGGCATCTCCTCGCCGATGTAGACCTGTATGCCGGTCTCACTGCTGCCGGCCAGAGATTCCTGTACTATACTTCCCAGCGCCTGCTTCTCTTCGAAGTCGCTTATGATCTCACTCGCCTTGCGGTGATCCGCAAGTTCCGGATACTTGAAAATATTCTTCGCTCCGCTCGTGTAGATCTTTAAGTCCTCTTCTTTCCGGACGATCTCCGCCGCAGCATCAAAAACATCATTGACGATCTGCGTGTGGATCCCCGCGTCGCGCTTGATGGCCTCGATCAGCCCCAGCGTGATCTCTTCAATGGGAAGCCCGCACAGATTTGTATTGAGCAGGAGATTCAGCTTGAGCAGCTGCTCCGCATCCAGCGGCATTTCCACCGGAATTACCCTGTTTCTGATCAGGTTACCCTCCAGTACGATCACAGCCAAAATATTGTTCTCGTCCAGTTGAGACAGCTGAATGAACTTAATCTTGTTCTGGCGTATCACCGGTGATGAGATCATCGACGCGTATTGCGTATTCGCTGCAAGGAATTTCGCGACCTGCTGCAGAAGACTTTCCAGCTTGTCCTGCCTCTGCAGGAGCATGCTCTTCATTTCTTCCACCTGTCTGCGCTCCGTTCTCATCATGTTGTCCACGTAGAGTCGGTAGCCTTTATCAGTAGGAATACGTCCGGCCGACGTGTGCGGCTGCATGATCAGTCCCATTTCTTCAAGATCCGCCATCTCATTCCTGATCGTTGCACTGCTCAGCTTGAGATCGGTATACTTGGAAATTGTTCTGCTGCCAACCGGTTCGCCGGTCTCCAGGTAATTGCGGATGATAGCCTGCAATATTTTCATCTTTCGATCTTGCAGTTCCATATTTATCCTCCGTAATGGATCCGGAATCCTTCCTGCCTCCGCGGCATTCAGCTTTCCGTTTCCGTTATTAGCACTCATCTCAGTCGAGTGCTAACACCTTTCTTGTACACATTACCACCAGGAAATATAGATGTCAACTGGGTTTCTTTACGAAATTCTAAAATGTTTATTAAAGGGCGAGGCAAGACTTGGTACGGTTTTTACCTGTCAACCGAATTTGCCTTTGCCTGTTTTTTTTGCCTATATTGGTGGTTATTCCACGAATATAGGAGTTCGCAACCACATACCAGTAATTATAAAGTGTACTAGTACCCTTTTTCTTTTCCCTATATTGGTGGTTATTCCACCAATATAGGACTTTTGAAAGACGTTTTGCTATTTTGAACCGCTGAATGAAAAAGGGACTGCCACAACATGGCAGCCCCCTCCGGGATCATAATTGTTCTTTAGTTTAGATGTCGAAGCTTCCGGTCTCTGTTCCGTTGATCACGTAATAAGCCTTTGCCTCCTCAGGCTTCACATACAGCTGAACTTCCGCGAAGTCTGCGGGATCTTTCTTGAGATCGAATTCCCAGATGTCCTTCGCGATCTTGACGAGCTGCTCTGTGGTGTATTCCTTGCCTGCGAACTGGATGGAGACGGTCTCCTTCACTGCTGCAGCCTTCTTGGTTCTTGTTGTGGTCTTCTTAACTGCAGGTGCAGTCTTTTTTGCCTCAGTCTTCACTGCTGTTTTGGCTGCTGCTGCCTTGGGTGCAGCTGTCTTTTTTACTGTTGCCTTGGGTGCAGTTTTCTTCTCTGCTGCTTTAGTTGTTGTCTTCTTTGCTTCTGCCATGGTTCTAAATCTCCTTCTTAAATGAAACTAATTCATCCCCTACAGTCTGCATTATGTAATTACCCCTAAAACATCAGTTAAATTAGCGCATAATAACGAATTTGTCAACTTTTTCGTCTAAAAAGCTTCCCGGAAGGGGTTATCCCCCATCCGGGAAGCTTTTAATTCAAGGGAAAGCACTCACGGGATTTTAAAAGCATTTACCGTGAGGCTGCTTTAATTGGACGCTTGAAATGCACCGCTGATCAATACGCCGGAGCCTTCATCACCAGGAAGTAAAGCAGTACCAGCGCGCCCAGGATGATCCTGTAGATGCCGAATACCTTGAAGTCGTGCTTCCTTATGTAGTTCATCAGGAACGAGATAATCAGGATCGAGACCAGGAAAGCCACCAGCATGCCGATGCCGAGGATGAGCAGCTCATAACCGGAGAAACGGAAGCCGTACTTGACGATCTTGAGGAGGCTGGCGCCGAACATGACCGGGATCGCAAGGATAAACGTGAACTTGGATGCCACTGTACGGGAGACGCCGATCATCAGGCCTCCGAGGATCGTCGCGCCCGAGCGGGACGTTCCGGGGAAGATGGCCGCTATCAGCTGGAACAGGCCGATCAGGAAAGCATCCTTGAAAGTCAGGTCGCGGAGCCTGTCTACTCTCGGAACTTTGTTTTTGTTGAGCATCTCGATAATGATGAACAGGACACCGACGACGATCAGCATAGTTCCTACGACGATCGCATTGTAAAAGTGCTCGTCGATCCAGTCATCATAGAGGATTCCGACAAAGGCTGCGGGGATGCATGCCACAAAAACCTTGAGCCAGAGGATCAAAGTCGGTTTCCTGAGGATGATCTTGGACTTGCCGGACTTGGTCTTCACTTTTTTGAAAGGCCAGATCGTCTTCCAGAAGAGGATGACGACTGCCAGGATCGCGCCAAGCTGGATCACGACCAGAAACAGGTTCCAGAATTCCGGTGAAACGTTGAGTTTCACGAATTCATTGAGAAGGATCATATGCCCGGTACTGCTGACGGGGAGCCACTCTGTAACTCCCTCCACGATACCGAACAGGATCGCTTTGAGAATTTCAACTATACTTATCTGCATTAAGTTCTCCTTTTCAAATTCAATGCTCGCATTGCGAGCCGCCGCGGCTCATGCGGGTTGCAGGAATCCGTCACTTCGTCGGATACTCTGCTTTTACGAACTCGCGGATCTTGGCGAGCGACCTCTCCACCTTTTCGGTGTCGATGCAATATGCGACCCTGAAGAATCCGGGTGCGCCGAAGCCGTCTGCCGGCACGAAGACCAGGTCATATTTGAGGGCTTTCTGACAGAACGCCACCGCGTCATCTTCAAGAGCCTTAGGCATGATATAGAAAGTGCCGCCGGGTCTTACTACTGTGAAGCCGAGCTCTTTGAATGTGTCATAGAGCAGGTTCATGTTTGTCTCATAAACAGAGAGGTCCGAAGTATCATCCACTGTCTCCGCCATGGCCAGCATGATCAGCGAGGACGGGCAGTTGTGGC
Source organism: Lachnospiraceae bacterium (assembly GCA_045113775.1). Classification (GTDB taxonomy): domain Bacteria; phylum Bacillota; class Clostridia; order Lachnospirales; family Lachnospiraceae; genus CAG-791. Next base: position 2,158 of record JBGUJH010000176.1, on the reverse strand, counting down.
CGATGCCTCTGGAAATCTGGCCGAACATGGGCACCAGGTCATCCGCGTGCTCGCAGGCGGGATTTACCGCCACATATCCGATTCTCTCGCCCGGTACGGACAGAGATTTGGAGAAGGAATAGCATGTCAGTGTGTGGGGATAGAATTTTGCCACATACGGAGCCTTCCTTCCGTCAAAAATGATCTCCCTGTAAGGCTCATCGGAGATGAGGAATACGTTGTGTCCGAATTCCTGAGACTTTCTGGTCAAAAGATCGGCGAGCCTTGTCAGCGTCTCCTCGCTGTAAAGGACGCCGGACGGGTTGTTGGGCGTATTGATCAGCACCGCTGCCACGTTTTCGGTCAGGTATTTCTCCGCCTCATCAAAGTTGATCTGGAAAGTCTCGAGGTCGGCGGGCACTACTTTGATCCTGGCGCCTGTATCATTGATATAAGGATTGTATTCCGGGAAATAGGGTGCAAATACCAGCACCTCGTCGCCGGGCTTTGTCACTGCGCGCAGAGCGTGTGCGAGCGCTCCCGCCGCGCCGGATGTGGCAAAAATGTGATTGCCGGTATAGTTCATGTCAAATCTGCGGTTCAGGGAAGCGGCAACCTTTTCCTTGACTTCGGGAATTCCCAGCGTAGGGCTGTAACCATGCAGCGCAAGGGGCTCCATTTCCTGCAGGAATTTGATCGCGACGTCCGTGAAGCTCTGGGGCGCGGGCACCGAAGGGTTGCCGAGGCTGAAATCGAAGACGTTCTCATATCCGATCTCTTTTCCTCTTGCTGTGGCGTACTCCGAGAGAGTACGGATCACCGATTTATTCGACAGCATGCTCAGATAATGTTCATTGATCATGGTTGTTGTTCCTCCAATTTGTTTTATGCAAAATATAATAGCGCTGATCTTTCTCGCGCGCCACCTCTGTAAAGCCAAAAGATTGCAATATTTTGACCGATGCCGCATTTGAAATTTCTGCGTCAGCGCCTACTGTCTCAAATCCCAGCTGCGCAAAGCCGTAATCAAGAAGCGCCGCGCAGACTTCCCGGGCGAGCCCTCTGCCGCGATGCTGTCTGTGGAGCAGGTAGCCGAAGGACGCATCCGGGACCGGGCCGGGCGCCGAAGACTTGGGAAAAGAGAAACCGATCCGTCCGATCAGTTTCCCGCTGCCGCGGTCCAGCACAGCCCAGTGGCCGTATCCGCACAGAGGATACACCCTGTCGATATAGGCTGTAAGGATCTTCCGCTCCTTGTCGAGATCTTCCGAGGGCGCCTCCAGATACCTGCGGGCCTCGTCGTCATACAGTTCATAGATTGCTTCCAGGTCCTCCGGTACGAATTCGCGCACCACGCTGCGCTCTGTCTCAAGGATAGTCCAGGGGAGATGGCGCTGCCTCTGCCATATTTTGACCAGGGAATCCCGGTCCACCCACTGAGGCTCCATCAAAACATAGTCGGCCGGTCTCAGCTCCTCGCCCTGATTGGCGCTGTGGGAATACGCGCAGAAAGCCGCCCCGCGGTCGGACAGCATCTGCAGCAGGCGTTTCGAATCCGCCAGGTAAAGAGCGCTGTACTCCGGCTCCGGGATCCCTTCGCCGGCTTCGATCACCAGCAGGTCCGTCCCGAACCCGTACTGCGCATAGCTGCGCACCGCCTCCGCCGCTTCGGCAAGACAGCTCTTATACCATTGTTCCTCCAGATAAAAGATTACTTTCTCAATCATACTATGCACCATTCAAGGCTCGCAGAGCGAGCCGCTGCGCCGCGTGCGGGCTGCGTGTAAGGCAGCATCTTCCTTTCCGCACGCGTGTGCATCATATAATACAGCGGGGGAAATCCCCCCTGTATTATACAAAGAGGGTATTAGGAATGCAAAGCTCAATACGAACAGGCGCCGTTCATATTTTGTTCATATTTTATTTATCCAACGTTCAATTTTTACTAAATCTTTGTACACGATTGACATTTATAATACAACCATAGAAAACAAACAAAGACATTTTCCATTTTTGGTTTACAAATAACTTTTTCATAACATGCCAGGTACTCCGGTACCTGGCATCCTCCCTTTTATAGGGATTTTCCAATTAAAGAATCGAGTAGGAGGGGGTGATAAGCCCCCGTCCTCTCACACCACCGTGCGTACCGTTCGGTACACGGCGGTTTCAATAGTTG
>JBGUJH010000175.1:0-5892 GCA_045113775.1 Lachnospiraceae bacterium | reverse complement strand
ACGCCCGTGTCGGGACCCATCTTGCGGAAGATCCTCTCGTTCGCGTTGCGGTAGCAGCTGTAGTGGATCTGCATAGCAATGTCGAGGCGGTGATATGCTTTCGCCAGCGCCAGCAGCACCGCTGTCTGGTACTTCTCAGCTTCTTCGGTCGTGATTGCCTCTCCAGCCATGACCTTCTTATAAACGGCGTCCACTTCCTCCATGGGAGCGGGACGGTAAGGGATATAGTCCAGGCCATGGTCGCTTGCGCGGCAGCCGAGTTTTGCGAAGAACTCAAGACGCTCGATCAGCGCGTCGATGACTTCCTGCGCGGATGCCAGCTCTTTTTTGCCGACGCTCGCCGCCAGCTTGCCGATATACGCAGCGAAGCCTTCCTTGTTGATGTTGATGGCCTTGTCGGGACGGTAGGAAGGGCATACCCTCACTTCGATGGAAGGATCTGCCGCGATCTTCTCGTGCCACTCCAGGCTGTCGATCGGGTCATCGGTCGTTCCGATGAAAGCGACGTTGGACTGCTTGATCAGGCCGCGGACGGACATGTTGGGGTCGTTCTGCAGCATGTCGCAGGTCTTGTCCCAGATCTCCTTAGCGTTCTCGACTGTCAGGGGCTCTGTAACGCCAAAATACTTGTGCAGCTCTGCGTTGGACCAGTGGTACATGGGGTTACCGATGGCCATCTCCAGCGCTTCAGCGAACTTCACGAATCTCTCGAAGTCCGGCTTGTGTCCTGTGATATACTCTTCCGGCGTTCCGTTGGAGCGCATCACGCGCCATTTATAGTGGTCTCCGAAGTAAGTTCCGTCCGGGTTCTCGCCGCCCAGCCATACTTCCGCGATGTTGTTGAACCGGCGGTCTTCATAAATCTCCTTGGGGGAAATGTGGCAGTGGTAGTCCACCAGCGGCATGGGATCTGCATAGTCATGGAACAGATGCTTCGCTGTCTCTGTCTCCAGCAGGAAATCTTTGTCCATAAAAGGTTTCATATTGTTATCCCTTTCTATTATCTCTTGACTCTTGCGCCGGCACCGCCCATGATGCCCTCGACTTCATCCACTGTAGCCATGGATGTGTCGCCGGGTGTCGTCATTGCGAGCGCGCCGTGTGCTGCTCCGTAGTTGACTGCCTTCTCGGGATCGCCTGTGGTCATAAGGCCGTAAACGAGTCCGGACGCGAAGGAGTCGCCGCCGCCGACACGGTCCATGATCTCCAGTCCGTTGTACTCCTTGGACATGTAGATCTCGCCGCCGGCCCAGCACAGGGCCTTCCAGTCATTGACGGTTGCTGTCTTTACGGTACGAAGTGTTGTGGCAACGGCTTTGAAATTGGGATAGGTCTTGGCTGCCTCGCCGATCATCTTCTTATAACCGTCGATGTTGAGCTCCTTGAGGTTCTCGTCGTTTCCTTCGATCGCAAAGCCCAGGCATGCCGTGAAGTCTTCCTCGTTGCCGATCATGACGTCGACATACTTGGCAACTTCCTTGTTGACTTCCTGTGCCTTTTTGAGGCCGCCGATCGCGCTCCACATGGAAGGGCGGTAGTTGAGGTCGTAGGATACGAATGTGCCGTATTTCTTGGCGGTCTTGCATGCCGCGATCACGGTCTCGCACGCCTGCTCGGAAAGAGCTGCATAGATACCGCCGGTGTGCAGCCAGCGTACTCCGAGTGTTCCGAAGATGTACTCGAAATCAAAGTCTTCCGGTGTAGCCTGAGAGATCGCTGTGTTTGCTCTGTCGGAGCAGCCCATGGCGCCGCGGATGCCGAAGCCTCTCTCTGTGAAGTTGAGGCCGTTTCTGCAGATACGGCCGATGCCGTCGGTCTTCTTCCAGTAGATCAGGTCAGTTCCAACGCCGCCCTGCTCGATGAAGTCCTTCATCAGCTTGCCGACTTCGTTGTCAGCGAAAGCGGTGATGACCGCAGTGTTCATGCCAAAGCATTTGTGCAGGCCGCGGATGACGTTGTACTCGCCGCCGCCTTCCCATGCGCGGAAAGAGCGTGCCGTGCGGATACGGCCCTCGCCGGGATCAAGGCGCAGCATAACTTCGCCAAGGCTGACCGCATCATATTTATATGTTCCCTCAGGTTTCAGGTCAAATTTCATTCTTATCTCCCTCCTTAACAAAGACGGCTGATCAGCCGCGGATTTCCTTTACGATCGCTGCTGCTTCTGCAACAAGCGCCTTGATCTCGTCGAACCTGCCTTCGTTCACAAGCTTCTTGGGGACCATCCAGCTGCCGCCGCACGCTACGATCCTGTCGTAAGCGAGGTACTCTCTTACGTTGCCTGTATTGATGCCTCCGGTGGGCATGAAGCTGAGGTTTACATAGGGAGCCGCCACTGCCTTGATCATCTTAAGGCCGCCTGCGGGCTCTGCGGGGAAGAACTTGACAAAGTCAAGGCCCAGGGCAAGCGCCTGCTCCATCTCGCTGGGAGTCTGTGTGCCGGGTGTGACAGGGATCCCTTTTACCAGGCAGTACTTGACCACTTCGGGATTGAGTCCGGGGCTGACGATGAACTTGGCGCCGGCTGTTACTGCGCGGTCGACCTGCTCAGTCGTCAGGACAGTGCCTGCGCCGACCAGGATCTCCGGATACGCTTCTGTCATGTTCTTGATGACGTCTGCAGCAGCTGCTGTACGGAAAGTGACTTCCGCGCAGGGGAGGCCGCCTTCCATGAGAGCCTTGGCAAGAGGCGCTGCGTCCTTTGCGTCGTCCAGTACTACTACCGGAACAATACCGATTTTCCTAAACTGATCTTTTAAATCTTTCATTTTGCGTTTTCCTCCTTCAGTGCTTTACATCGCAGTCCATATCATCGGATGAATGATGATCTTTGCCTTTCTGTGTTCTTTACGTAATAGTACAGGAATAAAACAAAAGGGGGAATTGACAAGCTTGTTGTTGATATTGCAAAAATTGTGGTTTTGGAAACGGCGTTTTGGCATCTGCGTGCGTCAGAGGGAATTGACGGACCAACTGTCTTTCCATTCTATGCAGACTCTGCCGTTCGGATATTCTTCGCATGGCGCATCCAGCTGAATCGGCAGCCACACGTAGTCTGCGACGCTTGTATTGGCAGTCTCAAGAATGTTGCCTCTGTACATCTCGGCGCGCTCTTCGTCGTTTGCCTGGTACTTGTCAGGCGCGTAGTTGCAGGCAATGGTGCGAGTGAAAATGTCGGCGATGCGGGCATCGACATGGTAATGAGGAAGCCAGCGGTCCTCCCAGTTGCACAGATCCGTGGAAGAGTAGACCTTGAGGCCCCAGGTCCAGATACCGTTTTTGCCGTCGGTGTGCTCTTTGTTCTCGCCGTACCAGTAGTAGACGCCGTCCTCATAGTACACAGCACCGCCGTGGGCCTGAATGCGCTCGCCCTTGGTGTCTAGCCAGGGCTGGCCGGGGTAAATGGCGTCCTGATGATGCATCGGGGCATCGTTGCAGGTATTGTCAGCATCCTTCTTGACTCTGTCGGCATCAGCACAGGCTTTTGCCGCCTTGTCCTGCGCGTCGACCTTCTTAAAGAAAGCAATCTGCTTGGCTTCCGAGGGGCTGATCGCGTTCTCGGGCGTGTTGAGGGCATCCAATGCGTCATTCATAGCCGACAGGAGCTTCTCCGCCTGTGGAATCCTGGTGTAGCGAACCATCTGCTCGATGGAGAGCGTCAGGGCCTGGGGATTTGTGAGCGCACGCTCACGCATGCCGGGTAGGAAGCGGTCGAATACCGCGGTGGCCTGTTCATTTTCCAGCATATGCTCGATTTTCATACTGATGTTGTAGATCATAATTTCCTCCTTGCATAAAGAAATTCATTGCGGTGATAAGGGATTTCGTCAACAAGAAGATGATTGTAACTGTGTATTTGTAATGTGGTGATAATAATGCAGGGCCATGCCTGCAGTAATAACGATAGCGAAGAAGTCGGCCACTCTATGTGACGCGGCAAGTCCGAACATTCCCATGAGGTTGTTCATGATATACAGAAGCGGGATCAGGAGGATCCCCTGGCGCAGGGCAGAGGCGATGGAGGCGCCCAGGGCGTTGCCGCTGGCCTGCAGGAAGTTGGACGACAGGTAGTAAATGCCTATGAAGGGGCAGAGGATCAGCATATAGGTCAAGAAGGTCGTTCCAAGCTGCACGACCTCGGGATCATGGATAAAGAGGCCGATCACGCTGCCTCGAAGCAGGTAGATCAGACCTGTGAGGCCTGTGCCGAGAGAAATGGTGAGAATCAGCACGCGCAGCACAATGGCCTTAAGGCGTTCCCAGTTCTGCCCGCCGTAGCAGTACGCCATGAGGGGCTGTACGCCCATACAGATGCCCATTTGCACCATGGTGATGACCATGGTCCCCTTGCTGGCTGCGGCCATAGCTGCGACGGCGGCAGTGCCGTATGTCACAAGCAGGCGGTTGGAGAAGGTTCCGGCGAAGCCGCTTAATAGGCTGCTGATGGCATTGGGAAGACCCAGTGCCAAAATATCGATGAGTCCGCGAAGGTCTCGCGCATAGCCGGGGTGCATCTCCAGAATGCACGTCTCTTTGTGAGTGAACAGATAGGCGAGGAAATAGACGATAGCCAGAACATTGCCCAGAACGGTTGCAATCGCGGCTCCTGCGACGCCGAGCTTCAGGACAAGGATGAAGATCGGATCCAGGATGATGTTGGAGATTGTGGAGATCATGTGGCCGAGGAGTCCGACTTTTACCAGGCCTTCTCCGCGGAACATGCTGCCCAGACTGTGGTTTAAGAGAATGGCAGGTGCACCGGCGGCAAGGAAGAGAACATAGGAACCCGTATATTGGAGCGTCTCTTCATTGGTTCCCAGAAACTGCAGAAGAGGTCCGCGGAAAACAAAGATGGCAACGGTCAGGATCAAGCCAAAAATGATGCTGGACCAAAAGCAGAGAGCCGTGTATACGCGAACCTGCTCCTTGTCATCCTTGCCCAGGGACTGCGCGATTAAAGTACAGCCGCCGTTGCCGATCATGGTACTGATGGCCATCATGGAAGTAAATACCGGCATGGCCAAGGAGACGGCCGCGACCTGGGAGACATCGTTCATCCATCCGACGAAGTACATGTCGGCCATGTTGTAGAGCATCATGACCAGTATAGAGATGAGGGAAGGAATGCTCAGAGAGGCAATGGCTCTCCAGGGAGAAGCCTCAAATATAAGGCTTCTGTTTGTATTACTTTTACTAGATAATCCTTTGTTCATTGTGCTTCTCCAGTCACAAGGCAAGGCTCGCAGAGCAAGCTATTGATAATCAACAGGTGTTGTATAACTTTCTTGTGTTAATTATAAGAAGACGGTAGAATGGAAACAACCATTGATATTTTGACAAATGAAAGATAACCGACACTTTTGGATAGTGTGTTGAAAAAAGGAACGAAAGATGAAAAGCGATGCGCGCGTGCGGTATACGAAGATGAGAATTAAGGAGGCTTTTCTGGAAAAGCTCAGGGAGAAGCCTGTCAACAAGATCACGGTGAAAGAACTGTGTGATATGGCGGAGATCAACAGGGCCACTTTTTATTCCCATTATTCCGATCCCTTCGATCTGCTGGAGCAGTTGGAGAAGGAAGAGCTGGAGAAGATGGAAGTGATGCTGGACGAGTCCGTAGAGAAGAGCGGAAATATCCTTCTCACGGTGCTCCGGGGCATGGAGAGCCCCGGAAACGTGAACAATGTGCTGGCATCTCCCAATGCAGACCCCGAGTACGCCGCCAGGATCTCGGACCTGTTCTACAGCCGTTACGGCAGGCGCGTCCCCGGCTACTGTAGAGTATGAATAAGCTTTGAGCCATGCGAAATAAAAAATGAGAGGCGATTCCGGATGCTTGCATCCAGGAAGAGCCTCTCATTTTTTATTTCATACGGCGAATGCCGTACAGTC
>JBGUJH010000174.1:0-31959 GCA_045113775.1 Lachnospiraceae bacterium | reverse complement strand
ATATGATGCACACGCGTGCGGAAAGGTAGATGTTGCCTTACAGGCAACCCGCACGCGGCGCAGCGGCTCGCTCTGCGAGCCTTGAAAAAGACCGCCGGAAAAGACTTTTGAGTGAATAGGAACCGGCAAGTTGACAATATTTTGGCTTGGTAAGATAATAAAGCAAAAGGGGAGCTTGCCGGAGCAGGCTGAGAGGGCGCTTATTCTGCGCCGACCCATGAACCTGATTTGGATAATGCCAACGTAGGGATGCGGACAGAAGTGATTGCTGAGCGGACATACTTAGGCGTATGTCCGCTTTTCTTTTTCGATAAAGAGAAGGTTCGCGGAAGACAGGCATAAGTCCTGACAACTGAAAAGGAGGTAAAAAATGCTCGGAAAATACCTTGACGAAGTGAGAAAAAAGACTCCGCTGGTACACAACATCACAAACTATGTGACGGTGAATGACGTGGCTAACGTACTGCTGGCCTGCGGCGGAAGCCCTATCATGTCCGATGAACCGCTGGATGTGGAGGATATCACCACAATCTGCGGCGGACTCAATATCAATATCGGAACACTGAATAAGAGAAGTATCAAGGGCATGAAGCGGGCCGTCTTAAAGGCGCAGGAACTGGGGCATGTGACGCTGCTCGATCCCGTGGGGGCAGGCGCGAGCGAACTCCGCACCAAGACAGCAGCCATGCTGATCGGGATCAACCGCTTTACTGTCATCAGGGGCAATATCTCGGAGATCAAGGCTCTGGCTCTGGGCAGCGGCACGACCAAGGGCGTGGACGCGGACATCGCGGACGCAGTGACACAGGACAATCTGGATGAGGCGATCCGATTTGTGAAAGGATTCGCGGCACAGACAGGTTCCGTTATCGCGGTGACCGGGGCTATCGATCTTGTGGCGGACGCGGAGAAGTGTTTTGTGATCACTAACGGAAGACCCGAGATGGGAAAGATCACCGGGACCGGCTGCCAGCTGTCCGGTATGATGACGGCTTTTGTTGTGGCAAATCCGGACAACGCGCTTGAAGCGGCGGCAGCGGCAGTATGCGCGATGGGCCTGGCCGGGGAGATCGGCTATTCTCACCTCGCTGAATATGAAGGAAATTCGACATGCAGGAACAGGATCATCGACGCGATCTATAACATGGACGGCAAATGCCTGGACGAAGGCGCCAAATACGAAGTGCGCTGACTGCCGGGCGGCTCGCTCTGAGAGCCTTAACTTTGTAAAAGCGGGAGAAAAGAAAATGAACGTAAAAAAGGAGAACCTTCTGCTGTACGCGGTAACAGACCGGTATTGGCTTGAAGGCCGCACTCTGAAGAGTGTGGTGGAAGAGGCGCTTGAAGGCGGAGTCACTTTTTTGCAGCTGCGGGAGAAGAACCTCGATAGTGAACACTTCCTGCAGGAGGCTAAGGAACTGCAAGCCTTGTGCCGTGAGTACAATGTTCCGTTTATCGTCAATGACAACGTGGACGTAGCCCTGGCGATGGGGGCGGACGGAGTCCATGTGGGACAGCATGATATGGAAGCCGGAAATGTGCGTAAGCTGCTCGGGCCGGACAAAATATTGGGCGTCTCCGCACAGACCGTGGAGCAGGCGCTCCTGGCGCAGGAAAACGAAGCGGATTATCTGGGCGTCGGCGCGGTATTTCCGACAGGTTCCAAGGATGACGCGGACGATGTCAGCTATGAGACGCTGAAGGCGATCTGCGAAGCAGTGGATATTCCTGTCGTGGCGATCGGCGGAATTACGAAGGACAACGTGAAGGAACTCTCAGGGAGCGGAATCTGCGGGATCGCGGTGATCAGTGCCATTTTCGCGCAGAAGGATATAAAAGAGGCGTCGGCGCTCCTTAAAGAAGAGACACTGGAGATGATCAATGGGTAAAGGAGCGATCTTTGACGCGGACGGAACTCTGATTGATTCCATGCCGATCTGGGAGGATGCCGGCGCGAGATTTCTGGCGGGACTGGGCATTAAAGCCGAAGAGAATCTCGGCGACATCCTGTTCCGGATGAGTATAGACGAGGGGGCAGCCTACCTGAAAAAGGCCTACAAGCTTGATATGACCGAAGAGGAGGTCAAAAAAGGCGAGCTCGGAGTGATCAATGATTTCTATGTCAACCGGGTGCAGGCCAAGGACGGAGCCCGGGAATTCCTCATGGAACTATCTGCCCGCAGGATCCCGATGTACATCGCGACTTCGAGCAACAGGGAACACATCCGGGCGGCCTTTGAGAGGCTGGGCATGTATGAATATTTTGACGGGATGATCACTTGTGAGGAAGCGGGCGCGAGCAAGCGGGAACCTGCGATCTTCCTGCTCGCGGCACAGCGCATGGGTCTTGCGCCGGAGGATATCTTTGTATTTGAGGACGTGATCCACGCGGTCAGGTCGGCCGGGAGCGCCGGGTTTGTGACGGTCGGCGTGTACGATGAGGCGAGTGCTTCGGATAACGAGGCAATGCGGGCGGAGAGCAGTATTTATCTGCACTCGCTGGAAAACTGGGAGAAGTTTCGCGCAGCTGCGGGACTCTGAAAGTGTGGAGGCTCGCTCTGCGAGCCTTGAAAAAGCGGCAGGCCGGGGGCACCACTTCCTGTCGCTATACAAAACGAAATGCTGAACACCAGGGAACGATGCTGTATGCATGCGTTTCAGAAAAGGAGGAAAGAATGAAAACAGCATTGACGATCGCCGGAAGCGATTCCAGCGGAGGCGCCGGGATTCAGGCGGATATCAAGACGATGACAGCGAACGGCGTCTTTGCCATGAGCGTTGTAACAGCCTTGACTGCGCAGAATACGACCGGCGTGTCAGGAATCATGGAAGTGGTCCCCGCATTTCTGGGGGAACAGATGGACAGAGTGTTCGAGGATATTTTCCCGGACGCTGTCAAAATCGGAATGGTCTCTTCTTCAGACCTGATCCGCATGATCGCTTTAAAGCTGAGAGAGTATGACGCAGTAAACATCGTGCTCGACCCCGTCATGGTGGCGACCAGCGGTGCGCGCCTGATCAATGAGGACGCGATCCAGTGTCTGGAACAGGAGCTGATCCCGCTGGCGGATATCATCACGCCCAACATTCCTGAGGCGGAAGTCCTCTCGGGCATGGAGATCAAAAACGAGAAGGACATGGAGGCTGCAGCCCGCTTCATCTATGAAAAGTACCACTGCGCGGTCCTTCTCAAAGGCGGACATCAGATCAATGACGCGGACGATTTTCTGTACAGTGATTCCGGAGAGCACTGGTTCAGGGGCAAACGGATCGACAATCCCAATACCCACGGGACAGGGTGCACCTTGTCCAGCGCCATTGCTTCCAACCTGGCTAAGGGATTTGACATTGAGGAATCCGTTGAGCGCGCCAAAAAATACATTTCCGGCGCACTCGCGGCCATGCTTGACCTTGGAAAGGGAAGCGGTCCGATGAATCACGCTTTTGCCATAGATAATGAGTTTACAGCGGAAAAGGAGGCTTGAAGATGAGCAATAATGGAGAAAAAACCGGAATAAAGGTATCTGAAAGACTCTACCGCAAAGCGCTTCCCATCTGGGAGAGCTACTACGAGCATCCGTTTGTAAAGGGGATCGCGGACGGGACACTGCCGGTGTCCAAATTCCAGTTCTATATGATCCAGGACCACAAGTATCTTATGCAGTACGCGAAAGTATTCGCGCTCGGTGTCATCCGTTCTGTTCAGGAGTCCGACATGCGCATATTCAGTAATCTGATCACGGCGACATTAGATACAGAGAACGCGGTGCATCAGAGCTATTTGGGGAAGCTCGGCATCAACCGTGAGATGATCGACAACACGCCCATGTGCATGAACAACGAGTCCTACACCAACTACATGATCTCAATCGGATTCAAGGGCGGCCTGGCAGAGATCGCGGCAGCAGTTCTTGCCTGCTCCTGGAGCTACGAGCTGATCGGCGAGTACATTGAGAAGAATTACCCCAAGGGAATTGAGCATCCTTTCTATGGCAACTGGATCGGGACCTATACTTCCAAGGGATTCCGCGATTGCAACGACGACATGATCGCGATGTGTGACAGGTTCTCGGAAGGGTATTCAGAGGAGCAGATCTTGAATCTGGAGAGGATCGTGGAGCTGTGCAGCAATTATGAGTATCAGTTCTGGGATATGGCATGGAATGAAGGGTACGAGTTCAAGGCGGATCTGAAATAAAAGCAGTACCGAAATGCTCAAAAAACTGCATGCGGAAAAGGCGCTTTTCCTTTCCTGCATGCAGTTTTCGTATGCTGTCGGTATTTTAAGCGAAATGAGATGTCAGAAGCCGTCGCTCTGGCGGGATTTGCGGTTATTGCGGCGCAAGAGAGCCCCGTCCCAGCGGGCCTGCTCTGCGACAGTCTTGACCTCGAGTCCGTAAGGAATAGGAAGAGGCCTGCCTGCCTCGTCAATTGCCACATAGGTGAGGAAGGCGCGGTTTATGATGTGACGGAAGCCCTCGTTGTCCTCGATGAATGTATCCACTCTGACCTCACAGGATGTGTTCCCGACATAAGTCATGCGGCCGAGCAGCACCAGGCGGTCAGCCAGGTACGCGCCGCGTTTAAAAGTCAGATTGTCGATGGAGGCGGTGGTCACTGCGAGCCCGGTGTGCCGGCTTGCACAGGCTCCGGCTACTTCGTCGATCCATGACACCAGCTGTCCGCCGAACAGTCTGCCTGTAGGGTTGATGTTCTCATATCGGATCACATATACGTTCTCCACTTGGGAGAACTCAACACTTCTCTTGGGGCGCGGGTCGCTTGCTCCGTAATCTGATCCTGTCTTGCCAAGTCCGGTATTTAAATCGCTCATACTCACCTCCATGTCGAAGCGCTCACCGCGGAGACTCCCGATCGCAAAATAACAGTATTAATGTCGCTTATTAAAGACATTATATCTGAATTCCGGAGAAGAAGACAAGCCGGCAGAAAGACAGAAAAATAGCTGTGATCCGTATGGGCAGTCGATGCTCTTGCGCAATGTTTGCTTTTATGTTACGCTCTTGAACATGAAAACAATCAGCATTTCCGATGCTGAATTGGTAAGAGATCATTTGATTTTTCTTTATTTTGACTTTTCTTTAGAAGGAGTGTGATCAAGTCTTATGGACGATGGCAGTCAAATTACATGGCTGATCGTAATACTATTGCTGCTTGCCGCAATGTTTTTTGCGTTAACAGAGACGGCCTTTGCTTCCGTTTCCCGAGTGCGCCTCAAGACAGACGCCGAGAGGGGAGACCGGCGTGCAGAGACTGCGCTTTATATCATGGATCATTTTGATCGGGCGATCACAACCCTCCTGATCTGCACAAATATCGTGCACATCGCCACTGCCTCTATCGTGACTGTCTATGTCACGAAGCGATGGGGCGTTTCGGCAGTTTCCATTTCCACACTCATTACGACGCTGGTAGTGTTTTTCTTCGGAGAGATGCTGCCTAAAAGTATTGCCCGGAAATACAGCGAACAGCTGAGTCTTGCGACTGCGAGGAGCCTGCGTTTTCTTATGACAGTGCTCAAACCGGCGGCCGCAATGCTGACAATAATCGGGAATACAGTCGCCAGGATGATCAAGAGCACAGACGAGGCGTCAGTGACAGAGAGCGATATCTACGATATCATCGAGGATATGACGGAAGAAGGCACGATCAACGAGGAGCAGAGCGAGCTGATCTCCTCCGCGCTGCAGTTCGGAGATGTGACGGTCGAGAGCATTCTCACAAGCCGCATGGACGTCGCGGCAATCGATATCGATATGCCGCAGGAGGAGATCCTGCAGTTCATCAAAGAGCAGAATCACAGCCGTCTCCCCGTGTATGAGGGGACGATCGACAATATTATCGGTATTTTGCACATAAGAAAGTATATCCGGTATTACATCCGCAAGGGTGAGGCGCTGGATATCCGTCCGCTTATGTATGAGCCTTTCTTCATCCATCAGTCGACCAAGATCGATGATCTTCTGACCATCATGTCCAGAAAGAAGATCAACATCGCTGTGGTCACCGACAACTACGGCGGGACGCTTGGAATTGTCACGGACGAGGATATTTTGGAAGAGCTCGTAGGAGAGATCTGGGATGAAGACGACCGCGCGGTGCGCAATGTCGTGCCCATGACGGACGGTTCTTACAGCGTGAATCCGGAGGAGGATATCCTGGATGTGCTCGATGAACTCGGCATCGAGTATTCGGAAGAAGACGAGCAGAGGATCGGACATAAGCTCATGAACGAGCTGGCCTATGAGGCATTTCCGTCCATTCCGGTGGCGGGGGACAGTTTCCATTTCCTGGGTACCAAGATCTCGGTGCTCGTTATGCGGCACAACCGCATCATGCGGCTCAAAGTCCGCTGCCTGACTAATGAGGAACTCAGGGAAGACCGCAAAATAGCCGAAAACGAGGAAAATCCCGAGGATGTAAAGGAGAATTTCGAGGGATTTGCCAAAGGAGAGCCTTACGCCGTTCACCAGTCTCAAGGCAAGCGCTACGCCCGTGTCATGGGCACGCCTGTGGGTAAGGGGGGTGACGCTTAATGGGTAATCTGTATATTTACATTATCGGAATCATCGTATGTGTCATGTGCTCCGCGTTCTTCTCAGCGTCAGAAATGTCCTTTTCTGCCTGCAACAAAGTGCGTCTGGAGCATGAGAGCGACAACGGCAACAAAAAAGCGACGGTCGCTTTCAAGATCGCCAATAAGTTTGACGACGCCATTTCCGCGATCCTTGTCGGCAACAATCTGGTAAATATCGCGGCGTCTTCTATGGGATCGATCGCTGTCATGATGATCCTGAGCGAGCAGTACGCCTGGGTATCCACTGCCGTTATCACGATCCTGGTCGTCATTTTCGGAGAGACGATCCCCAAGATCAGCTCCAAGAAAAACGCGACGAATTTCGCCATGAAGTTCGCATATCCGGTCAGGACTCTGATGATCGTCCTTAAACCGGTCACCTTTATTGTGGTCTCTCTGGTGAACTTGATCACGAACATGCTCCCGGACGTCGAAGAAGAGGATACAGACGCGGCCCTCGAGGAGCTGCACACCATGATCGATATCGCGGAGGATGAAGATGTCCTCGACGAAGACGCCTCGGAACTGGTCAGCGCGGCCATTGACTTCGCGGACATAGCTGCCTCAGAAGTAATGACGGCGCGCGTCGATATTATCGCGATCGACATCGATGACCCCTGGGAGGAGATCCTGCGCACTATCGACGCGTCTCCTTATTCAAGGATCCCTGTATACGAGGGCAGTGTGGACCATGTGATCGGTATTCTGTCACTGAACAGATTCCTGAAAGCGATGATCGACCAGGACAAAGTGGAGATCCGCTCGCTGCTTCTTCCCACCTGCTACGTCTACAAGACAATGAGGCTTCCCGCTGTTTTGTCGTCTCTGCGGAACGCGCAGCAGCACATTGCGGTGGTGACGGATGAGTACGGCGGAACGCTTGGCGTAGTCTCCATGGAAGACGTTCTGGAACAGCTCGTCGGAGATCTCTGGGATGAGACAGACACAGTTGAAAAGGATATTGAGAAGAAGGGCGACGGCCGATATGAACTGGACGGCGACACGCCGATCTACGAGTTCATCGAACTGATGCGCTGGAAGGAAGACGATTTCGACTACGATTCCGAGACGGTCGGCGGCTGGTGCATCGAGTACAATAACGGATTCCCTAACGTCAACAGCAAGTTCACGTTCAGGGACATTGAAGTGACGATTCTGGAGGTGTCGAAGCGGAGAGTGAGACGCATTCAGGTACAGGTCAAAAAATAGAAATGGCTTGCTCGGCGTAACGGCTGAGCAAGCCATTTTGTTGTTTGCTGTAAATGTGCCGCTAAGAAGTGCCGGCGGAGCAGGTTACAATATCGTAGGTTTCCTGAGCCGTCTCGATGTTAGGAAACCGAACGGACTTCGTTTCTCATTGAGAAGTCGGGCGGAGACGGAAGCATTTCCGGTGCCTGCAACAGGGGAAACACTGAAGACGACTTCTCGGTTTATGATCTCAAGCAGCTCGGCGGTGCTCTGCGGCCGGTCGGCAGGATTCATGGACAGGCCTTGCGTGAGCATGCTGCTGAGAAAAGGAGGCAGGTCGCTGACATGGATAGTCGGAGGAACCAATGGCTCGCCGCGCAGGCGCTCAATACACTGTCTTGGAGGATCGCCGCATACAGCTTCGTAGATAGTCGCGCACAGGCAGTAGATATCGGTTGCGGGGGTGAGGGTACGGCCGCTGATTTGCTGCTCAGGTGCCGAGTAGCGCACGTTGACAGCCTGCCTGACAACGTGGTCCTCCATGCTGCCTCCCAGATCCGCCGCATTGCCCCAGTCGATGAGATAAATACCTCCGTCTCTGCACAAGAAGCTGTTGATGGGGCTGATATCGCAGTGTATGTAGCCTCGCTCGTGCACCTTCTTCAGGATTTCCAGTGTACCTTTCATGATGTAGAGCGCGAGGGTGAAGGGAATCCGGCCGCGGAAGCGGTCCATATACTCCTTGCAGGTCATTCCTTCCAGATACTCTTTGACTAAATAGAAAGTGTTATTCTCTTGAAATGTTCCAATAACACCGGGAACGCCCGGAACGTCGCTGAAGAGGTCGAGCATCTCTGCTTCCCGTCGTACCTGCATCAGGCCGCGGGATAGCTTTTCCTCTTCGGGAAGCGAGGAAGGATCGGGAACCGGCTGGGGCTCGGATTTACTGGCAATGTCGTAGGCGTTGACCCGCAGAGCCGTCGCAAGTCCGTCCATATGCTCGGCGGTGAATTCTTTGATGGATACTTCCTGTCCGGTGACCTCATCAACAGCGAGATAGATGGTACTGAAGCCGCCGGTGCCCAGTACAGTTTTCAGGCGGTAGCGGTTTTGGAGAAGATCTTTATACTGATTCATGGTAATCCTCCAAATGGTTGTTCACATTCGTGGGGACAATTCTGCTTCTTTGTATCATTATATCATTGTTAGAGGTAAAGAAGCCTGTACTAAAGCAGTTTTCACCCTTTTTATAAGAGATTTCCTGTGTTAAGATAATGAGACGGTGACATTTCGGAACATCGTTACAGACATTTAAGAAAGGGACTTTATTTATGAAGATTGCAGTAACTTATGAAAACGGAAATATCTTTCAGCACTTCGGAAGAACGGAGTCTTTTAAAGTATATGAAGTTGAAGATGGCAAAATAGTATCGAGTGAAGTGATCGGCTCTGACGGAATCGGACACGGAGCGCTGGCCGGACTTCTGGCAGGACATGACATTCAGGTACTGATCTGCGGAGGACTGGGCGGCGGTGCCCTTAACGCGCTGACGAATGCAGGCATTGAAGTATGCGCAGGCGCTTCCGGCAATGCGGATGAGGCAGTGGAGGCATTTCTGAGAGGCGACCTCGTCGATACAGGGGCAAACTGCGACCACCATCACGGCGAAGGCGAAGACCACGAGTGCTGCGGCGGCCACGGCGAAGGCGAGGACCATGAATGCTGCGGCGGCCACGGCGAAGGCGGCGGATGCTGCGGCAGGCATCAGTTCACCATGGAAGGCAAAAATGTCGGCAAGAACGTCAAGGTTCACTACAGGGGAACTTTTGACGACGGTACACAGTTTGATTCTTCCTATGACCGCGGCGAGCCTCTGGCGTTTGTCTGCGGCGCCGGAATGATGATAAAGGGATTCGACAAGGCTGTGGCGGACATGGAAGTCGGTCAGATCGTCGACGTTCACCTGATGCCCGAAGAGGCGTATGGTCAGCCCGATCCCGACGCGGTCATTACGATCGCGATTGCGCAGCTTCCCGGCTCCGAGAATCTTAACGTGGGCGAGAGAGTATATCTCAGAAATATGATGGGACAGCCCTTCCCCGTGACCGTGACAGCGAAGGATGATACCAACATTACGCTCGATGCCAACCACGAGATGGCAGGCAAGGAATTGAATTTCCGTATCGAGCTTGTGGAAGTGGAGTGAGCCGTTAAACGCGGTGAACTTAAGAATTACAAAGAGGACACTAAAAGCGTAGATGAAGAACATAATTAAGATCGCAGGCTTTGTGGCCGGAGTTATCATAATAATCGGGCTTCTCGGATTTCCTTTCCGCGGAGGGTATTGGTATCTCCGGGGCTACCTCGCGGACCGCGATTGCAGGATCGCGGGAATACAGGAAGAACCGGAAGGTCAGATCGACGTTCTCAATGTGGGAGACAGCCTGGCTGATATCGCGATCACCCCTGTCGAAATGTACCGGGATTACGGCATTACATCGTATGTAATGGGACGTGACCTGCAGAAATGCATAGAAACTTATTATGCGATCAAGCTGGCCCTCAGGACGCAGCCGGTTAAAGTGGTTCTCTGGGAAACACATAACCTGAGTAAACATCAGAGCGGCTTTGATCCTTACATCATCGGTATCTCGGAATACGCCAAATACAGGTCTCAGTTTATCAAGTACCACTATGTTTGGAAGAGATGGTTGGAAGGGAAAGGAATCCGCAAATATTTCAAGGGATATGTGGTCAATGAGGCTGTAACGCCGTATGAAGGGGATATGCCCTATATGAACACGGATGATACGGAAGTGTTCAAGATCCCGGATGATCAGATGTATGTCTTTAAGAAGATCTACAATTTCTGCCAGAAGGAAGGGATAAAGATCGTCCTTTATTCGGTGCCGTCCCCGCACTGTTATGATATGAGACAGCATAATGCTTACGCGAAGCTGGCAGAGGAGTATGGCCTCGATTATCTGGACGGGAACATCGACTTTGAAAAGATCGGTATAGATGCGGCCACTGACTATTTTGACAAAGACGGAGACCATCTCAACCTCTTCGGAACCAGGAAAATGACCAAGTATTTAGGAGACTATCTCAGGGACAACTGTGACTTGACAGACCACAGAGAGGACCCCGCGTACCAGTCCTGGGCTGACCAGCTGGCTGCCTATGAAAAGGAAGTCAAGGATATGGAGGGCACGAGCTATCCTAAGATCGAGGAGGAGATCAAGAAATCCAAACAGCATATGCCGGATGATTCGGACGGATCGGGAACCAAAGGACGAAAGTAAAGGAGTATGACAAACATGCAATACAGGCGCGACAAAAACGGAAACGAGTTGTCGATACTGGGTTATGGCTGCATGCGTTTTACAAAAAAAGGGAACAGTATTGATGTTGACAAGGCGGAGAAAGAAATCCTGACCGCTTACAGGGCAGGCGTCAATTACTATGACACCGCCTACATTTATCCCGGAAGCGAGGCGGCTCTGGGCGAGATCCTGGAGAGAAATCATTTGCGGGAAAAGGTTAATATCGCCACGAAACTTCCGCAGTATATGATCCGTAACCGCGAGGGGCTTGACAAGTACTTCGGCGAGGAGCTCTCAAGGCTGCGGACAACATATATTGATTATTACCTGATGCATCATCTGACAGATGTCGCTATGTGGGAGAAACTCAAGGCGGTCGGTATTCTTGACTGGATCTCCGCCAAAAAAGCGAGCGGCGAGATTCGAAATATCGGATTCTCTTATCACGGCAACACGGAGAATTTCCTGAAGATCCTGGACGACTATGACTGGGATTTCTGCCAGATCCAGTACAACTACCTCGACGAAGTGGCTCAGGCCGGCGTGAAGGGGTTGAAAGCTGCCGCGGCTAAAGGGATCCCGGTGGTCATCATGGAGCCTCTGCGAGGCGGCAAGCTGGTAAATATGCTGCCTTCCGGCGCCCTTGAGGCGATGAAGGCGAGCGGGCGCGGTTGGACTCCTGCGGAATGGGGACTGCGCTGGCTGTACAACCAGCCGGAAGTGACAGTTGTCTTGTCCGGCATGAATTCTGTGGAGATGGTGGAGGAAAACTGCAGGACTGCCTCCGAGGCACCTGCGGGTCATCTGACTCAGGAAGATTTTGACACTCTCGAAGTGGTAAAGAAGAAGATCCGCGAGAAGGAGAAAGTGGGATGCACGGGATGCCGCTATTGCATGCCTTGTCCCAAGGGCGTTGATATCCCCGGGATCTTCCGCTGCTACAATACGATGTTCATGGAAAGCAAGGCGGCGGGGCGCGCCCAGTTCATGCAGACTGTCGGTCTCTCCAAGGAACCGCCTTTCGCGACGCAGTGCGTAGGATGCGGCAAATGCGAGCAGCACTGCCCTCAGAACATTCCCATCCGCGAAAAGCTCAAAGAAGCGGACAAAGCGCTGCGGCCGCTGCCTTATAAGATCGCGCTGGACGCAGCCAGGCTGTTTATGTTCCGCGATGCGAAAAAAACTAAAGCAAAAAGCACTAAAGCAAAAAGAACTAAAACAAAAAAACAGTAAAAACATACGAAAACAGCCGGCGGAGCAAATGCTCCGCCGGCTGTTTTTGGCTGTCCTCTTTATGGGAGCAGCATTTTGTTCCTGCTTAGAATATGTATTTCTGCTGCACTTTATAGCTGATAAAGAAAAGCACAGTATCTACGACCGCCTTTACAGCAACTTCCGGCGCGAAGGGAAGGAGCGCGCTTCCTGCGGTGACGAGCAGGGCGCTGAGACCCATTTGGACGAGAACCAGGATGAAGAACTTTATACCTGAGACAGCCACTTTCTGTTTGCTCACAAAGACTACCTTATAGGTCATGACGTAATTGTAGACCGATGAAATGGTGCGTGCCAGTACAGTGGAGACAGTTATGTAGGCAGGTGTCCTGTTTTTGAAAAGATAGCAGAATAACGCAAACAGAGCCAGATCGATCACACAGGAGGATACTGAGGCAAAGACATATTTCAGGTATTTCTTCGCAAGGATCCTGTATATTTTGACAGAGTCAGAGAAGGTGTTGAAATGTGTCTGATGGTTGTCCTTCGAATCGTAGATCGTCTGAATCGGTACTTCGAGGACAGGATAGTCTCCGGCACTCTCCAGAAGCATCTGCATCTCAAATTCGAAGCGCTCGCCCGGTACATCGAGGAGCTCCTTCATAAAAGCGCGGGGGATACCGCGAAGCCCTGTCTGCGTGTCAGTCACATGCACGCCCGAGACGTAGGAGAAAACTTTCTCGGTGATAGTATTTCCGACCCTGCTCCTCCATGGAACTCCTTCCCCGTCGAAGCGTCTGACTCCCAGGATAAGTTTGTCCGGATTATCTTCCAGGGCCTGCCTGACAGACAGGATGCATTCCGCTGTGTGCTGGCCGTCCGAGTCTGCGGTGACACAGCCTGCCGCATCCGGATAGGTGTCAAGAATGTGCGCAAAGGCAGTTTTTAATGCACGGCCTTTACCGCGGTTGACTTCGTGCGTCAGGACCGTTCCGCCAAGCTCGTGCAGACAGACCCGCGCCTGCGCAAACAGTTCAGCATATTCGGTGCCGCTTCCGTCATCAACGATGATGACGGGCCCGAGGTCTTTTTTTTTCATGGATTCAAGAAGACTCAGCATTCGGTTATCAGGTTCATAAGCGGGAATGACGATCGGTGTCATGATCAATAATCTCCATTAAGATGCAGCGGCTCGCCATGCGAACCTTTCTTGGAAGTGGATTTTGCTGTGCTAATTATAAAGACTGCCTTCCGGAAATACAAGTTTGCAGCCCGGAAGCGGGCATAACTACACGGTGATCATAATATCGTTTAATTTAGAAACAATAATTCGAATATTGGGCAAAAAAAGATCCAATTGACTGTTTATTAAAAGACCGCTTATATGTTTCTCTCGGTAAACGGAATATACTGAAAATTGGTTAGTTCAATATAAACCGCCCGGCGTTAACTCAGGCAGGAAGTCTCGCTCTGCGAGCTTTTGTTCGGGGAGAAAGGGGATATTATCTTTAGCAGCCGGTTAAGCGGAAGAAGGAGGGAATGTTGAAAAACAAATATTTTACAGCCATTTTCACCCTATGTCTTGCCGTCACCATTACGATGATACCGGTGCGCGCGTCAGAAGTGCCGCAAGGAGAGGCGACAGAAGCAGTTGCAGCTGCGGAAGCGGAAGAAGTGACTGCATCTGTGGGGGATGAGATCACAAGTAAGGATCACGAAGAAAGACCCGAATCAAAAGAAAGCAGTGCAGAGGACGCGCAGTCAGAGAATTCCTCGGATTCCGTGAATGAGCCGGGTGAGACCTCGCAGGAAGAGGCAACTCCGGCGGAAGGGACCGGGCAGGAAGAGGTGACTCCGACAGAGGGAAACGAGCAGGAAGAGGTAACTCCGGCGGAGGGAACCGCCCAGGAAGAGGTGACTCCGGCGGAAGGAACCGGGCAGGAAGAGGTGACTCCGACAGAGGGAAACGAGCAGGAAGAGGTGATTCCGGCGGAGGGAACCGAGCAGGAAGAGGTGACTCCGGCGGAGGGAACCGCCCAGGAAGAGGTGACTCCGGTAGAGGGAACCGAGCAGGAAGAGGTGACTCCGGCAGAAGGAACCGAACAGGAAGAGGTAACTCCGGAAGAAGGAACCGAACAGGAAGAGGTAACTCCGGCAGAAGAAGCCGTGCAGGAAGATACTCCGGTGGAGGGAGAAGCTCCGAAGGATGAAAACGCGGCTGAGGTCAGTACGCTGGATGCCGGAACCGCCGCGGAGACGGGAATCCTTGAAAACACCGAAAGCAAAAAGGCCGCTGAACAGGCGGAATCAAAATCGGAAGCTAATAAGACTCCGGCAAAAATAAACGCTTCGGCCGGAACCGCACCCGTCGCCACGGGAGATACATTAAAAAAACAGGCGGCTGCTTCGGCCAAGATCAAGCAGATGAAGCTTGAGGTGATCGACTTCAAGGGCAAGGGATACGGGGACAGCCAGATGCTCACCAGCGGCGGCAAGAGACTCCTGATCGACACATATGTCAAGGAATCATGGGATTCTCTGAATGATTGGCTGAAAGAGCACGGGTATTTTAATTTTGATATCTTCATCAGTCATTATCACGATGATCATATGGGAAATATCACAAATATTCTTAACGACGGGAAGTATAAGGTCTCAAATCTCTACCTGCCCAACTTCTCGTATATGAACGGCCCGTCTGATTACATGCAGGAATATATAGAATGGTGCAAGAGAATCATAAATAATGCAAAGGAGAAAGGCGTAAAGATCACATACCTCAATAAAGGGTCTTCTTTCAACGTCGGAGATGTAAACGCGACCGTCCTTTGGGGAGCGCAGTACAAAAGCAGCGAGCATATGCGGACCTATATCAACAACAATTCTCTGGTGACAAGATTTACCTGCGGAAATACGAGGTATCTCAATGCGGGTGATATCGAGGCGGATACAGAGAAACAGCTCCTGAATGCGAAAGTGGATGTGAAGGCGGATATATTTAAAATGAGCCATCACGGCATAAATGACACTAATTCCGGCGCTTTCCTGAGGGCAGTAGGTGCGTCCTTCTATTATTTCAACGGCTGTGAAGATTCTCCGTCCAAGTATGCCACTGCGGATATTTTTTACCCTGCTCCGAGGCGTGCGAATAAGTACGGAAATGTCGCGAGCGTGCGCTACAACGGCGATATAACGTATACTGTGTACAATGACATTATTTCTCAGGAATTGAAGCGCAATTACACGGAGCAAAAGGTATATCTCTACGATAAGAACGATAAGAAAAAGCTCAAAGGCGTCGTTACGCAGCAACTGAACAATGCGGCCGCTAAACGTATCGATGACCGCGCTTACGACGGTTACAGCAGCGCGGCATCAAAGAGGAAAGGGACTTACGCGGAAGACGGCTGGATCCTGGGCAATCAGGGCAAACAGTATTACTATAAGAATAACGCGCCTTTGACCGGGTGGAAAAAGATTGACGGTTCTCTGTACCATTTCAACACTAAGACGGCGAAGAAGGATACCGGTTGGAAGAAATTCGGACGTTATACATTCCATTTCGACGGAGCGGGGCGCGCTCAGACCGGAACTGTAAAGATCGGAAAGTCTTTGTTCCATTTCGATGAGCGGGGATGTCTGGTCAAAGCCGGATGGTCGGAGACAAACGGCAGGAGATGCTATGTGAACCCCAAGACCGGCACTGTTTTGACTGGTTTAAAGAGAGTGGGCGGAAAGCTGTACTTTTTTAACACCGATGGTTATCTGCTAAATCGAACCGGTTTCATAAAACTGGGCAGAAAAGTGTTCTATAAACAGAAAGACGGTTCCATGAAAACAGGCTGGCTCAAGGTGAACGGACAGATGTATTTCATGAACGCTGACGGAACGAGGCACACCGGATGGCTGAAAAGGGGAAATAAGAAGTTTTACTTTGATTCAAACGGAGTCATGACCGCGAAGCAGGGTTTCGTCAAGATCGGGAATAAGGTATATTACGTGCGCAGTGACGGCTCTATGAAAACCGGCTGGCTTAAAGTAAGCGGGAAGTTTTATTACATGGATGCTGACGGCTCCAGACACACCGGATGGCTTGAAAAAGGCCAAAGGAAGTTCTATTTCGGATCAGATGGAGTTTTGAGAGCAAGCTGAGGAAGTCAAGGTTCGCAACGCGAGCCGCTGCGCCGAGTACGGGTTGCCTGTAAGGCAGCATCTTCCTTTCCGTACGCGTGTGCATAATTTAACTCAGTGGGGACTTCCCACCTGAGTTAAACGCATCGGAGAAATCAGATTTGTGGATTTCTCCGATGCGTTTTTTTACTTCGGAGGGTTCGATCCTCTGAGATAAACAATATACCCGCGGCATAGACAAAAGGGGAAAACGTGATAAAATATGAAAAAATTCTGTATCAGTAAAAGATAACGGCATATAGATTGAGGAGTATGATCGATGAAAGACAAACTGCCCGTAAGAGAAGAAGTACCGGCGGAGCACACCTGGCGGCTGGAAGATATCTATCCGAATGAAGACCTCTGGGAAGAGGAATTGCAGGAAGCCGGGAATATCGCTGCCAAAGTCAGAGAATACGAGGGAAGACTGTCAGAGAGCGCACAGAGTTTCTATAATGCACTGAAACTGTATGATGACTGCGCGCTGAAGCTGGACCGCGTCGGCGGATATTCTTTTATGCGCCATGACCAGGACGCCGGTAATTCCCACTATCAGGAGTTGGAGCTGAAAGCGCAGAGTGCGTCGGTCAGGATCAGCGAGGAGCTGGCATTTATGGAACCGGAAATATTGGAAATACCGGACGACGTGCTCGCCCGCTTTTATGAGGAGGAATCCGGAATCAGAGACTATGATGCCACGATCCGGGAAATCCGCCGCTTGAAGGAACATACGCTAAGCAAGGAGATGGAGCAGCTGCTCGCGTCAGCCGGCGAGATGGCGCAGACCGCGTCTAACGGTTTCGGTATGCTCTCCAACGCGGACCTCAAATTCCCGTCCGTCACTGACAGCGAGGGAAACGAGATCCAACTCTCTAACGGGCGCTTTGTGCCTCTTCAAATGTCTGCGGACCGTGAACTGAGAAAGAACGTATTCGAGAAATATTACACGCGCTACAGCGAATTCGCCAACACATGGGCTGCCCTGTATGACGGGCAGGTGAAGCAGCAGATCTTCTACGCCCGTGCCAGAAAGTACCCGTCCACTTTCGTCGCGGCTGTAAACGGAAATAACGTGGATCCGGCGGTATGCGATCGCCTGATTGACAGTATTCATGGTAAAATATCGTATATGCACAGATATGTCTCCCTGCGCAGGAAGATGCTGGGAGTGGACGAACTGCACATGTACGACGTCTATGTGCCTATGGTCGAGGGATATGACCGCAAGTTTACCTACAAGGAGGCAAAGGAGCTCTCGCTGAAGGCGTTGGCCCCTTTGGGAGAGGAGTACCTCTCCGTTGTCCGCAAGGCTTATGAGGAGCGGTGGATCGATGTGTACGAAAATGAAGGGAAGCGCTCCGGCGCCTATTCCTCGGGCGTCTATGGCGTACATCCATACATGCTGCTCAACTATACTGATACTCTGGACGATGTTTTCACACTTGTGCACGAGATGGGGCATTCGATGCACACCTGGTATTCGGAGCATGCGCAGTCCCACTTGAACTCAAGTTATAAAATTTTTGTGGCGGAGGTCGCTTCCACGACAAATGAGATCCTTTTGCTGGAGTACATGCTGTCAAAAGCAGAAGATCCGAGAGAAAAAGCGTATCTGATCAACCACTATCTGGAGAGCTTTAAGGGGACTGTATACCGCCAGACTATGTTCGAGGAGTTTGAGCGCAGGACCAACGCGATGGCCGAGTCGGGAACACCCTTGACGGCAAGCGCGCTCTGCGAGCAGTATCTGGAGCTGAATAAGCAGTATTTTGGCCCCGATATGGTGTCGGATCCGTTGATCGCGTATGAATGGTGCAGGATACCGCACTTCTACTACAATTTCTATGTCTATCAGTATGCCACCAGCTTCTCGGCGGCTGTCGCGATCGCGCATAGGATCCTGGAGCAGGGCGAGACCGCGGTGAAGCCCTACCTTGAGTTTTTGAAGAGCGGGTGCACGCAGGATCCTGTAAGCCTTCTGAAGATCGCCGGCGTAGATCTCTCGACATCAGCGCCGGTAGACGAGGCGATGGAAGTGTTCGCAGATGCGGTCAGACAGATGGAAGAGCTGCAGACAGAACTGTCGAAAGGGCAGTGAAGGAGAATACAGAATGATCAAAGAATATTGGGACAAATATAAGGATGTGATCCTTTATCTTGTTTTCGGAGTTTTCACTACAGTTGTAAATATAGTTTCTTATTGGTTCTGCGCCCATGTCCTGGGGACAAGCGTTATGGCGGCAACGGTAATAGCTTGGGCACTGGCGGTCTTTTTCGCGTATGTGACCAACAGGTCTATGGTCTTCCACAGTTCTGCCACGGGAAAAGGGGAGATCCTCAAGGAGATCGGATCCTTTTTCGCATGCAGGCTGGGGACCGGCGTGGTGGACTGGGTGATCATGTTCGTTTTTGTTACTGTACTGCACTTTAACGATATGATCATCAAAATTGCGGCTAATTTTATTGTGATCGTGCTGAATTATGTGCTCAGCAAATTTGTGATATTTAAGCACTGATCAAGTCGGGAACCGGATAGTTGTCGTTTTCTTCCGCGGATGAGAGGAAAACTGTCCATTTGCTTTCGAGATACAGCGTCCCGGTACTATCAGCATTTACTAAAATTAAGGAGATAATAAAGCAATATGACAGTTTTGCTGGTTATTTACGCAGCAGCGTTGGCAGCCTTGAATGGAATCAGGATCTTTGACAGCACATATTGGTATGATGAGATGTTCTCGATCAAGCTGATCCGGATGCCGATACCGGAGCTTATTGAAGAAACGGCTAATGATGTGCATCCGCCGCTTTATTATCTTATTCTTAAAGGGGTTACCCACTTCACGGGAGAATCCGGACCGGTACTTCATGCTGTATCGCTTTTCCCATATCTGCTCGTACTTGTGATCGCACTTACTGTGATCAGAAGCAGGTTTGGGAAGAGCACCTCTTTCCTGTTCATCACTTTTGCATCACTTCTGGCAAGCGCAGTCAAGTTCAATGTGGAAATCCGGATGTACTCCTGGGTAGTTCTGTTTGTTCTTGTCAGTTATTTATCGTTTTATGCAATTCTTTACACAGACAGGATCATTTACTATGGGATATTTGCCGTATTCTCACTGTCAGCTGCATACACGCATTATTATGCACTTATAGCTGTGGCGTTTTTCTATGCAGCACTTATGTTATACGCTCTTTTTGCACGGAGAGCGATTCTGGGGCGAGTCGCGGCTACATGGGCGCTGACAATTTTGGGGTATATACGATGGCTTCTGGTCCTTATCGAAACATTCGGAAGGACTTCTTCCGGCTGGTGGCTCAAGTGGACACCCAAATATAAGGATTCACTGCCGGCAATTTTCGAAGGAAAACACGATTGGATACTTTTTTACATCTTTGCTGCCGTTCTCGCAGTCTCACTGATCCTCAGGCTGACAGAGATCGCTTCAGGAAAAGAAATGACAGACGGCAAGGATCCGGCCAAAGAACTTGTATTCATTCTTGCGGGTGCGGTTTCCGTGTTCGGCACGATCGCAGTAGGAATCGGTATCTCAAAACTGTTCAGGCCGATGTATTTTGACCGCTATATTTATACTGCGGCAGTATGCGCATGGCTGATCGTATCCATTGGACTCTCAAGACTTCGTTTTCGGAATGCGGCACCTTTGTCGATCGCGATGACTGTATTTGTGTGTATTTGTGGATATTACAATTATACAACTATTTATGCACAGGATGCCGCTGATGCGGCTATGACGGAAGCTTCTGTCAATTGCATCACAGACAATACTGCGAAAATGGACACGCCGATCCTGACCGACAAAGATACGGATATCCGTATTATGGCTTTATTCATAAAGAAAGAACGAAATAAACTGGATCTGGAGAACGGAATCGGTGCGGCAGATATTGAAAAGGGCAGGAGTTACTGCCTTGTGGCATCCAGACCATTGGGGACAGAGGAGATCGCGAACTTAAAAGAGCAGGGGATAACATGCAAGGAAGTGCGGCCTGACATGTTTAAGGATGATCCGGACCGAGGAGCATTTTTGGGCGATCTCAATTCCTGGATTTATCTATTACAATAGGATATACCGGACGACGTGCCCGCTTGCGGGATTAAGAACAGCAGTTGAAGTGTACAGCATCATGATAGAAACCAATAGTTATGAAAGGAGCCCATTATGAGCAAGAAGATTTTGCAGCTGATCAGCGCGGACTTCGAGGATCTCGAGGTCTGGTATCCGGTCTATCGGTGCAGAGAAGAGGGATGGCAGGTGGATTTTGCCGCCGAGAAGCCCGGCCTCTATCACGGCAAATACGGTGTGCCCTGTGAAGTGACATTGAGCTTTAAGAACCTGGATCCGGATGATTACGACGGACTACTGGTACCCGGAGGATGGGCGCCCGACAAGCTGCGACGCTTCCCTGAAGTTCTGAACATCGTGCGGAAGATGAATGCGGACGGCAAGGCGATCGGAGAGATCTGCCACGCGGGCTGGGTGCTGATCAGCGCCGACATCCTTCGAGGCAAGAAGGTGACCAGTACACCCGGCATCAAGGACGATATGACCAATGCCGGCGGCACCTGGGTAGACGAGGAGACGGTCGTTGACGGAAATATCGTCTCCGGAAGAAGACCTCCGGACCTGCCGTCTTACGCCAAGGCATTTATTGAGGTCGTTAACTCACAATAGGATTTAAAGCGTGACGCATAATAGAAAGGGCAGCAGGCTTCTCGTGGATACGGTCCGCGAGATCCTGCATACGAAAAGGCGCTTTCTGTCGCTGTTCGTGATGAGCCTTCTGGCGGTCGGCTTTCTGGCCGGCCTTCGCATGACGGCGCCGGATATGCAGAATACGGTGGATCACTACTACGACCGGCTGAGTTTCATGGATGTACGCCTGATCTCAATGCTTGGTCTGACACAGGAGGATCTTGATGCGGTTTCCCGAATGCCCGGAGTAAAGGCGGCAGAGGGAAGCCGTACTTTTGATGCCCTGGCGGGAGAGGACGGCGTAAATGTGCTCGAACTGCCTGAGAGGATCAATCTCCTTGATCTCGTACAGGGACGGCTTCCGCAGTCGCCTGATGAATGCGTTACAGAGGTCAAAATATTGGAAGCCCTCCACAAGGAGATCGGCGATACGATCACTATAGATACCAGGGAATCTTTTGACAGTGTGCTCGAAGAGGATCCGCTCACAAAGAGCTCCGCTGAAGGGACTCATTCCACCAAACACACTTACACGATAGTCGGGGTCGTGCGAAGCCCCCTCTATATCTCGCGGACCAGAGGCGGCTCCAGCGTAGGGAGCGGCAGCGTCACCGGCTTTATTGTACTGCCCGGGGAATGCTTCACGCAGGAGGTCTATTCCACTATCTATCTGGCCCTGGAGGGGCTCGAACAGTACAACTGCTACACAGATGACGCCTATAAGGACAGGGTAGATGATTTTATTGACAGCCTGGAGCCTTTAGCTAAGGAAAGAGCCGCGATCAGGAAAAAGCAGGTGAGCGATGACGTATCCTTTACGGATATGGTAAGCGCGCTCATTCTGGGGCTCTCAGAATACGGGAGCGGCGGCAGCGCCATGTCAGGACTGGAGATCTCGGACGGTGAGTGGTACATGCTGGGGAGAGATACGATCCGCAGCTATGTGGAGTTTTCTTCCGACGCGGAGAGAATGGGAAACCTCGCTGATGTATTCCCGCTGATCTTCTTTCTGGTGGCGGCGCTCAGCTCCCTCACCTCTATGACGAGAATGGTCGAAGATCACCGAGCCGAGATCGGAACGATGAAAGCCCTGGGATTTCCCACAACTGCGATCTCTGTCAAATATATCGGATATGCTCTTGCTGCCAGCCTTGTAGGCGGCGGGGCGGGCCTTATCATAGGATGCACGGCGCTGCCCGCGCTCATCTATTATGAGTGGGGGATCCTCTATCTTTTGCCTAAGCTTGAGATCGGGGTCTCTCCGGTCGTGGCGCTCTATTCATTGGGGGCGGCAGTCCTGGCGACTGCCGGAGCGGCGTTTGCGGCCTGCTATGCGACGCTTCTGGCAAGACCTGCCGAACTTCTGCGTCCCCGCGCGCCGAAGCCCGGCAAGCGGATCTTCCTCGAATATATCGGTGCCATATGGAGCCGTCTGTCCTTTATACAGAAGGTCAGCGCGCGCAACCTCTTCCGGTATAAAAAGCGCTTCTGGATGACCATTATCGGAATCGCGGGCTGCACCGCGCTGCTCGCGACCGGTTACGGGCTGCGGGACTCCATTTTCGATGTTCTCACATGGCAGTTTGATGACCTGATGCCTTATAATGCCACGATCTCGATCGACACAGGCCTTACGCCTTCGGACCGCGCGGAGCTCATGGAAGCACTTGAGGCGGAACCCGGGATCGAATCTTTCATGGGCTGTTACACCACGAGTGTCAGCGTCAGGACATATGAGGGGACGACCGACAATGTTGAGGTGAGATCTTCATCCGGATGGGTGACATACTCCGATGATGGCGGTCATCCCATAGCAGAAGATTATTACTGTCTCTATCCCCGCGCGGACGGACTGAGGCGCTATGGCAAGACAGAAGAGCTTCCGCGGCTTGCTCCCACTGACGACGCGGTCGTCATTGATGAAAAACTGGCGTCCAATCTGGGAATCAGTGAAGGAGATACCGTAAAACTTCTCGACAGAGACGAGAAAGAATATCCGGTGCAGGTGTGCGGTATCTGTGAGAATTATGTCGGCCACTATGTCTATATGACGCCGGCCTGTTACACGAAACTGTTCGGTGAAAAGCCCCGCGACAACCTTCTGCTGGTCAAAACAGTGAACGGCGGACAAAAGAGCGGCGCAGCTTCGTCTTCTGACGTTGATCTGAGCCCCTCTGCAGTGGCGCAGAGAGTTTCGGGGATCAAAGGCGTCATCACATACAACAGCATTGATGAGACGCGGGACCATTTTCACGAGAGCATGAAGAGCCTTGACGTCGTGGTCTGGATCATCATCGGCGCGGCGGCGGCGCTGGCATTTCTCGTTCTCTTCAACCTGACCAACATCAACGTGACGGAACGAATCCGCGAACTGGCGACTCTCAAAGTGCTGGGATTTTACGACGGCGAGACGGCCTCTTACGTATATCGCGAGAGCATCATTCTCACACTGATGGGAGCCATGCTGGGCATGCTGGGCGGGAAATGGCTCCACCGCTGGCTGATCGGGACGATCGAAATGGAGTACATGATCTTCGGGCACGGGCTGCACGCCCGCAGCTATCTGTACGCGATCATCCTGACTGTGATCTTCTCGATGTCGGTCAATTTCTTCTCGTATTTCTATATTCGGAAGATCGATATGGTGGAGTCGCTTAAGTCGGTGGAGTAAAGGATTTTGGGTTTCACTGAATTAGCAAGGTAATGTGATGAAGTTTAACCCCCAGGGGGGCTTGTGCGGTACTTTCGGGACATTATAAACTTATTTCATAAGAAAAGTGTTTCGGAGGTAAACGTTATGCATATGGCTGACGCCCTTTTATCCCCTGCTGTAGCAGCGACGATGTATGCCGCGTCCGGCACAGCGGCCGGGATCTCTATAAAAAGACTCTCCGGTGATGAGAACACCCAGAAGCTCCCCACTATGGCAGTGGCATCCGCACTGGTCTTTGCCGGGCAGATGATCAACTATACTATTCCGGGGACCGGCTCTTCGGGACATCTGTGCGGCGGAATGCTTCTGTCCGCTCTTTTGGGACCTGAGGCGGGATTTCTGTCAATGATCGTTGTCCTGACGATACAGTGTCTCTTTTTTGCCGACGGTGGATTGATGGCTCTTGGAGCCAACATATGGAACATGGCCTTTTACGGGTGCTTTGTAGGGTATTACCTGATCTGGCGCCCGATCATGAAGAGCAGGCTCTTTGAAAACCTGGGACCGCACGCGGCGCAGAGAGCAAGAATAGTCGCCGCATCCATCATAGGATGCGTGATCACTCTGCAGATGGGCGCATTCTCGGTCGTCCTTGAGACAACGCTTTCGGGTATCACAGAGCTTCCATTCGGAGCTTTCTGCGCGCTCATGCAGCCTATTCACCTGGCCATTGGGATTGTGGAAGGATTGATCACTGCAGCGGTCCTGACCTACGTCTATCAGACGAGACCGGAACTCGTGCGCGATGTTGACCTCTCTGAGGAGACTGCAGCGGGAAGATCGTCCAAGTCGCTGGGAACAGTTATCGTCACACTGGCGCTTGCAGCGCTAATAGTCGGCGGAGTTTTCTCTCACTTTGCGAGCTCCAATCCGGACGGACTGGAGTGGGCGCTCTTTGGAAATGAGGAAGCCGGCTACAGCTCCAACATGGGCCTTGACGAGGATAATTTCGGAGTGAGCAGCGCGGCGTCCCAGGCAGCGTCGGATATTCAGGAGAAGACCTCCTTCCTGCCGGATTACAGCTTCGCGGGAAGCGAGAACCCGATGGGCACAACTGTTTCCGGTATCGTCGGAAGCGCGATGGTCGCGGCCGCGGCGCTGTGCATCTGCTTTGCCGGGCGGTTCTTCCGCAAGAAAAATGCTTGACGAAGGCGAATAAGATACGGTACAAAGAGGTATAAGCCCCCATGTCCCCAAGGGATATGGGGGTTATTTACAGAGTGTACAGGGAATACGATTTATGAGCCAAAATATCGAACGCTCCATCCGCGACCTGCGCGAGATGGACACACTGGCGTCGGGGGATTCTCCCATCCACGCAGTCAGCGCAGGGGCTAAACTCCTGGTGACCGTGGTCTATATCCTGACGGTGGTATCTTTTGACAAATACAGATTGAGCGGACTGCTTTTTATGATCTTATACCCGGCAGTGCTCTTTGCGGTGAGCGGGATTTCTGTGTCCACTTGCTTTTACAAGCTCCGCTTTGTACTGCCTCTGGTGCTGGCAGTAGGGATTTTTAACCCGATCCTGGACAGGACTCCTGCATTTGCGATCGGGTCATTTACAGTTACGACCGGGATGATCTCCATGCTGACGCTGATGATGAAAGGGGTCTTCAGCCTGGCGGCTTCCTTTCTGCTCATGGCTACGACAAGGGTCGAGGCGCTGTGTGGTGCGCTAAGGAAGATCCATGTACCGTCGATGCTGGTGACTCTCCTCCTTCTGACTTACCGATATGCGGCAGTACTGGCCGAGGAAGCAAATGTGATGACCCAGGCCTACAGCCTTCGGGCTCCCGGGCAGAAGGGAATCCATTATTCGGCCTGGGGATCTTTTTTGGGACAGCTCCTTCTGCGCAGTATGGACCGGGCTGAGGAACTGTACTCCTCAATGCTCCTGAGGGGGTATCACGGGGAGTTCTATTATGCGCAGGAACGCGGGAGCTCAATGGGAGATGTGCTGTATGCCGTGTTGTGGTGCGCGCTCTTTGCTGCTGCGCGGGTCGTAAATCTGACGCAGGTGCTGGGATCGGCAGTGATGAGGTGAGAGATGATACAGTTTGAGAATGTCACATACGCCTATGAAAGAGGCAAAACGGTCCTCTCGGAGGTCTCTTTTGAGATCGGAGAGGGCGAGACAGTAGGCCTGATCGGAGCCAACGGAGCCGGCAAATCCACGATCATGAAGCTCCTTCTGGGACTTGCGGGTCCCGGGGCCGGAAAAGGGTCAGGGTCACAGACAGAGGGCAGGATCCTGGTGGACGGATTTGAGGTAATTCCGCGAAACCTGGCCGTGATCCGGAAAAAGCTGGGGTTCGTCCTGCAGAATTCGGACAATCAGATGTTCATGCCCACCGTGATCGAGGACATGCTATTCGGTCTGCTGAATTACGGCATGTCGAGGCAGGAAGCGCTGCAGCGGGCAGACAGCGTGCTGAAGGAGCTGGGACAGGAGAAGCTCAGGGATCTCTACAATCACAAGATCTCGGGAGGGGAGAAGCGCATGGCCGCAGTGGCGACGGTTCTGGCTATGGATCCTGAAGTCCTGCTGATGGACGAGCCGACCTCCGCCCTTGATCCCTATAACCGCCGGATCATTATAGAGACGATCCGAAAACTCCCGCGCACGAAGATCATCACGTCTCACGATCTGGATATGATCTACGACACCTGCAGCCGTGTGATCCTGTTATCGCAGGGGACAGTGGCGGCGGACGGTCCTGCTGAAGAAATCTTGAAAGACAGAGAGCTCCTGGAGGCCAATCGGATGGAATTGCCGCTCCGGTTTCAAAGGTGACGCTTTTGAAGAAAAAGGTTTAATGGGCACGACAGGAAAGGACTTGCAATTATCTCTTTTTCAAAGGATACTGAAATGTAGACAGAGCCGCGCCCACGGCCGCATATTCAGGAGATCTTATGGATAGGTATTACACTTTTGACAGGATCAACAACGATAAGATCCTGTCTTTTTATTCCCGGAAACCCGTCGATTTCGGCGGACCTGCGCTGGAAACGGAAGGAAGAGAGAAGCTGATCAGGTCGATCGAGTCAGATTTCGGTTACAAGTTCCGCGCAGTCAAACAGTGCACCAGACAGGTCCACGGCAGCAGAGTGGTGGTCGTGGATGAGCATGACCTGCAGGAAGAGGTCGGAGAGGCGGACGGCCTTCTCACGGACCTTAAGGGGGTCGCGCTGGAGATCCACACAGCGGACTGCCAGAGCGTTTTCCTGTACGATCCGGTCCGTGAGGTGATCGGAAATGTGCACAGCGGCTGGAAGGGGACCGTACAGAAGATAGCGCCGAAAGCTGCGCAGATCATGATGGACCGTTACGGCTGCAGTCCGGCCGATATTGAGATCTACATCAATCCGAGCATTCTCGGGTGCTGTTTCGAGATCGAAGAGGATGTGGTAGAACAGTTCAGCTCCATCGTGGATGTGTCAAAATACTGCCGCAAGGACCGCATTGTTAACGGAAGACAGAAGTATTTCATGGATACAGCAGCGGTGAACCGGGACCTGCTGGCAGAACTGGGTATCCCGAAAGAGAAGATCTTCCTGAGCGGCGTGTGCACGATGTGCGGCAGGAATGAATATCATTCATACAGAGGGGATCATCACGTGACAGGTCGGAACGGCTCTATGATCTGCCTGAAGTAAACACAGCAGCTCGCGAGCCTTGAAACTGCCGAATTCGGGAAAGGCTTATTGGTTATGGCATCGGATACAGTTAACAAAAATGAAAATAGGCGCGTCAGTCTGATGTTTGACTGCTTTTTGGCTTGTGTGCTGTTTTTTGGCACAGATGCATTCCTGGAGTTTACGACAGATACTTACAGGACATTCGCGGTCGGAGTCGGCAAGAAAGCCAAGGATATGCTGGTGCGCAACGGACGGCCGGTGATCGCGCTGTACTATAAATGCTTTGGAATGACCGGGCTCCCGCAGGAAAAGTTTTATTATATTTCTTTTTGGACAGGCTTAGTTCTCGCAGCAGCGTCCTTGTACGTCCTGTCAAGGCTCCTCGAAGGGATCTTCCAAAGCAGGCGGAAGGCGCTCTTGGCATCACTCTTAGTTGTGATCAACCTTTTCGTTATAGAATACTTCATGTTCGTGGAGACAATGGGCTTTCTGACCGGAGTTTTCTTTGCGGTTCTTGCCGCCTGTTTTACGGCGTATTTCTATGCCGGGAAAGGCGCCTTTTACCTGATCCCTGCGCTTTTCAGCCTCTTGACCGCGCAGTTTGCGTATCAGCCCACTGTAGGTATTTTCTGTGCGATCCTCCTGCCTCTTGTGAGCTTTTATGCAGATGGGAAATTATCCCGCTTTATTCGGAACAATGTCGTCCTGGGGACGATGTTCGGAATCGTTAATGTCGCGACCATCGTTATGATGAAGCACTTCCAGAGCTACAGGTCGGCTTTTACTGTCGCAAGTACAGTCGAAAATGTTAAATGGGCGTGCAGGACGATCTGGGAAGTGGTCCGGTATTCCTACAAGATCATGGACGGGATCCTTCCTAATGCAGCTTTTTTGGGCGCCGCTGTATTATTGACGGTCCTTGTCATTGTGAAAGCTGTGCTGTGCTGCCCTCGGGAGGAAGTGCCCGCTGCAGCCGCCTCGGTGATCTACAGCATGGGAGCCGTCACAGCGCTGCAGATCCTGTATTATGCAGTGGGGAACCAGCACGCAATGAGAATCTGCTACACAGTCGGAGCGCTGCCGGGAGTTGCCATGATGCACTATTTTTTGCTGGATGTCCCGGGTTCGGATCAAAATACAGAAAGCGGCCGGCATGAGAAATCCGGAAAAGGTGTCTTGTCAGGTATTAATGCTTTGGCTGCAGTTTTACTGGTTGTGTTTCTTTTCGGACAGTACCTGTCATTCCAGAGAGTGATCATAGACAGATATAAGGGAAATGAGGCAGACCGGCTGTATATCGAGGCTATCGGCCAGGCGATCCGTGAGTATGAACAGGAGAGCGGAACGGAAGTAACAAAGGTGGCGGTCTGTCAGGACGCGCATGTGCCGGATTCATGGGTGGAATTTACATCGGACAGGTATTCCCGCGCCAGATCGCTGAACCGCACCTGGAGTGATATTGACAGCCTCAATTACTATCTTGGAAGAAAGTTCAAGCGCGCGGATGACAATGAAGCTGTCAAGGAACAGTTTGCTGATAAGGACTGGAATGCTTTTTCAAGGGAGCAGCTGGTCTTTGAAGGAGATACACTGTATCTGTGTGTTTATTGAGGGCACCGGTATGAAGAACAATCAGGAAGATAAAAAAGAGAAACCTTATCAGATCGTGATCGATCATGTGATGGGCGAAGTGCTCAGCGGAAACCTGAAGCCGGGCAGCAGACTGCCCGGGGAGAGAGAACTCGCCGAACAGCTTGGGATCAGCCGCAATTCCGTGAGAGAAGGGCTTCGGATCCTGGAGAATATGGGCGTAACGTCTTCTCAGCATGGCGCCGGACATTATATCTCTCTGAATTTTGATGAGCCAATGACGCAGATGCTGTCGCTGATCTATACCATGAAAGGAATGGGGAGAGACGACCTGACACAGTTTCGCTATTGCCTCGAGAGAGAAGCAATGCATCTGGCTGTCGATTATGCCTCGGAGCAGCAGAAGATCATGATCGCCAGGCACTTGCAGGCGCTCCTTGACGCCGAAACGGAGAAGGACCGGTACGAGCACGACATGGCGCTGCATATGACGCTGATCGAGGCCTCCCGCAACGATTACCTGATCACCACTTACCGCGCGCTGACTAATGTGATCGAGTCCTATATTCCCGTGTTCCGCGGAAAGATCATCGAGGGAATGAAGAGCAACGATAAACTCGAGGACACACACCGGATGCTGGTCATGGGAGTAGTGAACAGCGATCTTCAGACGGGACTTGAGGGGCTGAGCCGGCATTTTGAATATATCAGACAATTCAAGGATCTGCAGTGAATTATTTACAAAACAGCCGGCTTTGAATTGGTAAAAACATAGAAAGCGCCGCCTTTACGGATTGTTTTATTGACAATTTGTACAGACGGCGCTATCATTTAACTATAAAGTGGTAGAACCAATTAAGGGAAATTGGTTAACCAATTTGGGGTAATATTTAGGACACAGTTCATCTCAACACTGTTTTGGAAACAGTGAACCGTTCAAGAGTGAATGGGATTATGAAAGGAGTAAGTATGCAGTACAACAAAGTGACCCCTGAGTTTATTGCCGAGCTCGAGAAGATCGTACCCGGAAAGGTACACACAGGCAGTGACATTAATGAAGACTTTTACCGCGACGAGATGCCCATTTACGGCTCAAATCCCCCCGAAGTAGTTGTAGATGCGACGACGACAGAAGATATCGCAGCTATCGCGAAACTCTGCTATGAGAACAACATTCCGATCATCCCTCGCGGTGCCGGTACCGGCCTGACGGGAGCGTCTGTCGCCATTCACGGCGGTGTCATGATCGACATGCAGAAGATGAACAAGATCCTGGAGTACGATGAGGATAATTTCGTCGTCCGCGTACAGCCCGGCGTCCTTCTGCACGATCTGGCTGAAGACGCTCTTGGCAGAGGCCTCCTTTATCCCCCGGATCCGGGCGAGAAGTTCGCTACTCTGGGCGGAAACGTATCTACAAACGCAGGCGGCATGCGCGCCGTCAAGTACGGCTGCACAAGAGACTATGTGCGCGCTATGACTGTAGTTCTCCCTACCGGCGAGATCATCAAACTGGGCGCAACAGTTTCCAAGACAAGCACCGGATATTCCCTGCTTCACCTGATGATCGGTTCCGAGGGAACACTCGGCATCATCACAGAGCTCACCCTCAAGGTCGTTCCTGCTCCGAAGGAGACCATTTCTCTGATCATTCCTTATGAGAACCTGGACGACTGCATCGCGACTGTTCCGCTTTTCATGAAGAACCGCCTGAATCCTCAGGCTGTCGAGTTCATGGAGAGAGAGATCGTACTCGCGTCCGAGAGATTCATCGGAAGAGAGACCTTCCCCAAGCAGATCGGCGGCGTGGAAGTAGGAGCATATCTGCTCGTGACCTTTGAAGGAGACGATTTTGACCAGCTCAATGACGTAGTCGAGAAGGCAGCGGAAGTAGTTCTGGAAGAGGGCGCGATCGACGTATTGGTCGCTGATTCCCCTGCGAAGAAGCGCGATGCATGGGCTGCACGTTCTTCCTTCCTCGAGGCGATCGAAGCCGAGACCAAGTGGCTGGATGAGTGCGACGTAGTCGTTCCTGTCACCAAGATCGCTGAGTATCTTAAGTATGTTAAGTCCACAGAGGACAGATACTGCTTCAAGATCAAGAGCTTCGGCCACGCGGGAGACGGAAACCTCCACATCTATGCGTGCGGCGATGACACAGTCGACGAAGAGACCTTCAAGAAGGACGTCGAAGTGTTCATGAAGGACATCTATGCTAAGGCAGCTGAAATGGGCGGCCTGATCTCCGGTGAGCACGGAATTGGCCACGGCAAGATGGACTATCTTGCGGACTTCTCCGGTCCTGCGCAGATGCGCATCATGGAAGGCATCAAGCAGGTATTCGATCCCAAGATGATCCTCAATCCCGGCAAGATCTGCTACAAAGTCCAGTAACAGAGAGTTCCCGCTACTAAAGCGGAAGTTATAACACAGGGGGATGTCCCCCGCTGAGTTATATGATGCACACGCGTGCGGAGTGGAAGATGTTGCCTTTCAGGCAACCCGCACGCGGCGCAGCGGCTCGCTCTGCGAGCCTTGAAAAGTATCCGTAACCGGCAGCACTCACATGAGAGAACTCTGAATAGAGAAAGCGGCGTAACTGCGCTTGCGCCGCGCTCCCTGTTCAAAACAGAGGAAAATACGACTTTTATCATTTGATCGGTCGATATATACCCCAAAGCGCCAGAGATCCGGCAGATTCTGCCGGATCTCCGGCGTTTTTCTGTGCGCCCGGCGGCGCACGTTTCTAACGGGTGAAAGTCCCGAATCCGCCCGGTAGTGGGAAGGATATAGCCGAAGGCAAG
>JBGUJH010000173.1:0-3079 GCA_045113775.1 Lachnospiraceae bacterium | reverse complement strand
CGGAGCCTAAAAAATAGGCTCGATTGAACCTTGAAAATCTGTAGATATTGAGACCGAAAGGCTCTCCGAGGGCTTAGGGCGCTGCCCTAAGAACCCGCAAGGGACTCGTCCCTTGACCCTTCTACCGGGCTCTGCCCGGACCCGTCCTCGCCGGAAGCAGGGAAAGGCGCAGCGGCCCCTTTCCCAGACAAGAGGATGATCCGCGAACCTTATGTCAAGGGACATTTCGCGGCATATCCTCACAGGCGGTTCCTCCGCCTGTTCCGGTATTCCACGGTTCCCTTGACAACGGTTCCGCTCCCTGTTCATAACGCGGACTGTTTCTGCATCTGAAGGATTATCTGCTGGCCATAGTAGATCATGAGCTGCCATTTGCCGGGCATGTTGTCAGCGTTCTGGAGTTCTTCCACGCTGTTCAGGACCCTGTAACCGTGGGACTTGTGCGGCCGCAGGAAGTTGTAATAAGCGACCCAGAGCGAAAGCCCGTAATTCGCACCTTCTATCCCGTCGAAGCCGTTCGTATGGCGGTAAGACGCCCTGTAGGTACGGTTGAGACGCTCGATCAGCTGCTTGTATGGACGGTACCTGGCGGAGACGGCATCGTCGTTTGTAAGGCCGATCACCTGCGTGATCTCAAACCTCATCCGTTCGCCGAACTCAAGGAAGAACTGCTGTGCTGCAAGAGGATAGGCGCTGTAGCCGTCGGCAACAAAAAGGAAGCCTTCCGGAAGCTTGTTCTTCAGCTTCTCAAAGGCCATGCGCATCGCCATGACGCAGGGACCTGCGCTGCGGTTGTCGGAGACCTGATACCCGAGGATAGAACGGCTGGCAGCATCCATGATGAACCAGACGAAGGAGTGGACGCCGCGGATCTTAATGTATGTCTCATCAGCCACGAAGGCCTTGCCGGGCTTATAGTCGTAATGATCCACAAAGGGCTTTACACAGAGTGCGGCCGTCTTACAGTAGTTGGCGATCTGCTGGTGGGACACCTTGAAGCCGTAGAGATCCATGAGGGCCTGGGACGTTTTCCGCAGGGAAAGCCCGAGATTGACGTGCAGGGTGAGGCAGAGCCCCATGATATTGGCGTCATATTTGCGGAAACGCAGGGAAGAGGCGTTCTTCGGAAGGCTCTCAAGGGGCATCCTGAAGAAGTCGACGTTGAATTCCCTGTAGATGTAATGGAGCTTGTAATCACTTTTACCGTTCGGGGAATCGGGATCCACTTTTTTGAGGTTGTCTTTGTAGTAGGAACATTTTTTGTTGACGCATTTCCAGACAACAAAGAATTTCCTGCTCCTTATTGGGACAAGGGTATGCCCGCAGAAGGGGCAGCGCAGCTCAAAAGCCTTGTGGAAACGGTTGTCCTGCGGGGAGAACAACGTATTACAGACCTTGCACAGAAGCTGGCCCTTGGAGCCGTTGTTGCTGTAGAGATACTCAGCGGGGGCGTTACAGCATGGGCATCGCGTATCGGCAGGGATACTGCATTCGCCACGCCGGCGGATCGGCTTGAGCTCACGGCCGTTGTGTGTGCGCTGGTATTCGCGCCTGAGGTGCTGCCAGTCCTTTTTCTCCAGAGGGATGATCCTTGGGAGCTCATCCGTTTTGAACTTCTGGTACTTTGGGGAATGTGTCTCATCATAAGCCCACTGCTTGAGAGGGATGTATCTGCAGATAAAACCGAGGAGCCAGCGCTTCTCGTAATTAAGATCATTGATGATTGAAAGTAATAACTGTATAATGTTCATGAGCAATACCACGCTTTTCTATGATGTGTGTTTGGCGATGTACATTATACACAAAAGCGGGGGGTATTGCTCTTTTTATGTGCAAATCCCCAGAAATAAGGCAATATTCATGCTTTAAGCATGGTATGCATGACACTACGGGAAAGAACAAAGGAGGAAAAAAATGAGTAACTGGTTAAATCTTGAAGGCAAAGTTGTTATCGTCACAGGCGGCGCGTCCGGTATCGGCAAACACGTAGTCAGCTGCCTCCAGGCAGCCGGCGCCAACGCGGTCATCGTTGATATGAGCGTCAAGACCGGAGATGAGATCGACGGAGCTTACTGCGTAGCATGTAACGTAACAGATCCCGCAAGTGTCCAGGCTATGGCAGACGCGGTCGTCGCGAAATACGGCACCATCGACGCGGTCGTCAATAACGCCGGCATCAACATGCCCCGCCTGCTGGTCGATGTACAGGGCGAGCATCCCGAGTACGAACTCAGCGTTGACTCCTTTGACAAGATGTTCGGCGTCAACGTCAAGGGCCTCTTCCTGGTAGCCCAGGCCTGCGCCAGAGTCATGCTGAAGCAGGGCGGCGGCGTGATCCTCAACATGTCTTCCGAGTCCGGTAAAGAAGGTTCTCAGGGCCAGTCAGCATACTCCGCCACAAAGGGAGCCTGCGACAGCTTCACAAGATCCTGGGCCAAGGAGCTGGGCAAATACAACATCCGCGTCCTGGCAGTTGCCCCCGGCATCATGGAAGCGACCGGCCTGCGTACCCCCGCTTATAACGAAGCCCTGGCTTATACCCGCGGTGTAAAGCCCGAGAATCTTTCCACTGACTACAGCAAGACCATTCCGCTGGGCCGTGACGGCAAGCTGGACGAGGTCGGCAACACAGTCGCTTTCCTGGTATCCGACAGGGCGAGCTACATCACCGGAACGACCATCAACGTCTCCGGCGGCAAGTCCAGAGGCTGATCCCCGGCATAATCGGCAACACAGATTACTGCGTAATTTGAAAGCATAAACACAAGCATAAATACGGAGCGGGCACCGGACAGGGGCCCGCCCGGAGAACAAGGAGGGAACACGATGTTACAGCTGGTTTTAGTAATTGCCATCGCATTCGTGCTGCAGGCACTTCTGTCAGGCATACAGATGAAGCATTTCTCAGATGAATTCGTCAAATTGAGAAGGCAGGGGAAGGTCGCGGTCGGCCGGAAGGCAGGCGGATTCCATGCCGGCGCCATCGTCATGTTCCTGATCGATGACAAAGGCAAGATCCGAAAAGGAAAAAAACTGGAGGGCGTGACCTTCCTGGCAAGGGTCAAAGATTTCCCGGGAT
>JBGUJH010000172.1:0-2984 GCA_045113775.1 Lachnospiraceae bacterium | reverse complement strand
TTTCGCATATTTCTTCAGTTCGGGATCGACCCGGTCTTTGTAATTCATGAGAGGTCCTTTCTCATAATAATGGGAGTCAGGAGGCATGCCCCCTGACTCCCACTTCGCCTCATTTCTTCTTAAACTGTTTCCCGGTAGACGCGCCGCCGTCGACCAAA
Source organism: Lachnospiraceae bacterium (assembly GCA_045113775.1). GTDB lineage: Bacteria > Bacillota > Clostridia > Lachnospirales > Lachnospiraceae > CAG-791. The sequence goes on along the minus strand of JBGUJH010000172.1, from coordinate 2,826 downwards.
ACATCGATGCCTCTGAGATATCCGTTCCTCTCGTCAGCGATCATAGCGATGGTGAATCCCATTTCCGCGGCTGTGCCCATTCTGTGTTCGCAGGTATTCTCGATCATTTCTTTCGCGTAATCCCATGCTTCCACTTCGCGAGTTCCCATATCAGTTTCGATCAGGCCGGGGCTCACGGAGACCACGCGGATCCCTTTCTTCGCGTATTCATGGGCGCACTTCTGCGCGTACCAGACGACAAATTTCTTGCTCAGTGTGTAAGCAAATCCGGCGTCGTTCTCTTCTCCGGGCGGAAGCGTTGCTTCTTTCAGCAAATGCTTCACGAACTTGTCTTCCTGATACTCAGCCTCATCAAAGATCTGGCGGATCGCCAGAGCATCGGGCGCCGAATAGGCGGAACTGGAAGCGATATCTACGATCACGCCGCCTTCGTCCATATATTTATAGAACTCCATGTTGACGTTCTTGGTCCCTACTGCGTTGACCATAATGATCTTCTCCGCATCACCCATGGTCGGGGACAATCCTGCCGCATGGATCACGGTCTTGATCGTGCCCAGACTCTTCGCGAAAAGACACAGCTCGTGAACATCTCTGCGAACAGAGACATCACAGGACATCAAATGGACCTGATGCCCCTCCGCTTCCAGGATCTGCATAGCGTTTTCAAGCTTCGAAACTGTTCTGCCGGTAAGTACGAGGATCACATCTTTCGGTATATTTCTGGCTGTTTCCAGTCCCATGCCGCTTCCGCCGCCGGTTATAACGCATACATTCGCCATTTTTTTCTCCTTTCAAACTGCAATCAGACTGAAGCCGTCTTAAGCTTCCGCAGTGGAATCGTTTTCTTTCTTGATAAGGCCTTCCGCAAGGAGCCACTCCACCATATCGTGGATCGTCTCTCTATAAGGTCTTGTAGTATAGCCGAGTTCCTCCCTCGCTTTTGAGGAATCGTAATGGTTATTCTTCGTCAGCATGAACACGTTAAACGATGTGAGTATTGGCTTCTCACCTTTTTTCTTCGCGATCTCCTCCATCACGCGGCCCATGGCGCCTGCTGCCCAGCCCGGAATGAAGAATTTCACTTTTTTGCCGCCGCTCTCCTCTGTACACATGCGGCAGAAATCTTTGAACGAAAGGACTTCATTCGCAAGAATATAGCATTCCCCGCATCTTCCGTTGTCCACGGCGCTGATCATGGCTGCGGCCAGATCTCTTACATCGCAGATATTGAAGTTGCCGTCGATTCCTGCGGCCAGCTCGCCGTTGATGATGTCGATCAGATTCTTCGTCATCTCTCCGATCGCGTAGTCGCCGGGGCCCATAATTCCGCTGGGGTGCACGATGCAGGCGTTCAGGCCTCTGTGATGGCACGCATCCAGGACTTCCTGCGTCGCCCACGCTTTACTCATGGCGTAGCAGCCCATGACTTTCGTCTCGTCAAAATAGTCAATCTCTTTCATTACGGCGTCGTCGCCCGGCAGATCCGGAATAGCCCCGGTACTGGAGCAGTAAACCAGCTTCTTCACACCCGGCGTGGTAAGGCAGAGCTCAATGATGTTCTTAGTTCCTCCGACATTTACGTCAATAACTTTCTGGTTAAAGTCAGGGGTCGACGTTACAATGCTGGCTATATGAAGTACGACGGCGTCCCATCCTTCCGGAATGTCGAAGAAAGGCTTCAGGCTCTCGATGCTGGTCAGGTCGCCCTCCACAGCCTCCGCTTCCTCCGGAACGAATTTCTTGGCCGGATCGTTCGGAAGCATGAACGCCCTCACTCTGTGCCCCTGATCGACCAATTGGCGGCACACGGTCCCGCCGAGGAAACCGGCTCCACCGGTCACCAGGTATAGCGTGTTCTGATTCTTTTCTGCAGCCATTACGAGTTCTCCTTTCTGAAAATCAATTTTAGTTTTGATTTGTATGACACTGTCTCTGATAATCTGATCAGTCATGTGACAGATCAAGGCTTACGAAGCGGCCATTGTGCCGCCAGCGGATTACCTGTCAGGTGTTTCTCGGATCCCTGATCCCCATTACCTTCGGCCAGTTGACAAAGGCATGTATGTGCTGTGCGAGCCGAACCATCTGTTCCCATGTAAAATCATGATAGAAAGGTTCGTAGTACAGGGTCCATAAAGCAGAGGTGAGAACATGCATTTCTTCCGGGGTCAGCTCCTCCTCTGCGATCCCGCGCCTTCTCGCTTCCAGATAGTACTTGTAATCAAGCACATTCATTCTTTCAGCCCAATCGTGATGGAAGTTCTCGAACCTTGTCCCGGCGGCGCATCTGACTAAAAGAGTGACCGCTTCTCTGTGTTCATACAGGCTCTTCATCCACTCTGTGATCGATTCCGGCGTCATGCAGAGCGAATCATACAGCTCCTGATCTGTAAGATGCGAAATATCCGTGTCTTCGAACTTGGCGGCAAACTCTTCCATTTCGCGGACAGTATCCGATACGAGCGCGGAAAACAGAGCTTCTTTTCCCTCATAGCGTTTATACAGAGCGCCGGTGGTCACGCCGGCAGCCTTACAGATCTCCGCAAGAGAAGCATCCTTAAAACCTTTTTGTAAAAACTCTTCTTTCGCAGCTGATAACAGACGCGGATCAATGCTTCTGTCCGGTACAGACATTCGGTCCTCCTTCTTTCATTTACTGATAATCCAATTATCAGTCTATCATGGTTCGAAGAAATCGGTCAATAAAGTGCGCAATTACATTGATTTTACATTAAGTTTCAAGGCTCGCAGAGCGAGCCGCTGCGCCGCGTGCGGGTTGCCTGTAAGGCAACATCTACCTTTCCGCACGCGTGTGCATCATAT
>JBGUJH010000171.1:0-46674 GCA_045113775.1 Lachnospiraceae bacterium | reverse complement strand
GAAAGGCAACATCTTCCTTTCCGCACGCGTGTGCATCATATAACTCAGTGGGGGACATCCCCCTGTGTTATACGTTTGAGTCTTTTTTGATCACTTCTCTGGCCAGTGCTCTGTATGCCTCTGCGCCTGACGACTTCTTGTCATACACTGTGATCGGTTCCCCATAGCTGGGTGCTTCCGCCAGGCGTATATTTCTGGGTATGACAGTTTCATATATATGCTGTTCCACATGCTCCTTGACGTTCTCAACGACCTGCGCCGAGAGATTGGTCCTGGCATCAAACATTGTGAACACAATTCCCTCTATATCCAGCTTTCTGTTGAGCCTGGCTTTTACCAGATTGATCGTATGGATCAGCTGGCTGAGTCCTTCCAGTGCATAATACTCGCATTGAATCGGCACGATCACGGAATCTGCAGCGACCATAGCATTAACTGTCAAAATATTGAGCGAAGGAGGACAGTCCATAATGATATAGTCGTAATCATCTTTTATGTAGTCCAATGCATCCCTGAGAATGAATTCCTTCCTGGGAATCCCGATCAGTTCGATTTCCGAAGCAGCCAGATTGACATTAGCTGCTATCAGATCGATTCCATCCATAATTCCTCTGATGATACATTCATTGATCGTGCAGTCATCGAGCAGAAGTTCATAGATCGTATTTTCCTGCTTGTTCTTATCAATACCGAACCCACTTGTACAATTTCCCTGTGGATCGATGTCCACTACAAGGATCTTCTTACCTTCCTGCGCAAGAGCGGCAGAGAGGTTTATCGCCGTAGTCGTCTTGCCGACGCCGCCTTTTTGGTTTGCAACCGCTATAATCTTTCCCATAATCTGATCATTCCATTCCGCACGCGTGTGCTTATATTAAGGCTCGTGAAACGAGCCGCTGCGCCGCGTGCAGGTTGCCCGGCAGGCAACATCTTCCTTTCCGCACGCGTGTGCATTAGTTAATATCCCCAGTCCAAAAGCACCCAGTCTTCACCTTTGACTCTTCCCAGATACCATCCCCAGTTTTCATAGTCATAGTCCGGCTCCCAGGCGCCGCCTCCCTCTTTGGGAGAGTGGAAATTGCTGGTAAAGACGATACATTCATCAAACTGTTTATCATCAGATAGTTCGTTGACATGACTGAGGTTATCGGTACAATTCTGATCGTCAGTATAACTGATATCGTAGAGTGTGCAGCCTTCCCAGGTATTAAACTCATCAAGGATCAGCTTGATCGCCGCATCCATATCTTCTTTACTATAGAGTTCGGAAGTCTTGTAATCAATTTTGATATTTGAGAGATCTGCGGATTCCTGCTGACTACTATTGTCTGCTGTAGTGTCTTTCTTTTTTCCGCAGGCAGTAAAGGCCATTGACAGCGTCAGAGCAGCGATCATACAGAAAATGATACGCCTCATTTTTCTAAATTTGATCATTATTATTCCTCCATTTATGAAATATATATATTCTTACAATGAAATTATCCCAGAGAGAAGACTCTCTGAGATAACTATATCATAACATTCCTATATTAGTTGTGCTTTTTCCTATCTGATCGATCTACTTGATCGGCTCTTTCCCCGGCGTTCCCGCTTTCCTTGGATACTTGGCAGGCGTCGCGCTGACTTTTTCAATTTTCACAAGAGACCTCTGGTAATCTGTTCCGGGAAGTGTAAAGAACACCGTCTCCACGTGGCCGCCTCCCAGTACTTTGACAGCTTTTCTGCTTTGTTCGATCTCACTTTTTACTTGTTCTGTCTTATAAGAAATGAAGTAACCGCCCTTTTTTACAAAAGGAAGGCAGTATTCAGACAAAGTAGCGAGATTGGCGACAGCTCTTGAACAGCAGATATCCTGTTTTTCACGGAAATTCTTATTCTTTGCCAATTCTTCAGCTCTGGCATGAATGCAGGTAACATTATTAAGGCCAAGTTTTTGCACTGTATCCTCAAGAAATTTGATTCTCTTGTTCAGTGAATCCATTAGGACCACTTTGACATTGGGAAATACTATAGCAATAGGCAGTCCCGGGAATCCGGCGCCGGTCCCCATGTCAATAAGAGTACATCCTTTATCTAATGTTTCACGTGAAACAATTTTAGTGATTGTCAAACTGTCCAGGAAATGTTTCTCATAAACATCCTTTTCTTCCGTGATTGCTGTCAAATTCATGACAGCATTCCATTCTATTAAGTTTTTGTAGTAGGTATCAAAGGATGAGAGCATTCTTTCGTCAATGCTGATACCGATTTCCTCAGCATTTTTAATAAAGTCCTGTTTAATGCTTTCAGTCATTCGACGAATCCTTTCTTTCTGTTCTCTGCTGTGTTCTGAATTTTTCCAGATAGATCAGAAGAACTGCGACATCAGCAGGTGTCACTCCTGACAGACGGCTTGCCTGGCCAATGGAAGAGGGTCTGAATTCTTTCAGCTTCTGTCTGGCCTCAAGACGAAGGCTCCCTACATCATCATAGTCGATCTTGTCCGGAATCTTTCGATTCTCCATCTTCTCAAACTGTTCCACCTGTCTTCTCTGTCTTGCAATGTAGCCCTCATAGCGAATATTGATCTCAACCTGCTCTGTGACTTCTTTCGGAAGGGGCTTTCTGTCAGGATCAAGGCCGGCGACCTGTTCGTAGCCGAGTTCCGGCCTGCACATGAGCTCTGCCAGACTGCATGCTGTCTTAAGATCAGCAGAACCATGGGCGCGAAGATATTCCTGGTTTTCCCTGGCTGCACCGATCCGGATACTCTTAAGTCTGCGGATCTCATCTTCGATCATCTTTTCTTTGGCACAGACATGATCATATTGTTCCTGATTGATAAGACCGACTCTGTAACCGTATTTGCGCAGACGAAGATCAGCGTTGTCCTGCCTGAGGAGCAGCCTGTACTCGGCGCGGGAAGTCATCATTCTGTACGGTTCCCTGTTGTCTTTGGTCACCAGGTCATCGATCAGAACGCCAATATAGGCTTCTGAGCGCTTGAGTACCAGAGGCTCTTTGCCCATGATCTTCATTGCGGCGTTGATTCCTGCCATCAGTCCCTGCGCTGCCGCTTCTTCATAGCCGCTGCTTCCGTTGAACTGTCCGGCGCAGAAGAGTCCGTCCACATCTCTGGTCTCAAGGGTGAGCTTAAGGAGATTGGCGTTGATGCAGTCATATTCGATGGCATAAGCATTCTTGACGATCACACAGTTTTCGAGTCCGGGAACAGTCCTGTACATTCTCTGCTGCACATCGTCCGGCATGGAAGAGGACATGCCGTCCACATAGACTTCGTTGGTGCCGCGTCCTTCAGGTTCTATGAAGACCTGATGTCTTGTCTTCTCGGCAAATTTTACGACCTTATCCTCTATGGAAGGGCAATATCTGGGGCCGGTTCCCTCTATGATACCTGCATATATGGGAGAGCGGTCAATATTTTGGCGGATGATCGTGTGTGTCTCCTCATTCGTATAAGTCAAAAAGCAGGGGACCTGTTCGATCTGGACATCCGCAGGGTCAGTGGAATAGGAGAAGGGAATAACAACTTTGTCTCCCTCCTGAATCGTCATCTTGGAGTAATCCAGAGTCCTGCCGTCCATTCTGGCGGGAGTTCCTGTCTTGAATCTTCTAAGCGGGATCCCGATCCCGTTCAGGGAATCCTTGAGGCCGGTCGATCTCTGCATGCCGCTGGGGCCGGTCTCCGTGATGGATTCTCCAACGAGACATCTGGCATTGAGATATGTACCGGTACATATAATAGCTGCCTCGCATCTGTAAACGGTGCCTGTATGGATTCTTACGCCGACTACTTTACGGCCTTCAGTCAGGACCTCAGTGACTTCCGCCTGTCGGATCGTAAGGTCCTCCTGGCTCTCAAGCACCTGTCTCATGGCCTTGGAATACTCCGCTTTATCAGCCTGTGTCCTCAGAGAGTGGACTGCAGGTCCCTTGGAGACATTGAGCATCTTGGACTGGATGAAAGTCTTATCGATATTTTTACCCATCTCTCCGCCAAGGGCATCGATCTCTCTGACCAGATGTCCCTTCGATGATCCTCCAATGTGCGGATTGCAGGGCATCATAGCGATGCTGTCCACATTCATTGTGAAGATCACTGTCTTAAGCCCTAGCCTGCTGCAGGCCAGAGCGGCCTCGACGCCGGCGTGACCGGCTCCTATTACGCATACCTGTGTATCAATATGGTATTCCATATTTTCCCTCTTCGTATCCTTCCAAATATATTTGTTTTACTTTCCCATGCAGAATTTGGAGAAAATTTCTTCCACCAGATCGTCTTCCACAGCTTCTCCCAAAATAGTGCCGAGCACGCGGTAAGCGTTCATGAGGTCGATGGAGAAGAAGTCCTCACTCATTCCGTTCTCGATGCTGTCCTCTACAAGACAAATGGAATCAAGAGCTTCTTTCACCGCATTCTTATGTCTGAGATTACTGATGAAGATTTCATTTTTCTCAGCGATCTCACCGGTGTGGAAGAGACCGGATACAAACTCTCCGAGTTCCTCCATTCCTTCACCGGTCTGAAGAGAACTGTAGAGAATAGCCGGACACTCTGCCCCTTTGGATGTGAACAGGGCTCTGACGTCCTCTTCCTTCACTTTACTGGTAAGATCTGTCTTGTTCATAAGAAGGATGCATTTCTTGCCTTCCTCCATCTTACCAATGATCCGGGCCGCGATCTCCTCATCTTCTGAGGACAGCGCTCTGGAACTGTCAATCACAAACAAGATCAGATCCGCATTGTCCAATGCTTGCTGCGCCCTATGTACGCCGATCTGCTCTACCTTATCCTTGGTCTGCCTGATACCGGCCGTATCTGTCAGGTGAAGAAGGACACCTCCCACTCTGACTGTCTCGCTGAGTGTATCTCTGGTCGTCCCTTCAATTTCTGTTACGATAGCCCTCTCTTCGCCGGCCAGATGATTGAGAAGAGAAGATTTTCCCACATTGGGCCTTCCTACGATCGCAGTTCTGATTCCCTCTTTGAGGATCCTTCCTTCTTCGGCGTGGGAGAGAAGAGAGCGCATCTCTTTTTCCAAGCCCTTACAGGTATCCATAAGTCTGTCCGTATAGCCGTCCAGACTGTAATTCTCGGGGTCATCCAGAGCGGATTCAATAAAAGCGATCTCATACAGTATCTTTTCCCGCAGCTCTCTGATCCTTGCAGAGACAGCGCCTTCCAGCTGGGCTGCAGAAGTCTTTCTGGCAAATTCGTTGCCGGAGGAGATCAGATCCATGACAGCCTCCGCCCTGGCCAGGTCTATCCTTCCGCCAAGAAAAGCTCTCTTGGTAAATTCACCGGGCTCGGCCATTCTTGCTCCGCATTTCAGGACCAGTTCCAATATCCGGTTCATCAGAAACATACCGCCGTGTGTGTTGATCTCTACTGTATCCTCAGTCGTATAACTGTGAGGGCTCTTCATCCAGGAGAGCATTACTTCATCGATCAGGCTCTCTTTCCCGCTTTCATCTGTCTCCACGATATAACCGAAGCGGATCGTCCCGGGTCTCCACTCTGCAATATTAGTCCTGTTTTTCTTGGAAGTGCGATATAACTCGGATCCAATGGCAGCCGCATCGGGACCGCTTACCCTTATAATACCGATTCCTGCCTCTGACATCGCTGTCGCAATGGCAGCGATCGTATCTGTCTGCAGATGATCATACATCAGAGCCATATCTTATCACCCCTTTGAAACATATTAATAATAGTTACGATAGTTTACACCTATCTTAACATAAAGGCAATTATTCAGCACCCCATAGTCCCAAATGCTTCGCATTCGGGACTGTGAGCGTACAGTGATGCTCAATAATTACCAAAAAGAAAGAGCCGGGCACTTATCTTGTATAAGTGCACCGGCCCATACTTTCAGTATGACAGCGATCATTCAGCTTCGGACTGATTTCCCGCTTCGTTATTGTTATCTTCAGAACTGCGGCGGCTGTCCTTGGATCCGCGGAAATCGCGTCCCCTTCTTCCTCCGCGGCCGTTTCTGCCTTTGCCGTTCCTGCCGCGGCCGCCCTTCTGAGGGCGCTCTTCCTTGAGAAGATCTTCGCCGTTCTCATCCTTTTTGAGAGCTACGACAACCTTGCGGTAAGGCTCTTCACCTTCGCTGTATGTCGTGATGTATTTCTCATTCTGCAGTGCGGAATGGATGATCCTTCTCTCATAGGGATTCATGGGCTCGAGAGCCACGGGCTGTCTTGTCCTCTTTACCTTGAATGCAATATTCTTGGCAAGATTCTCAAGTGTCTTTTTCCTTCTCTCCCTGTAATTCTCGGTGTCAGCCTTGACATGAATGTAACCGTCCACATCCTTGTTGACTACCAGAGATACCAGATACTGAAGAGAATCGAGAGTCTGTCCCCTCTTTCCGATCAGGATACCCATATCATCCCCTTCCATATTTACTGTGAGGATTCCGGTATCTTTCTGATAGTCCTCAGTGATATCCACATCCATATCCATGGTCTTAAAGACACCTACAAGGAAATCATGAGCGGCCTTCTTGATCTCTGCGATCTTTTCATCTGTGAGCTGAGGAATAACTGCTTTCTTTTTGGGAGCAGGAGCTGCTTTCACTTCCTCTTCGGGAGCGGGAGCTGCCGGAGCTGCTGCAGCAGCGGCTGCTTCGGCCTTCTTGGGAGCGGGAGACTTTTTCTTATTCTTCTTGTTGGTCTTCTTATTCTCCTTTTCCTTGTCCTTCAGTTCTTTCTTCTCGGACTTTTCAGCCTTTTCTGTCTCTTTCTTTACAGCTTTTGCTTCCTTTTCAGGCTTTACGGGAGCTTTCTTCTCCGGCTTTGCGGCAGGAGCAGGATCTGCTGCTTCCTTTTTCTCTTCGGCCTTTGCGATCTTGGCAGCAAAGTCTTTCTGTATCTTCTTCTCTGCTTTTCCGATCACATCTTCAAGAATTGCCTGCGCGGCACCGTCTTTGACTCTTGCCTTGATGATGGCAGGCTTAGCACCGATCCCGAGAAAACCGGTCTTTTCTTTCTGTACGATTATATAATCCAGTCGATTGCTGGTCACAGACAATCTCTGGCAGGCTGTGGTAATGGCGTCATCCACAGTCTTCTCTGTTATTTCAATATATTCCTTGGACATATATTATCCTTTCTTGCCCTGCTTCTTTGACGAACTGATATTCGAATCATTAAAGCTGCTGACCATATTGGCTTTCTCGGCAAGGCTGCCGGCCTTATATTTTCTGCCGTTGGTCTGTCTGGCCTGCTGAACCTGTCTCTCGGAATCTGCACTGACATTAGTACCTGCTTTGTCCTTCATTCTTCTCGTATTCATGGAAGAATAAGTATTCATAGTACTGCTGCTGACACGGTTCTTGTCTTTCTTGCCTTCTTTTTCTTCCTTTTCCTTCATCTTCTCAAGATTCTTCTCGACCATAGCATCGATATCCATCTTGTCGATCTGCTTGTTGATAACGACCTGCTGGATGCAGCGGATCACAGCACCGGTGATCCAGTACAGGCCCATACCATTGGGAAGTGACCAGCAGAAGAATGCTGACATGATCGGCATCATGACGTTCATGGACTTCATGGTGTTGTTCATCTGGTCATTTCCGTCCTGCTGTTCGGGCTGGGGCATCAGCGCGACGTTCATATACTGTGTCACGGCTGCCAGTACAGGGATGATCAGCGCAACGATACACAGAACGTAGGTCTTATTGGCAAGAGCCTCCCTGAACATGGAAGAAGGTGAATTGGCCATGTTCAGGCCGAGGAAACTGTTATATCTGGTCAGGGTCGTGACTGTATTCGCGATATCATTCTTAATATTCGCGAAATTCTCAGTCAGTGCTGTCCAGTCCGCGCTGTTGAACTTATTGAGAACGTCAATAAAAGTATTCTGTACATATTCCGTAACGCCATTGATATAATTCTCATTCTCGAACTGCTTGAGGAAAAATCTTGCAGCATTGGTCTCCTTGAGATAATCACCCGCGTTTGCTTCGATCAGTTCGTTCACAAGGGGGAAGAACGCCTGCTTGACCATAGGGACATAAGCAGGGATATTGTAGAATACACGATAGAGCGCGAGCAGGATCGGCATCTGGATGATGAGCTGAACACAGCTTCCGGTCGCGGATACGCCGTATTTATTGTAGACCTCTTTGATCTCAGCCTGCTGTCTCTCCATGGATTCAGGGTCCTTGCGGCCCTCATATTTCTTGTTGATCTTATTGAGCTCCGGCTGCATCTTGCGCTGAAGCTTGGAAAATTTCTGCTGCTTAACGGTAAGCGGCAGCATGGCCATGTAGATCAGGATGGTCATGATGATGATAGCCAGACCGATGTTGGGGATTCCGATCTTATTGAGAACGTAGAAAATGCCGTTCATGAACATACCCAGTAAGCTGGCTATAGGTCCGATAATCATTCCGCTGGACTTGGTTAAAAACATTTAGTCCTCCTTAAGGATTAGTCAAAATACTGCCATCCGGCAGTTTCAGGGTACGGGATCATATCCCCCGTGAGAAAACGGATTACATCTGAGAATTCTCCACAGCGCAAGAAGCCCTCCCTTAACAGCGCCGTATTTTTCCACCGCTTCGAGTCCGTATTCGGAGCAAGTGGGTATATAAGGGCATTTTGTGCTCTTAAGAGGAGAGAGATATTTTCTATAGAATTTAATCATCCATATCAATATTTTTTTTGCCATAGATTCCAGCCTTTCCCGCCAAATGCAGAAGCGCGCCCTCTATCCTGTGATAGTCGGCATCCTTAGCCCTGGTCCGCGCCACGACTACCATGTCCAAACCACTATTGAACATCTGCTCATGCAGCCGATAACTTTCCCGGATCAATCTCGTGATCCTGTGTCTGACGACGCTGTTTCCCACCTTCTTGCTCACAGAGATCCCGATCCTGTTCTTTCCCATACCATTCCCACACACGTACAGGACAAGATCGCGGTTCACATATGACTTTCCGGTGTTATAGCATTTTCTGAAATCATCGTTTTTCTTCAGAGATTCCATTCTCACATTACCCTATGTTCGGTTATCTCAGTGGGAGATTCCACTAAGGTAACAAAAAGAAAGCCACATTGCTGCGGCTTTCAGGTTTCTGTCAAACGGTTAATCTTTTTCTGCCCTTAGCTCTTCTGGCTGCGAGAACCTTTCTTCCGCCGGGTGTGCTCATTCTGGCTCTGAATCCGTGAACCTTGAAGCGCTGCCTTCTCTTGGGCTGATATGTCATTTTCATGTATAGTATCCTCCTTAATCAAGTTGCTTTCTAAGTTATTGATATTACCATAGATGTGCGTTGAACCGCCGCCCTAAAAAGAGAAATCTTCACAGGCAGTTCCTCCTGCGGGCCATCCGGCTGCTCTGTGTGGTGAACAGCATTCTTATTATATAGATTTTCATATGGCAGGTCAAGTAAAAGTTGTTGAAAAGCCTTTATTTATAAGCTTTTTTGCACTTCAAGATATTGAATCTCAAAATTTTTTTTCACAAGATATTGGGGGTACCCCACTTATCCACATTTCCACATTGTTACTATCCATGTATCCACATTTTGTGGAAATGTTGTGGATAACCCCCGTTTTTGGGCATATTTTATCCACAAATGAGCTTTTTCAGCCTTTTTTATCCCCTTGTACTATAGTGGAATATTTATTAAAAAAAATGTTATCCACATTCTTATCAACATTTTTCCTTAGTTTGACAAATTTGAACAATTTTTACATTTATATTAAAATACTCATTACCACATGATGGGGGTTTGGCGCTGATTGACGCTTTACTCTCCTGATCATCGGAAAGTCGGAATATTATTTTTAGAAGAATTTCTTCTTATATTTAATATCATTAGTTTTATTTAGATTGGCGGTAAATTTATGAACAAAGAAATCATCAAACAGAGCTGGCAGAATATTAAGGAACACATCAGGGATAATTACGGGCTCAGCAACATTTCCTACAAGACCTGGATCGAAGATCTGGAGATCGCGTATATAGAGGATAACCTGGTCGTCATCAGGATTCCCTCTGACAATCAGTTCAAGCTGACCTATATTTCCAAGAATTACAGTGATTTCTTCCGTGTCACCATCTCAGAACTGCTGGGAGAGGAATTTGACATCCGTTTTATCCTCGACCAGGAAGAAGTACCTGCCGCGCAGGAACCTGCACCGGTAAAGACTGCTAATCTTGCCAAAATAGAGAGCGCCCACCTTCATCCCAAGTACAGGTTCGACACATTTATCGTCGGAAGCAACAACATGTTCGCGCACTCCGCCTGTCTTGCTGTATCCGAATCTCCCGGCAATACTTACAATCCTCTTTTCCTTTACGGAGGAGCCGGACTCGGAAAGACGCACCTTATGCACTCGATCGGGCACTTTATTCTGGAACAGAATCCTAATATGAGAGTCCTTTACGTCACTTCAGAACAGTTCACCAATGAAGTGATCGAGTCCATCCGAGGAGGAAATTCCTCTTCCATGGCGAGGCTGCGTGACAAGTACCGCACTGTCGACGTTCTTCTTATCGACGATATCCAGTTTATTATAGGAAAAGAGTCTACTCAGGAAGAGTTTTTCCACACCTTCAATGAGCTGCATCAGGCAGGAAAACAGATCGTACTTTCCTCGGACCGCCCGCCAAAGGAAATGGAAACTCTCGATGAGAGATTCCGCTCTCGTTTCGAGTGGGGACTGATCGCTGACATCCAGCCGCCCAGTTATGAGACCAGGATGGCTATCCTGAGAAAGAATGTGGAGAATTCCCACTTCAAGGTCGATGACCAGGTCCTCGAGTATATCGCTACCAATATTAAGTCCAACATCCGTGAGCTGGAGGGCGCTATCAAGAAGATAAACGCTTATTCAAGGCTGAACAATGTGGAGATCACACTCGAAAACGCCAAGGAAGCCCTCAAGGATATGATCTATCCGGATAAGAACGATGTTGTCACTCCTGAAAGGATCATGATCGTCGTATGCGACCACTATGGCGTGAAGCCCGCAGCGATCATGTCCCAGAAGAAGGACAGCGAGATCGTCATCCCCAGGCAGATCATCATGTATCTCTGCAAGAACTATACAGATATCACATATGACGCCATCGCCAAGATGCTGGGTAAGAAAGATCACTCGACGATCATGCACGGAGCCAACAAGATAAAGAACGACCTCCCTGAAAATGATGAACTGAGGGGAAATGTCGAGATGATCCTCAAGAAGCTTAATGTAAAGCCCTGATGTGGATAAGGATGTGGAAACGTTGAGGAATCTCCGAGGATTCAATGTTTATCATGTGGACACTGTCTATTTGCCGTTTTAAGCCATTTTGACCATGCCCGCATACTCCTATTCACGACTGTGGACAAAAAATAGATTTTAAACGGCAAATCCGCAGTCATTTCCACATCGTTTCGTTGTATTTTAAGTCAGAAAACAGTATAATTAAGAGTGGTTATCCACTTTTTCACAGGCTCTAATACTAAGATTACTATCTTATCTTTACAAATAGATGCACGAGAGCCTGTCGGAATTGACCACAAACCAATTGCGGAAGGAACAGAATATATGGAACTGAGAATTGCTAAATCTTATCTTTCACAGGGAATACAGATCGTATCCAAGGCGGTACCCAGTAAGACTACAATGTCTATTCTTGAGTGTATCCTGATCGACGCTTCCGGCAGCGATATAAGACTCATTGCCAATGATATGGAGCTGGGAATTGAGACAGTTGTCTCCGGAATGATCCTCTCGAGGGGTATCATCGCTGTCGACGCGCAGATATTTTCCAGTATTGTAAGAAAGCTTCCTGACGACGATGTAATCATTGTCACTGAGGGTGAGAAGATCACGATCACATGCCAGAAAGCCAAGTTTACAATTCTCGGCAAGGACGGCGCCGACTTCGCTTATCTGCCCGAGATCGAGAAGAAGAATGAAGTGAAGATTTCTCAGTTCACACTCAGAGACCTGATCAACAGGACTATTTTCTCTATTTCCGGCAACGAGAGCAGCGGTATGATGACCGGCGAGCTCATCGAGATCAGGGATAACAGGCTCAGAATGGTCGCTCTGGACGGCCACCGCATCGCGATCCGCAATGTTCAGCTCGGAAATTCCTATGAGGACAGAAAAGTCATTGTTCCCGGTAAGACCCTCAGTGAGATCAGTAAGATTCTTTCCGGAGATACAGACAAGTTCGTGAATATCTATTTTACGGATAAACATGCCCTGTTTGAATTTGACGATACGATCGTAGTATCCAGACTGATCGAGGGAGAATACTACAGGATCGACAAGATGCTGTCCAGCAGCTACAAGACAAGAGTCACCGTACAGAGAAGGGAACTCCTGAGCTGCATCGACAGAGCTACGCTTCTTGTGAAAGAAGAAGATAAGAAACCTGTCATCATCATGATCGGCAGCGACAGTATGGAACTGAAGATCAATACGACTCTCGGCAGCATGGATGAAGTGATCGAGATCACAAAGGACGGAGCTGATATGAACATCGGCTTCAATCCCAAGTTCCTGATCGACGCGCTCAGAGCTATTGACAGTGAAGAAATTACTCTTTACCTGGTAAGCCCCAAGGCGCCGTGCTTTATCAGAGACGCGGAAGATACATACTGCTATCTGATCCTTCCCGTAAACTTTATTACGATCGACTGACCACACAAATCAGAGGATTATGATGGAACTGAAAATCAGAGATGAATTTATAAAGCTTGGGCAGGCACTGAAG
The DNA here is from genome assembly GCA_045113775.1 of Lachnospiraceae bacterium. Taxonomy (GTDB): domain Bacteria; phylum Bacillota; class Clostridia; order Lachnospirales; family Lachnospiraceae; genus CAG-791. The sequence continues at coordinate 33,934 of JBGUJH010000171.1, read as the reverse complement.
CTTGCAGGAATCGCGGCCTCGGGAATCGAGGCCAAGATGCTTATTGAAGACGGTGCAGTCCTGGTCAACGGCGAGACGGAGACCAGAAGAGGAAAGAAGCTCAGGGACGGGGATACTGTCTCTGCGCAGGGCAAGACCTTCACCGTTCGCGCATCGGAGTAAGACATTTATATGATCATAAAGTCATTGGAACTTTCTAATTTCAGGAATTATGAGTCTCTGCATCTGGATTTTTCTGAGGGAACCAATATTTTCTACGGGGACAACGCCCAGGGCAAGACGAACATTCTGGAATCTCTTTACATGATCTCTACCACGAAGTCTCACAGAGGAGTCAAGGACAGAGATCTGATCAGGTTCGGGCAGGAGGAAGCCCATATCCGCACTGTTCTGATCAAGAATGATCTGGATTATCAGGTGGATATGCATTTGAGGAAGAGCAAGACCAAGGGAATTGCCATCAACGGACAGAGGATCCGCAAGGCTTCCGAGCTGATCGGACTACTTCACATCGTATTCTTTTCTCCTGAAGATCTCAGTATTGTAAAGGACGGACCGGCTCAGAGACGACGCTTCATGGATATGGAGCTGTGTCAGCTGGACGCCTCTTATCTTCATGATCTTAACCAATACAACAAGACAGTTGACCAGAGAAATAAGCTTCTGAAGGATGTCTGGCAGTTTCCGCAGCTGGCAGACACTTTGGACGTCTGGGATGATCAGCTTGTCACTTACGGATCCAGAATAATTGAAAGAAGAAAAGAATTTATAGAGGAACTGGCGCAGATCGTGGGTACGATCCACGAAAAGCTGTCGGGTGGAAGAGAGAAGCTGGTCATATCCTATGAGCCCAATTGCAGCGCTCAGGATCTGTCAGACAGATTGAAGGACTCCAGAAATAAAGATATTCATCTGCGGATGACGAGCGTTGGTCCTCACAGAGATGATTTTTCATTTGTGGGAAACGATATTGACCTGAGAAAATTCGGTTCACAGGGACAGCAGAGGACATGCGCTCTCTCACTGAAACTATCGGAAATTGAGCTGGTCACAAGACTGATTGGAGACAGACCGGTCCTGATGCTGGATGATGTTCTCTCTGAACTGGACAGCCGCAGGCAGAATTATCTTATGAATACGATCGGCGGGATCCAGACGATGATCACCTGCACGGGATTGGATGAATTTGTAAACAATAGATTTGAAATAGATCAGCTGTATCATATTGAGGACGGACAGGTCGCAGGAGGGTGAGTATTTAATGGACAGAAATGAATTTGACAACGATTTGAAAGACACTACTAATGTCGGTACGTATACAGCAGATAATATTCAGGTCCTCGAGGGACTCGAGGCTGTCCGCAAGAGACCGGGCATGTACATCGGAACAACTTCTGCAAGAGGTCTTCACCATCTTGTGTATGAAATCGTGGATAACTCGGTCGATGAAGCGCTTGCAGGTTACTGCACGCACATTGAAGTGACGATCAATGATGACGGAAGCTGTACTGTCGAGGACAACGGGAGAGGAATCCCTGTAGGAATCAATCACAAGACAGGAAGAAATGCCGTAGATCTTGTCTTTACCGAGCTGCATGCGGGCGGCAAGTTCGGCGGCGGCGGTTACAAAGTGTCCGGCGGTCTTCACGGCGTCGGCGCTTCCGTAGTAAACGCGCTTTCCGAGTGGCTCGATGTTCAGATCAAACAGGGCGGGATCATTTATCACCAGAGATTTTCGAGAGGCAAGACGATCGTGCCCCTTGAAAAAACAGGCACCTGTGATATTTCGGATACAGGAACAAAGGTCTCTTTTATGCCGGATCCGATCATGTTCCAGGAGACGACGGTCTTTGATTACGGCACGCTCAAACAGCGTATGAGAGAAATGGCGTTTCTCACAAAGGGACTCAGGATCACACTTACGGATCTTCGAGTGGAACCGTCTGCAGAAGGAGAAGAGCCGAAAAAGCCCAGAAGTCATGAGTTCTATTATGAGGGCGGCATCAAGGAGTTTGTCTCCTATTTAAATCGCGGAAAGACAGCGCTGTACCCGGAGATTCCCTATTTTGAAGGAAACAAGAATAACGTATATGTGGAAGTGGCCTTCCAGCACAATGATTCTTACAATAATAGCGAATACAGTTTTGTAAACAATATCAACACACCCGAAGGCGGCATGCATCTGATCGGTTTCAGAAATGCTCTCACTAAGACTTTCAATGATTACGGACGCAAGAACAAGATCTTAAAGGACAGCGATCAGAACCTCTCCGGAGATGATATCAGAGAGGGAATAACCGCGATCATCAGTATCAAAATAGAGAACCCCCAGTTCGAGGGACAGACTAAGCAGAAGCTCGGCAACATGGAGGCAAGAGGAGCTACGGACAGTATTGTATCCGAACAGCTGACTTATTACCTGGAACAGAACCCTTCTGTTGCCAGAAAGATACTCGAGAATTCACTTGCGGCACAAAGAGCCAGAGAAGCGGCAAGAAAAGCAAGGGAGATCACAAAGAGAAAAGGAGTTCTTGAGACAGCAAGCCTTCCCGGCAAACTTGCGGACTGTTCTGATAAAGATCCCAAGAACTGTGAGATCTTTCTTGTAGAGGGTGACTCGGCAGGAGGCAGCGCCAAATCTGCGAGAAGCCGCGCAACACAGGCCATTCTTCCTCTCCGCGGCAAAATATTGAATGTCGAGAAAGCAAGAGAAGACAGGATCTACGCCAACGAAGAGATAAAGGCCATGATCACTGCCTTCGGAACAGGGATCCACGACGAGTTTGATATCACCAAGCTCCGCTATGACAAGATCATCATCATGACGGATGCCGATGTAGACGGGGCACACATCGATACTCTGATGCTGACCTTCCTGTACAGGTTCATGCCTGAGCTGATCAAGCAGGGGCACGTATATCTGGCTATGCCGCCTCTCTACAAGCTGGAGAAGAACAAAAAGATCTGGTACGCCTACAGTGATGATGAACTGAACAAGATCCTCAATGATGTGGGAAGAGACCAGAACAACAGGATCCAGAGATATAAAGGACTGGGAGAGATGAACCCGGAACAGCTCTGGGAGACGACAATGAATCCGGAGACCCGGATCCTCAAGAGAGTCATTATCAATGAAGAGTCAGAGTCTGAAGTAGACCTTACTTTTAATATCCTGATGGGAGACAAGGTAGAACCCAGAAGAGAGTTCATTGAAGAGAATGCGAAGTTTGTTCAAAACCTGGATATTTGAGAATCCGGATATATGATGATAAGCGCTGAAGCGCCGAACAGTTACAGTAAAACAAGGTAGGTCAGACATGGAAGAAAACACTTTTGACAGAATACAGGAAGTCGATCTGCAAAAGACAATGGAGACTTCTTATATAGACTACGCTATGAGCGTCATCGCGTCCAGAGCGCTTCCGGACGTGAGAGACGGCCTCAAGCCGGTTCAGAGAAGGATTCTCTACGCGATGAGCGAACTCAATGTCGGTCCCGATAAGCCGCATAGAAAATGCGCGCGTATCGTCGGCGATACGATGGGTAAATATCATCCTCACGGTGACAGTTCCATCTACGGTTCACTCGTCAATATGGCGCAGCCCTGGTCCATGCGTTATACGCTGGTGGACGGGCACGGAAACTTCGGATCCGTGGACGGAGACGGAGCAGCTGCTATGCGATACACGGAAGCCAGGCTCACGAAGATCTCCATGGAGATGCTGGCTGAGATTGGAAAGGATACGGTGGACTTTGTTCCTAACTTCGATGAGACCGAGAAGGAACCTGCTGTTCTTCCCAGCCGTTTTCCGAATCTTCTTGTGAACGGCACAACCGGTATAGCGGTCGGAATGGCCACTAATATACCTCCTCACAATCTCAGAGAAGTCGTGGCAGCGGTCGTAAAGATCATTGATAACCGGGTCGAAGAAGACAGGGATACAGAAATCGATGAGATCCTCTCAATTGTTAAGGCACCTGATTTTCCCACCGGTGGTGTCATTATGGGTACGTCCGGCGCGCAGCAGGCCTACAGGACAGGCAGGGGAAAAGTCGTAACCAGAGCTGTCACTGATATTGAAGCTATGGGTAACGGCAAGAGCCGGATCGTGGTCACGGAGCTTCCTTATCTCGTAAACAAGGCAAATCTGATTCAGAAGATCGCGGAGCTTGTTAAAAATAAAAAGATCGAAGGAATCACCGATCTGCGAGATGAGTCTGACCGCGAAGGAATGCGAGTGGTCATTGAACTGAGGCATGACGCCAATCCCAATATCGTCCTCAATAACCTGTACAAGCATACTCAGCTGCAGGATACTTTCGGGATCACGATGCTGGCATTGGTAAACAACCAGCCGAAAGTCATGAACCTCAAGGAAATGCTGGTCCACTATCTGCGTCATCAGGAAGACGTTGTGACCAGAAGGACGCAGTACGACCTGAATAAGGCGGAAGAAAGAGATCACATCTTACAGGGATTACTGATTGCCCTGGACAATATCGACGAAGTGATCAGGATCATTCGTGAGAGCGCCAATGTTCAGGAAGCTAAGAACAGACTGACAGAGAGGTTCGGCCTGGATGATATTCAGGCTCAGGCCATCGTAGACATGCGTCTGCGTGCTCTGACAGGTTTGGAAAGAGAGAAGCTGGAGAAAGAGCACCAGGAACTTCTCGCAAGGATCGCAGAACTCAAAGCGATTCTCGCCGATCACAATAAACTGCTTCTGGTCATTAAAGAAGAGATCAACGTTATCGCTGAGAAGTACGGCGATGACAGAAGAAGCAAGATAGAGGAGGATTTTGCCGACTTAGCCACAGAAGACCTGATCCCCAACGTCAATACGGTCATCGCTATGACTTCTCTTGGTTATATCAAGAGAATGACGGTGGACAACTTCAAGGTCCAGAACCGCGGCGGCCGCGGAATCAAGGGCGTCCAGAAGATTGAAAATGACTACATTGAAGATCTTCTGATGACCAGGACACATGATATGATCATGTTCTTCACAAGTTTCGGCCGGGTCTATAGTATGAAGGCTTACAAGATACCGGAGGCCAGCCGGACAGCGAGAGGAACGGCGATCATCAACCTTCTGGAGCTGAATCCGGGTGAGAAAGTCACGGCAATCATTCCGATCCTCCATTACGATGAAGAGGCTAATCTCTTCATGGTGACAAAGAAAGGTATCATCAAGAAGACGCCCATCACCGAGTATTCCAATATCCGCAGAAGCGGTATTATCGCGATCACTCTCAGAGAAGACGATGAACTCATTGAAGTGAAGCAGACAATGCCCGATAATGATATATTCATTGTCACTAAAAAGGGTATGTGCATCCGATTCCAGGAGAAGTCTGTCAGACCTCTCGGCCGCACGGCTATGGGTGTGATCGGTATGAATCTGGACGAAGACGACGAGGTCGTCGGAATGCAGATCGATACACAGGGCGATTCACTCCTGTTCGCGTCTGAATACGGTATGGGCAAGCGTACGGCTCTTTCCGAGTTCAAAGTACAGAATAGGGGAGGAAAGGGCGTCAAGTGCTATAATATCACAGATAAGACAGGCTTCCTGATCGGCGTCAAAGCTGTCACGGATGAGCACGAGATCATGATGATCAACTCCGCGGGTATCATCATACAGATCAGGGCTTGTGAATTGAAGAATATAGGAAGGATCACATCCGGAGTCAAATTGATGAATCTCGACGAAGGCGTCAAGGTCGTCAAGATCGCCAAGGTCCGCGGAAACGAAGAAAAAGAGCTGGCGGACGACGGAACAGAAGGAATAACGGAAGGGACTGAGGATTCTTCGGAAGAGTGAACTGAATAGTCACAATAATTAAGAATCTAAGAAAAGACACAGAGGTGAAATGATCGCCTCTGTGTCTTTTTTGCGATAAGCCGGTAAGCGAATTTAACATTTTTGTATAATTTTACTGTCTAAACGGAGTTATATTTGTCTAATTGTGTTAATTAACACTAACATAATTAGTTGGTATAATCTAACTAGGTTATATTTATTTAACTATAATTATTTCAGGATCATAACATCATCGGAAGGGACAGGTTATAATGATGCCTTTAGTATTAGGAGATTCAGGCTGCAAATATGAGATCAAGAAGATCGGCGGCAATGACGAGGTGAGGACGCATCTGGCTTCCATGGGATTTGTACCCGGAACAGAAGTGACCCTCGTTTCTGTCAATAACGGAAGTGTGATCGTAAATGTTAAAAATGTAAGAGTAGGAATCAGCGATGTACTCGCCAGAAGGATCATGGTCTGAAGGTAAGCTGATTTTGAACAATATCATCAGGAGGAAATGCAATGAGAACACTTAAGGATGTGCAGGTCGGAGAGACAGTAAAGGTTGTCAAGCTCCATGGTACCGGCGCTGTAAAGCGCAGGATCATGGATATGGGGATCACGAAGGGCGCCGAGATCTATGTGCGCAAGGTCGCTCCGCTCGGAGACCCTGTCGAAGTCAATGTAAGAGGTTATGAACTGACAGTCAGACGCGCAGACGCCGAGATGGTCGAAATCGAGAATTAAGAGAATACTAAAGAAGAGAGGTGGGACGACTTATGAGTCTGAGAATTGCACTGGCAGGTAATCCGAACAGCGGAAAAACAACGTTATTTAATGCCCTTACCGGTTCCACACAGTATGTGGGAAACTGGCCGGGCGTTACAGTGGAAAAGAAAGAGGGCAAATACAAGAAGCAGAAGGATGTCATCATCACAGACCTTCCCGGTATCTATTCTTTGTCCCCTTATACACTTGAGGAAGTAGTGGCAAGAAATTATCTTCTTAAGGAAAAGCCCGACGCGATCCTCAATATCGTGGACGCGACAAACCTTGAGAGGAACCTCTATCTGACCACTCAATGTATGGAACTGGGTATTCCGGTAGTGATCGCCCTGAACATGATGGACATCATCGAGAAGAACGGCGACCATATTAATGTCAAAAATCTGTCTGACAAACTCGGCGTAAAGATCGTTGAGATCTCCGCACTGAAGGGAACCGGCGTTGACAAGGCGGCAGAGGCAGCTATTGATGCGGCAAAAAAGAAAACGGCCCCTGCTTATCCGAAGTTCAACGAAGAAGTGGAACAGGTTCTTACAAGCCTTCGTCCGATCCTGAATGGAGTACCTGAGGACAAACAGCGCTGGTACGAGATCAAGGTCTTTGAGAGAGATGAGAAGATCGGCGACCAGATCACTTATGACAAGGACGCTGCAGAGAAGATCATCGCGGCAGCAGAAGTACGGATGGATGACGACTCCGAGAGTATCATCACCAATGAGAGATATGAGTTTATCACAGGTCTTCTGGAAGGAAGCTATGTGAAGAAGAATGCGGGAAGTATGACGATCTCCGATAAGATCGACCGCGTTGTCACCAACAGATGGCTTGCGATCCCGATCTTCCTGCTGGTCATGTGGGTCGTCTATTTCCTGGCGATCAATACAATCGGCGCCATGGGAACAGACTGGGTCAACGATGTCCTGTTTGGTGAGATCGTTCCCGGTGCAGTCGAAGGATTCCTGGACAGTATCGGCACGGCTGACTGGCTCAAGGGCTTGATCCTGGACGGTATTGTAGCAGGCGTTGGCGCCGTTCTCGGCTTCCTGCCTCAGATGATCGTCCTGTTCATCTGCCTGGCCTTCCTTGAGGGCTGCGGCTATATGGCGAGGATCGCTTTCATCATGGACCGTATTTTCAGGAGATTCGGTCTGTCCGGCAAATCCTTTATCCCCATGATGGTAGGAACAGGCTGCGGCGTGCCCGGCGTCATGGCTTCCCGTACCATCGAGAATGAGAGAGACCGCCGCATGACGATCATGACAACAACTTTCATTCCCTGCGGAGCCAAGCTTCCCATTATCGGACTGATCGCGGGCGCACTGTTCGGAAACAGCGCATGGGTCGCCTGGAGCGCTTATGTTGTAGGTATCGCGGCTATCGTAATTTCCGGTATCATCCTCAAGAAGACCAAGATGTTCGCGGGCGATCCCGCTCCCTTCGTTATGGAGCTGCCCGCCTATCACATTCCTACATTTTCAAGTGTGTTCCACAGCGTGTGGGAGAGAGCGTCTTCCTTTGTCAAAAAAGCGGGAACCGTCATTCTTCTGGCAACCATTCTGGTATGGTTCATGTCCAGCTTCGGTTTCTATGAGGGCGCATTCTGCATGCTTCCCGAGGAGGATTTCATGGAGCACTCCATCTTGGCTGCTCTCGGAAATACAGTGGCATGGATCTTCGCACCTCTGGGCTGGGGTTCCTGGAAGCCCGCAGTGGCAGCAGTCACCGGCCTGATCGCAAAGGAAAATGTAGTAGGTACTTTCGGCATCCTTTACAAATACGGCGAAGTCTCCGAGATGGGTGAAGAGATCTGGGGTAACCTGCAGGCAGAGATGTCTGCACTGGCAGGCTACAGCTTCCTGGTATTTAACCTTCTGTGCGCACCCTGCTTTGCGGCGATCGGCGCCATCAAGAGAGAGATGAACAACGCAAAGTGGACATGGTTCGCGATCGGTTATCAGTGCGGTTTCGCATACCTGGCATCCCTGTGCATCTACCAGATCGGCAGCGCTGTCACCGGAAACATGAATGTACTGGGCCTGATCGTATCGCTTATCGTTCTGGGCGGAACGCTCTACATGCTGTTCAAGCCCTATAAGGAGGCAACAACACTTAAGACTTCTGCAGTGAAGATCTAAATTCAAAGGTTATGAGTCTGAAATGGTGTGCTATAATGCTGATTAGAATATTTTCATAATCACAAAATAATCGCATCATTGTATAAAACTGAATAAAGGAGACTATTTTGACATCAACAGTAGCGCCATTTTCTATTTCAGTACTCATAACTTTTTCATTTTGTATTATTGAAAAAAGAGAATTCGGAAAGAACATTGCCACCACATTATGCTGTATGTCCGGGATTATGTATTTGAGTCAGTATCTGCTTGGTACATTTAATCCCGGTTTATACATTTTGTATGCATTTGCCGCTTTATCGATCCCTATGTTTTTTTTGTTGAACGGCGGTGCATCAAAAAACAGAGAATTTATCCTGACCGGCGGATTGTGGGCTTATATAGGTTGTCTGTTGGTTGTAAGCGTTATGGACGCGGGTCGATATTTTTACAGCTGGGATGAATTTATGCACTGGGGGAAAATGGTCAAGGAAATGATCCGCCTGGATCGTTTTTATTGTGTGACTGAGTCGACCCTGTACAGGCATAAGGATTATCCTCCCTTTGCAGCACTTTTTGAGTATGCGTGGTGCAGGCTGGGAGGAAAATACTCGGAACAGCATGTCGCACAGGCTATTCATCTCTTAAACGTTTCGTTGATCGTACCTTATATTTTTGAGCAGTTTCCCGTGCGCAAAGATTGGAAAGACGGTCTGGTATATTTTGCCAAAGGAGTGATGGCAGCAGTTGCCGTACTCCTGGTCTGCTCGCTGTGCGATCCGAACACAAATATCAATTCAATTTATGAGGATTTAACAATTGCCTTGATGTTTTCCTACAGCGCGTTCCTGGTCTATCAGAAGGAATACAGGACGCATGCGGGACGATTTGCCTATTTGATGTCACTGGTGGCACTGATTGGAACAAAACAAATAGGGATCGCATTTTTAGGATTATCTGTTCTTTATCTGCTTTTATCTGTTCTTTTCCGGGAAGCGGATCAAAAGGAGAGAATAAAAGGAGTGTTGTGCATGGTGCTCTCTCTGGCAGCGGCTGGAGGGTATTATATTTCATGGAACAGATTGGTGAGGCAGTTTCCCGATGAAAAACAGTTTGACCTGAATAATATGAGTGTCAGTTTGTTCCTGCAGAGAATAACGGATTCTGCAGACCGGGAGCACAGAGATATGCTCAAGCGATTTATCTTCGAGCTGTTTGAGAGGAACATTGCGAGCGGACTGATCACGGTCACATATTTTACCTCTTTCTTAATTGTTATTTTGATCATTATTGCACTGGCGTATAAGTTCAAAGAGAAGTTTACCCATAAAGAGGCGCTGGTACTGGGATCGGTGTTTGCGGTAGGAGAAGCCGGATATGCGCTGATGATGCTCATGCTTTATGAGCTGAGTTTTGAGTCTGAAGAAATGACGAGCATGCACAGCTTTGCGCGTTATATGGGATCTTATTTTCTCTCGGAACTAATGCTCCTGTTTATGATCGCACTGTGGATCAAGGGAAAAGAAAATCCGATCAACCAGAAAATCGAAAAAATGTGCATTGCGCTTATGCTTGCTTTAGTGCTTTTGGTGCCGGGAAAGCTGGGCTTTCTTGTTCCTCAGGGAATCCGCGGCGACAGATGGTATGACACCCGGCAGAGGGGAGCATTTATAAGCGAAAATGTGAAGGAAGGATCGAAGATCTATCTGGCATATGAGAGAACAGACGGAGATCGGGAACAGGTCCAATACAGCTATTTTGTAGATGGATCGAGAATTGATGAAAAGCACTATAATTTATCTGCTGACAATTTGAAGAATATTGATTTTAAAAAACTTGAAAATACGCTTAAAGAGGATGATTATGTATATACTCTTGAAGTGACAGAAGGAATCAATAAGGCACTTACCGCCTATAACGGCGGAAAAGATCTGAAGGATTATACCTTGTATTCCGTAGAGGACGAAGGAGGAGAAGTAGTCCTGAAAGAAATCGGGAGGTGAGAGCATGGAATGGCTTTCCGCTAATATGGGTACGATCGTGGTCAGCCTGATCCTGATCGCCATCGTTATTTGGGATATAAAAAAGATTATCAGTGACAGAAAAAAGGGCGTTAAATCCTGCGGCATGAACTGCCCCGGATGCACCGGAATCTGTACGAATACGGAAATCCCTGAGAGATTCAGGGCAAAAAAAGGAAAACAGAAATAATATGAATATCAGTACATTAATAGTCCTGGTCATAGTTATTGTGATCGCGGCACTGGCGCTAAGAAGCAGCATCGGACACTTCAAAGGGGAAGGCGGCTGCTGTGATACGGGAGGGACGATTCTTCCCGACACCAAGGAACTGGAGGGAGCCAAGATCGGCGAGAAGATAGTCCACATAGAAGGGATGCACTGCGAGAACTGCAAGAATCGCGTGGAGCGCGCGATCAACCGCATAGACGGAGCAGTGGCCAAGGTGGACCTGAAGAAAAAGGTGGCTCTTGTATCTTTTGACAGAGATATATCTGACGAAGATATAAGAAAGGCTGTTGAAGAATGGGACTACAAAGTTGTTATGATCGAATGAGAAAAAGGAGGCTGTGAACAAGCCTCCTTTTGATTTGCCCTGTGAGCCTTGAACACTTACCGGAAAAGCGTGTATACTACGAAAAAAAGATAGGAGTCAAGGATCATGAAAATCGTAGTATTGGATGGCTATACAGAAAATCCCGGCGATCTTTCCTGGGAGCCGCTTGAAAAATTGGGAGAAGTAGTCGTATACGACAGAACATCCACAGTGGACGCTCCGATCATTGCCCAGAGAATAGCGGACGCGGACGTGGCAGTTGTCAATAAGACACCGATCAGCCGCGGCACGATCGACGCCTGCCCGAATCTCAAAGCAATTGCTGTTCTCGCTACAGGATACAATGTCGTTGATTTCAAATATGCCGCCGAAAAGCACATTCCTGTAATGAACGTGCCGACTTACGGAACGCAGATCGTCGGACAGTATGCGGTGGGCCTTCTTCTGGAAATATGCGCGCACTACGGGCATCACAGCGACTCTGTAAAAGCCGGAAGATGGGAGAACTGCATCGACTGGTGTTATTGGGACTATCCCATGATCGAATTGGCCGGCAAGACGGCAGGTATCATCGGCCTTGGCAGGATCGGACAGACAACTGCCAAAATACTGAATGCTCTTGGAATGAGAGTACTTGCCTATGATAATCACCAGAGCGAAAGCGGCAGAAAGCTGGCCGAATATGTTGATCTTGACAGACTTTACAGCGAAGCGGATGTGATCTTCCTGCACTGTCCTCTTTTCCCCGAGACGGAAAAGATGATCAACAAAGACAGTATCGCAAAGATGAAAGACGGCGTGATCCTGATCAACAACAGCCGGGGACAGCTGGTAGCGGAGCAGGATCTGGCAGACGCGTTAAACTGCGGAAAAGTTTATGCCGCAGCGCTGGATGTGGTCTCCACAGAGCCGATCAAAGGAGATAATCCTCTTCTTACGGCCAAAAACTGCATCATCACACCGCACATCTCCTGGGCCGCCAGGGAGGCGAGGCAGAGGATCATGGACATCACTGCCGGCAATATAGAATCCTTTATTAAAGGAAATGCAGTAAACGTAGTTAACTGAAAAGTCAGACTGAAAATGAAAAAACCACCTGCCGAACAGTCTAATCGGCAGGTGGTTTTCTTCTGTAATTAAGGCCCGCAGATCGAGCCGCTATGGATCAGTAATGCTCAGGGGAGTTCATACCCATGCTCAGAGAGAGGGCTGATAGTATTCTTTCCGAGATCGTAATAATAAAAATGATACTCCTCGATTTCTTCATCGGGATCGGAGGGGTCCGGTATTTCGATAGTCAGCTTCATGTAGATAGCAGTGACATTTGCGCTGTCGTCTGTCTCAAACCCCTGCATTTCTGTTTCCTTGACAACGCCCGGAAGACCCAGGTCCTCGTAGAGCCTTGCAACATTGGTACTGAGCGTGATCCCGTCCATCTCATGGGATTTCAGGGCTTCTTTGCTGGTTATGATCTCGCAGGTGCTCTTCTTGCAGGCGAGAGTCATGAGATTATAGTCATCGCCTAGCAGGGAATGCTCTTCGTACCAGCACATCGTACATTGAGGAACACTCTCAGAAGGACCTACATAAGTTTGGACTATGAAATCCTTGCCTTTCTCAGTCCGCTTGATGTAATCTTTACGGACCTTGTCGACTTCCTTATTCAGTTTGTCCAGTTCCTTCTGATAATCTTCATTATTTGACACAAATCTCGGGAACACCGCATCGGATGAGGAAACATCCGAGCCGTCCGGCGTCTCCAGTTCAATACGGACATCCGCGGGAGTTTTTTTAGCACAGCCTGCCGCCGCGATCGTGAAGATCAGGATCAGAAAAGGAATGATCAAAGGTTTTTTCAGAGTTTTCATAGAGTAAAATCCTTTCCCGTTCATTGAGATTATAGCAGAAAAGAGGGACAGCCGCTTCTTATTTAAATTATTTTTACGGGGTGATGAATATTAATAAGTATGATAGAATGAAAATCGATTTTACATTTCAGACAGAAGAGGTGCAGCATATGAGGCTGAGAAATATTCCGGGAGCAAGGGAGACGATCGCAGAAAGTCAGTGGATCGTACAGGACCCGGCGTCATGCAGAGGAAAATGGAGAGAGAGATTCGGAAACGATAACCCGGTGCATCTGGAGATCGGAACGGGAAAAGGCAAGTTTATCAATCAGCTTGCGGTGGAAAATCCGGACATCAACTATGCAGGTATAGAGAAGTATTCCAGCGTCCTGATCAGGGCGCTTGACAAGCTGGACGAGTCCCAGGCACAGAACCTGCTGTTTATCAGAGGGGATGCAGAGCTGATCTGCGAATATTTTGGCGAGGAAGAGGTGGACAGGATCTACCTGAATTTCTCCGACCCGTGGCCCAAGGACAGGCACGCCAAGAGAAGACTTCCCAGCAAGGAATTCCTGCGCAGGTTCGGACAGATCCTGAAAAAGGACGGCACGATCGAGTTTAAGACGGACAACAGGGAACTGTTTGATTTTGCCGTGGACGAGGTCGAAGCGGGCGGTTTCAAAATCCTGCAGATCACCTACGATCTTCACAATGACCCGGTCATGAATGAAGGAAATATCATGACAGAGTACGAAGAGAGGTTCTCTGCCAAGGGAAATCCCATTTTTAAATATATTCTCGGAAGATGACAGAGTACAAATGCAAGGCTCGCTATACATGATATAATGCAATAGTAGAGAAGCAGTCCGACGAGGAAGGAATTTGATGATATGAGAAGATTTGGGAAGAGATTTCTTGCCGCGCTTCTGTGCGGCATACTGTGTCTTACGATCTGCCCGGTGACGGTCTGGGCGTCTGAGGATACGGAAGAAGAAGTCGATTATTACGCAGAAGCTGAGGAGCGAAAGAGCGAGGAAGTTCAGAGTAATAAGATCGAGGGGTGGCCCCAGGGTCCGGCGATCGGCGCGGAAGGCGCTATTTTGATGGAAGCGGATACAGGAACTATCCTGTATGCCAAGAACATCCACGAGCACCTCTATCCCGCCAGCATCACAAAGCTGATGACAGGACTTCTGGCTTACGAGAATCTCGACATGGACCAGATGGTCGAATTCTCCGAGAACGCCGTTTACAGCATTGAATTCGGCAGTTCCAGTATCGGGATCGATCCGGGTGAAGCGCTCACAGTCGAGCAGAGTCTGTACGCGATGTTCGTCGCATCGGCGAACGAAGTGGCGGCGGGCCTTGCCGAGAAGATGGGCGGCTCCCTCGACAAGTTCCCGGACATGATGAACAGGCGGGCAAAGAGCCTTGGCTGTAATGACTCCAACTTCATGAACGCCCATGGTCTCTTTAACGAGGAGCACTATTCCAGCGCTTATGACATGGCTCTGATCGCCAGAGAGTTCTTCTCACACGAAGAGCTTGCCAAAATAGCGAATTCCCCCACCTATTTCATGGAATCCTCAGACAGGCAGCCCGAGGAGTTCACTCTTTTCAACAAACATAAGCTGATCAACGGCGAGATGGAGTACGAGGGGATCATCGGAGGCAAGACAGGTTTTGTCGAGATGTCCAGACAGACACTCGTTACCTGCGCGGAGAGAGACGGAATGAGGCTGATCTGCGTGATCCTCAGAGAAGAGTCCCCGGATCAGTTCAATGACACTGTGGAGCTGTTTGATTACGGTTTTAACAACTTCCGCAGGCTTAAGATCGCGGATCACGAGAAGAAATATACGATCAATAATCCCGGCTTCATGAGACTGGGCAAGGATATTTACGGAAGTAATTCCATTCCTTTTACCGTATCCGGCAGAGGGTATGTGTGCATTCCCAAGGAACTCTCTTTTGACAGCCTGAAATCGGAAGTCAAATATGACGACAGCCAGGCGGAGCAAGTGGTCCGATCCACTGTGGAAGGAAGTGAGGCAGGCAGTACACAGGAACAGTCCGACAGAGTGATCGGCACGATCCACTATTCGGTGGGCGAATGGCCGGTAGGAAAGACAGAGATCCTGTTTACGGGAGAACTTCCTTCTGCGACAGAAGGAGCGACAGAAGGCGCGACCGACGGCTCTACTGCCGCAGCTCCCGAAGAGGAGCCCAAGCAGTACGGAACAGCCCATTATTCGGAGGATATGAGCTTCGTCGACGGGATCAAGTACTTCTTCAAGGGAATTTTCCACAGCGGAGCAAACGGAACGATGTATCTGGACGTGCCGGCTCTCCTGTTCCTGATCATCATCGCATCGTCGGTCCTGATCGTGGTCATCTTTATTTTCTCTTATATCAGGTATCTTAACGATAGAAGGAAACGGAGAAGGCGCAGAAAGAAAAAGAAACAGAATAATAAATAGCATAAAAAGAAAAAACCGGAGCGGCTGAATGAAAGCCGTTCCGGTTTTCTTTATGTGTTCTTCAGAAAAAAAATCTCTTACTGCTTTACTTCGTTCTCAGAAGCTACCAGGAATGCTGCGCCGTACTGTTCGCGGAGCTTGGGCTTTTCAATCTTGCCGGTGGGATTCCTGGGAACCTCGGCGAAGATGATCTTGCGGGGCCTCTTGTAGCGGGGAAGCTTCTTGCAGTAGTCGTTGATATCCTGCTCAGTGCAGGTGAAGCCTTCCTTGAGCTGGATGATCGCTGTGGCGATCTCGCCCAGACGCTTGTCGGGAAGACCGATGACGGCCACATCGTTGATGGGCTCATAGGTGTGCAGGAAGTCCTCGATCTGCACGGGATAGAGGTTCTCACCGCCGGAGATGATGACGTCCTTCTTGCGGTCTACCAGGAAGATGAAGCCGTCTTCGTCTTCGATAGCCATATCACCGGTGTAGAGCCACTTCTCGTCGTCCATGACCTCTTTGGTGGCCTCGGGATTGTTGTAGTAGCATACCATGACGCCGGGGCCTTTGACAGCGAGCTCACCGACTTCGCCCTGTTTGACAGGCTGCCTGTGCTCGTCGACGATCTTGGTCTCCCACTTGTAGCCGGGTTTGCCGATAGCGCCGACCTTGTGGATATTCTCGACTCCAAGGTGTACGCAGCCGGGTCCGAGGGATTCGGACAGTCCGTAGTTGGTGTCGTACTGGTGATTCGGGAAATAGTCCATCCAGTGCTTGATCATTGACGGAGGTACGGGCTGGGCACCGATGTGCATCAGGCGCCACTGATCAAGTGTGTAATCCTCTTTTTTGAGACTTCCGTTGTCCAGGGCATCCAGAATATCCTGTGCCCACGGAACAAGAAGCCATACAACGGTGCACTTCTCGTCAGAGACAGCCTTAAGGATCGTCTCGGGAGTGGTTCCTCTAAGGAGAACTGCCTTGCCGCCGGAGACCAGGCTTCCGAACCAGTGCATCTTGGCGCCCGTGTGATACAGGGGAGGAATGCAGAGGAAGCAGTCATCTTTCTGCTGTCCGTGGTGCTTCTGCTCCATGATGGCCGCGTGCATGATACCCGCATGTGTGTGAAGGATCGCCTTGGGGAATCCCGTCGTGCCGGAAGAAAAATAGATCGCGCCGTAATCTTCATCGGTCACTGTGACATCAGGGGCAATACTGGAATAGTTTGCAGTCTGGGAAACGAAATCCTCAGCAAAGGAAGGGCATCCGGGTCCGTCATACAGAAGAAGTCTTCTGCGGGAGATGCTGTCTGCGATCTCCTCGACACGTCCGATAAACTCCGGTCCGAAGATCAGGACATCTGCTTCAGCGAGCTTTACGCAGTATTCGATCTCATCTGCGCTGTAGCGGAAATTCAGCGGAACGGCGATCGCGCCTGTCTTGAGGATACCGAAATAGATCGGCAGCCAGTCCAGACAGTTCATCAGGAGGATCGCGACCTTATCGCCCTTGACGATCCCTCGTGCGATCAGCATGTTCGCTACGCGGTTTGCCTTCTCATTAAAGACCGCCCAGGTAATTTCCTGGCGGCTGGCTACTTCGTGAAGGGGCTGGATCAGTTCATATTCTTTCCAGGTCGTGAGTCTCGGAACCTTGATATCCGGATTGAGTTCTACAAGGGCCACGTCGTTGGGCCACATTTCTGCGTTACGTTCCAAAAATTGTGTTATAGGCATTGATTAGTCCTCCTTGTACTTTGGCAAGTTAAAGTGTAACGCTTTTATGTATGAAAGTCAACATACATGATATTCAGAAATTTCTCAGGGAAGCGCTCTCAGCCTCCTCGGAATCCTCGATTTTACGGATGATGGCCTGATAGGAGTAGTTGGCATTCACTCTGACAGTGACCGTATCGCCGACCTTGTGATGAAGCAGCGCTTTTCCGAGCGGAGATTCCACACTGATCAGACCCTTGAGGCTGTCCTGTCTCATAGTGCTGACAATGACGTACACTTCTTCTTCATCATCTTCGGGAATATATAGGGTGATCTTCTTGTTGATGCCCGCCTCGTTCTCGGCCGCGTCATCCTCTATGACCTGTGCAGTCTTGATCATCCTCTCCAAAAAGCGGATGCGGCTCTCATTCTGATTTTTGGCCCTCTTTGCTACATGATATTCGAAATTTTCGCTCAGATCGCCCTGCGCCCGGGTCTCCTTGACTTCCTCAAGGAGTTTGGGCCGCTCCACCAGCTTGCGGTGATCGATCTCCGCCTGCATCTCTTCGATATCTTTGCGCGTCAATTTGTTGTTCATAGTGATTGCTTACCTCCATATCCGGCAAGATACTGATATCGTGCCGCATACAAGCAATCATACTACAGTCCGCCCCAATCTTGCAAAGAGATTTGTTTACATTTATAATCTACATTAATGACCAGCACCCCGGAAAAAGGATTACGAGCTGAACGGGGAGCTTGCTCACCGGGCAGCTCGTAATCCTTTTTCCGGGGCGGACAAGGCGCGAAGCGCCTCTGTCCGCCATAGTCCCGAATGCGAAGCATTTGGGACGTGGGTGCTGAATGCACAAACCCGAATGCGAAGCATTTGGGACGTGAGTGCTGACCGGCACTCAATCCATTTTGGAGGTCTTAACAAAAAATGAATTTCAGAGGTACAAAGGTAAAGAGAATAGCGGCATGCATCATTGCCGGTATTCTGGTCCTGGCTATGATCGCGCCGCTGCTTGCAGCATTGTCCTGACGGAAAGCACTCTTCCGGAGGGACGGTAAATAATTGACAATAGATGAAGCTGAGAAACGGAAAGGCCGGAGAGAACACGATCGACCGGTCAATTATAAAGAGAATATCCGGGGCGGGACTTAGAAGAGGCAGGACCACGATGAGCGCGGATCCTGTGACTTTGAAAGTCCGGGGAATCGGAGAACTTGCAGTCTATGCTGCGGTCAATGCGATCAGCGCGGAAATGATCCTGCCGGAGAGCTTTCGTCCGGTGATCCTGCTCCCTGTGGGAACACAGGAAGAGCGGCTGCGTGAGATCATGGATCAGATCTGCAGGATCTGCAAGGCAGAGAACCTGGTGATCGAGGGCGGTCACACGGAAGTGACAGCGGCAGTGACAAGGCCTGTAGTGATCGGAACCTGTACCGGTACTGCGATGGAACGGGCCGCAGTCGCGAAGCTTTCCGTAACCCGGACTTCCTTGCTTTCAGATGACGGGAGTGACGCATCTGAAGAGCAAGGAAGAAAGAAATCCGCGGCCGGCCAGATCGTCATGACAAAGTGGGCCGGTATGGAAGGAAGCTGTATTTTGGCGCAGGAGAGAGAGGAGCTTCGGGAGGTGTTTCCCGAGACGATCCTGATGCGCATGCGTATGCTGGCTGATCATTTGAGTGTGCGGCCGGAAGCGCAGATCTGCGCGGCAGAAGGCGCGGAACATCTCGTTGACCTGTCTCAGGGCGGTATTTACGCGGCGCTCTGGAGGCTGTCAGTGAAAGCCCGCAGCGGGCTGCGCGTCGACATGCAGTCCATTCCCATGCTGCAGGAGACAATAGAACTTGCCAATCACTACGATATTGATCCTTATAAAATGAGATCCGCGGGAAGCCTCCTCGCAGTGACGAGGGATGCGGATACTCTGATCGGGAAGCTGGAAGGCAGCGGGATACCTGCTGTCAAAATAGGAGAACTGGCAGAGGATCATGACAAAATACTCATAAATGACGATGAGATCCGATATCTGGATCTTCCCCAGCCGGATGAGCTGCTGAAGATCATGGAACAGGGAGGAGAAGAACTATGAATATGCTGGAAGAAAAAGTATTGGGAATTATTGAGAAGAACAGCCGCGTCTCCACCAGGGAGATGGCAGTGGTCCTGGGAACCCAGGAGATTGAGATCATCAACGCGCTGCAGAGCCTGGAGGAAGCAGGCATTATCTGCGGTTACCACACGATGATCGACTGGGACAAGACGGACATCGACAAAGTTACGGCTCTTATCGAAGTGCGCGTTACACCCCAGAGAGGAAAAGGATTTGATGATATCGCGGAGCGCATCTATAAATATCCCGAAGTAAACTCCGTCTATCTCATCTCGGGAGGATATGACCTTCTGGTCACCCTGGAAGGAAAATCCCTTCGCGATGTATCCGGATTTGTTTCCAGCAAGCTCTCCACGCTGGATACTGTGATCAGCACCGCTACCCACTTCATTCTCAAGAAGTACAAAGATCACGGCACGATCATGACAAAGAAGCAGGAGGACCAGAGAGAGATCATTACCCCTTAAGAAAGGGCACAGTCAATCACGCTGATTTCAGAAAGGGGAATTTGTAATGAGTAAACAGGAAAAACTCCTGGCGGAAAAGACGGTAGGTCTTAAGCCGTCCGGTATCCGTCGATTTTTTGACCTGGTCAGTGAGATGAAGGACGCGATCTCACTTGGCGTGGGTGAACCGGATTTTGATACGCCCTGGCACATCAGAGATGAGGGCATCTATTCACTGGAAAAGGGTCGCACATTCTATACATCCAATTCGGGTCTGAAGGAACTGCGCGAAGAGATCGCCGCCTATTTGAGGAGAACCCAGGGAATCACCTATGATCCCATAGGCGAGATCCTGATCACGGTAGGCGGTTCGGAGGCCATCGACCTCATGTTCCGCGCCATGATCAACGAGGGCGACGAAGTGTTGATCCCTCAGCCTTCCTATGTATCCTACGAGCCCTGCACGATCCTGGCGGACGGCGTTCCGGTCATCATTCCGCTCAAGAATGAGAATGAATTCCGGCTGAAACCGGAAAAACTCCGAGCTGCGATCACACCCAGATCCAAGATCCTTGTGCTCCCTTATCCCAACAATCCCACCGGTGCAGTCATGGGCAAGGAAGATCTCGAGGCGATCGCGGATATCATCATCGAAAATGACCTGTACGTGCTCTCCGACGAGATCTACGGCGAGCTGACTTACAGCGGCAAACATGTATCCATCGCTTCTCTTCCGGGGATGAAAGAGAGAACAGTTCTGGTAAACGGCTTCTCTAAGGCTTACGCTATGACCGGATGGAGAATGGGCTATGCGTGCGGACCGAAAGAGATCCTGGCCCAGATGACCAAGATTCATCAGTACGCGATCATGTGCGCGCCGACAACAAGCCAGTATGCCGCCATCGAAGCGCTCCGCAACGGAGACGATGATGTGGCACAGATGCGAGAGTCCTATAACCAGAGACGCCGCTTCGTAATGCACAAGCTCGAGGGAATGGGAATCCCCTGCTTCGAACCGATGGGCGCCTTCTATGTGTTCCCCTGCATCAAGGAATTCGGTATGAGCAGTGAAGAATTCGCGGAAGAGCTCCTCAAGGAGCAGAAAGTGGCTATCGTACCCGGCACTGCGTTCGGTGACAGCGGCGAAGGATATCTGAGAATATCTTACGCGTATTCGATCGAGAACCTGAGAGAAGCGCTTGGAAGACTGTCCAAGTTTGTGAATAAGCTCAGAAATCAGAAATAACTTACTGAAAAAACGTAACAGAAAGAAGTCAATAAACGATGCATATCGTACTGCATGAGCCGGAAATACCCGGCAATACCGGAAATATCGGGCGTTCCTGTGTGGTCACAGGAACGTCTCTTCATCTGATCGAGCCCCTTGGCTTCGAGATCACAGAGAAACAGATCCGCCGCTCCGGTCTGGATTACTGGAAGGACCTGGATGTCCACACCTATTCGGATTACAGGGACTTTCTGGCTAAAAATCCGGGCGCGAAGATATGGTACGCCACCACAAAGGCGCATCAGACCTATACGGAAGTATCTTTCGGACCGGACGACTATATCATGTTCGGAAAAGAGAGCGCGGGAATACCGGAGGAGATCCTTGTAGAAAATGAAGAAACCTGTATCCGCATTCCGATGCTGGAGGGATACAGGAGTCTTAACTTATCCAATTCTGTGGCGATCGTGCTCTATGAGGCACTTCGGCAGAATGACTTTATGTCGCTTGAAAAGAACGGGGAGCTGCACAGGCTCCACTGGAAAGAGGAGTGACGGAACGTACGAGCGTGACCACTGACTGATCACAGGTCATCGTCGTCAAGCTCATCGTTGAGGTCCGACCTCTTGAGCGTAAATGTAAACTTGCTTCCAACTCCCTGCGTGCTGACGAGGCTGATGTTCTCGCCGTGCGCGCGGATGATCTCACGGACTATGGACAGGCCCAGGCCTGTCCCTTTTTTGTCTTTGCCGCGGGAAAGGTCGGTCTTATAAAAGCGCTCCCAGATTTGGTTCTGGTCCTCTTTAGGTATGCCGATGCCGTTGTCCTTGACGCTGACGAAGACTTTGCCGCCCTTTTCAGTGGTCTCAATTTCAATTACTGAGTCGTAGCCGCTGAATTTGATAGCATTGTCGACGAGATTGTAGAGGACCTGCTGTATTTTGTCCATGTCGGCGTGGACATAGAGGACGTCGCCCGAAAGGATCAGGCGGATCCGGATGTTCTTGCTGCGGCAGACCTGTTCGAAGGAGGCGCTCACCTTGCGGATGACGTCGTTGATATTCCAGTCCGTCATGTGCAGGAGCATGCCCTTGGTGTTGAGATTGTTGAGCGTCAGGAGGCTGTTTGTCAGCTTTGTGAGACGCTCGGTCTCATTTAAGACGACTCCCAGATAGTGTTCGTGCATCTCGGGAGGGATCGTCCCGTCCAGCATAGCTACCAGAAAACCTTTGATGGAGGTCAGGGGCGAGCGGAAGTCGTGGGAGACGTTGGCGATGAACTTTTTCTGGTCATCCTCAGAGTTTGCGACTGTCTGGGCCATGTAGCGCAGAGAAGCTGCCAGATACCCCATTTCATCTTCACCTTCCACGTTCAGCTCGTAGTGCATGTTGCCGGAGGCGTACTGCTCGGTCGCTTCGATGATCCTGCGCAATGGGCGGTAGACCACTTCCGTAAAGAAGATCAGGATGATAAGAGAGAGGAACAGGATCACAATGAGCATCAGATAGGAGATGTTCAGCATGCTGTTGGCTTCTTTATCGATCTCTGAAGCGGAAGTGTGGATGATCACATAACCTCTGGTCTTGTAATTGTTGATGATGGGGGCGATCACACTCACTTTTTCTTCCTCGAAGGAATCAAAAAATGTGCCTCTCGCGTAATAATTCTTCTGTGTGATGGTGGGATTGAAGCCTTCCACTACGATCTCCTGCTCCGGATCGGGTGCGCTGGCGGAGTTCACGACCATACGGCCGGAAGGATTGATGATCCAGATCTCGGTATCCATGAAATAGGAGAGAGCTTCCATCTGTTCCTGAACGGTTTCCAGGGAGATCTCGGAGTTGTACAGATCCACAGCGTAAGTATCCGCGATTCTGGTCGCTTCCCGGTACATGTCCCGGGAGGTCCGCCTCAGGCAGTACTCGTAGGTGAGCCTGGAGACGAAGGTCGCCACTGTGACAAAGCCGAAGAACGCGAACAAAATATAGGCCAATATGAATTTTAGATAGAGTGTTTTTCTCATATTCTGCCTGTCGGGGCCCGCTGTGCGGCAGTTCGCATTGCGGGCACTGAATCAAGGTCACTGTTTTGCCTTGGGATTAGTCTCAAATTTGTAGCCGATTCCCCAGATCGTGGAGATCTTCCATCCCTCGTGATCGTGGATCTTTTCGCGGATCCTCTTGATATGTACGTCTACTGTCCGGGTATCTCCTACATATTCATAGCCCCAGATCTGGTCCAGGAGCTGCTCTCTTGTGAAGACGCGGTTGGGACTCGCAGCGAGACAGTACAGGAGCTCCAGTTCCTTGGGCGGCATATCGATCTGCTCGCCCATGTAGGTGACGGAATAATTGGTAAGGTTGATCGTGAGATCGGGATAGCTCACTGTTTTGTCACCGGAATCGGCGGGCTCTGCCGCAGGCTTCTTGTTGTATCTGCGAAGGACCGCTTTGACCCTTGCCACGAGTTCCTTGGAATCAAAAGGTTTCTGCATGTAATCATCGGCGCCCATCTCAAGGCCGAGAACTTTGTCGAAAATCTCACCTTTGGCAGAGAGCATGATGATCGGCGTGTCCTTGGTGGAGCGCACCTCTCTGCAGACCTGATAGCCGTCCATGCCCGGGAGCATGAGATCGAGCAGGATCAGGTCCGGCTCGAAGGTCCCCACAGCTGCAAGCGCTTCCTCCCCGTCTCCCACGATCCTGGTCTCGTAGAATTCTTTCATCAGATAGAGACTGATGAGCTCCGCAATATTGGAATCGTCGTCGACGATCAGTATTTTCTGTCTGGCTGCAGCCATAGATTGTGCCTCCTTAATATTAGTTTCGGTTATTTCAGTGTAACAATAGTGACGCCTGCGTCTCCTTCGCCGAAATCGCCGAGCCGATAGCTCTTGACCCATTTCTGCTTGCGAAGATAGTTGTGAACAGCCTTGCGGAGAGCCCCTGTTCCCTTTCCATGTACGATGCGCACATTGGAGAGATGGGACATCCTGGCGTCGTCAAGATATTTGTCCAGCTCATTAAGGGCTTCGTCAGTAGTCTTTCCCAGAAGGTTAAGTTCCGGAGAAATGGACTGGTTTCTGGAGAAATCAAGATTTCTTTGCTTATTGCCGGCTCCTCCCGCGTTCTCGAAGGCTTTCTTCATGCTGCTCCTTCCGCCGCTTCGAACGGGATTGCCGTAAGCATCTTCTTCGATGATCGCGAGGTCTGAGACGGCGGCTTTGGAATTCATGATTCCGCAGCGGACCGATACTTTTCCGGAGGAATCCGGGAGCGCTGTGACCACGCCCGTAAGGCCCAGAGATATTATCTTGACCTTGTCGCCGACATGGAGGTCAGAGGCCTTGATCTTGCCGGTCTGCTGCTGCTCCGGAGCCCGGCTCAGCTTCTCGTTCTTCTTGGAGACCTGTTCGCGCAGGGCGCTTCTGGTCCTCTCCATGGCAGCCATATCGCCGCCCCTGCCCGTCTTGCGCAGCTCGGAGATGGCCTGGTCGGCAGTCTTTTTGGCTTCAGCCAATATATCTCTCGCCTCCTCGTTCGCCTTTTCAAGGATCTTATCCCGGCGCTCATCAAGGAGTTTCTCTTTATTTCTGATCTGTTTCTGTTCTTTGGCTATGGACTCCCTCATGGCGGCGATCTCCTCCTGGTCCCGCTGTATTTTGATCCGTTTTTCTTCCAGATCCGCGAGGATGTCCTCCATATTCTGCGTCTCCTGGCTCAGCTGGTCTCGGGCCGCGTCGATAATGTCGTCGGGAAGCCCCAGCTTCTTAGAAATCGCAAAGGCATTGGACTTTCCGGGCACGCCGATCAGCAGACGGTAAGTCGGCTGCAGAGTCTCCACGTTGAACTCGCAGCTGGCGTTCGTGACACCCGGTGTGTTCATCGCGTAGACCTTGAGCTCGCTGTAGTGCGTTGTGGCAACAGCCCGGATCTTTCTCTCATGCAGATAGTTCAAAATAGAGATAGCCAGGGCGGCTCCCTCTGTAGGATCCGTTCCGGCGCCCAGCTCGTCGAACAGGCAGAGGCTGTTCTCATCCACATCCCCCAGGATGTCCACGATGGTAGTCATGTGGGAGGAGAAGGTGGACAGGCTCTGCTCGATGCTCTGCTCATCGCCGATATCGGCAAAAACTTCACTGAAAAGCGCGATCTCGCTGCGATCTCCCGCGGGAATGTGAAGCCCGGCCATTCCCATCAGCTCAAAGAGACCTATGGTCTTGAGAGTGACGGTCTTGCCGCCGGTATTGGGACCTGTGATAACGATAAGGTCATAATCTTCGCCCAGAACCAGGTCGATGGGAACGACCTTCTTCTTGTCGATGAGAGGATGGCGGCCTTTATTGATCCTGATCACTTTGCGGTTGTTCAAAAGCGGCATGGTGGCATTCTGGGAGAGAGCCAGTTTGGCCTTGGCAAAGATAAAGTCGAGCTTAGTCATGTTAGTCGAATTATCCTTGAGGGCCATGAGATTGTCAGCTGCTTCCGCGGACAGGGAAGCCAGGACTTTCTCGATCTCTTCTTTCTCCTGCAGCGTCAGCTCGCGGATCTGGTTATTGAGATTGACAATGGCAGCGGGTTCTATGAACAGGGTGGAACCGCTCGCGCTCTGGTCGTGCACGATTCCCTGTACCTGGTTCTTATACTCGGATTTGATGGGAATGCAGTAGCGGTTTCCGCGCATGGTAATGACACTGTCCTGCAGATAGGGGGCCAGCGTCACATTCACCATTTTATTGAGCTGCTGATGGATCCTTCCGCTCGCCTGGCTGATCTCCCTGCGGACCCTTCGAAGACCGGGACTCGCTTCATCGGCGATATCTTCTTCGGAGAGAATGCATCGGTTGATCTCCCTGGAGAGGCTCTTCAGGGGATAAAGGCAGTCAAAGAGGTCGAACAAAATATTGTCCTCGGGCTTTATCTGCTCGTTGCTCCCGAGGGCGGAAACTCCCCTTCCTCCTGATTCGGTCGTCCCATATTCCTGCACGCGCCCTACATTGTCCAAAAAGGAAGCGAGGTGAAGCAGTTCTGCTGCCGTCAGCGTGCTGCCTATCGAGAGAGCGCCAAATGTATAGCCGAAGTCTCTGTTGGAACCGAAATTCACATTTCCTTTTCGGATCAGGAGCTGGAGAGCCGCGTCCGTCTCCTCCTGCGCGAGGCGTATGTCCGGAAGATTGTCCATAGGCTTGAGATCTCTGCAGAGAGCCTTGGCGGGAGCGGAATTGGCGTTTTCCGTCAGTTGTTCGATTATTTTGTTAAATTCAACGATACGTAATACTCTTTCATTCATGGGACATCAGTTCTCCTGGTTCGTGTATTGAAGGGTATTATCCATGGGGATAGTATAGCACATTCCCCGAAATCCTTTTCAATTAGATTGTTGATAAGAATTACTTCTACAAAAATCACTTCGAGGGTATACTAATACAAATGAAAACATAGAAGGAGAGTCCCATGGGCAGTGAATATCCCGATCAGAAAGATAACGAAAGAGATATAAAAAAGCGCAGACAAAGTACACAGACAGACAGTTTGTCTGATACTGAGGGGCAGGATCCCAATATTGAGTTTGTTCAGGAGGAGATCAAAAAGCGCCCTCTGAACAGAAAGAAAATGATGCGCCGCATGATGATGACCGCCATTATGGCAGCAGTCTTTGGCGCGGTAGCATGCCTGTTTTTCCTGCTTCTGGAGCCGATCTTCAACCGCGTGCTCTACCCGGAGGAAGCCGTGACGGGTGTAAGTTACCCGGAGGAGACAGAGACAGAAGAACTTACTCCGGAAGAGATGATCGTCAACGAAGAGGAGAAAGCGGCGACAGAGGAACAGGAGAGGATTCGGGAAGAGGTTGAGAGGATCCTGCAGGACAGATCGCAGGGGAAAGAAGCTGCCCAAAGGATCATGAGCGCCCTTCGCCAGGCGGCGACGGATGCGCGATACTATCTCGTGGATGTCTCCGAGATCAGTTCGGACACGGATTGGTTCAACGATCCTTACGAGACCAGAGGTACAGTCTCCGGGATAATTATCGCAAAAACGGGTTCGGAAGTGCAGGTACTGGTCTATTCACCTGAAATGGACAGCTCACATACGATACTGATCACTTTTTTTGACGGAACATCTGTGGAAGCTTCCGTCCACGCACAGGACAGAGTCTCCGGGCTGGCTGTTCTCAGTGCGAATATTGACAGTATGGATTCCTCCGTCAGAGACCTTATCCGGGTCGCGGAACTGGGATCCTCCGCGGAGTCAACACTGGTCGGACAGACAGTGATCGCGGTGGGAAGACCGATCGGTACCAGCGGCAGCATTTCATACGGCACCGCCACTTCTGCGTCTACCAATCTGGGTGTCCCGGATTCCGGATTCATGCAGATCACGACAGATATTATCGGAAGCAAGCAGGCTTCCGGCGTGCTGATCAACCCGGACGGCCGTGTCGTTGGGATCATCGATACAAGGCATGGGAGGAGCGACCTGCCGGGCGTTCTGTGCGCGATCGGGATCACAGAGACCAAACAATTGATAGAAAAATTATCTGCGGGGGGCAAAAAATCGTATCTTGGTGTACAATGTACAGATGTGCCGGAAGATGTCCGCCAGCGGATGGATATGCCCGAAGGCGTTTACCTGACCGAGGTGGCAGAGGGTTCCCCCGCGATGAACGCCGGCCTTCAAAAGGGTGACATCATCATTTCCATGAACGGCGAAGACGTCCACTACAGTACTACGCTTTCAAGGATCCTTCTGGAAGAGGAAGCCGGCACGGAGATCGGGATCACGCTGATGCGTCCCAGCGGAGAGGGCTATACGGAGATGGAACTGACAGTTATACTTGACTGATGTGGTATACTTCATGACCAGGACCGGCAGTAATCCAGGACCGCGAACAAATAAGTATTAGAAACGAGGAATTACAGAGAATGCGATATATTCAGGAACTGAGAGAGGGAAGCAGCGTCAAGGACATCTATCTTTGCAAGAAGCGGATGGCCCTTGTCACCAAGAACGGCAAGAATTACGAAAGTCTCACTCTGCAGGACAAGACCGGCACGATCGATGCCAAGATCTGGGACCCCAACAGCATGGGGATCGGCGAGTTCGAGGAGCTCGACTACGTGGATATCACCGGCGATGTGGTCTCTTTCCAGGGACATCTCCAGCTCAATATTAAGAGGGCGCGAAAGTGCCGCGAAGGCGAGTATGATCCCGCGGACTACGTACCTGTGTCTGATAAAAATATAGATGACATGATGGGCGCGATCGGCAAATACATCGAAAGCGTGGGGAATGAGCATCTCAAGGCTCTTCTCAAGGCATTTTTCGTGGAGGACGAGCAGTTCATCGAGGACTTCCGCATGTCATCCGCGGCAAAGAGCGTACACCACAGTTTTGTAGGAGGCCTCGCGGAGCACACGCTGGGCGTGACGAATCTGTGCCATTTCTTCTGCAGAAATTACCCTTACCTCAAGAGGGACCTGCTGATCACAGTCGCCCTTCTTCACGACATCGGCAAGACCAGGGAGCTCTCCCGGTTCCCCCGCAACGATTACACGGAAGCGGGCCAGTTCATCGGCCACATCATCATCGGCGTGCAGATGATCGACGAGAAGATCAAGGATATCCCGGACTTCCCGGAGCTTCTGGCAAACGAGGTGCGGCACTGTATTTTGGCACATCACGGCGAGCTCGAGTACGGCTCTCCCAAGAAACCTGCCATCGCGGAGGCGCTGGCGCTGAATTTTGCCGACAACACAGACGCCAAGCTGGAGATCTTCAAGGAAGCGCTGCAGGCAGGCCAGCCGGACGCGGGCTGGATCGGATATCAGGGACTTCTTGAGTCCAACATCAGGAGAACGGAAATCTGAAAGCAAAGAGGGCCATCATATGGCAGGAAAAAAGAATAAGACTACGGAATATCGCAAGAGCCAGGAGATCAAGGTCCGCATCATCGATATCGGAATGAGAGGCGAGGGCATAGGCAAGCTGGAGGACGGGTATACTGTCTTTATTAAGGACGCCGTGATCGGGGACTATGTCCGCGCGAGCATCATGAAAGCGAATAAATCCTATGCGTACGCGCATCTGGAACAGATCTTACAGGCTTCACCCCACAGGGTGGAGCCTCTTTGCCCTGTCGCAAGGCAGTGCGGCGGCTGCCAGCTGCAGGCCATGTCCTATGAGCAGGAGCTCGTCTATAAGCAGAACAAGGTGCGCGCGGACCTGATCCGGATCGGAGGCTTCTCCGAAGAAGAGATCGACGCAGTGATGAAGCCGATCGTAGGAATGCAGGACAATCCGAACGGACCCTGGCGCTACCGCAATAAGGCTCAGGTGCCTGTGGGATACAGCAGGGCTGGGAGAATTGTGGCAGGCTTTTATGCCGGCCGCACACATTCCATCATTCCCATGACCGATTGCATGTTGGGCGAGGAAATCAACAGCGAGATCATTAATCGAGTGCTGACTTATATGGAGATCCACAAGGTCCCGCCCTATGATGAAGAGTCAGGAAAAGGGCTGGTCAGGCATATTTTGATCAGAAACGGGAAATTCAGCGGGCAGATCATGGTCTGCCTTGTAGTAAACGGAGAGAGTCTGCCCTATAAGGCTGATCTGGTGGACCACCTGTCCGGCTTGCCGGGTATGACGTCGATCGTATTAAACACAAATACAGAGCGGACAAATGTGATCTTAGGTCGGCAGCTGCGCACTTTGTGGGGAAATGACGAGATTGAAGATACGCTGCACGCGTATGATATCTCTGAGGACGGCGATTTCATTCCCGCAGCGGAAGCGGTCACATTCCGAATCTCCCCGCTTTCTTTCTATCAGGTCAATCCCGAGCAGACGCAGAAGCTCTACAGCCTTGCTATGAACTATGCGCATCTGACCGGAAAAGAGACCGTGTGGGACCTGTATTGCGGAGTAGGCACTATCTCTCTTTTCATGGCGCGCAGGGCAAAAAAGGTATGCGGCGTCGAGATCATTCCCGAGGCGATCGAGAACGCGAAGCAGAATGCGGCACGCAACGGAATTGAGAATGCAGAGTTCTTTGTAGGAAAAGCAGAAGAAGTATTGCCGGCCTATGTGCAGGAGCGGAAGGCCGCCGGAGAAGATCCGGATATCGATGTGATCTGCGTGGACCCGCCCCGAAAAGGGTGTGATGTGAAGTGCCTGGAGACGATCCTGGAGATCCGCCCGGAGAGAGTGGTGTATGTGAGCTGCGACCCGGCGACACTTGCCCGGGATCTCAGGATTTTGGCAGACGGGGGGTACAGGCTGCAGAAGGTGCGGCCGGTGGATCAGTTTGGGCATACGGTGCATGTCGAGACCGTAGTAACATTGACTCGAGCCGGGTTGTGACTAAAGTTCACTATCTCAATTGCTTGACATTATTACAGCGGAAACAATTCTGATTATGTCAGAGTGGAATAGTATTGGAGGATTTACAATGGGATTAATTTCTAATACACCGAACGATAAAAAAAGCGATAATTCAGCCAGAACATATAGAGTTTTGCCTGAACCAGTATATTATGTTTTTTCGCCACAAGATGACACTGTCCTCGTAGGTATTGATGTGATTGTTCGAAAATCTAATAACAATTATATTGTTTCTTGGTGGGATCCTACACATGAACGAGTCATGACGGCTTTAAAAATCACATGTGATTCTGATTATTTCGCCTTTAAGCGGATGGATAGGGAAGGCGGACAACTTTACTTTTTCATCCCAATGGATTTGGATATCTATTATAAAAGAGTAAAGAGATTCCTGATTTCCGGCCGTGACTTTGATACTAAAGAGGAAATGATAAAGGCATTCCACGATGCCGAAGGTAATTGGTGAGATTTCAAGACTGCATTATTCAAGTCTCGCAGAGCGAGCCGTTGCGCCGCGTGCGGGTTGCCTGGAAGGCAACATCTTCCTTTCCGCACGCGTGTGCATCATTTAACTCAGCGACGAACAAGTGTACTTTATTGTCTTACTTCTGATGTAGAAAAAACAGAGGAATCAAAAATAGTGCCGGGTACTCTTAAGACAATAAGGAGAGTACCCGGCACCTTTTTTTGGCGGCGTTACCTGAGTTCAACGCACACGATCTCGCTGTTTGTTCCGATGCGGATCGGGGTCTGGAAATAGCCCGCGCCGGAGGAGACAATGCTGGTCGTGATGTGACCGGTGAGTTCATTTGCAGTTTGAGCCAGTCCGTAGAAGTATCCTTTCTCATACGAGGACTGTGTCAGGAGCGAAAGGGGGAAAAACTGTCCACGGTGCGTATGGCCGGCTAGTACCAGATCCGCGTCACATGCCGCGGCTTCCGTAATTCCGTTTGGGTCGTGGTCCAACACCATGAGATAATAATCCGGTCGAGCGAGGTCGGAGGAGGAAGAACCCGGCAGATAGGAGGAAGAACCATCGCTGGAAACTTCGCTGTTGCCGCCGGATCCGGTCACGATGTCTGCCCGGTTCAGGAGTTCCGCAAGCGGCACGCGTTCTTCATCCCCTTGAAGTTTGGTGCGCCCGGCCAGAAGGAGGGCGCCGTCGGCCGGTGCTTCCGGGAAAACGACAGACCCCGAACCATCTGATGAAGCGCTGACCAGGGTGCGGATCACCGCCTGCTTCCCTGCACTTCCGGGAATAATTTCCAGAACTCCGTTATCCAGCGCGATGATCCCGCTCTCCGAGAGATACTGTTGATAGATTTCTGTATTCAGGTCCGGATCATGATTGCCGAGCACTGCATAGGCACCGAGAGGTGCATTAATGTTGGACAGGATTTTAAAGATCGCCTCTGCGTCGACGACATCCACTGCGCTGGTGCGGTTGAACTGGTCGCCCAGGAAGACCAAGAGATCCGGCTCAGCAGCATTTACAGCGTCCACAACACGCTGCACGTGGGCGGTGTCGATGACCGATCCCATATGGAGATCGCTCACTTCCACTACGCGCAGCGGCGCGGACAGTCTCCCCTCTGATGAGAGGTCATAATGTACAGTCCGGACAGTGCGAGCATGGATCACACCATAGATAGTCAGAAAAACGGCGATTCCGATGGAAAGCGCCATAAAGAGACTGGCCAGCATCTCTTTCTGCCCTGAATTGCGAAGCAGGAAACGAAAAAGATCCGTTACGATCAGCAGCTGCAGGAAATATATAAAAAACGCGACATAACAGCCCGAGATCCAGACCAGGACGCGATTGACGGGAGCATTTTTAATCTGGAGCTCCAGATGGCTGAGGAACATATACCCCAGGCAGACCGTGCCAAGCACGGAGAGCACAATGCACGCGATAAGCCGCGGACGGGAGCGGGGCAGGCTGCGAATGCTCTTGCCTGCGCAGGTTATCCTCACGGCAGCATAGAGGGCGCCCAGAAACACGGGGATCATCATAAAAAGCTGAAGGAACTCGTTGGTAATGAAATTGCCGAAATTATTCATGAGAGTCTATTTTGAGGAATGTGACATAGAAGGTTTTGTGGAAAAGCTTGAGAGCTATTAACCGGAAGTGAAATACGTCAACAAACTTATGACACACAGCTGGGGACAGAAGGTCGTACGCTTTTATGATCCTGATGGTAATTTAATAGAAGTGGGGACTCCTGCCGGAACGGATATTTAACGGCGTGCCGGCATCCGCACGTATCGTCAGAGCGCAGATTCATGGTCGTCGGCTCTTCCCTGGAAAGCTTCAATTTGGATTTGAAGGGCTTTCAGGGAAGAGCGGGAAACCGAAATCGGGGCTTATAACCCCTGACGGTCTTTTTCAAATATGGAGAAGACGAGCGTATAGGTGAGAGCGTAGAGGCAATAGGTGATGAGGACGCCCCAGCATACATCCGTCAGAAAATGGGCGTTCATGTGAATCCTGTTATAGCCCATTACGGCGATCCAGAAGATTGCAAACGCAAAGAGCAGATTTCTGAGATACGCCTTTTTGCATTTGACTACGTCTGCCAGCATGGGAAGGGCCAGCATGATCGTGGCCTTGGTCATGTGACCGCTGGGCCAGGACCGGAAGGAGCTCTCATCCTTGAGATAAGGGATCATTTCCCACCAGTTCCGGTACTCGCTTGCGGGATCGCTAAGGGTGAGCAGATATTTGTATCTCGGACGGCAGCCGACGATTTTGAGCCAGCTGTTGATAAATTCGCTGAAAATGCCGGAGAGCAGGATCACGGAACCGACGGCGAGCAGCATGTCCGCGTTCTCATCGTCGATGATCAGATAAGCCAGATAGGCCGTCAGACATGCCAGAGCAATCCAAGTCAGGCAGCTGAGCACCAGGGGAAAAAGGGAACCGGGCTGACCCGGGGCATAACCGTAAACCGCGCGAAGGTGCTTGCCGCTTGTATCAAGGAAGCTGTAAAACGTCCAAAACAGCGAGAAGCCCAGCACACCCCGCGACAGAGTGTTAAATCTGCTTCCCTTTTTTCTCAGCCCCTTGAACAGACACATGCCTGCGACAGGATAAAGCAAATGTGAGATGATATTGCCGTAGTGCTGATGAAAATCGCCGATGGAGGTCTTGTTGGAAAGCGCCATGGAAATCTGGTAATCGCGAAAGCTGCCGATGATGATTCCAATGGCCAAAACGGAACAGATTACATAAAATGTTTTACCCGGCATACCGAGAACAGTCTTTTTTGTCATAATAATTACCACATCCTATGATTTGTGACAGGCAGAGCTGTCATTCATTCAGTCACCCTTTTTAAAATTTTTTCCATTCAAGGCTCGCAGAGCGAGCCGCTGCGCCGCGTGCGGGTTGCCTGTAAGGCAACATCTACCTTTCCGCACGCGTGTGCATCATAT
>JBGUJH010000170.1:0-42851 GCA_045113775.1 Lachnospiraceae bacterium | reverse complement strand
TCATGAAGGTAGTAAGACCTGCTGCCAGCTCTGTTTTGACATCAGTGCCGTGCTCCTTCAGTTTGAAAAACTGTTCCATAGAGTTTTCCCCTTTCTATTTGGGATATCAATCCCACGTTAATAATTTACGGACGTATGATAACAGAGAATTTTCGAATTTTCCATAGATTACAGGCAAAAAATGAAAATTCTCTAAAATTTGATGAAATTTAGCATGTGAATTAAGACGAGGTCGTCGGATTTGACAAATCAAAAAGGCCGTCACAACTTGTGGCGACCTCTTTTGTAATTCGAAGCATTATTTTGTCTTTATACTTGTGATGACCATGCCGGTGAGAGCCAGGAGCGCGATGGCATTGGGAATGACCATCAGCTGGTTGAACATGTCGGAGAGCTCCCAGACGAGGTCATTGGAGGCGAGCGTACCGAGGAAAATGAATACCAGCGCGATAACTTCATAGACGCGGACTGCCTTCTGCCCGAAGAGGTAGATGACGTTGATCTTGCCGAACATGTTCCAGCTAAGGACAGTCGAGAAGGCGAAGAAGAACAGGCAGACTGCGACGAAGGCGCTTCCGAAGCCCTGACCGAATACCGTGCTGAAGGCGGTCTGCGCCAGGTTGGACTTTACGATCGCCTCGCCCGCCGCGTTGACGCTGCTCTCTGAATAACCGTTTGCGAGTACGCCGTCAGCCGTGTAGAGAGTTGAAATGATGACCAGCGCGTTCAGTGTCAGAACGATGAAGGTATCGATGAAGACGCCGACCATAGCGACGACGCCCTGCTCGTGAGGAGTTGCAACGTTGGCCTGCGCGTGCGCGTGCGGAGTGGAACCCATACCTGCTTCATTGGAGAAGAGGCCGCGCTTAGCGCCCTGGGAGATGGCTGTCTTCAGAGCCATGCCAAAGCTGCCGCCGATGATAGCCTGGGGCGTGAAGGCATACTTAAAGATCATGGCGAAGGTCGCGGGAATGTAAGTGATACGCGCGGCGAGAACTACGATACCGCCGACAATGAAGATGACCGCCATGATCGGGACGATCTTCTCAGTGACGGAAGCCAGTCGGTTCATACCGCCGATGAAAATGACTGCGCAGATCACGACCAGAATGATGCCGATGATCCAGGACGGAACGCCGAAAGCCGTCTGGAAAGTGGAACCGATGGAGTTGGACTGCACCATGCAGCCGAAGAATCCCAGAGCCAGGATGATCGCAACGGCGAAGAATCCGGCCAGGAATCTGCCGAAAGATCCCTTGAAC
Organism: Lachnospiraceae bacterium; assembly: GCA_045113775.1. GTDB lineage: Bacteria > Bacillota > Clostridia > Lachnospirales > Lachnospiraceae > CAG-791. The sequence goes on along the minus strand of JBGUJH010000170.1, from coordinate 41,589 downwards.
GCAGTGGTGATATAGTAAACGGGGCCGCCCTGAATGCTGCCGTCTTCGTGTCTGATCCTCGTCTTCTGTGCGAGAACAGCTTCCGCATAGATAGTAGCCATACCGAAGAATGCGATGACCCACATCCAGAAGATTGCACCCGGCCCGCCTGTCAAAATAGCGCCTGAAGCCCCGACGATATTGCCGGTTCCGACCTGGGCCGCGATCGCGGTGGCGAGCGCCTGGAAGGAGCTCATTCCGCTCTCATGCTTTTTGCCGTTGAGCGAGATATTTCCGAATACACTTTTCATCCCTTCTCCGAAGAAGCGTATCTGGACAAATCCGGTCCTGATCGTGTACCAGAGACCGACCAGGATCAACAGAAAGACCAGCACATAATCTGACAGATAGGCGTTAATAGTCTGTACCAGCTGCAATAACATTACCGTTTTTCCTCCGTTGCTTGAGTTAGTTTGAGTTCAGCTGTTTTCTACGAGTCGGACAGAAAAGACCGCCGGAATTGCTCCGACGGTCTCGTTTTGCACAAGTAAAAGACGCGGCTGTTAGCCGGCCATGTACCCTGTCCTTTGACCTGAGAGATTCGGCCTGCGCCGCAGCGGCGGCGAAGCCTTGCACCTTCGGTACTCGATCACGAGATTCTCCAGAGCTACATCCATTCTTAGTCGCCGCCCGCCTTTGCGGGCACCTGAGAGTGCTGCTCCTTCGGCAAATTGGCCCGCCGCCGCTATTATGACGCGGATGCAGGCGCAAATCTTTCTCCTAAGAATTTCAACGTAGAAGTATAAAATTGCTGCAAGAAGCACGTTAGCAGATTATAACGGGTTAGTCAAGCCCCGGAAGAAATATACTGTAGTTAACGAGCACTATAGCGCCTTTGAGGGAATAATGATAAAATGAAAACGTAGCAGTGACATTGACACGCGGCGCGGCTATCCGCGGGCGGGTCTTGAGTGACAGTTTTGGGGAAACATATGGGAAAAATTGTAGTCGGCTGCTGGGATTGCGACTACTGCGGTGCTGACAGGATCTCCGGAGAGATCAAGATCTGTCCGAACTGCGGCAAACCACGCGGCAAAGATGTTACCTTTTATATGGCCGGACCCAAGAACTATGTAGAGGATCCGGACAAGATCAACAAGAACCCGGACTGGGTCTGTCCGTACTGCCAGACGCTTAACCCTGACGACAACAAATTCTGTTCTGCCTGCGGATCGGCGAGAGAAGAGAGCGATACAAACTACTTCGAGAGCAAAGAGAAAGACAGAGAGCGCGAGGAGAAGCGGGAAGAGGACAGGCGAAAGGCGGAAGGAACGGACCTCGCGGCACGGGCATCCGGGAGCAGCAGGCTCCCGCTTATATTGATCCTTCTCGCGATATTCGGACTGATGGTCTTCGCGTTCATGCCCAAGACCAGGAAGATGCACGTCGACTCCAAGACCTGGGAGAGAAAGGTATCGATCGAGCGGTATCAGGAGGTGCGGGAAAGCAGCTGGAATCTCCCGGACGGCGCTTGGGATGTCACGAGCCGAGACGAGGTCTACACTTACAATCACGTTCTCGACCACTATGAGACGAGGACGAGGGAGGTGTCGGAGCAGGTACTTGACGGCTACGACACAGAGATCGAGTACAGGGACCTCGGAAACGGGTATTACGAGGAGATCGAGCACCAGGTTCCGCGGTACAGGACGGAGTATCACACGGAGACGTATCAGGAACCTGTCTATGTGGACATTCCGGTATTCGCCAAGAAATACTACTACAGCATCATGAAATGGCTGTATGACCGGGACGAAGTCACATCCGGGGCAGACAATGAGCCATATTACGCGGAGCTTAACCTCCCTGATAATGAGCGGGAGAGCGGCAGGAGCGAACAGTACTGGATCCTCTCCGGGGACAAGAGGTACAGAGTCAACTACGACTTGTGGAAGCAGATCAAGACCGGGTCCGATATCAGGGCTACAGTCGGAAACGGAGAGATCATCTCGATCCAATAGTCAAGGCGGCCGCAAGCGGAGAGGTCGCAGCGATCCAATAGTCAAAATAATGTGAAATTTGAAGAGACTGCCGGGAATGGCAGTCTCTTTTCCTGTATAATTCTAACTTAGGGGGAAAGCCTCCCGCCTCTTCAGGCGGCCAGTCTGTAACAAAAGGACGTGCAGAGATGACAAAAAGATTCAGGAGAAACTTAATATTGATCGTCCTGATCCTGTTTGTGATCTACTGGGCGGCTGTAAATTTTTTGGTCAGTGCAGTGCTGGTGCCCTCGTTCATGGAGCGGCTGGATGCTTTTGAAAGGATCGCCAGACAGAGCTACGCAGAGCAGGTGCAGGAATCGGATCTGGTTAAGAACTCGAGTGCCCTGTATTCGATCGGGAAAGTGTGGGGAAATCGGGAGAGTGTCGAAGAGGTGGAGATCCTTTCGGAGGACGGGTACAGGCTCAGGGGCGTTATGGAGGAGAGTCCCGATTCACATCGGTGGGTCGTACTCCTTCACGGATATACCGGCAGCCGGGAGATGATGTACGGTTATGCTTATTGGTACGCACAGCACGGTTTTAATGTGCTCGCCCCGGATTTCAGATGCCAGGGTGAGAGCGAGGGAGATTATATCGGCCTTGGTGCTACTGACAGCAAAGACCTGGCGGGGTGGATCGATCTGATCCTGCAAAGGGACTCTGAAGCGGAGATCGTCCTGCACGGTCTGTCAATGGGGGCTTCTACGGCGCTGATCTATTCGGGAGGAGATGTGCCCGACAATATCAAAGCTGTCATATCGGACAGCGCCTATACAGACGCCTATTCCATGTTCAGAGAGAAAATAGGAAGCTGGTTCTATCTGCCTGCTTTTCCGGTGGTGGACTCCGCGGAGTTGATGATCAAGATCCGGGCCGGGTATGATCTCAAGGAGACTTCTCCTCTTAAAGCAGTGTCTCACAGCAGAGTGCCGACATTCTTCATTCACGGGAAAGAGGACCGGATGATCCCGGTGGGAATGTGCCTGGAGCTGTATAACGCGGCTTCCTGTGAGAAGGAGATCATGATCATGGACGGATCGGGGCACACGCAGTCTACGGAGAAGGATCCGGTGAGGTTTTTCGGGGAGGTGCAGAAGTTTTTGGAGAAGTATATTGTTGGATCATAGAATGGAAATCTGAGGAAATGGCCTCCATCGCACGGCATTTGATTGCGTGCGAATGGAGGCCATCTCTCTTAAAACTTCCTTTATGTTCCAACAGAAGTGAAGGCTTCCCCATTGGTTTGACAGTGATGAAATTAGTGCTTACGCGTTCTTAAAATTAAACGCAGCCTTTCCGGGATAGGTCGCAGCGGCGCCGAGCTCTTCTTCGATTCTGAGCAGCTGGTTGTACTTCTCAACGCGCTCGGATCTGGAAGGAGCGCCTGTCTTGATCTGGCAGGTGTTCAGGGCAACTGCGAGGTCAGCGATCGTGGTGTCGCCTGTCTCACCGGATCTGTGGGAGGAGATCGCTGTGTAGCCGGCCTTGTGAGCCATCTTGATGGCCTCAAGGGTCTCGGATACGGAACCGATCTGGTTGAACTTGATCAGGATGGAGTTCGCGGCGCCGTTAGCGATGCCCTTGGACAGTCTCTTGGTGTTGGTGACGAACAGGTCATCACCTACCAGCTGGACCTTGTCGCCGAGTTTCTCGGTCATCTTCTTCCAGCCTTCCCAGTCTTCTTCATCCAGGCCGTCTTCGATGGAGTAGATGGGATATTTGTCGACGAGCGCTGCCCAGTGGTCGATCAGCTCATCGGTCGTGAAGTCCTTTCCGGATTTCTTCTGGTGATAGAAGCCGGTTCCCTTAGGGCTCTTCCACTCGGAAGCGGCGGCATCCATAGCCAGGACGAAGTCTTTGCCGGGCTCATAGCCTGCGGCTTTGATTGCCTCGAGGATCAGCTCGATAGCGCCTTCGTCGCCTTCGGGCTTCATGGGAGCGAAACCGCCCTCGTCACCGACGGCTGTGACGTCCTTGTTGGCTTTGAGGATTTTCTGCAGCGCGTGGAATACTTCTGTGCACCAGCGCAGGCCTTCCTTGAAGGTGGGAGCACCGACGGGCATGATCATGAATTCCTGTGTGTCAACAGAGCTGTCCGCGTGTGCGCCGCCGTTGAGGATGTTCATCATGGGAACAGGGAGCTTTGTAGCCTGTACGCCGCCGAGGAAACGGTAAAGCGGAATGTCCAGGGAGATGGAAGCTGCTCTTGCTGCGGCGATGGAAACTGCAAGGATAGCATTCGCACCGAGTTTGGACTTGTCAGGTGTGCCGTCTGCAGCGATCATAGCTGCGTCAACAGCGTAGGTATTGGAAGCATCCATTCCGACCAGGATAGGAGCAATGATCTCGTTGATGTTGGCAACGGCCTTTGTGACGCCCTTGCCGCCGTACTGGGACTTGTCGCCGTCTCTGAGCTCGAGAGCTTCGAACTCACCGGTGGAAGCGCCGCTGGGGGCAGCACCTCTTCCTACAGTGCCGTCAGCCAGAGTGACTTCGGCTTCAACTGTGGGATTGCCCCTGGAATCGATGATCTGTCTTCCGTACACTTTCTCGATCTGTAAATAGTCTCTCATGTGTTCTCCTTTCGAATTGGCAGCAGGGTCTTGCCTTGCTGTGCAGCTTCTTTCCGGGCATATCTGTGGAAAGATTGCCCGAAATCGTGTTTTCTTTCCGCGCACATCTGCGGGTAAGTGATCTACTGGGAAATGCTCATCCCATCTGTTAAAAATTATAGATTTTGATGGAAAACCAGTCAATTAGTTTTGGCTAACTTATTTAAATTTGTTGCAAAAAAAAGAGCTGCTCCGAAGAACAGCTCTTTGTATCGCGCTATGTATTGGCTCAGGACCGAGTGCGAGTCAGGATCACTTAGCCAGGATCATCCTTACAGCACCGTACATGCCTGCGTCATTTCCGAGGACTGCAAGCTTGAAGTCCACTTCGCGGGCTGCATGGAAAGCAGCGGGCTTATAATATTTTTCCACAGCGTCAAGAAGGATCTGGCCGGCCTTGGAGACACCGCCGCCGATGACGACGACTTCGGGGTCAACGACGCAGTTAATGTGGGCGATGGCTTCTCCCAGCATCTTGCCGACTTCATCTACGATAGCAAGTGAGAATTCGTCGCCGCTCTTGGCATAATCGAAGACGTCCTTAGCAGAGACATCCTCAAGCTTGCGCAGAGGTGTTTCATCAGCGGGAGCCGCTGCGAGTGCGCGTTTGGCCAGGCGGACAACACCTGTAGCGGAAGCATACTGCTCAAGGCAGCCCTTCTTGCCGCAGCCGCACGTCTCGGTCTCATTGTCTCTGACCTTCATGTGGCCGATCTCACCGGCAGCGCCGTTGGAGCCTGCGACGATCTTGCCGCCGAGGATGATGCCGCCGCCGACGCCAGTTCCGAGGGTGACCATGACGACGTTGTCATGTCCCTTGCCGCCGCCGTTCCACTGCTCGCCCAGAGCCGCGACGTTGGCGTCATTTCCGACTTCTACAGGAACGCCGCCCAGAAGAGAGGTGAGCTCCTCGCGGACGTCCACTCTGCCCCAGCCCAGGTTGACGCACATACTGACGACACCGTCTCCGAGGACAGGTCCGGGAACGCCTACGCCAACGCCTTCAATATCATCAATAGTGATATTGTACTCGTCGATCTTCTTAGCGATCGCGCTCGCGATATCCGGAAGGATCATAGCTCCGTTGTCTTCTTTGCGGGTGGGAATCTCCCAATGCTCAACAAATTTCCCGTTCGATGAGAAAAATCCGATCTTGACGGTGGTTCCGCCGATATCGACACCAAATGCATACGGTTTCATAAAAGAATTACCTCCTGTCCCCTTAATATTTACTATTGCATCTGTGCAGGACTCCTGAATGCCCGCCAGAACGCATATCCTCAGATATTATCCTTATCGTAACATAAAAAAATGCCTCTTTCCACATCTGCCGGAAAGAGGCAATAAAAGATTATTTATGGTAGAGTTTGTTGCTCTCGTAATGAGGCTCGCAGGTCAAATTGACGCCGAGTTTCTTGAAGACGCCCGAGTCGATCTGTGACAGGATCACGGAAGAGTGGACTTCGAGGCCCTTAAGGTTCTCAAGCTGGTCGATGGCCGCCTTGGCGTTGGGATCTGTGATTCCCGCAATAGCGAGCGCGATCAGGAGCTCGTTCAGGTGCAGCAGGGAAGTGTTGTCGCTTCCGAGGTGGTCGATCTTCATCTCCATGATCGGCGCTATGATCTGGGGACTGATCAGTTTGACGCTGTCTTCAACGCCTGCAAGCCTCTTGAGGGCGTTGAGCAGGAGTGCGGAGGATGCTCCGAGCAGCTCCGATGTCCGTCCTGTCAAAATAGTGCCGTCCGCCATCTCCATGGCAGCCGCCGGAGCTCCGGTCTTTTCCGCGTTGAGATTGGCCGCCATGACGACGGGCCGCTCCGAGACATTTATGGAAGCTTTATTCATCAGAAGTTCAATCTTGCGGACCGGTTCCTCGCCTGCGTTCCCCTTGCGGAACTCACACATCGCGTCATAGTAGCGGCGGATGATCTCCTGACGGGCTGCCTTTTTGCAGACTTCGTCGTCACAGATGCACATGCCCACCATGTTGACGCCCATGTCGGTAGGAGATTTGTAAGGGGACTCTCCGTAGATCTTCTGGAAGATCGCGTTGAGGAGAGGGAATACCTCGACATCCCTGTTGTAGTTGACGCACTTCTCGTCATAGGCTTCAAGGTGGAAGGGATCGATCATGTTGATATCATCGAGATCTGCCGTCGCTGCCTCGTAAGCGAGGTTGACCGGGTGGTTGAGCGCAAGGTTCCAGACGGGGAAAGTCTCGAACTTGGCGTATCCGGCCTTGATGCCGCGGCGGTTTTCGTGATAAAGCTGGGAGAGGCAGGTAGCCATTTTTCCGCTGCCGGGACCCGGAGCCGTTACGACGACAAGGGGACGGGTGGTCTCGATATAGTCGTTTCTTCCGTATCCGTCCTCGCTGACGATGAGCGGAATATCTACGGGATAGCCGGCAATGGGATAGTGCCTGTATACTTTCAGTCCCAGTGACTGAAGCTTTTTCTCATAAGCGACTGCGGAAGGCTGATTGGCAAAGCGCGTCAGGACAACGCTTCCGACATAGAGCCCCTGTTTCGTGAAGGCGTCTACAAGACGAAGGAGGTCTTCATCGTAAGTGATGCCCAGATCTCCGCGGACCTTATTCTTCTCGATATCGGCCGCATTGATCGCAACAACGATCTCAGCCTGATCCTTGAGCTCATAGAGCATGGTGATCTTGGAATCGGGTTCGAATCCGGGGAGGACCCTGGAAGCGTGGTAATCGTCGAAAAGCTTGCCGCCGAATTCCAGATAGAGTTTGCCGCCAAACTTGGAGATCCGCTCTCTTATGTGCGCTGACTGGGTCTTGAGATATTTGCTGTTATCAAATCCGATCTGCATAAATGATCACCTCTCTTTAGTGAATAAATAGACTGAACGTGACTGGTCAAGTGCGCCGCCGTCGCTGTTTTGGCAAGGTGCCTTGATGATTGCCCGTGTATGCTTTGGCAGGGCGTCAAAAAAAACCAATCTCTATTATATCCCAACCGCAGAAGTATGGGAAAGAGTTTTTTGATATATGGCCGCTGCATTTTTGGTTGATGAGACCCGCTGTACGATCTTAGGAAATTGCCAAAATACAGTTCACATGTAATCTGATTGCTGAAAAGCGGTTTTAATGCTAACATTTACGGGAAAAGAAACGAAATCCATAAGCGGCCCGTTCTTCGGGCTTTACAAAATTAAGGAGCGCGAATCATGTATCGTCTTACGTCCAAATTGATCATTTACAGAGGAATCGGGGAAGAGAGCATTCTCCACTGCCTGGCGGAGATCTGCCGCAGGTTCGATGAAGGGGACTATGACAGGGAAGCCCTGACCGGGGAGATCTATGAACAGGTCCACCGCCTGCTGGACCTTGCCACCAAGTACGGCTTTAACAAGAACCTGTGGCACAACTATCTGGCTTATCTGATCGCCACCACAGAGACGCCGTTCACCCTGGTCTCCGAGAAAGTGGGCGCCAATCAGGGCAGTGTAAATGCGTTCGCGCTCAATGATTTCAGGATCTTCCGGGATCTGTTCAATTACGATTTCGGGCCGATCGAGAGCGCACTGGGCATAAACTGCTTCAGTATTCTTGAGAACTATACGGCGGTCGGAAAGCCCGAGCGGGTATTCAACAGAAGTGTCAGCGAGAAGGTGCAGGAGCTGAGCAGCAGGATCGAGTCGGTCGAAAGCGGTGTTTCGGGGGAAAACAGCGACGGCGCCCAGTTTCCGGAACAGAAGATGTACGACATCATCACCGGTTTCTACAAAGAATACGGCGTGGGCAAGTTCGGCCTCAACAAAGCTTTCCGCGTGAACGATGAGAACAAGGAGAAGGAATTCCTGATCCCGATCACAGCGACCAGCGATGTGCAGCTTGAGGACCTTGTCGGCTACGAGCTGCAGAAGCAGAAGCTGATCGCCAACACAGAAGCTTTCGTGCAGGGGAGAATGGCCAACAACGTCCTTCTGTACGGAGATGCGGGAACAGGAAAATCCACAAGCATCAAGGCGATCCTGAACCGCTACTACAGCCAGGGACTGAGGATGATCGAGGTCTACAAGCACCAGTTCAAGGACCTGCAGCGCATAATCTCTGAGGTCAAGAACCGCAATTACAGGTTCATCATCTATATGGATGACCTGTCTTTTGAAGATTTCGAGATCGAGTACAAATATCTCAAGGCAGTCATAGAGGGCGGGCTTGAGACTAAGCCGGAGAATGTCCTGATCTATGCGACGTCAAACAGAAGGCACCTGATCAAGGAGACCTGGGGTGACAGGAACGACAGGTCGGATGATGAGATGCACCGGAGCGACACAGTGCAGGAGAAGCTTTCTCTGGTGGCGCGTTTCGGCGTCTCGATCGGGTACTTCAAGCCTTCCCATCAGGAATACCTGCACATCGTCAGCGAGCTGGCCAAGCGCTATCCGCAGATCACGCTCTCAGAGAAGGAGCTGGCGCTCCTCGCCAATCAGTGGGAGCTGCGAAGCGGCGGCGCGTCGGGCAGGACGGCGCAGCAGTTCATCAATTACCTTGTGGGGAGTGCGGAGGATCATATTTCATCAGGAATTTAACATCTCAAATAAAAAGACCTGCCGGAGCAGAAAATGCTCCGGCAGGTTTCTTTTAATTCATAGAATCAGGCAGATCAGCGAGCCCGCCAATTTACCCCGCATACATTGTGCCGTCAAAGGCTTCATCGACCCTCAGGCCGTTGACCTTCTGAGGCCAGACTTCCGTCACGCTGAAGCGATAGACTAATCCGTCCGTAGTGAGCAGATATACAGTGTCCTTGCCGTTTGTGCGGAAGAAGCGGCATTTTGTGCCCTTGGGCATAACTGCGCTCTTGCCGGTGACGGCCCCGGTATTGGGATCTACGATGTCGGCGGGAAGGTCTGTGAGCGCCGTGAGAACGAGGTCGCTGTCGATCTCGTAATCTTCGGTCAGCGGGACAGGCATGCCGTCGTCGCCGACTTTGTAGCGCCTTGTTGCGGAATAGGTGCTCATCAGGTTCATGCGTGTATCGAGTGTAAAGGAATCAGGAGAGGAGATCAGCTGCTCGTCCAGATACCAGACATCGGAATTCTTATCTTCTTTGCGGTAGCGGGCTGTGAGCCCAGTGCCGTTGAGCTCGCCGACAAATACAGGTTTCTCTCCGTTAAGATCAAATACACTGAAGACTCTGTAGTCGTTGTCAGTGATGGTCTGCACGTAGAGGTAATTCTTTCCGGCACTTGTGTGGAGCAGGACGCCTCTCGCGTTGAAGAAATAGGTCTCGCGCAGGCATTCTTTGTCGCCGATCGCGACTCTGAGCGCTGTATAGGAGCTCATGTTCTCGCTCTCATTGGGGCGCGCGTTGAGGCTGATTTCTTCGGTGACACCGTCTCCGTTCAGGTCAGCCATGACGGGATAGATGGTGTCGACGGGCAGCGTGTAAGAGCCGGTGTGCGGCCCGTAAGCGTCCGTGAAGAGGTCGGGATATTTCTTGAAAGTGACCTCGGCTTCCATAGGGCCTTCGGCGTATACACCGATGGATTCGGGATCAAAGCGGAAGATCAGGCCGTTGTCGCTGAGCACCCAAGAGGGGAAGTAGTCGACGGAAGCGAGGGCTACGGAAATGGACTCCTCGCGGTCGCCGGCAGATTCGCCGGTACTCATGAAGCGGAGGTTCTCATTTATTGCGCTTACCAGGGACGTTTTGTCCTTAATGACTTCCTCGAGGGCGACTTCTTTGCCGGTGGCGGAGTCCAGGGTGATTCCTTCGAAGGTCGTTATTCCGTGTGCGGCGCCGGGAAGGAAGCTGTAGCAGGAAGTGAAGAAGCTCACTGCTTTATCGTCCTGGCGGATGGGAGTAATGCTGTATTCAAGAGTCGCGGGGATCGGTTTATCCTCTGACTTATTTCCGGCGTTGAATTCTTTGGATTTTTCGGCGAGTTCCTTGAAAGTATCTTTGCAGGAAGCGGTGATCTTAGCATTGATCTCAGTGAGACCGCCGCTAAGAGCGGGATACTTCTTCTCCGACTCCTGAGTGAGGAGGATCGCCTGATAGTATCCGTCCGCGATGTTCTCATAATTGTCTGACTCGAGCAGATAGCACTTGGAAAGAATGAGCTCGGGGACGTTTACAGCTGCGGTATCAGAAGATGCATCCGCCGCGGAATTCGCTTCGGAAGTGCCTGAAGAAGGTTCAGTGGAACCTGCTGCACCGGTTTCCGTGGCAGCTGCAGGGATCACGGCAGGCGCGGCAAAAGAGCAAATGAGGGCAGGCACGAGCAGCGCCCTGCACAAAAGGGGACATAATCTGTACAATCTGCAATTTTTCATAGCTCCTCCTTATACGGAAAGATATTTCCTGTTATCATATTATCACAGATTGGAGAGAAGCGTTAGATTGATCTTTGGAGCAATCGCACTATGTTGATATCGGACCATACCCAGGTGCGGTTTTTCCATGTATAATATACCCGAAAGATGCTACGATGCGAGGGATCGGATGAGGTCATCCGGCCCGTGCCCGAAAGGAGTGGACAGCCGATGGCGAACGAGAAGATGATCAATGAGAGGATCCGGAAGATCACCGAGAATATACTGGAGGATTATAAGAACGGCAGAGACATAGACAAGATGGATGTATTCAGCCAGCCGGACAGCGACGCTGTTACGGATATAGTCAATAAGCTGCTCAACATCCTTTTTCCCGGCTACTACAGGGAGAAGAATTACAGGAGCTACAATGACAACAGCCGGATCAGTATTTTGATCGAGGACGTCGTCTACAACCTTGCCAAGCAGATCGCGATCGCGCTGCGTTTCCGCGATGAGTACGTGGAGACGCCGGAGCCGGAGATCAAGGATATCGCGGAGGAGCTGGCGATCACGTTCATCAGTCGGATCCCTGCCATCAGGGAGCTCGTCGACACCGACATGGAAGCTTTCTACCAGGGAGATCCCGCGGCTTACAATAAGGAAGAGATCGTTCTCTGCTACCCGGGGCTTCTGGCCAGCACTGTGAACAGGCTTGCTCACGAGCTGTTTCTTCTCAGAGTGCCGCTGATTCCCAGAATGATGACGGAGTACGCGCACTCCAGGACCGGTATCGACATCCATCCGGGTGCGACCATCGGGAAATACTTCTTCATGGACCACGGTACCGGCATCGTTGTAGGTGAGACGTCTGTCATAGGCGAACATGTCAAAATATACCAGGGCGTCACGATCGGCGCTCTGTCCACCAGGGGCGGACAGACTCTGCGAGGGTCCAAGAGACACCCCACGATCGAGGACGATGTCACGATTTACGCAGGCGCGTCTATTCTGGGCGGTGAGACGGTGATCGGCAGGGGGTCGGTCATCGGCTCTAACGTGTTCATTACGAGCAGTGTCAAGCCCGGCACCAGGATGAGCGTCAAGACGCAGGAGCTCGTGATCAGGCACAAGGAAGAGATCGAAGGGCCGAGAGAAGAAGCAGTAGAAGGAGAAAAGCCGGAGAACTGGTACTGAGAATCGGTATTTTAAAGGGGGTATAGAAATGGAAAAGGTTTTTGCCGCAATAAGCGATCTTACACAGTACGCGCTTGCAACAGGTCTTATTGAAAAGGAAGATGTGATCTACACGGTCAACTCCCTTCTGGGGGCGCTCGGCATCGATGATTATCCGGGGAGCAAGGAGGAGATCATCGAAGGCGCAGGATCACTCGACCGCGCCGCTATAGAAGACGGATCCCTTTTGGAGGGGATTCTTGCGGAGATCCTCGATTATGCGGCGGGCAAAGATATGCTGGACGGAAGCAGCGTCGTAATGAGGGACCTCTTCGACACGAAGATCATGGGGATCGTGACGCCCCGTCCCAGCGATGTGATCGCTAAGTTCCGCGGGATCTACAGCGAGGACCCGCTCAAAGCTACCGACTGGTATTATGATTTTTCATGCAGCACGGACTACATCCGCAGATACAGGATCAAAAAGGACAGAAGGTGGAAGACGCAGACGCAGTACGGCGAACTGGACGTCACGATCAATCTCTCCAAGCCCGAGAAGGACCCTAAGGCGATCGCGGCGGCGAGAAACGCGGCACAGAGCAGTTATCCCAAGTGCCAGCTCTGCGTGGAGAATGAGGGATATTTTGGCAGAGTAAATCATCCGGCCAGAGAGAACCACCGGATCATCCCGATCACGATCCAGGGGAATCCCTGGGGATTCCAGTATTCGCCTTATGTGTACTACAACGAGCACTGCATCGTGTTCAATTCGCGCCATATACCCATGGCGATCAATCACGATACATTCTGCAAGCTGTTCGACTTTATTAAGGCGTTCCCGCACTACTTCCTGGGATCCAACGCGGATCTGCCTATCGTCGGCGGCTCGATCCTGAGCCATGATCATTTCCAGGGCGGCCATTATGATTTTGCTATGGCCAAGGCGCCGGTGGAGCGGACCTTCACGGTGAAAGGCTTCGAAGACGTCGCCAGCGGAGTCGTGAACTGGCCCATGTCCTGCATCAGGCTCAGCGGACCCGACACGGACCGCATCATCGCTCTCGCCGATCACATTCTGGACGCCTGGCGCGGATATACGGATGAGGACGCTTTCATTTACGCGTTTACAGACGGCACGCCTCACAATACGATCACTCCGATCGCGAGGAAGCGCGACGGCCGCTACGAGCTGGACCTGGTTCTGCGCAACAACATTACTACTGAGGAGCACCCGCTGGGCGTTTATCATCCCCACGCAGAGCTCCATCATATCAAAAAAGAGAACATCGGCCTGATCGAGGTCATGGGCATGGCGATCCTGCCCGCAAGGCTGCTCGGCGAGATGGCAGACCTGAAGAAGGCCATTCTGGAGGGCAGCGACTTCAGGGCTAATCCCACGCTTGAAAAGCACGCGGACTGGGCTGAGGAGTTCATGGGCAGGTACGGGAAGATCGACGAGAGCAATATCGATCAGATCCTGTGCGATGAGATCGGAGACGTGTTCCGCCGCGTGCTTGAGGACGCGGGCGTCTATAAGAGAACGCCTCAGGGGCAGAAGGCGTTTGACAGATTTATAGAAAGTCTGTAAAGAACATGACAAAGAGCATTGATAAGAAATACGGAGATCTCTGCAATTTCCTTAAGAGTGAGGGAAAACTTGCCGTTGCTTTTTCGGCGGGGGTGGATTCCACGCTTCTTCTGAAAGCGGCTATTGATGCTCTGGGCAGCGGCAATGTGCTCGCTGTCACTGCTGTTTCGCATTCCTTTCCCGAGAGGGAAAACCGCGAGGCGGAGAAGTTCTGCAGTGACAACGGCGTCCGCCGCGTGATCGTGGAAGTTGACCAGCTGTCCATTCCGGGCTTTCGGGAGAACCCGGCAGACCGGTGCTATATATGCAAAAAAGAGCTGTTCGGCAAGATGATCGGAGCCGCGCGGGAAAACGGATTTGAGAAGGTCGCGGAAGGGTCCAACCTGGACGATCTCTCCGATTACAGGCCCGGGCTTAAGGCGATCGCCGAGCTCGGCGTGCTGAGTCCTCTTCGGGAGGCTGAGCTCTCCAAGTCAGAGATCAGGGAGATCTCGGAGAGGCTGGGGCTTTCGACCTGGAACAAGCCGTCTATGGCCTGCCTTGCCACGAGATTTGTGTACGGGGAGACGATCAGCGACGAAAAGCTTCTCAGAGTCGAGAGATCGGAGGAACTTCTCCGGGAACTGGGCTTTAAGCAGTACCGGGTGAGGATCCACGGAAATGACGGGCTGCTGGCCAGGATCGAGGTGCTGCCTTCGGAGTTCGGGAAGCTGTTGGAGAACCAGACTCAGATCACAGGAAAACTGCGGGAATACGGCTTTGAATATGTCTCGATGGATCTCGAAGGATATCGGACAGGCAGTATGAACGAAGTACTTTGAATGATAGGGGGCTGTCAGGCTGGAAGAAGCTGCGGACAGCCCCCCCGAAAAAGAAAATCTTCTGTCTCGAGGGGGTTGCTCGAACGCAACAAGCTCCTTTTTTTTACTCAGTCAGAAACTTCCCTCAGGCCGCTTATGTCGGCCTTGGCCAGAATAGAATAATTGGTGTAGTAGACGACAAATCCCGGCTTGGACCCGCCGGGCTTTTTTACGTTCCGGCGAAGGAGATAGTCGATCTCCACCTTGCCCTGCTCACGGCCGGCGGAATACCACGCGGCGAGAGAAGCTGCCTCTTCGAAGGCGCGGTCGGGAATCTCCTCCATGGACCTGCCGCCGGAGCGCAGGATGACGTGGGAACCGGGCATATCGTTGGCGTGCATCCAGATGTCATTCGGCTCGGCGAAATGGAAAGTCAGCTGGTCGTTCTGGGTGTTGTTCTTGCCGACATAAATGTCATAGCCGTCACTGCTGACGTAATGCAGAGGCCTGCTGACCGGAGTGCGGGCCCGCCCTTTTTTGCTGCCTGACTTATCGAAGCCGGGTCTCTTTTTGCCGGCGCCCGTGTGCCTGCGGACGAGTCCGCTGTCCTCCAGTTCCTGACGGATCTGTGCCAGGTCGCCCTCATTGGTGGCAAGATCGAGCGAAGTGCGTATGCTCTCCAGGTGGTCGATCTCGGCCTTCACTTCGGCGGTAAGCCCGGTGAGAGCCTCGTGGGTCCTCTTGAGTTTGGTATACCTGTCAAAATATTTCTTGGCGTTCTGGGTCGGAGTCAGCGTCGGATCCAGCGGAATGCGGATCTTTTCGCCGGTGTAATAGTTGTCGACCTCACAGGATTTTGCGCCTGCCGGAACGGAATAGGCGTATGCGTTGAGGAGTTCTCCGTAGAGCCTGTATTTATCCCGCTTCTCTGTGTCGCGGATCTGCTTGCGCTGCAGGTCGTACTTGTGCACGTCGCGCTCGAGGATGGTCTGCACGATGCGGCGAAGGTCCACCGATTTCTGGCGGATCCGGGTGACTTCGTTCTTCTGCGCGTAGAAAGTCTCGAGAAGCTCTGACATGGAGCTGAAACGAACCTCTTCAAAGCGTTCCGGGAAATCGGAATAAATACGCATGGAGACGGCGGAGTATTCGACGGGAGCTCCCCGGCGGCCGGTTTCTTCCTTCTTATAGTAAATGCCCGGGGCAAAGCGCCCTTCCCGAACGTCCTGCATAAGAGTATGGAACTCGTGCCAAAGGGACTCGCGGTCCTGCGGCGTCATTGAAGAGGCGCTTCTGTCATTGGAAAGATGCGCGCGCTGGCAGAGCTCTTCGGCCATCTGCGTGGAAATACCCGTATAAGTGGACATAAGGAGCCTGGCAGGAGCGACTTGCTGCGTCCTGAGAAGAGCGTCAAACCTTTCTTCGCTCTCAGTAAGCGGGTCTCTCTTGCCGCGCGTATCGGGGACAAAATAGGGCCTGCCCGGAAGCACTTCGCGGACGGAGCTGACCATAGCGGAGATATGCTTGATACTGTCCACGATCTGTTCCCGGTCGTCCAGAAAGATGATATTGCTGTGCTTGCCCATGAGCTCGATGACCAGCGTGTGACGGCAGAGGTCGCCCATCTCGTCGAGGTGCTCTACTGTAAAGCGCAGGATCCGCTCAAGGCCGGGCTGCGTCACAGAGAGGATCCGCCCGTTCTGCAGGTGCTTGCGCAGGAGCATGCAGAAAGCAGGCGCCTGAAGAGGGGCCTGTCTCTGTTTTGATGTGAAATAAGCCAGAGGGAGAGAAGCGTCTGCTGAGAGATAGAGCCTGCACTGGCCCCCGCCGCGCTCGGCGGAAGGTTTGAGTGTCAGGACCAGTTCGTCTCGGTCCGTCTGCGCTATTTTGTATATTCTGGCGCCCGTAAGTCTGTCGGAGAGTTCCTTGCAGAGACAGGCGGTCGTGATTCCGTCAAAAGCCATAAACGCGGCTCCTTTCGTTGTGCTGTGGATTCCGGGTACAAATCATCTGATTATAGCACAAGTTCGTACTGTTGTCGCCTTTCGCGGACCCGCAGCGGCGTCCGGCAGGCTCCGACTTTCTTTACAAAGAGCCCAAAGAGCGGTAGAATCTGGTATATATGATCTTTTTTACGGAGGATTACAAGACTATGATCAGGAGCATGACAGGATATGGCCGGGCTGAGTTTGCCAACGAAGATCTCAAGATCACTGTGGAGATAAAATCAGTAAATAACCGCTACCTTGATATCGGGATCAAGATGCCCAGGCAGCTGGGCATGCTGGAATCGAGTATCCGGGCTGAACTCAAGAAATATATCGGACGCGGCAAAGTGGATGTTTACATCACTTACGAGGATCTGCAGGAAGCGAACATGCAGGTCAAATACAACAGCAAGATCGCCGGAGAGTACCTCAGGTATCTCAGGCAGATGGCAGAGGAATACGGGCTCGACAACGACATCAGAGTTTCCTCCCTGTCCAAATATCCTGACGTCTTCACAATGGAAGAGGAGCCCATGGATCCCGTACAGCTGTGGGAGAGCCTGCGCGCGGTTGTGTGCGAGGCGGCGGAGAACTTCCTGCAGGCCAGGACCCGGGAGGGAGAATTCCTCAGGAACGACCTGATGGGCAAGCTGGACGAGATGCAGAGCCATGTGGACTTTATCACAGAGCGCTCCCCGCAGATCGTAGCTGCTTACAAGCAGCGCCTGTATGAAAAAGTTAAGGAGCTGATTGGAGACGGCGTGATCGATGACAGCAGGATCCTCCAGGAAGTGACCATCTACGCTGACAAGGTATGCGTGGACGAGGAGCTGGTGCGCCTTCAGAGCCACATCAAGGCGACCAGGGAGGCGCTCGACGGGAGCGTGGGAGTCGGCCGCAAGCTCGACTTCATCGCGCAGGAGATGAACCGCGAGTCCAACACGATCCTCTCCAAGTCCGACAACATGGAAGTCTCCGACAGGGCGATCGAGCTCAAGACGACTGTCGAGAAGGTCAGGGAGCAGATCCAGAATATCGAGTGAGCGGGAACACGGTATGGAGACGTTCAGATTTATCAATATCGGCTTTGGCAATACAGTCAACGCGGGGAAGATCATAGCGATCGTCAGTCCCGACTCGGCGCCGGTAAAGCGCATGGTCTCCAGGGCCAAGGAAGACGGCAGAGCAGTGGACGCCACACAGGGGCGCAAGACCAAGGCCGTGATCATTATGGAGAACGACCGCATTATACTCTCGGCGCTCCTCCCCGAGACGATCAGGGGAAGAGCCCAGGGCGGGGGCGAAGAGTCCGGCAAAGAGAGCGGCGGCGAAGACTGACAGAGCAGGCTTGCTAAGAGGCTCGTTCTGCTAACCTTGATCAAGAGGAAATACGATTATGGAAGATAAAAAGAGACCCGGTAAATTAGTGATCATTTCCGGCTTTTCCGGCGTCGGAAAAGGCACAGTGGTCAAAGAACTCCTTAAGAATTACGGACACTACGTGCTGTCCGTCTCGATGACGACGAGAAGCCCCAGAGAAGGGGAAGAGCACGGGGTCAATTACTATTTTGTCACAAATGAAGAGTTCGAGAAGATGATCAAAGAGAACGGCTTCCTCGAACACGCGGGCTACGCGGACCACTATTACGGAACGCCCAGGGAATATGTTATGAAGAACCTTGCCGAGGGCAAGGACGTGATCCTGGAGATCGAGGTCCAGGGGGCCATGCAGATCAAGAAGGATAATCCCGACGCGGTCCTGGTATTTATCACAACGCCGAGCGCTGCCGAGATGGCAAAAAGGCTGATCGGAAGAAAGACGGAGACGCATGAGCAGATCCTCAGCCGCTTCAGGAGAGCGGTCGAAGAAGCCGAGGACATGAAAAAATATGACTTTATCGTAGTCAACGATAAGCTCGAGGACTGCGTGAAGGAAGTGAACAGAATCGTCGAGAAGAATGAGGGCGGCGTCCCTTATGACCCGAGATTCAAGAGTGAGTTCATCGAAGATCTTAAAGAGATCATCAAGAAGCATATAGAAGAGGCGAAGAGCCGCCTGGACGGCATTACCGCCGACAAAAAGCAGTGACTTTTTCGTGCGATTAAACTGTACAAAAGATAAAAACCTGTGCTATAGTAAATATTTGCATGATGATTTACGCCCGACGGAGGATTTCCCTGCGCGGGTGCGTATATAAGAAAGGAACAGGTATTAAAATGATTCATCCCTCATACGTGGATTTAATGCAGGTCGTCAATAAGGGCGTTGAGGAAGGCGAGACTCCCGTGATCAACAGCCGTTACTCCATTGTTATGGCGACAGCTAAGAGAGCCAGACAGATCGTGGACGGCGATGAGCCGCTCATCGATGTTCCTGAAGGAGAAAAGCCTCTCTCCATCGCAGTAGAGGAGCTCAATCAGGAGAAGATCCGTATTCTCGCCGACAACGAGCCTGACGAAGAGGACGAAGCTGAGCCGGCAGAAGAAGACGACGAGGTCTTCGAAGAAGAGACGGTAGAAGAGTACTCCGAAGGAGATGATGTCACCGAATGAAGATCCTTTTTGTTTCATTAGGCTGTGATAAGAATCTGGTTGATTCGGAGGAAATGCTCGGCTCTCTGAGAGAAAAGGGCTATACATTTACAGACGATGAGAACGA
The DNA here is from genome assembly GCA_045113775.1 of Lachnospiraceae bacterium. Classification (GTDB taxonomy): domain Bacteria; phylum Bacillota; class Clostridia; order Lachnospirales; family Lachnospiraceae; genus CAG-791. Next base: position 22,455 of record JBGUJH010000170.1, on the reverse strand, counting down.
CGCGGACGCCGCGATCGTCAATACATGCTGTTTTATAATGGATGCCCAGAAAGAGAGTATCGACCAGATCCTTGCGCTGGCGCAGAAGCGTACGGAAGGTACGCTCAAGGCTCTGATCGTGACCGGCTGCATGGCACAGCGCTATAAGGACGAAATCCTTAAAGAGATCCCGGAAGTGGACGCCGTAATAGGTACTACCGCAGAGGGCAGGATCGCTGAGATCCTGGGTGAGATCCTCACCGGGAACGGACCTGCCGGTTCTAACGGACATCTTCTTGTGGAAAACGAGAATGAGAGGACCGGAACGACCGCGGAGCGCGTTGTCACAACGGGAGGATATTACAGCTACCTCAAGATCGCGGAAGGGTGCGATAAGTGCTGCACTTACTGCGTGATCCCTTCGATCCGCGGGCATTACAGAAGCGTTCCGATGGAAGAACTGGTGAGACAGGCACAGAATCTCGCGTCCAAGGGGATCAAGGAGCTGATCCTGGTCGCCCAGGAGACGACACTGTACGGGACTGACCTGTACGGGCATAAGGCGCTCCCCGAACTTCTGAGGAAACTCGCGCAGATCGAAGGCATCGAGTGGATCAGGCTGATGTACTGTTATCCGGAGGAGATCACCGTCGAGATCGCGGAAGCGATGAGGGACATCCCCAAGGTCCTCCACTACATCGACATGCCGATCCAGCACGCGTCTGACACAATCCTTAAGAGGATGGGAAGGCGTACTGACAAGCAGGAGCTGAAGCAGAAGATCGCCATGCTCAGAGAAATGATTCCGGACATCTGTCTGCGGACAACGCTGATCACCGGCTTCCCCGGAGAAAAGGAAGAAGATCACAGAGAGCTTCTGGATTTTGTCTCAGAGATGCGGTTTGACCGATTGGGCGTATTTACCTTCTCGAAGGAGGAGGGGACTCCCGCTGCAAAGATGTCTCCCCAGATTCCTGCCAGAGTCCGTAAGAAAAGACAGAAAGAGCTCATGCTGCTGCAGCAGCAGATCGCTTTCGAGGCGGCGGGTGATATGGAAGGGCGTGTCCTGGAAGCGCTGGTGGAAGGGCAGCTTGTGGGTGAACAGGTATACCTTGCAAGAACATATAAAGACGCTCCCGGCATAGACGGGGTAGTGTTTATCGAGTCACAAAAGGAACTGATGACAGGTGATCTCGTGAAAGTGAAGATCACCGGTTCCAGAGAATATGATCTTATAGGAGGTTTATATTATGAATCTGCCGAATAAACTCACTGTTGTGCGTATGGTACTGGTACCATTCTTTGTCGCGGCTCTGCTGCTTTCCAAGACTAATGATTCCCTTAAGTGGGTGGCACTGGCGCTCTTCGTTATCGCGTCACTGACTGATTTCGCGGATGGCTATATCGCCAGAAAATACAATCTGATCACAAACTTCGGTAAGTTCATGGATCCTCTGGCCGACAAGATCCTCACGATCTCCGGTATGATCTGCCTGATCGAATTGGGCAGGATCCCTTCCTGGATCGTCGTGATCATCGTCGCGAGAGAATTCATCATCAGCGGATTCCGCCTGGTGGCCGCAGAGAACGGCGTCGTGATCGCCGCCAACTACTGGGGCAAATTCAAGACTACTTTCCAGATGATCATGATCATTCTGATGATCATGAACATCCCTCAGCTGCAGATCCTCACGGATATCGTGATGTGGATCGCGCTGGCTCTGACTCTCATCTCGCTCTGGACATATATCATGGCCAACAAGCAGGTACTGGCAGGTGAGAAGTGATCAACAGCTGCAACAATACCAAGCCCTGCCCGGACTGATCCGGGCAGGGCATATTCATTATGAGGGCCAGAACCGATGAAGGGAAGATGCATCATGATGTGCGCCGGGGAATTCCACCCCATGAAGATAGAGAGGGAGCCCGGGGACTGGGTGATCGCTGTGGACGGCGGCCTGAAATACCTGCTGGAATGCGGGATCGAGCCGGATTTTCTGCTGGGGGATTTCGACTCTCTCGGAGCTGAGTATGCGGGTACGGTAGCAAAATACAGAGCAATGGGAGAGGATCATTTCCGTCAATTTTCCGTTATCAAGGATGACACGGATACCATGGCGGCGGCCAGGCTGGGGATCAGCAGAGGCTATAAGGAATTTCTTATCTACGGCGGGCTCGGAGGAAGGCTCGATCACACTATCGCCAACATTCAGACACTTGTGTGGATCCTCAGAAACGGCGGACGGGCATGGCTGCTCGACCGGGATACCCGTGTGACGGTCCTGGGACCGGGAGAATTCCGGATCCCGGAGGATTTTGACGGGACAGTGTCCCTGTTTGCCCTGGATGAATGCCTGGAAAATGTGACCATCCGAGGGATGAAGTATGAAGTGGAAAATGCTGCAGTCCGCAATGACTATCCCGTCGGATGCAGCAATGAGACGCTGCCTTGCGCAAGCGCAGGGCAGGGCCTGTTTTCGATAGGAAAGGGTACGGGGCTCCTGGTCATGACCCGGAAGCTGATCAACACCGGATCAGACTTCGATCAGGCTCTGTCCACCCGGATGAGAGCCTGATATCCGGGCAGTTCCCTGCCGATATATTCAGTGAGTTCGCCGATGATCTTTTCATCAGATTCCGAATATTCAAAGGGAAACTGCGCGTCGAATGAGACTGTGGGTACGTCGTCTGAGCGGAGTATGCGAAAATCGTGAAGCCCGGCGTCCGGATGCATGGTGCGAAGCCTTTTGAGGACCCTGCTCCTGAGCAGGTGGGCGACGTGGTCGTGAGAATCTACGGGATCAATATGAATGACGCTCATGACGTCCAGTTCCTTGTCGAGCCTCGTCTCAAGCCGGTCTATGATCTCATGGGCATGGACCAGAGTAAAATCTGAAGGGACTTCCGCGTGCAGAGACACGATGAGGTGACCCGGGCCGTAATCGTGAATCAGGAGGTCATGCATGTCCAGGATACCTTCCGTGTGCAGGACGCGTTCCGTGATCGAGTCGGCCAGCTCCGGATCCGGGGCTTTACCCAAAAGGAGACCGGAAGTCTCGGCTACGGTCTTAAACCCTGTAAAGAGAATGAACAGTGAGACGGCAAGTCCGCACCAGCCGTCCAGCTTAAGGCCGAAGCGCAGGGAGATGACCTGGCACAGCAGTACGACACAAGTGGCGGCGCAGTCGCTGATGGAATCCATGGCTGTGGAGTGCAGAGCCACACTGTCAATCTTGGAAGAGAGGCTTTGGTTGTACAGGAACATATAGAACTTGACGGCAATGGAGACGGCCAGTATGGCGGCAGAAATGCCGGAAAACAGGATCTCCTGCGGATGAAGGATCCTGGAGACGGAGTCTCTGGCAAGTTCCGCGCCGACCAGGATGATCGAGATGCTCACCAGAAGGCCTGTGATATATTCGGCTCTTCCGTGTCCGAAGGGATGGTCCTTGTCAGCTTTCTTGCCGGAAAGCTTGAAACCGGCCAGGGTGATCACGCTGGATGCGGCGTCAGAGAGGTTATTGAAGCCGTCGGCCATGATGGATACGGACTTTGACAGCATTCCGGCGGTAAGTTTTGCCGCAAAGAGCATAATATTAAGAAAAATACCGACTGCTCCCGAGAGGACGCCGTATCGGCGCCTCACTTCGGGAAGGTCGGTATTTTCGTGATCGGGAATAAACAGTCTTGATAATAAAGTGATCAATTTAACCCTCGCTGAAAAGCAGATCGGAATAAGTGGGGAAAGGCCAGGCGCTGCGAGCTGTGATAGTCTCAAGCTCATCCGCGTAGCTTCTGCACTCATTCATATCCGGCACAATAACGTCGTGGCAGAAATGCATTGCTTCCTCGGGCTGCGCGGGGACCTCCCGCAGGTCTTTCTCGAGCTTGGCGCAGGCGTCGTGCAGGCAGTCAGAGAGCATGCAGTTGCCGCGGGTATTGTTTTCCTCATATTTGTAAGGAAGACCGAGGCTCTTGCGCTTCTCAAGTCCTTTGCAGAGGCCTGCCCCGTATGCGGAAACAGCCGGAAGGATATCCTTGCGGATCATGTCGATCATGGTGCGGGCTTCGATCTCTATGGTCGCGTTGTAGTTCTCGACGTGGATGTTGTAGCGCGCGTCAACTTCTTCCCTTGTATAGATCGCGTGGTCAGTAAAGAGCCGGACGTTCTTCTCGTCTATGTATGCGGGCAGGGCGTCCACAGCTGTGGAAAAATTGGAGAGCCCGCGGCGCTTGGCCTCCTCGATCCACGACTCGTCGTATCCGTTTCCGTCAAAAATGATGCGGCGATGCGCGGTGAGCTCCCGGCGGATCAGGTGCGATACCGCTTCGTCCATGTCCCCCGCGTTTTCCAGCTCATCGGCAAACAGCATCAGCTCGTGGGCCATCATAGTGTTCAGCACGATATTGGGGCCGGAGATAGAGAGCGAAGAACCGGGCATACGGAACTCAAATTTGTTGCCGGTAAATGCCATGGGCGACGTGCGGTTGCGGTCCGTGTTGTCCTGGGGGATCGGAGGCATGACATCGACGCCGATGTTGATGCTGCGCTTTTTTGTGCCTTTCATAGTTGTATCGTTAATGATGGAGTCCACGACTGCGCTCAGATCAGATCCGAGGAAAATGGAGACCACTGCGGGCGGCGCCTCCTGGGCTCCCAGACGGTGATCGTTGCCGGGCGTAGCCACTGTCGCCCGGAGCATATCCTGATATTCGTCGACGCCTTTAATAAAGGCTGTCAGGAATAAGAGGAACTGCGCGTTCTGGCGAGGGGTCGAACCGGGCTTAAAGAGGTTCTTGCCGGTGTCGGTGCTCAGCGACCAGTTGTCGTGCTTGCCCGAGCCGTTCACGCCTGCGAAAGGCTTTTCATGGAGCAGGCAGACAAGGCCGTGCCTGTCGGCGACCTTCTTCATGATCTCCATTGTGATCTGGTTCTGGTCACAGGCCGCATTGGCGTCGCTGTATATGGGGGCCATCTCGTGCTGGGAAGGCGCCACTTCATTGTGCTTGGTCTTGGAGAGGACGCCCAGCTTCCAGAGTTCGTTGTCGAGATCCTGCATAAAGGAGGCTACTCTGGGACGGATCGCGCCAAAATAGTGATCTTCCAGCTCCTGTCCTCTGGGAGGCTTGGCTCCGAAGAGAGTCCTTCCGGTCATGATCAGGTCTTCTCTCTGGGAATAGAGCTTCTTATCGAGAAGGAAGTATTCCTGCTCCGCGCCCACCTGGGCGATGACTCTGCTGGTCGTCGTGTCGCCGAAGAGCCGCAGGATGCGCACCGCCTGTTTGCTCACTGCGTCCATAGAGCGCAGGAGAGGGGTCTTCTTATCCAGCGCGTGGCCGGAATAGGAACAGAAAATAGTGGGGATGCACAGGGATTTTTCCTTAATAAAAGCGAAGGAAGTGGGATCCCAGGCCGTGTATCCTCTGGCCTCAAAAGTGGCGCGAAGACCGCCGGAGGGAAAAGAAGAGGCGTCGGGCTCACCGCGGACAAGTTCCTTGCCGGAGAATTCAAGCTCGATCCGGCCCTTTCCGGCAGGAGCTATGAAGCTGTCATGCTTCTCAGCCGTGACTCCGGTCATTGGCTGGAACCAGTGTGTATAATGGGTCGCCCCTTTTTCAACGGCCCACTGCTTCATGGCTTCCGCGATTTCATTTGCGGTCGAGATATCCAGCGGCGTTCCGTCGCTCACACTCTGCTTCCACTGCCTGTAGCAGCTTGGAGAGAGGCGTTTTTTCATGGTCTCCTCATCGAACACCATGCTGCCGAAGAGCTCCGGGAATTTACCGGGGTCACTGTTCATATGATCATCCTCCATTCATTGTTGTCTTTTTGGAATAGAATTCTGTCTTTTGCTCGTAGAACAGTTCCATCTTATCACAAATGGTAGGATTTTTTTCCTTGAAATAAAAAAAATACCAAAAAATCAACGGATTTTTTTGTGCATAATGGATAGTGAGCCATAAGAATGTTAGTATTACTTAAGAAATCTTTAAGGTGTATGATGCGCAGGCGCGGAGCGAAGCACTGCCATACGTCAGTTTCAGTGCAGAGAATCCGCAGTATAAACGAATGTCGTAATATGAGGTCAGGCACGAGAAGAATGAAGAAACAGGAAGAACCGGGAGAACGACGAGAGGGAAGCAGTAAGTACAATAAGCAAAAGACTTCAAAGCGCAGATTGGAGACTCTGAATAAGGCGAAAGAGATCGTCATGAACAGATTTCACATGACTGAGGCGGAAGCACATCGGTATATCCAGAAGAGAGCCATGGACTCCCGGAAAGGCATTGTTGAAGTATCTGAGATGATCATCGTGCTCTACGGCGATTAAGCGTGACCGGGCATCTATCTAATAATGTAAGATTTTCATTAAGAACAAGTAAAACGGCTGATAATGATCGGCCGTTTTTTTATATGGTGTGTATATTATTCAAAACATAATTTACGAAGATTTGGAATCGTGTTAATATTGTCTCGATTCAGATAGATAGCGAAAGCTATGGATTGAGAGGTATGTATGATTGATGCAGGACATGGCGGAAGACGTTCCGTCAGCGGGAATATCCTGCTGCGTTTTGCGGCAATATACGGAGCCGGTGCCATTCTCGGAATGGGGACCTATTACGGATACAGATTTTACTGCGAGAGCAATAACAACGGGTTTTTAAGGGGAACCATCGTAGACGGAGAGGACGTTTCCGGGCTGTCTGTCAAAGCGGCTGAAAAGCTGATCATCGACAAGTACGCGGACTCAGAGATCATCATCACGGAGAATGAGAACGAGGACCTGAAAGGAAATCTGGCCTATTACGGCTATGAGGTCGATCAGGAAAAGCTCCGGCAGGACCTGCAGACGGCTTTTGACAATGAAAAAAGCGACAGGATGGCGGTCCTGAACAGTATTTTTGACAGATTTGAATATGAGATAGAGGCAAAACCGCAGGAGAATACAGAAGTATTTGAGAAAGTGGTGAAAGCAGACAGGCTGGAAGTGGCAAGATACCCTTCCGAGGACTCGGTACTGTACTATGACGAACAGACGGATGCCCTTGCGGTCTCTGATGAGATCCAGGGAAATGAGATCTCGGACAAGGACCTGCAGCAATATGTGAGGGACTGCATAAAACAGACAATAGAGGGAGAACAAGGGCTTCATGCAAGCTTTGAATTCCCGTGGGATCTGTGTGAAAAGCCGTCAGTATACAGGAATGACGCAGATCTTGTGAGCAAAAGGGATGCCGTCAATGAGTATGCGGGCGCAGGGATCACCTACACTTTCGGAGAAGAGAAAGAAAGCTACAATCTTTTAGACATCTATGACAAATTTTTGGAGATCGTTGACGGGAAAGCACAGATCAGCGATGACAAAATAGAGGCATTTACTCAGGAGCTGGCTTCCAAGTACGATACCCGCTATCTCGAGAGGACTTTCGAGTCCACGCTTGCGGGGGAGATCACGATCAAGGCCGCGCGCAATGATTACGGATATACGGTGCTGCAGGAAGATGAAGCGGAGCAGATCAGGGAGGACATCGAGTCCCGCAAACACGTGACAAGGGAACCTGTTTACCTTGAGAAGAACTCCTGGGGAAATCCGTATTATCTGGCAAGAGAAGGCGTCGACGATCTGGCCGGCACTTATATTGAGGTGGATCTCACGGCGCAGCACGTGTGGTACTACAAGGACGGAGAAGTATATACGGAGTGTGACTGTGTTTCCGGTGATGTTACTGAAGATCACGGAACACAGACCGGGTGTTTCCCCCTGGCCTACAAAGAGAGCCCTTCAGTTCTGACCGGAGGCACGGGAGACGAGGCGTATGAAGAAAAGGTGGAGTACTGGATGCCGTTCTACGAAGGACAGGGACTTCACGACGCGACCTGGAGATACTATTTTGGCGGCAATATTTACAGGGGAAACGGATCTCACGGATGCGTGAACCTTCCGCTGTGGGCTGCCCGCGATATCTATGAAGCGGTGGATACCGGCACTGCGATCATCATTTTTTACGAGTGATCTTCGAAGCTGCGGGATGAAAGGATTTATAGTGAAAAGAGACAGAATCGTGATAAAGGTCGGGACCTCGACCCTGACAAATGAGCTCGGCAACAGCAACCTGCGCACAATGGAAAAACTGGCCATGGTCCTCTCCGATATTCAGAACATGGGCCATGAAGTCATCCTTGTATCTTCGGGAGCGATCGCGGTCGGAGCCAACAAGATGCACATGAAAGAGAAACCGACCACGATGCGCATGAAGCAGGCGGCGGCTGCAGTCGGGCAGTGTACGAACATGTTCCTCTATGACAAGTTCTTCGGCTATTATGACAAGACGGTCGCCCAGATCCTCCTCAATGCGGAGGACATCGCGCAGGAAGAGAAGAAAGAGAATCTCAGCAATACATTCTCGGCGCTTCTTGAGTCCGGAGTGATCCCGGTGGTCAACGAGAACGACTCCGTAAGCTATACGGAGATCGAGTCAGAGGAGAGGCTCTTCAGTGATAATGACGTGCTTTCAGCAGTAGTCGCGGTATTGTGCCAGGCGGACAAGCTGGTGATCCTTTCCGATATAGACGGGTTCTTCGACAAAGATCCCAGGCTGTATAAGGATGCACGCCTGATCGGACAGATCGACGTGATTGACGAGTCGGTATATAAGCTGGCAGGAGGAGCGGGTTCCAGGAGAGGGACCGGCGGCATGCGCACCAAGCTCCAGGCAGCAGACCTTGCAACGGCGCAGGGGATCGACACAATCGTCACCAACGGCAAGAACCCGGAAGTACTTTACAAGATCGTCGAAGGACAGCCCGCAGGCACGCTCTTCAAGGGGCACAGATAAGGCTCAGACAATAAGGTCCCGCGCGGCGGGACCAAATTTAAAAATAATTACATAATATGTAGGACAATGGCGTCATGGTATCAAAGAATACTTGGCGCCATTTTTCTATACAGTTTTTGCAGCAGCCATGTCATATTATTAAAAGAGGGAGAGAAAATGGATACTCTAGATCGTGAGATTCTTAGCTGCCTTGAGCAGAACAGCAGAGAGAAAGCATCTGTGATCAGCCGGAAGATCAACCTTTCTGTTTCCGCGGTACTTGAACGGATCCGCAAAATGGAGCAGCAGGGTATCATCCTCGGCTATACGGTGCATACCGACAAGAGAGCCCTGGGCCTCGGAATGCAGGCGATCATGGAAGTTGGCCTGGACCACGCGTCTTTCTATGATGATTTTATTGAAATGGTCGGAAGAGTCCCGGAGATCGCTGACTGCTATTATCTGAACGGGGACTTTGACTTCCTGCTCAAACTGTACGCGCGCGACCCGGAAGACCTTGAGAAGATCCACAAAAGCATCAAAGACTTCAAGGGAGTGGCCCGGACCCGCATCTATACCGTCCTCAAAAACGTAAAAGAGGAATAATTTACTGCAGGACTTCCCGATTCATTCCAAAAGTAGTAAAATACCATAAGAGAGTAACTGCTATTATATAAATGGAATGAGGAGAATCACATGAAACAAAGGCCTGTAGTTTTAATGATCCTGGATGGCTATGGAATCAATGAAAATCCTGAGGCGAATGCTATTGCCATGGCAAAGACTCCGGTCGTCAGCGGTCTTATGGAGAGCGTCCCCTTTGTAAAGGGCTATGCCAGCGGAATGGCAGTAGGCCTTCCCGACGGGCAGATGGGCAACTCCGAGGTCGGCCACATGAATATGGGCGCAGGCAGGATCGTCTATCAGGAACTCACAAGGATCACCAAGGAGATTCAGGACGGTGTATTTTTTGAGAACCCTGAGATTCTGGACGCCATCAACAACTGCAAGGTGAAGAATTCCGACCTTCATATCTACGGACTTCTGTCTGACGGCGGCGTTCACAGCCACACAACCCACCTCTATGCCATCCTTGAGATGTGCAAGAGGAACGGACTGGACAGAGTCTATGTAGACTGCTTCCTCGACGGAAGAGATACACCTCCGCAGAGCGGCGCTGATTTCATCGCACAGCTCGAAGAGAAAGAGAAAGAGATCGGCGTAGGACAGATCGCTATGATCAGCGGCCGTTATTACGCGATGGACAGAGATAACAACTATGACCGCGTGCAGAAGGCTTATGACGCTCTGACTAAGGGCGAAGGCCTTAAGGCGGAGAGCGCGCACGAAGCGATCATGGCTTCTTATGAGAGAGGCGAGTACGACGAGTTCGTCAAGCCCACCGTCATCTGCAAGGACGGCAAGCCCCTCACCACTGTCAAGGACGGAGATTCCATTATCTTCTACAACTTCAGACCCGACAGAGCAAGAGAGATCACTCACTGCTTCTGCGACAACGAGTTTGACTATTTTGACAGAGGACCCAGGAAGAAAGTTACCTATGTCTGCTTCAAGGACTATGATCCGGACATCCCGAACAAGGAAGTCGCGTTCAAGAAGGTCGACGTAACCAATACCTTCGGCGAGTGGCTCGCTGCGAAGGGCATGAAGCAGGCGAGGATCGCCGAGACTGAGAAGTATGCGCACGTAACATTCTTCTTCAACGGCGGCGTCGAAGTTCCGAACGAGGGCGAGGACAGGATCCTGGTCCGTTCCCCTAAGGACGTTCCCACATATGACCTCAAGCCCGAGATGAGCGCTTACGGCGTTCTCGACAAGCTGGTCGAGGCCATTCATTCCAAGAAGTATGACGTGATCGTGATCAACTTCGCGAACCCCGACATGGTCGGCCACACAGGTGTCCTTCCGGCTGCTATCAAGGCAGTGGAAGTCGTCGACGAATGCGTCGGCAAGGCCCTTGAAGCGATCAAGGAAGAGGACGGCGTTCTCTTCATCTGCGCGGACCACGGAAACTGCGAGCAGATGGTCAACTATGAGACCGGCGCTCCTCACACCGCGCACACAACCAATCCCGTTCCGTTCATCCTTGCCAACTATCACGAGAACGTCAAACTCAGAGAAAACGGCGTTCTGGCGGATATCGTTCCCACTCTGATCGACATCATGGGTGAAGAACAGCCTAAGGAAATGACCGGAAAGTCGCTGCTGATCCGCGAATGATCGGTAAAAAAGACAAAATTTCACAAAAAAAACACAATATAAGAGCGGGCAGGAACAATTTTCCTGCCCGCTCTTCATTGAATGTGGTAAAATAGTGTGATATATGCATGTTTGACATGTTTAGCTTTAGACGGTGGAGATATATATTTAATGAGCAGTGATGCAGGAAAAAAGGTTGACCGTTATCTCAAAGATAACGCGCGCAAGGCCCATAAAGAAAAAAAATACGGATCGGCCAGACTCAGAAGATGGCGTGGACGGGCAGTCTCCTGGCTCTATCTGCTCCCGAGCCTGGTCGGCGTGGGATTGTTCTTTGTACTTCCTTTCGGAGTAGTCATTTACTATTCCGTGGTAAACAATCCCGTGCAGCACGAATATGTGGGGCTGCGCAATTATATAAATACGTGGGGGAACAACGCGTTTTCCCTGGCGGCGCGCAACACGCTGCTTTTCTCAGTGGTCGCCGTACCGCTGGCGGTTGTTTTATCACTGTGGCTTGCAGTGATCATGGAAAGCCGCATACCATTAAAGAGCATATTCCGGACCTTCTTCTTAAGCCCCATGATGGTGCCCATTGCATCGGTGATCCTCGTCTGGCAGGTGTTGTTTGATTACAACGGTCTTGTCAATGTGATCTTCAGTCGTATAGGAATAGATAAGATCGACTGGCTCAAATCGGACTATGCGCCGATCGTCATTGTACTGCTGTTCTTGTGGAAGAACCTGGGATACAATATGATCCTGTTCATGTCGGGACTCTCGAGCGTGCCCAAGGACCAGATCGAAGTGGCGCGGCTGGAGAGCGCGAGCGAGACGCAGATCTTCTGGATGATCAAGATCCGGTATCTGTCTTCAACGATCATGTTCGTGATCATCATGTCGCTGATCAATTCCTTCAAGGTCTTCAGGGAAGTATATCTACTGACAGGAGATTATCCCTACAATTCCCTGTATATGATGCAGCACTTTATGAACAACACATTCCAGTCCATGGACTATCAGAAACTCTCTTCCGCGGCGATGATCATGGCCGCATTCATGATGGTGGTGATCGGTATCCTCCTGATCTCGGAGGACCGGTTCGGAAGGGATCTGGAGCAATGACAAACTATGGGAATCTTTAAAAAGAAAAAGAATGAAATCTCCGTAGAAAACAAAAAGAAAGACAAAGAGGTCGCAGTTAAGGAAAAGAAGGCAAAAGAGAGCCGCCGGCAGCAGTACAGAGAGTACGACGCGATCAGCGACAGGAGAAAAGCTGAGAGCAGACAGGCGGTCCGAAGGACTCTGGTCGCTGTATTTTTTGCCTTTTTGTTCCTGATGCCGACGGTGCTCACTTTCACGAATTCCTTTATGACAGCCTCGGAGATCAACGCCAACTACGGCGCGATCTTCGCGCAGAATACTTCGGGCGGCAAAGTGTTCGTGTCGGAAGTCGTCAACCTCAAGTTCATCCCGGACATGGTGACTTTCAGCCAGTACGCGACCGTTTTGTTCAAGAGCCCGGAATACCTGATGAAATTCTGGAATTCCGTGATCTATGTCGTGCCGATCGTGATCTTTCAGCTCCTGGTCGCTTCTCTGGCTTCTTTCGGATTTGCCAGGTACCGCGGGAGAGTGAAGCAGCTCATTTTCTTCATATATATAGTTTTGATGCTGATGCCTTATCAGGTAACTCTGGTGCCCAACTTTATGGTATCATCCGAGCTGGGGATCATAGGGACAAGGTGGGCAATCTGGCTGCCGGGGATTTTCTCCCCCTTTGCGGTGTACATGCTGACAAAGTATATGCGCAGGATCCCGTACTCTCTCTATGAGGCGGCTGCCATCGACGGAGCGGGTGAATGGCAGATCTTCACTCAGATCTGCATGCCGATCTGCAGGGGCGGACTTGCCTCCATCGCTATTTTGATATTTATCGATTATTGGAACATGGTCGAACAGCCGCTGATCCTTCTGGACAATGAGGAGATGTATCCTCTGTCCGTTTTCCTCTCGAGGATCAACGCGGGAGAGATCTCGCTCGCTTTTGCGGTGGCTGTCATATATATGGTCCTTCCGATGTTGTTCTTCCTGTACGGGGAAGAGTATCTTGTAGAAGGAATACTGTACCAGGGCGGCATCAAGGAATGATGTCATAGTCGTCACTTTATGAGGTGGATGGTTTATGTACGAAATCGAAGATAAGCAGAACAGAGAACAATATCAGATGCAGAGATCCGCGGCGAGAAGAGACTGGCTCAAGAACGTAGCCATCGCTTTTCTGACGATCATGCTGATCCTGACCTTCTTCTCGAACACGATCATGAATTACTCGCTCCCGCAGGTGGCGACACAGTATGTGCAGCAGGGCAATATCACTCCCAAGGTAAGAGGTTCAGGTGTGGCAGAGGTCGAGGACCCCTACACCGTGAAGGCGCCGAACGCGAGAGTGATCTCCGCGGTCAACGTCAAAGTCGGAGACGTGGTCAAGAAGGACGACGTGCTCTTTGAGCTGGAGGACGCGGAGTCCGAGGAACTCAAGGAAGCCAGGCAGGAGTACAACGATGCCAAGGCCAGTTTCCAGAAAGCGCTCTTCAGCGGCGACCTGACCAATGAAGCGGTCGAGAGGATCAGAAACGGCGAGTACCTGACAGAGGATGAGATTCAGGAGAGGCTCGACGAAGTCAATTCCGATTACGAAGACGCGCTGGAAGAGGATATGGAAGCCGGTCTGGAAGTGGAGAGACTGAGCGGGGCGACAGACAATTCGGCTCTTGGCGATACGGCAGCCGCCGAGAAGGCCGCACGTGACGCAAAAAAACTTGCGGATGCCCAGGCCTATAAAGCGGAGACCGAAGCGGAACTGACCCGCGCGACCAACGAAAGAGACGCAACGATCAAGAGCATTCAGGCGGAGCTTGAACTCAAAGAGATCCAGAAGACCATGGAGAAAGCCCAGGCCAAAATAGAGAAACTCGAGAAAGCGGAGAAGGGCGCTACTGTAAAAGCCCCGATCGCCGGCACGATCGTCTCCATCGGCTACAACGGCGGCGACACTACTACGTCGGACGCGGCGGCAGCTGTGATCCAGCCTGAAGGCAAGGGCATGACGGTGAGCTTTACCTGCACCAAAGAGCAGGCGCAGATGCTTAAGGTCGGCCAGGAAGCAAAGCCCCAGAACGAATGGGCTTATTCTGAATTCAAGGCGACGCTCCAGAGCATCACCGCGGATCCTTCCGACAGCGCCGGCAGCAAAATATTGAAATTTGAGATTCAGAGCCCGGATGTGGAACCCGGCGACAATATACAGCTGAGCATAGGGGAGAATACCAAAACTTATGACCTGACGGTCCCCAACAATGCTGTGAGGGAAGACAACAACGGAAAATTCATCCTGATCGTGAGCAGCAAGGAGAGCCCTCTCGGAAACAGATATATCGCCACCAGAGTGGATGTGCAGGTTCTTGACAGCGACGACCTGCTGACCGCGATCTCGGGATCTCTGAGCGGCTATGAATATGTCATCACGACCACCACCAAACCGGTTTCGGCCGGCATGCAGGTGAGGCTTGCGGAGGATGTACAGCAGTGACCGGAAAGAAGAAAAAGCGCGGCATCACTCCGTGGAAGAAGACCGCTCTCAAGGTCTGTGTCCTGTGGCTTCTGGCAGCGGCCGGAATCCATGGCTTCAGGCTGCTGAAAGCCTACGGATTCGAGGACCAGAGAGAGGCCTCCAGGTGGGGGGCTGCCCAGAGCTGCGCGCAGGTGAGCGCGTTCCTTCCCGCGGAAGAGGCGATGAAAGAGGAAAATATCCAGGAACTGGAGTATAAGATCAATTCTTCTCTTGCCCAGGATTCGATCAAACTGACCGCGGAAGGGAAAGATGCTAAACTGTGGCAGGACTGCTACAGCGGAATAGGAAGTCTTACACTCGCCGCAGGGAGCAAAACAGTGACGGTTGAAGCCGTCGGCACGGGAGGCGCCTTTTTTACCTTCCATCCCCTCGAACTTTCGGCCGGTACGTATTACCTTCCCGATTCCATAATGAAGGATGAGATCCTGCTGGACCAGGAGACGGCGTGGAAGCTGTTCGGCGCTTTCAATGTGGAAGGAAGAACGGTACGCGTGCAGGATATGTACTTGCGCATAGCGGGTGTGTATAAAAAGGAGACGGGAAGCCTCTATCAGAAGGCGGGACTGGCTGATTACGTGGTCTTTGTGCAGTACAAGACGCTTTTGCAGTACGGCGGTTCGGAAATCGGAACAGACCAGACTGACCGGTCAGATACGAAAACTGCTCCTAAGCTGCCGGCAGCATCAGAGGAGGACAGCGATCCGGACAGCGATACAGATGCCGGTTCAGACAGCGGTTCAGGCGCCGCTTCAGACAGCGGCTCAGGTTCCGGTTCAGGATTGGACAGCGGCTCAGGTTCCGGTTCAGGATCGGCTTCGGAATCGGACAGCGGAAGCGGATCCCAGTCGGGAGATTCGTCCAAGCCCGGATCCGGAGAAGAACAGGGCTCTTTTACGGAAGACACACAGAACACGGAAAACGTCGGGACTACCAACACCAATTACAAAGACACCGGAATGATCACGTCCTATGAGATCGTGATGCCCGATCCGGTCGAAGGATATGCGGCTGCTGCCCTTAAGAAAGCACTGGGAGACGAGTCGGGGGCGATCGTCGTAGACAACACGAACCGCTTCGGAACCCGAAATCTCATTGAGGATATCCGGAATTTCGCTTTTTTGGGCATGCGGACAAGAAATGTGCGCTATCCTTACTGGGAAAATGTGGCAATGGGATGGGAGACGATCTTTGCGGCCCTGTTCCTGCTGGAATGCATTCTGATCGTGCTGACGATCCTGCTGATTGTGTGGATGATCCTTCACTGGTTCAGGCATAAGAGCTGGACTCTGGCGGGAAGCATACAGAATATGCAGGAAGGTGTCTACGAGAGGCAGTCGAGGAAGAGGTATCCCGAGTATTACAAAGAAAAAGAGCAGTCTGAGGATGTGTCCTGCACAGAGACTGAGGAAAAGAAGCCCGCGGCTTCTGCGAAGACTGAGCAGGCGGCTTCAGTGAAGCCGGAAAACAGTAAGGAAAAAGGCAGGCTGGAAGATAAGGGACTTACTCCCTTTGAGAGGATCCCTGAGAACAGAAAGGCGGTAGAGTATGAAACGAAATATCAGAATGATCAGCGCGGCGATGGCGGCGGTGCTGGTTCTGACAATGACGGCATGCGGAGGAGGAAGCAGTAACAGCGGCGGCAGCGGTGGCAGCAGCGGCAGCGGGAAGGATTCCCAAGGCGGGGGATCATCTGCTGCTGTGAATGCGGATTGCGTTTACAACTCCCAGCAGATCATTCTCGAAGACGAAGAGGAAGGCTTTCTGGATAATATGAACATTGACAGCCTTGCCTACAGGGACGGAAGGCTGTATGCGACAGGATATTCTCTGGCTGAGTCTGATTCCGGCAGCCATATGCTGATGAACTTCAAGCCGGACGGATCGGATCTTCAATACAGTTTTCTCATAGGCGGCGCCATGGATGACGTGATCTCCATGAGTATCGGCGCAGACGGCAATTACTATATCGCTAAGGTGACCTACGACAGCAGTTCAGTGGGTCAGGCAGGCGCCGACGAGGGACCGGGCGCGGAAGGACCTGCTTCCGAGGAAGGTCTTGTCACTGAGGAAGGGCCTGTCACTGAGGAGGGACCGGCCGGAGCAACGGGCGCTGTCCCGGAAGAGGAACCGGAAGAAGGGGACAATGCGCCTGTAAATGAAATGGAAGGCCAGGAGAGCGACGCGGCCGGACCGGCCGGCGCCTACGAAGATGAAGGCGGGGAGGCAGTCCCTGAAGTAGTCGCCGAGGAGGACACGACGGCGGATTCGGGCCCCGGCGCGGAAAATATCGAGGAATTTGTCACCAGCGGTGAAGACTCACCCGCTAACGACCCGACTCTGCAGGAGGAAGCCGCAAACGGAGTCACTTCCCCTGCTGATGAATTCAAAGATGATCCCGACGTCGCAGACGGCGAAGGGGAACTTGTGGTAGATGATGTTGTGGAAGTCGATCCCTCCGAAATGGCTGAAGAAGGAGAGGCGGTCTATGTTTTGACCTGCATTTCTCCTGAAGGACAGGAGCTGTGGTCAGCGCCCGCAAAGGCGTCCGGAAACGCGGAAGCAGAGTTCTTTGTAAATGATATTGCTTACAGCAGTGAGGGACTGGTGGTCAGCACGTCTGAGGGACTTGATCTCTACAGCAGCGCGGACGGCTCCTTCATTAAGACCATCAGCACGGACATGATGGTCCGCAGCGCGACACCTTATGTACTGGAGGACGGTACGGTCGTCATTCTTTCCTTTGGAAACAGCGGCGAGGAGGTCGCTGTTGTAGACACCCAGACCGGAAAACTCGGGGAGACTTATACAATTCCTTCAGAGGTCGGATCAACATTCCTGTTCCCCGGCCACACTTATCAGGTTTATCTCGCCGGCACGAACGCGGTGTATGGAATGAACCTGGACGGCTCTGAGATCGTCAAGGTGGTCGATTTTGTGGATTCGGATATGGATATCACGGCGATGACCAGCTTTGTTGAAATGGAAGACGGGCAGTTCGCGGCTGTAGTCGCGGACCTTGTCGGCAACAACATGGTCGTATCTCTCACGAAAGTGGATCCCGAAGTAGTCGCAAACCGCAAAACTATCACGCTTGGCAGCTATTATCTCGATTATGAGGTGCGCAAGCAGGTCTTTGCTTTCAACAAGCAGAGCCAGGACGTCAGGGTCAGTATCGTGGATTACGCTCAATACAACGGGGAGGCCGGAAATGAGGGTCTGACCAAGCTCAATACCGATATCGCTTCCGGAAGCGCGCCGGATATCATGGTGCTCTCGGCGGTGATGCCGATCAAGAGCTATATCAACAAGGGCGTATTTGAGGATCTTGCTCCCTACATGGAAGCCGATGAGGAGATCTCCGGAAGGGAATACCTCACGAATATATTTGATATCTTCAAAACAGACGGCAAGATGTATGCGGTCATTCCTTCGTTCTTCGTGAACACGATCGTGGGCAGGACTGAAGATATCGGAGACGGATCCGGATTCACGATCGACCTCGCCAATCAGCTTGCGCAGCAGAAGGGCGTAGATCCGACATTGATCTTCGGTGTGGCTTCGCAGAAAGACGTCCTGTATTCGGCGATCGAGATGTGCGGCGACCAGTTCATTGACTGGGATAAATCGGAATGCAGGTTTGATTCCGATGAATTTATCAAGCTCCTTGAGTTCATCGGCCAGTTCCCTGACAAAATTGACGAGAGCAAATACCAGGAGGACACCACTGCATTCTACAGAAGCGGCAAAGCCCTGTTCACAAGGGAAGCGGTCGGCTCGTTTGACGAATACGTCAATCTGCGCCACGGAGTTTTCGGAACAGAGATCACGATGGCGGGCTTCCCTTCCCAGAACCCGGGAACGGCGACAGTCTTCCCGCAGCTCGAGATCGCTGTCAACGCCTCATCTGAGAACAAAGACGCATGCTGGAGCTTTGTGCGCAGGTTCCTGTTGGACGATTACCAGAATTCGATCAGTATGTACTGGCCGGTGAGCATCAATGCACTGGACCAGATGGCAAATAAAGCAATGGAACCCCTCTACTACACAGATGAGAACGGGAACCGGGTCGAGGACCACATCGTCATGAACATCGGAGGCGAGAATATCGAGCTGCCCAGAATTTCTGACACAGAAGTGGACCAGCTGTACGGATACCTCAAATCGCTGAAAAGCGAAGCATATTATGACTCCAGCATAGAGAACATTATCGTAGAGGAGGCAGCAGCTTTCTTCGCCGGTCAAAAGAGCGCGAGAGACGTAGCGGGTGTCATCCAGAGCAGAGTGCAGATCTACATCAACGAGAACAGCTGATTGCCTTGGGCGGCCGACTGCCGCCGGCAGTCTGTTGAAGAAAGGAAAACATTACCTATATGGCAGCAAATCATTACGACAGTATAAGGGAGAGGACCAGAAACTTCTGCATCGTGGCCCACATAGATCACGGCAAATCGACGCTGGCGGACCGCATGATCGAGCGGACCGGTCTTCTCACCAGCCGTGAGATGCAGGATCAGGTCCTCGACAATATGGAATTGGAGCGCGAGCGCGGGATCACGATCAAGAGTCAGGCAGTCCGTCTTGTTTATAAGGCAAAAGATGGGGTGGAATACATCTTTAATCTGATCGATACGCCCGGCCATGTGGACTTCAACTATGAAGTGAGCCGCTCTCTGGCGGCCTGTGACGGCGCGATCCTGGTGGTGGACGCCACACAGGGTATCCAGGCGCAGACTCTCGCCAATGTTTATCTGGCTTTGGAACATGATCTGGACGTCTTCCCCGTGATCAACAAGATCGACCTGCCCAGCGCCATGCCGGAGGAGGTCAAGCAGGAGATAGAGGACGTCATCGGCATTGAGGCGGAAGACGCGCCCCTGATCTCGGCAAAGCAGGGCATCGGCATCGAAGATGTGCTGGAAGCTGTTGTCGCCAAGATTCCTGCTCCGGAAGGAGATGCGCAGGCTCCCCTCAAAGCCCTGATCTTCGATTCGCTCTATGATTCCTATCGCGGTGTCATCGTATTCTGCCGCATCCGCGATGGCCTGATCCGCAAGGGAATGACGGTACGCATGATGGCGACCGGCGCGACGGCGGAGGTCGTAGAAGTCGGTTATTTCGGACCCGGTCAGTTCATCCCCTGCGATGAGCTGGCGGCGGGACAGGTGGGCTATTTCACCGCCTCCATCAAGAATATCAAGGACGCCCGCGTCGGCGATACAGTTACGGAGCACGCGCGCCCCTGCGCCGAGCCGCTGCCGGGCTACAAAAAAGCGCAGCCCATGGTATACTGCGGCCTCTATCCGGCCGACAGCGCCAAGTATCCGGACCTGCGTGACGCGCTGGAAAAGCTCCAGCTCAATGACGCGTCGCTCTTTTTTGAGCCGGAGACGTCCCTTGCCCTGGGATTCGGCTTCCGCTGCGGATTCCTCGGACTTCTGCACATGGAAGTCATCCTGGAGCGTCTGGAGAGAGAGTACGACCTGGACCTGATCTCGACGGCTCCCGGTGTTGTCTACAAGGTCTACAAGACCGACGGGACGATGATCGAGCTTACCAATCCTTCCAATCTGCCCGATCCCGCCAAAATAGAGCACATGGAAGAGCCCATAGTAAGCGCCGAGATCATGGTGACCACCGAGTTCATCGGACCCATCATGCAGCTCTGCCAGGAGAGGAGAGGCCGTTATCTGGATACCGAATATATCGAAGAGACCCGCGCGATCCTCAAATACGAGCTCCCGCTCAACGAGATCATTTATGATTTCTTCGACGCCCTCAAGTCCAGATCAAGGGGATACGCCTCCTTCGACTACGACCTCAAGGGATACGAGACCAGCGAGCTGGTCAAAATGGATATCCTGGTCAACAAAGAACCCGTGGACGCTCTGTCCTTCATCGTTCACGCGGCGGGCGCCTATGATCGCGGACGCAAGATGTGCGAGAAGCTCAAAGAAGAGATTCCCAGACAGCTCTTCGACGTGCCGATCCAGGCTGCGGTGGGCGGAAGGATCATCGCCCGCGAGACAGTCCGCCAGCTTCGCAAGGACGTTCTTGCCAAGTGCTACGGAGGCGACATTTCCCGAAAGAAGAAACTTCTGGAGAAGCAGAAGGAAGGAAAGAAGAGAATGCAGATCGTCGGAAACGTAGAGATTCCGAAGGAAGCCTTCATGAACGTACTCAAACTTGACGCAGGAAACTGAAATTAATAGGACGGACACGCGATGAGCCAAAATATTCACCGCGGACCGGTCTCCCTGTACCTGCACTTTCCCTTTTGTGAGAGAAAGTGCAGGTATTGTGATTTTCTATCGGGACCGGCCCGCGCAGAAGAAAGAGAAAAATACATTGACCTGCTCTGCCGTGAGATCAATCTGCGTGCTCACGAAGCTGCCGCCTCTGTCGATACGATCTTTATCGGCGGCGGAACCCCTTCCCTCATGACACCTTCGCAGGCATCACGCGTGATGGAGTCGATCTTCAGTTCCTATTCTGTCATGGACAACGCAGAGATCAGCATGGAGGTCAATCCCGGAACTGCAGATCTCACCAAACTTCGCGCTTACCGCTCAGCCGGGATCAACCGCCTCTCGATCGGCGTCCAGTCATTTAACGACGCGGAACTGCGGCTCCTGGGCAGGATCCACACCGCCGACCAGGTGCGGCAGATCTATCAAATGGCGCGTGACGCCGGCTTCCGCAATATCAATCTCGACCTGATGTCAGCCCTTCCCGGCCAAAACATAGAAACCTGGTCCCGAACTCTCCGAGAAGCCGCCGCGCTGCAGCCGGAACACTTGTCTGCCTACAGCCTGATCATAGAGGAGGGCACCCCTTTCGCGGCAATGAAGCTGCCGGATCTCCCTTCGGAAGACGAAGACCGCGAGATCTATCACTTCACCGGGCAGTACCTTACCGAGAACGGCTATAAACGCTACGAAATCTCCAATTACGCCCGTGAAGGCTATGAGTGCAGGCACAACTGCGGCTACTGGACCGGGCATCAATACCTTGGATTAGGCCTCGGCGCCTCATCGGACCTCGGAGGAGAACGCTTCAGAAATCCGGATCAGATTGAAACATACCGCGCCTTGATTGAAAACGGGAACTTATCTTCGCTGCGATGCGAGATCCACAAGATGACTCGGGAAGACCGCATGGAAGAATTCATGTTCCTGGGCCTTCGCATGACCGACGGTGTTTCCGAGCGGGAATTTGAGGAGCGATTCGGCCTCGGGCTTCAGGATCAATTTGGCGAAGTCGTTCGCAGACACATCTCCCAAGGGCTGATCCGCCGCATTCCAAAGGTCGGCGGAAGGCTGGCGCTCACCGAATACGGCATGGACGTTGCCAATTATGTGATGTCTGATTACCTCCTGTGAAAATAGTGATAATCCATGATAAAACATCACATCAATTCTGTCCTTAGATTTGGAGCCGGAGGCCCGATAACCAGCCGCTGAAAGTTTACCCTTGCGAGGTTCCCGGATGGATGCTACAATGCGCGGCTCCGACGGATCGAGAAAGTCCAATTCTGTTCTTGAGTTTCTCGCCGTCGGTCAGTACCTGACTGCATCCATCTGGGGTTCACGCAAGGGCGGCGTCCGGAGCCAAAAAACTGACGGATAAGAATCTTAATTCAATAAAACATTTAAGAATATCTTGTTTTTTGAATATGATTGGTAAGTCAAATTTTTTGATTAATGTCGTTTATTTTCCCTATATTAGATAATATGAAGTGACCTCACATTTGTAGCACCGTGGATTTACCTGTA
The DNA here is from genome assembly GCA_045113775.1 of Lachnospiraceae bacterium. GTDB lineage: Bacteria > Bacillota > Clostridia > Lachnospirales > Lachnospiraceae > CAG-791. The sequence goes on along the minus strand of JBGUJH010000170.1, from coordinate 30 downwards.
TACTTTGGATTGACGAAAAACAAGGTAACA
>JBGUJH010000169.1:0-15532 GCA_045113775.1 Lachnospiraceae bacterium | reverse complement strand
TGCAATACAGCGTGATCATCATTCCTTGTCAAAGTAAATGAGTGGTAAGACATGCATTTAGTTTGGCAATTAAATCGGATCATGGTGTGACCAGATAATCTGTGGATTACTGATTTACAGTCGTATATTTTGATAAAGACTGATTGTTTATAGACCGGAAACCGGGCGGCAAAAATCTGCCCGGTGGTTTAGAATGCTGCTTTAGGGATGTGCCGATTCATAAGGCTATATTTTGACTTGAAAGGAGACAGAAGATTATGAGAGCATTAGGTAATATCCTTTGGTTTGTTTTTGGTGGTTTGATTAGCGGATTAGGCTGGATCTTATCGGGGTGTATGTGGTGTATCACGGTTATTGGAATCCCTTACGGAATTCAGTGCTTCAAATTTGCTAAATTGTCATTCTTCCCGTTTGGGAAAGAGATTGTTTATGGTAATGGCGCCATATCTTTTCTTGTGAACGTAGTTTGGCTGGTCCTAAATGGATGGTGGATGGCCTTGGGTAATTTCCTGATTGGATGTCTGTGGTGCATCACGATCGTTGGAATTCCATTCGGAAAACAGTTTTTCAAAATAGCGAAGCTCTCACTTGCACCCTTTGGAGCAGAAGTGGTGGAGATTTAAAGTGGTGGAGATTTAATTTGTTAAAAAGCACATCGGCATTGATGCAGATGTGCTTTTTCTTCAGAGCGAACTACCCTAGAGGTCGGGTCAAGCCAGGGGAGTGAACTACCCTAGAGGTCCTAGAGGTCGGGTCAAGCCAGGGGAGCGAACTACCCTAGAGGTCGGGTCAAGCCAAGAGGAGTGAACTACCCTAGAGGTCGGGTCAAGCCAGAGGGAGCGAACTACCCTAGAGGTCGGGTCAGAACAAACTACCCTAGAGGTCGGGTCAAAACAGAGAGGAGGCCCCATGGATTCAATCAAGAAGAATCTCAACAAAATATATATCGGAGTAACTGCAGCCGCCATTGCGATTGCCCTTATACTTTGTATCGACTATGCAATAAGCCGGAAGGCGGAGAAGTCGGAGAGCGCGCAAACCGCGACTACAATAGCGGAAAAAGAGAAAAAGGACAAAGTGTACATTTCCGTGAGCACTGAGTCGATTCGGGATGGCCTGGCCAACATGGGGGTCCTTGTGACGCAGGAGTACTACTTCACGCAAGTGGAGCGATACACGAAGGAGAAGACTTTTCTGAAGTTCATCACGACGTCCTCCGAGTTCATATACAGCTATGACGGCTACGTCATGGCAGGCGTGGATTTTGAGAAGATCAAAATAGAGAAGGACGAGGACCGAAAGATCATCACCGTCACGATGCCGAAGTCTGAGATCATAGAGGTCACGATCGACAAAGACACCTTCAAGATCTATTCGGAGAAGGAATCGCTGTGGAATCCGCTGAAACTTGAAGATTACAATATTTCACTGGTTGAATTTGAAAACGCCGCGAAGGAAAAGGCACTTGCGGGAGGCATCCTGGCGAGGTCTGACGAGCAGGCCCGAAACCTGGTCCGCGAGTTCATCATCAGCCTTCCGAATACATCAGAGTACACAATTGAATTCAAGTAGAGGAGGACTATATTTTGAAATATAAGAAAGTCATGATCGTTGCAGTGCTGGTGTTATTGGCGGTCATTTCCTTTACCAAAATAGCGCCCTGGGCAGCCGCCCCGGAAACCCACAGGCACTCGATAGAGCAGACGGATCAGAAGATCACCTCAGTCATGACCCTCTCGGGTGGCGCGGCGGCGACCTCAGCGACCCTGTCCCTCCTGCCGGGCGACATGTGCACCCCACTGGCAGAGCAGCTCGCCGAGCTGGCAAAATATTTTCTCCTGATCCTCAGCTCCCTTTATCTCGAAAAATTCCTCATAAGCCTTTCGGGTTACATCACTTTCATGTTCCTGATTCCGCTTGCGTGTCTTTTCATGTGTATGAGCGTGATAACCGGTAAGAAGAACCATTCACGGACAGCAGGGAGGATCGGAGTTATCGGAATTATAATTTTCTTTATTGTTCCGGCAAGCGTAAGGCTTTCTGATATGGTGTACCAGACGCAGGCTGCTAAGGTAAACGAAACCATAGAGGAATACAACAACCTTGAGGTTGAGGGCGACTCAGACAGCGGATTTTTCAACGAGTTCACTACGATCACGTCGGAGACCATCGACAAAATCACTGATTTTATCGACAACTTGATGGAGTCTCTTGCCGTGATGATCGTAACGTCGTGTGTGATTCCTTTGCTGGTTTTTATTTTCCTGATTTGGCTGGTGAGAACGATCTTTTCGTCAAATGTGCTCACCTTGGATCCGGCGGCGATGGATGAGCTTGCCGATATAATGAAGTGAAAGATACCCTGGAGGTCTCCGGTTAGTAGGCGGGAGACCTCCAGGGTAGTTTTATCTAGGTAGGCGGGAGACCTCCAGGGTGGTTTTAAGACAAACTACCCTAGAGGTATTTTGTATTTTGGAAGACAAACTACCCCAGAGGTCTGATTTTAAGGGTATAATGTCAATATAAGCGATCAATACTGGAGGTGGCCGATGAAAAGGATTGTTTGTAACATTTGCCATGGTTTGGATTTTCGGATGATTAACAGTGATGAGTACAAGTGCCAAGGTTGCGGAATGGTTTACACTGCCAATCAGATGCGTAGCCTGCTTAGAGATGTTGACGGAAAGAGCGACGAAGCGGATATAAGCAGCGAAAAAGACGGAGGATCTGCGAGTGCAGCAGACATCGAGAATAAGCCGGATTATGCAGTAGAAGCTGCCCCCGAGACTGCAGATGAACCTGAGACCGGATTTATCGCTGAGGCAGAAGGAGCGTCTGATTCAGAAACCACGCGGGTTTTAAAGTCCGCCCCCGAAGCAAAAGATGCTCCGAAGAAAAGGACGTCAAGAAGGACAAAGAAAACAACAGAGCCGGAGCCTGCTTCAAAGTCAAAAGCTGCCCAAGAGCCGGAGCCTGCTTCGGAGTCTGAAACCGCTCCAAAGAAAAAGACATCAAGAAGGACAAAGAAAACAACAGAGCCGGAGCCTGCTTCAAAGTCAAAAGCTGCCCAAGAGCCGGAGCCTGCCTCAAAGCCTGAGGCTGCTCCAAAGAAAAAGACGTCAAGAAAGACAAAGAAAACAGCAGAGCCGGAACCGGCTACAAAACAAGAAGCAGCCTCAAAAGCAGAAGACGCCGCAGGGTCAAAAACTGCTCCTAAAACAAATCCTGATTCCAAGGAAAAGGCTTCTCAAAGTACACCGAAGAAACCTGAAGAAACAGCGACTGCCGGATACAATCGTGCTGTCAAAAAAGAGACACCTTCAGAGCAGAAAGAAAAGGAAATTGAGCGGTATAGCAAAATCGCAGCAAAGTCGAAGAAACAGTGTCCCAAATGCGGCAGTAAGAATATTGAAGTTAATGGTGTGATGGTAAATAGGAAAAAAGGGCTTGGATATTACTTGTCCGGTCAGGCGGCTTATGACCTGGGGATGAAGCATGGCAATGCAATAGCAGGTGCATTCGGGTCACATGTACCGAATGGAAAGTGCCTCGACTGCGGATGTGAATGGTACGTGTAAGCTAAATACCATATCGTTATATTGTTTATGGATAAACCGTGAGCTGTATCTTTATGATGCAACTCACGGTTTTTCTTTGGACAACCTACCCTAGGGACAACCTACCCTAGAGGTCACCAGGCATAGTGGACGAACTACCCTAGAGGTCACTAGAGGTCCAGGGACGAACTACCCCAGAGGTCAAACTACCCCAGAGGTCAGGTACACATGATGAAGTGAAAGATACCCTGGAGGTCAGGTATATACTAGAGGTCACGACAAACTACCCCAGAGGTCAGGTATACATGGTATAATAAGTGAAAGAAACCCCAGAGGTCATGCAAAAGGAATAAGCAAAATGGATCTATTGATGTTAAAAGATCATCCGACTGTTCAGATTTCAGGAAAACGCTTCATTATCGACACAGGCTCTCCGGTTTCGTTCAACTATTGCGGAGTCTCATGTTTGGAGATAAATGGCGTTAATTATAATGTCGGCAACACACCCGCGTGCTCTAAGGGCGATCTTGATGAATTAACCGGCAGCGATATTGACGGACTTATTGGGCTGGATATAATTCGAACGAATGGGATAACGGTCGACATGGAAAATAAGTTTGTTGACTTTTCCTGTGATGTCGAAGATGGCTGCTCTGATAGCTATTGCTTTATTTCATTTGATTTTTTCATGGGATCTTATATTGTGACAAACGATATTTTCCTCGGAAAGAAGCTTAATAATGCTATCGTTGATACCGGGGCACCGATTCCGTATGTTTCTTCAAGGCTTATCCCTCTTTTTGAAAAGAGCGGCGAGATGTATAAGGACTTGAGTCCTTCGTTTGGTGTGCTTCAAGGAGAGTTATTATACGGCGATCTGTTTTTTGACGTGGGTGAAAAAAGGGTGAAACGCCGGATAAAGGTTGGACAGATGCCTCAAATACTCGATATGTTTGGAATGTTTGACGCAATTCTGGGCATCACGGCGCTTACTGATAAACGGGTTGTGTTGGATTTTGCAAATAAAGTGATTGGAATCAAATTGTGAGGAAGTTTTGCGGCAGACTTCCGAGAGGAGATAAGCACAAAATAGTATAAGATAAACGATGAAAGCCGGCTGCGATAGAACAATGCAGTCGGCTAAAATTCTATACCGCGAAGCAGCCGGGAGTATTACCGCCGTTTAACGGGGAAGTAAACACATGAGGAAGTCTCTAAAACGAAATACATAAAAAGGGGAGGAACAAGATCGTGAGAAAAGTATCTGCAATAATTCTGGCTATTTTGCTTGCTATTTCTGCAGGAGCATGTGGTGAGAACAATGGAGTACGGGCAAGCGAGGCGGCAACTACTTTGACAGAATCGCAAGACGGCGCCGCAGCGGCGGCAGAGACGGAAGCCGATTCCCCTGATTCCGTCGATTCCCCCGATTCCGCCACTGCCGACACGAGCGAGAAGCAAATCACCGAGCCGAAAGCCAGGCCCACGATCGCGGGGACTGAGATTCCGATTACTGATATTGGCCCGCTGCTGATCGGGCAGACGGAGAACAAGACGGCCGCAACGGGCTGCACTGTTTTGATCTGCAAAGAAGGAATGAGAGCCGGACTGGATGTCCGCGGGGGAGGGCCTGCATCTCGCGAGAGCCAGCTGCTCAATCCGCTGATGTCGGCGCAGATGATCCATGCCATTGTCCTGTCCGGGGGCAGCGCCTACGGCCTCGGGACGGCGAACGGCGTTATGACTTATCTGGAGGAGCAGGGAATCGGCTACGACACCGGCGTCGCGCTTGTGCCGCTGGTCGCCCAGGCGGACATTTTTGACCTGTCCGTAGGAGACGCAAAGGTTCGCCCGGACGCCGACATGGGATATGAGGCGGCGAAACTTGCTTTTGAAGCCCCCAATTACAAAGACGGAAACTACGGCGCAGGATGCGGAGCATCTGTGGGCAAAATAGCGGGAATGGATTATGCAATGAAGACCGGTATAGGAAGCTATGCCGTGCAGGTCGGCGATCTGAAGATCGGGGCGATCGTTGTTCTGAATGCTCTGGGCGATGTCTATGACTGGAGAACAGGCGAGCAGATCGCCGGGCTTATGACGGAAGACAAAGCAGGACTCCGCAGCACGATGGAGTATATGAGTGCCTCAACTGAAAATGTGGACAATAAGTTCACGGGAAATACAACGCTGGCGGTGGTTGTGACAAATGCTGATTTTAATAAGGCGCAGCTTTGCAAGATTGCCGGGATGGCGCATGACGGTTATGCAAGATCGATCAATCCGGTCCACACATCTGCTGACGGTGACAGCATTTATGCGGTTTCGGTGGGAAGCGTCGGGGCTGACCAGGATCTGGTTGGTTCGCTGGCAGCTGAGGCGGTCAGCGAAGCGATCATTCGTGCAGTCAATAATTCAGAAAGCGCGTACGGACTGCCTTCGGCCGCGGACCTGAAGTGAGAGTAAGGGGGATCATATGAGACAGGAAAATATCGCAATGCTAAAGGATACTCTCAATATTTTGGAAAAGGGGTGTTACAGAATTGGCGACGAGGAGAAAAAGCTGAAGCTTACCCGGGAGCAGATGGAGGAGGCACAAGTATTTCTTCCCAAAGAGGTGGAAGCCTTTTCCGAGTATAAGGATTTTAAGCATTTCCAGTCTGAGGAGCGGTGCGAGTACAGCTGCGTAAACTTGGATTCCTTTACTGCGGCCAGAAAGATGGAAGAGGAGTTGCCTCAGTATTTTGGCAAAATAGGAGAGCCCCCGGTCCTCGTCCTGAACCTGGCAAATCCAGTCAACCCGGGCGGCGGCGTGCGTCATGGGGCGAAGGCGCAGGAGGAGGACTTGTGCCGGAAGAGCTCTCTGTTGTTGTCGCTCGAAAGCCGGAACGCCAGCTCCTACTATAAATACAACCGATCTCTGCATACTTATATGGGATCAGACGCTGTGATCATTCATCCCCAGGTGGAGATCATCAAAGACGAAAACGGAGAACTTTTGGAGGACACGGCCGTCGCAGCGGTCATGACCTGCGCGGCGCCGATGATCAATTACGGACTGGAAGGCATGACGCAGCAGCAGTATGAGGCGATGGTTTATAAGCGGATCGCGGGCATGCTCAAGGTGGCGGCTTATCTGGGATACAGATATCTTGTGCTGGGCGCATTTGGCTGCGGCGCTTTTCGCAACGATGCCCGCATCGTCTCAGACTTGTTCTACAGAGCACTGAAAGAATTTGATTATGACGGAATGAAAGAAAACGACATGTTCCGAAGGATCGATTTTGCAGTGATGGATCATTCCCGGAGTCAGTATAACTTCAGGGAATTCTCCCGGAACTTCGCGGACTTCTACCGCAGCGAAGGACAGGGGGTATAGGTACCCTAGGGGTATAGGTACCCTAGAGGTATAGGTACCCTAGAGGTGCCGGCAGGCAAGGTAAAGGTACCCTGGAGGTGTCTGCAGGCAAGGTACCCTAGAGGTGTCAGTGTTCGGCGCAGTGGTTCGCCTTGCGAGCCTTGATAAATGATTCAGTGTTTTGCCAAGAGGTCCCCAATTATGAAAATGAGGTTTCTGGATATCGTTCCTTATATCTGTGACCGCTGGGCGGAGGTGGTGGCGAAAAATCCCTCGGCACCTTTTATCGAGGTGGAGACCTCTGAGGTATCTTTTGTTGAGCAGGAGACCTCTAGGGTAGTTTGTGCGGAGGAGACCTCTGCGGAGGCGACCTCTAGGGTATCTTTTGCGGAGGAGACCTCTAGGGTAGTTTGTGCGTGTGCGGAGGAGACCTCTGAGGTATCTTTCACGAGGGAGAAGGTGGACGAGCTGTCCGCCCGCGTCTACGCATGGCTCTTGAGGCACGGCATCGGCTCGGAAGATTTTGTCATGATCAAATTTCCGCGCGACGCGCGCCCCTTTATCGCCATGCTGGGTGTTTGGAAAGCGGGAGCTGCCTTTACCGTGGTGGAGGACAATTATGCGCAGGAGCGGATCGAGGCGATCCGTGAGGACTGCAAATGCCGTCTTGTTATTGATGAGAGTGTGTGGGGCGATATTTTGGCGACGGAGCCTAAGGCCGGGTACAGGGAGGCGGATGCGCATGATGCGTGCTTTGCCATTTATACGTCCGGGAGCACCGGGAAGCCCAAAGGAGTCCTGCAGGAGTACGGCAAGATCAAGCTGAACCAGGCATCGCTGGAGGCCCATCCCGGGGACCTGATTGACGAGACGACTTGCATGGCCATGGTGGCACCTCTGGGGTTCATTGCTGCTGTCAAAATATTCATGAATGCGATCTATTCCGGCATGCGCCTGGTTGTCTTCAGCACGGACACCGCAAAAAATCCGGTTCAAATGAATCAGCAGTTTGTGAAATACGGGGTGAATCTGGCGTTTCTGGCGCCCTCCATTCTTCGGGTTATGACGGACGGGGTGGCAACCAGTCTCAAGACCCTGGTGACTGGGAGCGAGGCTGCCAATGGGGTATATTTTGACAGGGTTAAGTTGATCAACAATTACGGAATGAGCGAAGCGGGCTTCCATGTGGCGCAGTTTGTCGTGGACCGGCGTTACGACATAACGCCCATCGGGAAGCCGGTGTTCGAGGACATTCGGATTCGGCTGCTGGGCGAAGACGGCAAAGAAGTGTCGGACGGCGAGGCGGGTGAGATCTGCTTTGACAATCCGTTTTTCAGGGGTTACATCAATATGCCGGAGGAAACGGCGAAGGTGATGCGGGACGGTGTTTTTCATGCCGGCGACATGGGGAAGAGGCTGCCGGATGGAAATATCGTGGTGACGGGGCGGCTGAACACCATGATCAAGATCAACGGGAATCGCGTTGAGCCGGGTGAGATCGAGGCCTGCATGCGGCGGATTCCTTGGATCCGCGACGCGGCGGTGAGAGATTTCCGCAATGACAGGCAGCAGGTGTATCTCTGCGCGTATTACACTGTCAAAAGTACCCCAGAGGTCAAAGGTACCCTAGAGGTCGGAGGTACCCTAGAGGCCAAAGGTACCCCAGAGGTCAAAGGTACCCCAGAGGTCGAGGGTGATGCGATCCGGAGAAAACTGCAGACGCTGCTGCCTCATTACATGATTCCGGCTTTTTTCGTGCGCCTTGAGGAAATGCCTTTGAACAAGAACGGAAAAGTGGATCGATTCGCCTTGCCGCAGCCGGATGCAAGCGCTATGAGCCGTGCATACGCCGCACCTGAGACGCCCGAAGAAAAGGCGATTTGTGAAGCATTTGCGAAAGTGCTGCATGTGGAGCGAGTCGGCGCCAATGACGACTTTTTTGAACTGGGCGGAGACTCGCTGTCGACGGCTCTGGCTGCGGCGGAACTAGATACCCTAGAGGTCGATGTCGACTACAAGGATATCTATGCCTGGAAGACGCCGCGGGCGATCGCATCCAGGCTCTCGGAAAAGAGCATTAGGGATCTCGATGTTTTGACACAGGCTGAGCTGGTACGGGATCAGCATTTGACGCCTTATCAGACTTATTTTTACGATGCGATTCTATACTCGCCGACGCAGACCGGGGCCAGCAATCCGTTCAGCCTGAAGTTTTCGAAGGAGAAGGTGGACGCGCAGAAGCTCAAAAAAGCGCTGGAAGCAGTTTTTGCCAACTATGCTCTTTTCAGTACTGTTTTTGCGCTGGGGGAGGACGGCGAACCGGTCATGCGTTATGTGCCGGGGCAGATCGTTCACCCTGAGATCATTCGGGTCAGTGAGCATACGCACGAAATGCTGCGGGAGATCATCAGTCCCTACAAGCTCAGCGGCGAGCTCATGTACCGATGCAGGATCTATGAGACACCAGAACACGTGTATCTGGATTTTGACTCGTGCCACCTTATCACAGACGGAACGACCATGGCAAACTTTATGTCCGAGCTGTGGGCGGCTTACCGGGGCGAGGCGCTCCGAAAGGACCACTACTATCATTACCTGGACGAGCAGTATCGCCATCGGATGGAATTGGAGCATGAGTCTGACGCGCTTCTTCTGATGCGGCGGTTCAGCCGGGGGGAGTATTTGTGCAATCCGAAGCCGGATTTGAACGCGCGCCGCACGGGGAATGGGCGCTATCCGGACGAGACGTCCTGCACGCTGGAGGAGTGCCGCAAAGCTTGTGCCGCGATGCACACCAGCATGAACAAGCTCTTTGTGGCGGCCGCGCTGGTCGCTCTGTCAAAACATGGGTCGACCTCTAGGGTATCTCTTCCTGGGTCGACCTCTAGGGTATCTCTTTCAAGCCCGACCTCTAGGGTATCTGTGCAGTGGACCTACAACGGCCGCGACGAGAACTGGAAGAAGGACCTGATCGGAATCACGCTCTCAGCGGTCCCGGTTGCCGTGGACCTCTCGGGTATCCATACACCCGGGGAACTTCTGAGGGAGATTGACATGCAGAATGAGCTGGGGATGCGCTACGCAGCCTTGTCACTGGGAAACAACGGCGTGACGCCAGGCGAGCGGGACAGGATGATCGTGGTGTATCAGACCGGTTTTGACATGAATGAATTACTGCCGCAGGACACGGAAGTGACGTTAGGCTATGACTTGCTGAACGGTGTGTTCACCCGGTTTCAGATTATAATTTTCGACAGCAAGGACGCGGAAAAACCGATCCCATTCTACATGAATTATGACTCTAACCTGTATTCGCCCGAACTTGTCGGGAAATTCTGCGATTGTTTCAAAGAATCCTTGAACCTCATGATCAAGGGAGACTCGTTATGAGCAAAGAAGTAATTGATAAGTATGTTGCCGGCGGATTGTCAGCGCTCCGGCGAATGGAGCAGGCGAGCCTTCACGCGTCTGAGGTCAGCCACGAGACGCTCATGCGCATCATCCGTCAAAACGAGGACACGGAATACGGCCAAAAATTCGACTTCCGCAACATTCATTCCTACGAGGAATACACCCTAAAGGTCCCTTTCTCGGAATACAGCGACTATGAGCCCTATATCGAGCGCATGGTCCTTTTTGGCGCCAAAAAATTGATCACCGCGTCGGATGTACTATATTTTGCCCACACTTCCGGATCATCCGGCGCATCGAAGATGATCCCGCGCACGAAAGAAGAACTGGATATTCTGTTCAGCGATATATTTATGCGGGCGTTCGGGCTCCGGGAATGGACCATGGCAGGAAAGCAGGGACTTGCGGAGATGGGCGTTTCCGGCATGAAAGATGTTTCGGAGGGGATTAAAGAATATATGCCTCGCTGCAAAGGCGCCAACTTTATGGAGACGCAGATCGGCTTTACGCCCTCGGGAATTGCCCACGGCGCCATTTCTGAAACGCTCAATCATCCGGCCGATACCGCACTGTGCAGTGTGTTTCCGGAAGAGCTTGTTTACTCAGCTGCGGATTACGATCGCCGGCATGTCAAACTTCTCTTCGCGCTTCGTGAGAAACATCTGGGTTACCTCATGTCCACATTTTCTCCTATGATGTACGACATGATCGTCTATCTGCAGAAGCACTGGAAAGAGCTCTGCGAAGATCTTGAAGCAGGTGAGATCCGTCAGGAAATAGCTGTGGACAGAAGGCTGCGTCTCACTCTCAATGCCATGCTGCAACCCGATCCCAAGCGCGCTGACGAGATTCGAAGCATCATGTCCGAATTTGGAAACGGAGCTTTTATTCCTTTGATCTGGCCGGACCTGAGCATGGTCGCTTGTGTCGGGACTGCTGCTTTTGCGCCTTATATGAGTAAGATCAGGCAGCACCTGGGACCGGATATTGCCGTGGATTATCTTGGCTATGTTGCTTCTGAGAGCACTGTCGCGGCGCAGATCAATGAGGGGGAAGAGGCTTATATGCTGCTCCCTTACAGCGGATTTTATGAGTTCATTCCAGTGGATGAGGGGGCGACCTCGACCTCTGAGGTAGTGTGTTCTTCGGCGGAGGAGTCGACCTCTAGGGTACCTTGTTCGGCGGAGGAGTCGACCTCTAGGGTACCTTGTTCGGTCGGAGAGCCGACCTCTGAGGTACCTTGTTCGACCTCTAGGGTACCTCGCCCTCTGCTCATGGAGCAGCTGGAAGTGGGCCGCGAGTACGAACTGGTGGTCACGAACCTGTCCGGCTTCTATCGCTACCGGATCGGCGATGTGATCCGCGTGGTCGGATTTCACAACCGGTGCCCGATGATCGTCTTCTCCTACCGCAAAAATCAGCTGGCGAGCATGTACGGAGAAAAAATAACGGAATCCGTAATGCAGAATTCGATCACAAGGCTCGCAGAGGAGTCAGGCACTTTGATCCTGGAGTACAGCATTTATCCTCACAAGGACTCAGATCCCGGGCACTACGTCGTGCTTTTGGAGAGCGACGTGGAGATCGGCCCGGACCTTTGGCCGCACTATTCTGAAATTCTTGACAAAATATTGTGCGAAGCACACGATTCGTATTGCCAAAAGATTGAGAAGAAGATAATGCTTCCCCTGGAGGTACGCTTCGTGCAGCCGCAGACTTTTGCGCTTTATCGGGACCTTAAAGTAATGGAAGGCGCCTCGCCGAACCAGATCAAGCCCCTCCACGTCATCAATGACGATAAGCTCAAGAGGTTTTTTCTTGCGCTGCTGCAGAGGTGAACTCATGCGGGGTGAATTCAAGCAGAGTTGAACTCATGCAGAGGTAAACCCATGCAGAGGTGAACTCATGCCGGGGTAAATCCGGATGTAAACTATCATTTGCCGTGTTATAATTATCTAAATATCATTCACTTGTGGAGGGAGGGGTTATGAAAAAATCATTTGCAAAGCTTGTATCACTTATTCTGATCGCAATGCTTGTCTTTACCATGGCTGCCTGCGGGGCGAAGGAGACGCCTGCCGCCGGAGCAGAGCCGGCTGCCGAGCCGGCAGCGGAAGAAACCGCCAAGGAAGAGCCGGCTGCTGAGGCAGAAGCTGCCAAGGAGGAACAAGCCGCAGCAGAGCCTGCGAAAGAAGAGCCTGCGAAAGAGGAGGCAGCTGCTGAGACGAGCGTTACCGGCACTTACATGGGGCAGCTCGATTATACGGAGCAGGCATCTAAGGAGTTCAGCGAATCTCTGGGCTTTGAAGTCGAGGGACCTCTGTACATGGATGTCTATCTGGACCTGAACGAAGACAATACTTTCCACCTTTATGTCGACGCTGAAAAGTACAAAGCGGATGTTATCGCTATTTTGACAAGCCATATTGACGATATTATCGCCAAGTCGCTTGAACAGAACGGTATGACTATGGATCAGCTGGGCGAAGTGGCAGAGTCGCAAGGCTACGGCAGTGAAGAGGAATTCAAGAAAGCCATGGTCGAAATGCTCGAAGCTGAATTAGAAGAATCGATAGATCTGGCAGAGTATGAAGATGATCTGAACATCAGCGGCACATACGCCGTCAGCGGCAAAACAATTCTTCTGGCAAACGAGGATGGAACAGATGTGATCACGATCAATGATGACGGAACTCTGACAATGATCGTTCCTCTGGACGGCGAAAGAGTTGAGGTCATCATGACTAAGCAGGAATAACTTGGAAAGCCAAAACAGAGCAGGAATAACGTAAACAAGGCAAAACAGAGACGGAAAAGCGGAAGGCGAAAAGCCTTCCGTTTTTTATGTGCGATAAGCCGGTAAGCGCATCTCGTGCTTGCACGAAGATGCATTTACCGGCCAACGGTCAATCGAGTAGGGGGCCCTCCTGCTCGATTCTTTATACTTGTAGTTGATATCCGGCGATCGGTAACAAATGTATATTTAATACGAGTATAGAATAAACTAAAAATCGTTTTGTCAGATGGCCCGCGCACAAAACAAAGAAAACCAAGAAAGGAGAAGCAATGGATTACGCATTATTCAGATTAGCATTGAACATACATGCGAGCGATATGTTCGAAAACTATGAGCAGCTCTATGAACTGGATGTGGATAAGGATCTGTTGTGGGATCTCTATCTTAACTCCATTCCGCCTGAGCACAACAAGCTCTTCCGAAAAAGGAGACAATTCGATTGCTCCACCTGCAGGCACTTTGTCAAGAACGTCGGCGCTCTTGCAGCAATTGACGGCGGCCGGCTCGTCACGGTTTGGGATGTGGAGTCGGGCGATGAAGATTTTGACAGAGTTGCGGGAATCCTGTCCGAATTTGTCAAGAAGAACGGGATAGCAAATGTTTTTGCGATCAAGGTGCCCGATGCAGGAACAGATTCCAACAGGGAGATGGCTGAAAGCGGCGAGATCATCAAGTGGGAGCACTTCCACGTCCGCATTCCGGACAAATACAGATGCACTCTGACGGCCAGCGTGGAAGCGATCAAGGGAAATGCGAAGACTAACAGGGACGCTTTTGCCAGGAATCTGCAGGAGGTGACGCCGGATTCGATCGACACAGTACTCGAGCTGATCAATCAGGGATCCCTTTACAGAGGCGAAGAGTATAAGCGCATCGTCAGCACATTCAGGCAGTGGAAAACGGAATACGACAGGATCGAAGATCCGGCTGACAGGGATATTTATATCTGGGACAAAATAGCGAACAACACAGATCCTGCCGCTCTGAAGATCAGGGGTACCGCGATCGGAACGCTCCTTATCGATATCTCGGAGGGCATGAATCTTGACACCGCTGTGAGAAGATACGAGGCGGTTGTCGCGCCCACGAATTATAAGAGGTCCAAGCCGATCTTTACGCAGGAGATGCTGGAGAGCGCGCAGAAGACCATCACTGAGCTCGGCTATCTTGACTCCCTCAGCAGGAGGTTCGCAAATGCCGACGACATAACGGTGGGCAACATCCTCTATCGCAACGCCGACACCGCCAGGAGAATGGACGGCGGCATTTTCGAGATGCTGGCCAAAGAAGTAGCCGGCAAGCCCAGACAGTTTTCCAAGGTCGAGGAGATCGGGATTGAGGACTTCATACAGAACGTCATCCCTACGGCCACGGAGATCGAAGCATACGTGCAGAACAAGCACATCCCCAATTTCTGCTCGCTGATCGCGCCTGTCTATAAAGACAGCAAGACCATGTTCAAGTGGGGCAACAACTTTTCCTGGGCTTACAGCGGGAATGTGACAGACTCTATTTTGAAGCAGAATGTCAAGAAAGCCGGCGGCAATGTGGAAGGCGTACTGCGCTTCTCGATACAGTGGAACGACCTTGACGGATTTGACCAGAATGACATGGATGCCCACTGCAGAACACCGCACGGCGAGATCTACTACAGGCAGAAGACGGTGTACGGAGGCGCATTGGATGTCGACATCATTCATCCCGTAAAAGGACAGGCCGCCGTCGAGAATATCACCTGGGCCGACATGAAGTATCTTAACGGCGATTATGAATTTTTTGTCCACAAATACACTGACCGCGGCGGACGTTCCGGCTTCCGCGCGGAGATCGAGTTCGACGGCGTCATTTATTCTTATGACTGCAGAGAAATGTTTAAGAGCAAAAAGCCTGTTGCGACCGTGACTGTCAAAAACGGTAAGTTCTTCATCAAACACCACATGCCCAACTCGGAGTCCACAAGGGAAGTGTGGGGAATCCAGACGAACACTTTTGTCCCGGTCAGCGTGATCTGCTACAGCCCCAACTACTGGGATCACCAGCATGGAATCGGCAACAAGCACTACATGTTCATGCTCAAGGACTGCGTCAACCCGGAGATGCCCAACGCCTGGTACAACGAGTTCCTGAACAGCGACCTCTATCCCGCGCACAGGAAAGTCATGGAGGTCATGGGACTCAAGGCCCATGTGCAGGATACAGATGACCAGCTGTCCGGCCTCGGCTTCAGTTCCACGCTGAGAAATGAGCTGGTCGTCAGAGTCAAGGGAGCCACAGAGAGGACGTTGAAAATTAAGTTTTAACTCAGGTGGGAAGTCTCCCGCTTCTATAGGCGGCGAGTTTGTAACAAACCTTACTCAGTGGCGGGAGACAAGCCCCCACTGAGTTAAATGATGCACACGCGTGCGGAAT
>JBGUJH010000168.1:0-4052 GCA_045113775.1 Lachnospiraceae bacterium | reverse complement strand
TCCGGCATGATCAGAGAGGGGAAAACGCCGAAAATAATCTGCTGTTTATGCCGCTCTCAATTCGCCGCGCGACAATTATAACGGCTGAAGGACAGAATTTAAAGCCATGATGCGGACGTTAGTGCCGCATCTTTGCAGCGTTTTTCAATGTGCGGAATTAAATTCCGCATTCAACTGTGAAACGCTCACAAATAGTGAAGGAAAGGAACATGTGCAGGCAATTCATCCCCTCCCTTTTCACTCGCAGGGACCTTAATTCCGACCGTTCAACTGTTTAGCTTGTGAACTGAGGAAGGGGTCTTCTTGCTATTAAATGATAAAATGCTCCTGTAGTTAGTCCGGCCTCCTTACATATAGTCCTGAGAGATGCCTTCTCAAACCCGTGCGCAAGGAACTGCTCTTTTCCACTTTTCAACAGTATTGCTCTTATATTGATGGGAAGTCTTGCCATGATCGCTCTCCAGTTAGATAACTCTAACCAAAAAAATAACATGCATTATCTTCAAAGTCAACTCCCCTCATGTTCGATGTGATAATTCATTTTGAACGCATTGCAAAATAGCGAAAAATAGTTGATAATTCGTTTGACCACGTTGGAACTGACCCCATTACAAGGAGGTATATCCATGCAGGGCATGATCCTGACCGTTCTATCTTCTGCCGCCGGAAGTGCGGCGGGCTGCATTCTTTCCCTTTATCTGGGACGCCCCGGCAAAAGAGCAAAGACGGATCCCTTTTTAAAGAGGATCCTTCCCCTGTGTGCCGGTTTTCTTCTGATGGCCCTGGCGATCCCGGCCGCCCCGGGGATCCTGAAACTCATCCTGTCCGTTTTCTTTTCTGCCTTTACACTGACAGGGCTGGGAACTGCAAAGGGTCTAGAGGACAGGGATCAGAATCTTCTGGAAATGGCCTATGTCTTTTTCATTCCTGACAAGTCCCGCATCACCTATATTGACCTGCCCGCCTGCCGGGACAAGATCGTCCTTTCAGCCATGATTGCCGCGCCTGTATCCGCCATCATCGGTGCGGCAGCTCTCTTTGCGGCAGGCAATACTCCCAGTATCCCCCATCAGATCGCAGCAGGCATTCTCCTTCTTTCTCTGGCGGCCTTGGCCAAGAACCTGCTTAGAAAGAATCCCGGGAAAGGAGACAGCGAAGCATGACCATCGAAGTACTGAATGTAAGCAAAAACTATGGGGGAAAGCCCTATCTGAAAAGCGCAAGCCTGCATATCTCCTCCGGCTCTGTCATCTCTGTCGTCGGCACAAAAAAGAGCGGAAAGACCGCTCTTCTGCGCATTATTATGGGCTTGGAAGAAGCCGACGGCGGGCAGGTCACCCTGCTTGGCGACTATAAATATGACCGGTTAAATGTCGGTGTCGTATTCCAGGATGACCGTCTCTGCCCCGGATTTACCGCTGCCCAAAATGTAGCTATGGTCAATAAAAGGTTCTCTGTCAAGGCTGCCGAAGAGGAACTGGAAAAGCTCCTTCCCGCAGGCACTGCTGATCTCCCCGTGGAAGATCTGACCTCTGCCCAGCGCCGCATGGTCTGCATCATCAGAGCCTGCATCATTCCTTCCGATGTCCGTCTGATGGATGAACCCTTTGCCGGCATGACAAAAGAAGAAAAGGAAAAGTCCATCGCCTATATCCGTTCCGTCATGGCTAATACACCTCTGGTAATTACCTGTCTGCCGGGAGAAGAGCTTCCTTTCGGAAGGACCTTTCACCTTACCTGACCCTGCAATTAAATCTCAATCTGCGGCAGCCTGCTCTCCACCATCTCTCCGAGCTCATAAGGAATGCATTCTTCCTCCAGCACCTTGACAAATTCCCGAATGAAGTTTTCGTCGCGGTTCAGGACCTGGAAAGCGATACAGAATTTGTCTCTTGCTGAGTTGACTTCGAGCATGAGATGTCCTTCCGTCAGGCTGTATATTTCTTCGATATATGCAGCCAGCCCTCCCCAGTCCACATTGCCGACATAACTGACATTGAAGGTATCCTTTACTCCGTTGCGCAGCGGACTGTTCTTCAGCGCGTAAGCGGTCTTCAGCGTTTTGCCGTGAATTTCATCAATCTTCTCCCTGTATGCTGCTACCTTCCTGTATGTCTCCCGGCTTATCTCAGGCTGCATCTGCAGGTACATGGATCCCCTTGTCACCGTACTGAGTTTTTCGATCGGCCAATCCTTCATTGTCGGCAAATATCTCGCGTGGATGACTCTCACCAGATCTCTGTATGTTTCCGGGCATCCGACATCCTTCCTGTAATTACAGACAATTCCGGAAGAGATCTGTTTAGCTTTCGGGAACACTCTGCTGCACAATCTGAACATCGCGGCGGAGAGAATAGAATTCGGGCTTCCGTCATTTTCGCGCGCGAATTTCATCAGGGCAGACTTGTCTATGGTGATCGGGTAAAAGACCTGCCCTCCTTTAGACGGGTTCGTTAAATAAGGCAAGTAGTCCTTAATGGGAACATAAGAGTCGCCGCCTGTGTACCGGCCGATCACCTCTTCTTCGGGAAACGACTCCGGGTCAGGAACAGCTGTCTCTTCGGGCGGGATCGGGCTGCCGGGAGTAAGGATTCCCTCGGAGTCTACCTCATAGCCCTCGTCTGTCAGATACTGCCACAATGTCGATTTGATCCACATCATCGCGCCGCAGCCGCCGCAGAAGTTATGACAGAAGTTAAAATACACAGTACTAGGACCATATGTAATAGCAAACAGCAGTCCGTTAGTCTGCTCTGTTCCCAGCGTTACCTGATCCCCTTCTTCAAAAACACAGATCGGTTTTTCGCACGGTTCCAGGACAAAAGCGCCCTGCTCATCTCTCCGGACTGTCCGGGAATAATACGGAAACCTCCGAAAAGCTTTCTGCGCAGCTTCTCTGAGGACCTCCCCGTGAACGGGAATATTCAGCTCAACCACGACTTTCGCAGTATAAAGCGAGGAAGAAGTTACTTCGTATAGCAAATAGCTGTCAAAATCGTATTTCATGTATTTCTCCTCAAAAGCGGGACAGAATGAAAGCCTCTGTCCCGATATACTCAGCTCTAAAAGTGCTTCCTCAGAAATGAGAGTCTCTTTTTCACAGAAGCTTTCACGATCTTCGTATCGAGAGCCATATCGTAACCGTGGAATGTGCCTTTTGTGTCATTATATTCTACTTTTGCGCCTGCATGCTCCAGTTTGTGTCCGTATAGAATTCCTTCGTCATGAAGGCAGTCGAATTCTGCCGTCTCAATATAAGTGTCGGGAATACCGGCCGGAAGGACGCTGTGCATCGGCAGTATCTCTTTTTTGACATCCTCCCCCAGCGAACCGTTTTCCAAAGCCTCCTTGTACTGATCTTCAAAGCAGATGTCCCATATTTTCCTGTGATTAGTGGAATTCCAAAATGGCGTGTCCGTATATTCTTTCATGGACGGCGTCTCCATGTCTACGTCCGTCATGGGGTAGACCAGCATCTGCAGACAGGGCCTTATGAGCTTATCTCTCTCGTACTCGCTGCAGATCATTGCGGCGATCGTCGCTCCTGCACTGTCTCCCGCAAGTCCGATCCTGCTCTTATCAATCCCGAGTTCTTCTGCGCGGTCGACCACGTATTTGTATAATGACCTGATGTCTTCCAGCGCGGCCGGATAGGGATACTTCGGCGCCAGGTGATAATCCGGAAAGAACACTTTGCATTTTGCCTTTGCGGAGTAAATGCAGGCCAGCTTTTTGTGGTAAACTGCAGCCTTGTAGCAGAAAGCGCCGCCGTGCACACAGATCAGGGCCGGCATGGGAGCTTGCGCACCGTCCGGCGTGAAAACTTCCGTTTTAAACGGAAGACTGTGATACCCTTCGATTTCAATTGTTTGGGCTAAGACTCCTTCAGGGATCTTAACGAGCTTTAAAGAAGCCGCCTGATAGACATTGCCCACAGAGACGATCTGTCTGTTAAAGGGCATATTTTTCGCATATTTCTTCAGTTCGGGATCGACCCGGTCTTTGTAATTCATGAGAGGTCCTTTCTCATAATAATGGGAGTCAGGAGGCAT
>JBGUJH010000167.1:0-19858 GCA_045113775.1 Lachnospiraceae bacterium | reverse complement strand
TACATGAAGGCCAGAAGCGCTGACCTTCTCGACGTTGAGACCGACGTTCTCGACTTCCTGATGGGCAATGACACCAGCAGCATGCAGGGCACAGAGCCCTCCATCCTGGTAGCAGAAGACCTGGCTCCTTCAGAGACTGTTAAGCTCGACAAGTCTCTTCTTCTTGGTATGATCACCAGAGAAGGTTCCTCCAACAGCCACACTGCGATCCTGGCTCGTTCCATGAACCTGCCTTCACTGATCCAGTGCAAAGACATCGATGACAGCTGGGATGGCAAGATGGCTATCCTCGACGGCTACAACAGCTGCGTATACATTGAGCCCACCGACGACCTCATGGCGACTCTGTCTGCAAAACATGCAGAAGACGTCAAGAAGCTTGCTCTGCTTCAGGAACTCAAGGGCAAACCCAGCGTAACCCTCGATGGCACAAGCGTACACGTTTATGCCAACATCGGCGGCCCTTCCGATCTGGGCTCCGTAAACGAGAACGATGCTGAAGGCGTAGGCCTGTTCCGTTCCGAGTTCGTATACCTCAACAGCAAGGAAGAGCCCACAGAGGAGCAGCAGTTCACCGCTTACAAGCGCGTCGTTGAGACCCTGGCTCCGAAGCTGGTCATCATCCGTACCTGCGATATCGGCGCTGACAAGACCATCGACTACATGCACCTTGACAAAGAAGAGAACCCCGCACTGGGCTTCAGAGCGATCCGTATCTGCCTGACCAGGAAGGAATTCTTCAAGAAACAGCTCAGAGCGCTTCTTCGCGCATCCGCATTCGGCAACATGGGCATCATGTTCCCGATGATCATCAGCAAATGGGAGCTCATGGAAGCTAAGGCTCTCCTCGAGGAGTGCAAGGCTGAGCTCATCAAGGAAGGCCACAAGATCGGCAAGTATCAGCTCGGTATCATGATCGAGACTCCTGCTTCTGTTCTCGTAGCAGACGACCTTGCAGAAGAAGTCGACTTCTTCTCCCTCGGAACCAACGACCTTACACAGTACACCTGCGCGATCGACCGCCAGAACGCGAAGCTGGAGAGATTCTCCGACACGCATCACCCTGCAGTCCTCAAGGCCATCCAGATGACCATCGAAGCAGGCCACAGACACAACACATGGGTTGGCATCTGCGGCGAGCTCGGTGCAGACCCGACTCTTACAGAGACATTCCTTCGCATGGGCATCGACGAGCTGTCCGTCAACGCGAAGTCCGTCCTTCCTCTGCGTAAGATCATCCGCAGCGTAGATCTGAGCAAGTAATTGAGCTGATCGGTTCGACTGCGAGCAGTGGATTTGATTTTGAACCCCCGCACGCCATTTGACGTGCGGGGGTTTTGCATTGTAATTCTTCTTTTCTTTTGCTAGAATTAGCAATGTTATCTACATGAAAAGGAATTTACGACCAAGAAAAAGGAGCTGAACGAGCAATGCAATACAGAACAAGAGGAACCTGCTCAACAATGATAAACCTCACATTGGATGAGGACCATATTATTCAGGATGTTTACTTTACAGGCGGCTGCAACGGAAACCTGCAAGGGATCAGCAAGCTGGTGATCGGTCAGAAAGCGGAAGATGTCATCTCCAAACTCGAGGGCATCCGCTGCGGATTCAAGAACACTTCCTGCCCTGACCAGTTGTCAAAAGCGCTTCGCCAGGCGATCGGAGCATAAGCCGAGGCCGCGATGGCCGCGGAGCATGCGGCGCGCATGGCGCAGCTGTGGCCACTATGGCGGCTGAACCCGACCTCACAATTCATTCGGAGGTATCCATGGAAAACAAGACCAAGAAGATCGTACTGACCGGCGGCGGGACCGCCGGACATGTTTCGCCCAACATCGCGCTTCTGCCTTATCTGAAGGAAGCCGGCTACGAGATCACGTACATGGGCTCCAAGAACGGAATCGAGAAAAATCTGATCGCCGATTACGGCCTGCCTTATGTGGGAATCTCGACGGGGAAGCTGCGGCGATATTTTGACGTGAAGAATTTCACGGACCCCTTCCGCGTGATCCACGGATTCCGGGAAGCCCGCAGATTCCTCAAAAAATACAGGCCGGACGTCGTCTTCTCCAAAGGCGGCTTTGTCAGTGTGCCCGTAGTGCGGGCGGCCGGTTCGCTCCACATTCCCTGCGTGATCCACGAGTCGGATATGACGCCCGGACTCGCCAACAAGCTGTGCTTCCGCTCGGCGGAGAAGATCTGCTGCAACTTCCCGGAGACCCTTAAGATGGTTCCTGCCGGCAAGGCAGTTCTGACCGGCACGCCGATCCGGGGCGAGCTCTTCACCGGCGACCGCGCGCGCGGGCTGGAAATCTGCGGCTTTACGGCTGACAAGCCTGTCCTGATGGTCATGGGCGGTAGCCAGGGCGCCGTCTCCGTCAACAACGCTGTGCGCGCCAACCTCTCGAAGCTCCTGGAGACTTTCCAGATCGTGCACCTGTGCGGCAAAGGCCATTTTGACGATTCCCTCAAGGACACCGCGGGCTATCGCCAGTTCGAGTATGTCAAGGAGGACCTCAAGCACATCTTTGCGGCGGCCGACCTGCTCGTCTCCCGCGCGGGAGCCAACGCCATCTGCGAGATCCTTGCTCTCGGCAAGCCCAGCCTCCTCATCCCTCTGCCGACCAAAGGCAGCCGCGGCGACCAGATCCTGAACGCGAACTCCTTCGCGAAGCAGGGCTTCAGCGAGGTCCTCGTGGACGAAGAAGCCACCGACAAACTGGTGGAGAAGGTGCTCGGTCTCTACGAAAATCGGGCAAAATATACAGAAGCCATTAAGGCCAGCCACCAGACTGACGCCATTCCGATCATTATGGACTTGATTGAAAAGGTGCAGGTGAGAGGGTGAGTCTGCTGCCGGGAGTGCCCTTTTATTTTAGGAAAAACCTTTCAGAGGCTAGTGATTTTTGACTTGGAAAAGACGATTGTGGAAAACTGTCCCACAGTTTGAGGATTTGATCAAACTGTGGGGCGGTTTTGTTTTATGAGTAGGAAAGGAAGTATGAAACTATAATCATGAAAAGTGTCACCCGCCAGGGGGGGGGCACATGGCACTTGACAACGGCACATGCTGTTTAAATTTCCTATATTGGTGGAATAACCACGAATATAGGGAAAAGTAATAGGGTACCAGAACCTCTGTGGCATTGAGATGGGTGTTTACAAAACCCTATATTGGTGGAATAACCACCAATATAGGGAAAATACAAGAGGTATGGCGAAAAAACTGAAAAGGGATATCCACATATACTGTACCCATTAGTGTGGACACTTTAGAAAATAGGGGACCACATAAATGGACACTTTAGAAAATAGGGACCACATAAATGGACACCTAATACGCCGGCATTTTTTGACCGCATAGTATCAAGGTGGCTGCATCTGGTATACAATTAAGGAGTAACTTTACCGCGCAGCGGCTCGCTCTGCGAGCCTTGAATATAGGAGAACCCCCATGTTTCGTGAGCTGGTTGAGAAAAAACACACTATATTTGTCAAAAGAGCAAAAGATTGGGAAGAAGCAATTCGACTTGCATGTTCACCTTTTGTGGCCGATGGAACTGTAGAGCCGGAATATGCGGAAGAAGTAATTAGATGTGTCCGGAAATACGGTCCTTATATTGTGCTCTTCCCCGGTGTGGCTATGCCTCACTCTCAGGAGGGCGGCCCTTTGGTACACGGAACCGGGATTTGCTTTATGAGATTACTTGAACCGGTATCATTTGATCCGGGTGATCCGGAAAAGTGGGCGGATCTGTTTTTTGCCATTGCTGCGGATGACCCGGCAGTGCACCTCGAGAACATCCGGAGTTTGATGGATGTTCTGCAGAACGAGGAGCTTCTGGAGAAGCTGCGTCAGGCATCCAGCGATGACGATTTGCTTGCGCTTGCGGAGGAATTCGGGGTTTGAAAAACTGAGCTCAGTTGGTAGAATACTCTTATCAAAAACAATATGAGGAGAGGTGGGCAGACTATGGCAAAAATATTGGCGTGTTGTGCAAATGGTTCGGGCACCAGTCTGATGATGAGACTGACACTGGATAAAGTAATTGCGAGCTGTGGCTTTAAAGTTGAAGAGGTGCGCCACGATTCCATCATGGAAGGCAGGAAAGTTGCAAGCCGGTATGATATTGTTTTGTGTCCTCTGAATTTTGTGGACATGTTTGATGAAGCGGCGGCGCAGGGAACCAAGGTTATTGGCCTCAAGAATGTGATGGCACAGAAAGAGATGACGGAGGCATTAGAGAACTGCGGGATTGATTTGCGAAAATGACATCGGGAGATGTAAATAAAAAGCTTTCTTTCTGTTTCCTGTGACTATGCAGGGCGGAGGAAAGTTTTTTTGATGCACTGGTTTACCGGCCCGGAATTTCTCTCCAAAGACTTCTTCACTATCTCCCACAATTCCAACACTCCACTTTATTCCATCCCTCAACTAAGTTCCTCTATGCTATAATAGAAAAAGCAAAGTTTTGACTAACAAAGCACTATCAACTTAACATATCAGGAAACAATTACATGGAGGGTAGAAATGCGCAAAACAAAGATCATCTGCACGATAGGTCCTGCAAGCGAGAGCGAGGAGATGCTCAGGAAACTGATTGAGGCAGGCATGAATGTTGCCAGATTCAATTTTTCACACGGAACGCATGAGGAGCATGAAGCAAAGTTTCGCAGAGTAGTCCGCATGCGCCGCGAGATGGGCAAGCCGGTGGCCACGCTTCTGGACACCAAGGGACCCGAGATCCGGTTGCGCGACTTTGAGGGTGGAAAGGTCGTGCTCGAAAAGGGGCAGACATTTACCCTGACTACTGAGGAAGTGATGGGCGACAGCACCAGAGCATCCGTAACTTATGAGGACCTTCCGGCTGACGTGAGCGTTGGCGGCATGGTCCTGATCGATGACGGCCTGATCGGCCTGCGCGTCGATTCCAAGACAGATACCGAGGTCGTCTGCACAGTCATCAACGGCGGCCCGGTCTCCAACCACAAGGGCGTGAACCTGCCCGGCGCCGACCTGTCCATGCCTTTTATCAGCAAGCAGGACCGCTCCGACATCGAGTTCGGATGCCGTATGGGCTATGATTTCATCGCCGCGTCCTTTACGCGCACGGCCAAAGACGTCAAAGAGATCCGCGAGATCCTCGAGGCCAACAACAGCCGCATGAAGATCATTGCCAAAATAGAATCTGTCCAGGGCGTCAACAACATCGAGGAGATCCTCGAGGCGGCTGACGGCGTCATGGTCGCCCGCGGCGACCTGGGCGTGGAAGTTCCGCTCGAGGAAGTTCCCGTAATCCAGAAGCACATCATCAAGAGAGCCAATCAGCTGGGCAAGATCGTTGTTACAGCGACCCAGATGCTCGACTCCATGATGAAGAATCCCCGTCCCACAAGAGCAGAGGCGACGGACGTCGCGAACGCGATCTATGACGGAACGACGGCGATCATGCTCTCCGGTGAGACCGCAGCAGGTTCATACCCTGAAGAAGCTGTAAAGACTATGTCCATCATCGCGGAGCGCGCAGAGAAGGATATTCATTACAAACAGCGCATGAAGCAGTTTGACGACGACATGACTGATATCACGACCGCGATCTCTCATGCGACTTGCACGGTGGCTGGAGATATCAACGCCAAAGCGATCATCACAGTCACGATCTCCGGCTTCACGGCGAACCGTCTGTCCAGATATAAACCCACCTGTCCTATCATCGCCTGCACGATCAGTGAGTCTGTCGCGTGCCAGATGAACGTGCTCTTTGACGTATTCCCGCTCAACATCCCGCAGGAGGACAGAGAGGAAATGCTCTTTGATGCGGCGATCGACGCGGCCAAGAAGGCCGGCTATGTACAGAAAGGCGACAACATCGTCCTCACGGCAGGCGTGCCGCTTGGCGTCGCAGGCAATACAAACATGACCAGGGTCATCGAAGTATGGTGACGCGATCGGAGCACAGAAACGAGAGTAATCGAAGTATGGTAAATGGGAACGATACAGTGCGGCATAAGATATTTTGCATCATCGGAAAAAGCGGCACTGGAAAAGATACTTTATATCGAGAACTTCTTAACGACGGGGCGCTTCCTTTTGAGCGCCTCGTTCCCTGTACTACCCGCCCGATCAGGGCCGGAGAGCAGGACGGGAGGGAGTATCACTTTTACACGGTGGACGAGCTGCGCGCGCTGGAGAGCGCTGGCAGGATCATTGAGTCGCGGTGCTACGAGACGGTGCACGGGCCGTGGTATTACTTCACGGCGGACGACGGGCAGATCGACCTGGCCGCCCACAGCACGCTCCTGATCGGTACGCTGGAGTCCTTTGTCGCGCTGCGCGGATATTATGGGGCGGACAAAGTAGTGCCGATCTACATCGAAGTGGAGGACGGCGAGCGCCTGCAGAGGGCGCTTGACCGGGAGCGCGCCGAAGAACAGCCAAAATACAGAGAACTCTGCCGCCGCTTCCTCGCCGACTGCGAGGACTTCTCTGACGAGAAGATCGCGGAGGCGGGTATCACGAGGCGCTTTGAGAACGACAGCCTGGAGCGGTGCAAAAAAGAGATCCGCCAGTATCTGATCGAAATGATGTGAGGAGACAAGGCTCGCGGGGAGATTTGGCTCGCGGGGAGATTTGGCCGGCGAGAAGACCTGGTACGCGGGGAACTTGGCCGGCAGGGAGACGGAATGCGGAAATTTTCAGATATCATAGGCCAGAAGGCCATCATAGAGCATCTGTATAATGCCCTCAGGACGGGCAGTGTTTCGCATGCCTACATGATCAGCGGAGATGCCGGGTCCGGCCGCAAGACGATCGCGTCGATTTTTGCGGCGGCGCTGCAGTGCGAGGATCTGGAACTGGAAGAAATTGAGATGAGGGAGCCGGCTGCCGCCGGTCGGGCGGCAAAGAAAGCGGGTTCGTCGGCGCAAGCGGCCGCGCGCCCGAATTCGTCGGAGCCGGCAGCTGCGCGCCCGAATTCGTCGGAGCCGGCGGCTGCGCGTTCCAATACGTCGGAGCCGGCGGCCATGCGTCCGCGCACGCGCCTGCTCGAGCCCTGCGGCAAGTGCCTGTCCTGCCTGCAGGCGCAGAGCGGCAACCAGCCGGATATAATTACGATCACCCACGAGAAACCGAACAGCATCAGCGTCAAAGAGATCCGCGACATGCGTGCGGACCTTTCGATCAAGCCTTATTCCAACGCGCGCAAGATCTATATCATTCCGGACGCGGAGAAACTGACCATCCAGGCGCAGAACGCCCTGCTCAAGACGCTCGAAGAACCGCCGGAGTATGCTGTCATTATTTTGATCGCGGATGGGCTCAGCGCTTTTTTGCCAACGATACTGAGCCGGTGCGTCATTCTGCAGACGCGGGCCGTGGAGGAGGCGCAGATTGCGGAGTTTCTGCAGCGGGAGAAGGAACTGCCACAGGACCAGGCGCAGATTCTGGCGCGGTTCGCGGGCGGCAACCCGGGACAGGCGCTGCTCCTCACACAAGATCAGGAATTCCTGGAACTGCGGGACAAGACCGTCGACTTCCTGGCGCATCTGCAGCGCGCCGACGCCATGCAGGTGAGCGAGTTCGCGTCAGGCATAGAGCCGGCGCGGCGGGAAGAGGTCCTGAGCTTCGTGATGATGTGGTTCAGGGATATTTTGCTGTATTTTAGTGCACAAAACAGCGAAAACTTGATTTTTCAGGAGGACATACAGTATATTATAGAAGCCGCAGGTATGCTCGGATACGAGCAGCTCGGAATGATCCTCGATGAAGTCGACCTGGCGTCGCGGCGGCTTAAGTCCAATGTCGCGGCGGATTCGGTTTTTGAGGTCATGTTCCTGAAGATCAGGCAGCAGTACCGGAGGCGGATATGAGTGCGGGGACCCGCTAATAGTTCATATGTTTTTTTTGAGGAGATGGTAATTGTTTCGAAATGTTTCGAAACTTATCGGCCTTAAAAAATTTTATATATAGACAACAGGAAAAGGTGAGTAATGGATATAAAGCATACACATATTACTGAAGAAAGACGCGAGGTCAGGGTTTCCGCCGGCAGCAAGACGGTCGAGATCGTCGAAGAGAACGTCGAAGTCATAAGCGTCGCGGCGGCAGAGCTGCGCAAGGTCGAAGAAGTGGCAGCCGCGCAGGCACTCGCGATCGCCGGAAGAAGAGGCGAGGAGCCGGAGCCTGATGAAGCAGAAGCCCCCGCACCTGAAACGGCCGATGAGTCCGCGTTCGACGCCGCAGAAGAGCCCACCTTCGACGCCGCAGAAGAGCCTGCCGCTGACACAGCTGAGGAGTCCGACACAGCCGAGGAGTCGGAATCCGACGCCGCAGAAGAATCTGCATCCGGCGAGTCTGAAGAGCCTCTTTCTGAAGCGGCCGGTGAGCCGGATGATGAAGGGGTAGGAGAAGCTGCATCAGAGGCAGTGACTGAGGCCGAATCATCAGAGGCCGAATCATCAGAGGCAGTGGAAAAGGCCGAATCATCGAATGATGCCGAAGAAGATGCGGCGGAAGGATCAGAGAATGCATCTGTTGCCCAGCCGGTTGTTTACGACAGCGATGCAACGGTGCGTGTAATTGGCGTGCGGTTCAGGAATGCTGTCAAAGTTTTCTATTTTAACCCGGGAGAGTTCGTAGTCAGGCACGGCAATCACGTGATCGTCGAGACTGTCAGAGGCATCGAGTACGGGACGGTCGTCGGCTTTCCGATGAACATTAAGGCGAGCAAGCTCCAGCAGCCGCTCAAAGACGTAATCCGCATCGCGACTTCCGAGGATGATGAGACGGAGCGCCGCAACCGCGTCAAGGAGAAGGAGGCTTACCGCATATGCCAGGAGAAGATCCAGGCGCACGGCCTCGAGATGAAGCTCATCAACGCGGAGTACACATTCGACAACAGTAAGGTGCTGTTCTATTTTACGGCGGACGGGCGCGTGGACTTCCGCGACCTGGTCAAAGACCTGGCCAGCGTATTCCGGACCCGCATCGAGCTGCGCCAGATCGGCGTCCGCGACGAGACCAAAATATTGGGAGGCTACGGCATCTGCGGCAGACCTCTCTGCTGTCATACATGGATGAGCGAGTTTATTCCGGTCTCCATCAAGATGGCCAAGGAGCAGAATCTTTCCCTCAATCCCGGCAAGATCTCCGGCGTCTGCGGGCGTCTGATGTGCTGCCTCAAGAACGAGGCCGATACATACGAGGAACTTAACCGCAATCTGCCCAAAGTCGGCGATGAGGTGCAGGGAAAAGACGGCCTGAGCGGCCTGGTGGAGAGTGTCAATGTGCTCCGCCAGACAGTGCGCATCCTCGTGGAAGTGGATGACGAGAAAGAATATCACGAATATCACGTGGACGATCTGACTATCCTGCGCAGGAGACGCAGGGGCGGCAATCGTGCCCGCAAAGATAATATAGATTTCAAGGAGGCGCAGGAGCTCGAGAAACTTGAGAGCCAGGAGCGCCAGAACCAGAACTCCCGCGACCGCGGAGACCGCCAGAACCGAGGCAATCGCCAGAACCGCGGCGACAACCAGGATCGCAGCGACCGCCAGAATCGCGGCGACAACCAGGACCGCGGAAATCGTCAGTATCGCGGCGATAATCAGAACCGCGGAGATGCCCAGGGACGCGGTGAAAACCAGAACCGCGGAGACAGCCAGGACCGCGGAGACCGCCAGAACCGCGGCAACCGCAGATTCAATAAGCGCAGGAATTATCAGGGCGGCGGACAGGGACAGGGCGGATCCGGTTCGGGAGCATCTGAGTGAAGAACATTGGAACCCGAATAAGAATACTGACACCTGAAAAGGAGCAAAGATTTGAGAGTTGAATCGGAACTCCCGGAGGAGCAGCTGCTGCATCCGGGAGAAAAAATCGATGACCTGCAGCGCAGCGGCCTCAGGATCATTCAGGATCCTGCCAGGTTCTGCTTTGGGATGGATGCGGTGCTGCTCACCGGGTTCATTCAGGAGGGCATCGGCGGACGCTCTATGGCCCGCGAAGAATTGCTCGATCTTGGCACGGGAACGGGAATCATACCGCTTTTGATGTCGGCCAAGTCGGACTGCAATTTTTTGACAGGGCTTGAGATCCAGCCGGACAGCGCGGAAATGGCATCGAGAAGCGTAAAGCTCAACGGGCTCGAGGACCGGGTCCGAATCCTGCAGGGTGACATTAGAGAGGCAGACGCGCTTTTTGCGCCTGCTTCTTTTGGTTTGGTCACCTGCAACCCTCCGTATATGATCGGTGGACATGGCCTGCAGAATCCGGACAGCCCCAAAGCGATCGCCCGGCACGAAGTGCTGTGCGATTTCGAGGATGTGGCGAGGGCAGCAGAGCGGCTGCTCAAGCCGGGCGGGCACTTCTATCTTGTGCACCGGCCTTTCCGGCTGGCGGAGATCATGACGACGCTGCGGGACCACGGGCTGGAGCCCAAGCGGATGCGGCTTGTGTACCCCTATGTGGACCGGGAACCCAACATGGTCCTGCTCGACTGCACGCGCGGCGGGCGGCCGCGGCTCACGGTGGAGAAGCCGCTGATCGTGTACAGGGAGCCGGGCGTTTATACGGATGAGATCTATGAAGTTTATGGATATTGAGGGCCCTTGGGAGCAGCTTCTCGGGCACTTTCCGGTTGAACATGCTAGAAAGGAAACAACATGAATCCTGACAATACAAACGAGACCACAGCCGGCACTCTGTACCTCTGCGCCACGCCGATCGGCAACCTGGGCGACATCACTGAAAGAGTGCTGCGAACTCTCGAGGAAGTGGACCTGATCGCCGCGGAGGACACGCGCAACACACTGCGCCTTCTCAACCACTTCGGAATCAAGAAGCCGCTCACCAGCTATCACGAATACAACAAATTTGCGAAAGCGGAGGAGCTGATCACCAAACTCCGGAACGGCCAAAACATAGCCGTAGTGACAGACGCCGGCACGCCTGCCATCTCTGACCCGGGAGAAGTGATTGCGGCCATGTGCATCGAGCAGGGAATCCGGGTGACTTCTCTGCCGGGGGCCTGTGCCCTGATCACGGCGCTCACCATGTCGGGAATGCCTTCCAGGAGATTCTGCTTTGAGGGATTTCTGCCGGTGGATAAGAAGGAGCGCAGGTATATTTTGGAACAGTTGAAGAGAGAAGAGCGGACGACCATTCTCTACGAGGCGCCGCATCATCTGCGCGGGACGCTGCAGGAACTCTATGACAGCCTCGGTGACCGCAAGATCACGCTCTGCCGCGAGCTGACCAAAAAATTCGAAGAAGCGCTGCCGATGACACTTGAATCGGCAATCGTATATTATAGTGAGAATGAGCCGCGCGGCGAGTATGTGCTGGTGATGGCCGGGGCAGACCGGGCGGCGCTCGAAGAAGAAAAGCGGGTGAAGTTTGAGGAGATGTCTCTCGAGGAGCACATGGCGATGTACACGGACCAGGGGCTCAGCCGCAAAGAAGCGATGAAAAAAGTCGCAGCGGACAGAGGGGTGTCGAAAAGAGACATTTATAAGGAACTGTTGTGACGCAGAGTTGTGTCGGAATATTGTACTTGCACTTTTCGGTACAACTGCAGCACAGTGAAGCCCAAAAAATATTGACATTTATGACAAAAATGTTAAATTGTAGCTATAACAATATACTAGGTTAACTGGGTGTTTTTGGTTAATCGGGTTTACAACCGAAGGAATTACGACAAGACAATAGTCAGAGGTGACAATGAAGTTCTTAGAAAGATTGATTGAGATCATCTTAAGAGAACACCGGAGACTGAAACGCCTGTACAGAGTGATCTTTGCACTGGCGTGTGTTGTTGTGTTTGTAACTACATATGCGCTGACACTTCCTGCTATTTCGATCGACAAGGAAACAGCCGCACGCATGGCCGGCATGAAAGCGGGAGCCCCGCAGACCCGGACAGTAATGGGGTGGGCATCTGAGGAAACAGGGGCCACAGACCAGGCGGCGAACGCCGCAGAACCGGGCGAAGCCTCGGGCAGCGAGTCGGAGAGAGACTCGGCTGACGAAGCAGGCAGCGATGAGACCGGGGGCTCAGACTCCAATACGACCGAAAACGCAGGCGGAGATGAGAGCGAAAGCGCAGACGGCAATACGACCGGAAACGCAGACGGCGATACGACCGCAAGCGCGGACGGCGACACTACCGGAAGCACCGACAGCGAATACGCCGGGGCGACCGAAAACGCAGACAGCGAGACCGCCGAAAACGCGGACGGAGGCGCAGCCGAAGGCACAGACGCGGAAGCCGGGACAGCGGACGCTGACGCGGACACCGCGGAAGGCGAGGCAGCAGAAGCGGTCACGGACGACGCGACAGGTGAGTCCGCAGGCGCAGGCGCGGACGACGCCGCAGCCGAGGCCGCAGGCAAAGACGCCGCAGCAGGCGCAGGTACGGCAGATACAAGCGCGGCTGCAGAATCTGCAGCTGCAGCGATGACTGCGGACGCGGTGGCGACGGACGCTGAGCTCATCACGGAGGAGACCGAGCTGACCGCGGAGGGCAGCGATTACAAAGTCTATGTAACGGTTACCGCTGAGGCTAAACTGCCTAAAGAGACGACTCTTCAGGTCCGCGAGATCACCAAGGAGAAGGACGAAGAGGAGTATCAGCTGTATTTTGACAGGGCGCAGAAAGAGCTGAAGGACAAGTACGACGACAACACCAGTCTTTCCTTTGCGCGGTTCTATGACATCAGCTTCATTTACAAGGGAGCCAAAATAGAGCCGGCCGGCAAAGTGATGGTGCGAATAGAGTATGACAAAGCGGTGGAGGTGACTGCGAACGCAGGCCTGGACACCGTCCATTTTGATGAGCAGAAAGAGGACAAGCCCGAGTTCATCGAGTCCGAACTGAAGACTGAGGACGGGCTCAAGATCAAGACGGGCGCCGGGAACGACACCGGCAATGCGGCCGACAAGATCGCAGAGAACGCAGCGGGCACTGAAAAGAAAGCGGACAAGGAAGTTGACAACGCGCTTCATGTAAATGAAGTTTCCTTTGAGTCCGACAAATTCTCCGTCTACGGCATCTGCGGGACCGAGACCTTCGAGGCGACGGTACTGGCGGGAGACGGCCGCAACTATAAGATCACGGTCGAATGCGGCGCAGACGCGGAAGTGCCCAAGGGGTCGCACCTTGAAGTGCAGGAGATCCTGCCGGAGGGCGCCGACAATGAGGACTTGGCCGGAGAAGGCGCGGAGGAATCCGCTGATTACGCCGACTACGTCGCCAAAATAGAGAACGCGCTGGACCTCGAAGAAGGAAGCGCGCCTTTCCTGCGCCTTTTTGACATCAAGATCGTCGACAAAAACGGCGACAAGGTCGAGATCGCCGCGCCCGTTGACGTGCGCATCGAGCTTGCGGATATGGAAGGCGACGTAGCCACGGATGAGTACACAAACGTGGTCCACTTTGCCGATAACGGCGAAGAAGTGCAGGTCCTCTCCGACATAGATATTTCGGGAGACACGGTCAGCTTTGCGGCGGACGGTTTCTCCGCGTACGCGATCGTGGCGGGTCCCGAAAGCGTGCCGCTGGGATGGCAGAAGGTCGAATCCCTCGACGAACTGGTCTCCCGCGGGCAGGAGGGAGTGTATATCGGCCACACAGCCGGGTATTACTTCGGCAACGAACTCGTAAGGACATCTGAAGGCAGGATAGGCATCTCCAAGACGAAGCCTGCCTGCAGTTCGCCGCCGGCTAATGCGGCCAAATACTATTTTGAAAAGGTCGAAGGGACGGATAATAAGTTCTACGCCTACTGCTATAAGAGCGACGGCACGACGAAGCAATATGTCAAAAACGAGAATAACAACAGCCTGCTTCTTGTAGAGGGCGCATCGGCTGCGGAAGCCGGGGCGACCGCGTTTACGGTGACGGCAGGCAGTAACGACATATTTAAGTTCAACAACGGCCAGTGGTACTGGAACCAGCAGAAGAGCGAAAGCGGGAACCGTTTCTGCTCATGGAACACGGCCAACGACCCGAACAACAATATGAACATCTGGTATTATGACTCCATTGAGGAGGATCCTTATAAGCTGGATGGGAAGACATACGGCCTGATGAACTGGGATGGCGGCGTCACCGGCAGAGCGCTGATGAATGACGAGATCCCGGCGGCGGGATCGGGCGATAAGAGCGCCCTGGCGGCCAAATCGCTCACTGTCATGAGCAAACCGCACTATGAAGACGGACAGCTGTTCGTGCCCAACGACAGCGATATCTCCATGTGGACCTTCGAGTGGATCGACCAGGACCACTACTATATCAGTACAGTGGCGGACGGAAGCACCAGGTATCTGAAGGTGACTGCGGACGGAATTATGCTGTCCGCGCAAAAGGATGAGTCTTGCAAGGTCCAGGTAGTACCGGGATCAGGCACGCAGCAGGGCGGAAAGATCTGCCTCAAATCGGTGAGCACGGGCGATACCGTCACATTCACAGGACAGACGGCCAATGGCTTTTCGACCGGCGGAGACGTCGGCAGGGAATGGCTCTATCTGGTCGAGCTCTCTGAACTGACTTCGGAGTATATCAGGACCTATTCGGCGGATAAGGTCAGCGTCTCGGATCCCTCAGTGACCAACGGATCCAAGGTGATCGTCTATACCAGAGTATGGAACGAAGCCGGAAAGAAATATGATTATTATGCGATCGACCACGACGGAAGCCTCAAGCAGGTCTTTGAGAGCGGCGATACGATCGAGTGGGTCGGCGGCCAGCACAACACGCTGCTCTGGGATTTTGTGGAGTACACCGATGAAGTCACCGGCGAACCCAACTACTATTATGAGCTCTTTAATGAGTACTCGGAAAAATATCTGGCGCCTCAGATTACCGGCAACCAGATTCTGTCCGACGATCCCATCGGAATCAACATGAACGGAAGAAGGGACGGACATTATTACAGCCCGATCATGGCCTGGGACAATGATAACTACGTCTACGCAGGCCTTAAGACCGAGGACGGCGCGATCGTGTCAAAAGAGAGAGTAAAGTTCGACGATTTCTATTTTGCCGAGATGAAACCCGTAAATGTGGATGACACTCTGACAGATGTGCCGACGATCGACAATAACCAGTACGGCATTGAGATGAAGATGATCGATTTCGGCACTCGCGCTGAGATGAGTAATTTCCTCGATGATGATACGGGCGGACTGACCACGAAGCTCGTGCAGGGGCTCTTATCGACAAACCTTGAGGGCGGCGAAAGAGGCTACCCTACGGCGAAGGGAGGACCCTTAGGGGATCTGTTCTCCGATGTTAAGGACGTCAATCATCTGTTCATCCGCGAAACCTATAATGAAACGGGCTATTTCGAATACGACAGCGCACAGAATTTTGCGAGCCTGAAAGGACGCACGGAAGGCGACTTCACGGTCTACAAAGAGCTCGGCTCCTATGATTCAGCCGGTGAAAGGTATACACTCAAACACGGGCAGTTCCTGCCCTACAACGACCTGAAGGCAGGGACCTTCTGCTCGGTCAACAGGAAGAACCTGTATCCCACGACGAGCGACACGCAGCTTCCGGACCTCGATCCCCGAAAGAACGAGCAACTCTATACGGTCGAAAATAACGGCGCAAAGGCAAATACCTATTTCGGAATGGAACTGAGCGCATCCTTTACCCAGACCCCGAACGGACTGGACGAGTGGGGACACGACATTATCTTTGAATTTACCGGAGACGATGATTTCTGGCTCTACGTGGACGGTGAGCTGGTCATCGACCTGGGCGGCATTCACAGCGCCGTTCCCGGCAGTGTTAACTTCCGGACAGGCGAGGTCAATGTAAACGGGAAAAGAACGACACTCAAGGATCTGTATTATAACAATTACAAAAAACGAGGCCATTCAGACGCAGAAGCGAAGGCCTATGTGGACGGAATCTTTGTACAGGATGACGAAGGCCACTGGATCTTCGACGCGAACACGACGCACACCATGCGTATCTTCTACATGGAGCGAGGCGCGGGCGCGTCCAACCTGCACATGCGATTTAACCTGGCTTCGGTCAAACCCGGGACCGTACAGCTGACGAAGAAGCTTTCCGGTGTGGACAACACAGAGTCCGTCATGTCGGATTTTGCTTATCAGATATGGTTCAAGAAGGAAGGGGACGATACAGAATACCGTCTGAAAAACGCAACCCCCGATCCGCAGTGGAATACGGACTATGTCCTGTACAAGGGTTCGGTCAATCCGGTGACCTACAAGGAGCATCTGACGATCGGCGGCGCCGATTACGAAGATGTTTTCCTGCTCAAGCCGGACGAGGTCGCGGAGATCAGCTTCCCTGAAGGGATGACTTCCTACAGGATCGTGGAGTGCGGCGTGAACACGGGCGTATTCAAAGACGTCAAAGTCAACGACGCGTCCATATACGCCGATGGACAGCTCCATCCTGGTGCCTCGGATAATCACAAGGACTTTGGGATCGATTACAAGTCGACGAAGGACCGCGCGACGGTGAAATATGAGAACGAAGTGGATCCGGAAGCGCTCCGCACAGTGACGATCACCAAGAAATTGTTCAGGGAAGACGGCACATCGCGTATTCCTTTCGAGGAAGACAGTACGATGTTCCAGTTCCGTCTGTCTCTGGCATCAGAATTTGACGATCTTGCGCCGGCAGACGTGTACACCTATCACGTTAAAGACGGGGACGGGAACTACTGCTACTGGGATAAAGCGAACAAGCGCTTCGCGTCGACGGGAATTAACGACTATGACAACCTGAGCGAGGAGCAGAAGTCGATCTGCAGCTTTACGACCTCCATTTACGGAACCATTGCCAACGTGCCGGCGGACCACACATTAGAGCTCCGCAATGTGCTTGTCGGAACACAGTTCAAAATAGTGGAACGCGAGAAGGAAGTCCCTGACGGTTACTCTTTCCAGAAGTACCAATACAATAATCGGGACTATACCGACGAAGACGCAGGCCTCTCAGATATCGTGAGGACCGGGGAAGACCCCCACGTAGATATCTGCAATATCAAGGGATGGGGACTTCGCGTCAACAAAATATGGTCCGACGCGGACTATATGGAAGACCGGGATCCGACATATTTTGGCGTATTTATCCTTAAACATGAAAACCAAGGACAAGGCCACGGAGAAAATGTCAGGCTCGTTGACGGAACAGTGCGGCAGCTCAAATACACTGATAAGCCGCAGACCCTGTACTGGTATTTCAAGAAACTGGAAGACGGAAAAACTCTCGAGGATTATGTGATCCGAGAGGTGAAGCTCACCGGAGGGCATATCGTAGTCCATGAGGACGGCAGCGTAACCGGCTTTGGACAGGCTCATCCTATTTCGAACGGAAAGGAGCTTAAACTGGACGGCCGCCAGAAGGGCGAGTCTGAGAGCTCAGAGTTTACTTATACAGTATTGTATGAGCAGGGCACCATAGAAGAAGGATCCAACGTCCGCATAGATACCGTGACGAATAACCGTCCCGGCCTTGTACTGAAAAAGACAAAGTGGGATGGCACAAGCCCTCTGGCAGGAGCTGCATTTGAGCTCAAAGATGACCAGGGTAATCTGATCGGAACCTTCACATCGGATGAAGCGGGAATGATCACCACGGCGTTCCTGAGAGACGATGTCGACTATACTTTGACCGAAACATCTGCGCCGCAGGGTTATAACGGGCTTCAGGAACCGATGACGCTCAGACTGCATCAGCGCGAACTGACGGTAACTTATGAAGACGAAGACTATTATGTGATCGAACAGGGAACGGAGATGCCGACGCTGATCGTCAAGGACCGGCCCTTCACATTCCTTGCCAGGAAGACTGACCTGGAGACCGGGGAACCGCTTCAAGGCGTAGAGTTTGCTCTCCACAAAGAAAAGAAGGTTGGAGAGATCATCGCCTTCGACGAAAACCCGATGCCGGGCTATGAGAGCCTGACCACAGATGAAGCAGGGATCATCCCGCAGCTTGACAACACACTGCCTCCGGGCAAGTATCAGCTGCGTGAGAAGACTTCGCTTCCCGGCTATCAGAAGCTCTCCTCCCACACCGTGTTCTCTGTCAGCAGTACCGGAGCGGTCACGCTGCTGGATACACATCCGGACGAGGTGACTCTTGTGGAGACGACGGGTGACGACGGAACGGTCAATTATGTCCTGACCATCCCCAATATTAAGCTCAAGAATGTTTCCGTCTGGAAGACAGATCAAGGGCATACGGCCGTCACGAACGGTGCAGACTTTGCTCTGTACAAAGCGGAGGACTACAACGACAAAACAGAAAAGCCGAACGCCGGCGCAGTGCCCGTCATCACAGGTACGACCGGTTCGGACGGAATTCTCACTCTCGGAGGCCTTGAGACCGGAGAGTACAGACTGGTAGAGACCAGAGCACCCGAAGGATACAGCGGTGCGGAAACCGCGATCAGGGTTACTGTGACAGGCACGGAAGTCAAAGCGATGCAGGCCGGATCCGTTTCCGAAGTCGCGCGGGACAGTGATGAATACTGGGTGCCCGGCCAGCAGCCCGGCACATGGCAGATCCGTGTATGGAACAACCAGGGCGTTGAACTTCCCGCCAGCGGCGGAATCGGCACAGGGATCTTTACCATTCTGGGTATGGTCCTGGCTGCCGGCGCAGCGATCAGCCTGGTCCTGAGAAGAGGCCGAAGGATCTGAAAAACACATTGGCCCGGGCGGGGCACCCGACCGGGAATCAGCCAAAGCAGCTGTGAAGAAATGATTTTGCGTTTCTTCATGGCTGTTTTTTTGTGCGATAAGCCGGTAAGCGCAGCTCGTGCTTGCACGAAGATGCATTTACCGGCCAACGGTCAATCGAGTAGGAGGCCTCCTACTCGATTGGATACCCGGAAATTCCATAAAAGCCCCTGTGAACTTGTAAAGAACCCTCTGAAATGCTATTGTTATAGATGATGTTTCAGGAGTAAACCGAGGAACCTAATGCGGCAAATATATAAAGCTATAAAAAGAAACTTAATAATCGCCATGATCCCACTATGCGCGTCGGTTCTGGGCGCGGCACTGCTGTGCGGGACTGTTTTGCTGCCGGGGACCACTGCGAAGGCCTCCGAACCGGCCTCAAATGGGCAGGTCATCCCGAACCCTGCGCAGACAGGTTCTCTGACGATCGCTTTCACGAACGAAGCGGGCGAGCCCGACAAATTCGGCAACAAGGTCGGCATCTACAAGGTGGCGGACATCAAGGTCGAGGACGGCTTCGCCATTGCCTACGACGAGCTGTTCGAATCGGTCGGCGAGCCCCCTTACCGGGATGCGCAGCTCGACGCCGCCCTCGCGCAGAAGCTCAACGAGACCGCCGAGATCAAAGGAATTTCCCTCGACGCGCCTTCCGAAGAGGTCTGGTCGGACGGGCAGGTCACCTTCCAGGGAACGGAAGCCGGCCTCTACCTGGTGGTCCAGACTTACAGGATCTCGGCCAGCGACAAGTCCGTGATCGCTCCCTTCTTGGCCATGATCCCGGAGCGAAAGGCAGACGGGACCCTGAATTACGACGTCAAAATATCGGCAAACGTCCCTTCAAGCCGCAAACCCGGCTCTGAGAGCCAGAATAAGATGCTGAAGGAGATCACGCCGGACTCTAAATTGCCGAGTGTCGGAGCGCAAAACATCTTCAGCCGGGAACTTGACCTTGACAAGTAGGGAATTACGCATTTTAATTTTAAGGAATACATAGTGTAGTCAAGGCTCGCAGTGCGAGCCGCTGCGCCGAGTGCGGTTGCCTGAAAGTCAACACCTTCCATTCCGCACGCGTGTGCATCATTTAACTCAGTGGGGGCTTGTCTCCCGCCACTGAGTAAG
>JBGUJH010000166.1:0-5544 GCA_045113775.1 Lachnospiraceae bacterium | reverse complement strand
GGTATAATCTCCCTGTAGGATTTTGGTTAGTCGCATAACTGAATTTTACAGCAAAAACCGGACTCTTTGGAGCCCGGTTTTTGTGTTGTCCTGATATGAAATGGGTCTGTGCATCCGGCGCCGTGGATCATCCTGAGCGTGTGCGGTATGCCCCTTTTATTATGCGTTCATATAGATCAGCGGCTTGAGCCGCCGGCCCTGACGTCGTCTTTTCTCAGTCCCCGATCTTCTCCAGAATCCTGGAGACGACCGACTGCGCGTCAATGCCGGTCAGGCGATAAAGTTCCTGAGGAGAACCGTGCGTTACAAAAGTGTCCGGGACAGCGATCTGCACAAGAGGCACATTCAGGCCTTCCTGCGCGTACCACGCAGCCACATGCTCTCCGAAACCGCCGCTGTGTACGTTTTCTTCCATCGTGACGATCATGGAATACTTTCCGGCAGCTTCCCGGAGGAGTTGCGTATCCATGGGCTGAACGAATCGCGCGTTTGCGATCGAACATTCCAGTCCCTTGTCTTTGAGAGCCTCCCTGACCTTTAATGCCGTTTTGACCATGCTTCCGACCGCGATCAGCAGGATCCCGCTTTCGTCATACAGCATCTCCGACTTCCCCGACTCAATGGGCGCGCGGAACTCGGCGAGTCCTTTGTAGGCTGCGCCGCGCGGATAGCGGATCGCTGAGGGTCCTCCGAGCTGCATGGCAAATCTCAGCATGTCCCTCAATTCCTGCCCGTTCTTGGGAGCCATGACCGTCATTCCCGGCATGGATGAGAAATAGGACAGATCAAAGACTCCCTGGTGCGTCTCTCCGTCGGCTCCTACGATACCTGCCCGGTCCACGGCAAATACGACCGGCAGCTTCTGCAGACATACATCCTCTACGATCTCATCGTAAGCGCGCTGAAGGAAGGTCGAATAGACTGCAAATATGGGCTTTAGTCCGCCGGCTGCAAGGCCCGCCGCAAGTGACACGGCGTGCTGCTCCGCAATACCCACGTCAAAAAACCGCTTGGGGTGCCTTATATGGAAAGAGCGCAGTCCTACGCCGTCCTCCATAGCAGCCGTGATCGCGACCATGTTCGGGTCGGCTTCCGCGATCTTAAGCACTTCAGAGGAAAAGACGTCTGTATAAGAGTCTATTTTCTCAGCCTTTGCCGGCTGCCCTGTTTTGACAACAAAGGGCGGCGTACCGT
The DNA here is from genome assembly GCA_045113775.1 of Lachnospiraceae bacterium. GTDB lineage: Bacteria > Bacillota > Clostridia > Lachnospirales > Lachnospiraceae > CAG-791. The sequence continues at coordinate 4,350 of JBGUJH010000166.1, read as the reverse complement.
GAAACTGGGCGGGTTTTCTCTCCGCCGGAAGATAACCTTTTCCCTTTTTGGTACAGACATGGATCAGGACCGGCTTATTGACGCGCTTTGCGTCTTCGATGGATTTCAGGATGCTCTTGATATTATGACCGTCGATCGGTCCGAGATAAGTGATCCCCATCTCCTCAAAGAACATGCCCGGCACCATCAACGATTTGATCGACTGCTTGGCGCGGCTGATGCCTTTGACGACACCCGGAACTGCGTCGTTGAGCGAATCGTGGATCTTGTCCCTCAGCTGAATATAGCCGTTAGATGTGCGGATCTCGCTCAAATAGCTGGACAGTCCTCCGACATTTGGCGAAATGGACATATTGTTGTCGTTCAATATGATGATCAGGTTTGACGCAAGTCCGGCGACATCGTTGAGGGCTTCGTAAGCGACCCCTCCCGTCATAGCGCCGTCTCCGATCACGGCGACGATCGTTCTCTTCTCTCCCAGAAGATCCCTCGCATGGGCCATTCCGAGAGCAGCGCTTATCGACGTAGAACTGTGTCCGGAATCATATACGTCACATTCGCTCTCTGACCGCTTGGGAAATCCGCTTATCCCGCCGTACTGGCGCAGCTTCATAAAACCGTCCTTGCGCCCTGTCAGGATCTTATGCGTATAGGACTGGTGTCCGACGTCCCACACGATCTTATCATTGGGAAGATCCAGCGCCAGATGCAGTGCCATTGTGAGCTCCACTACTCCCAGGTTGCTGGCAAGATGCCCTCCTGTCATGCTGACATTCCGGACCAGAAAGCGTCTTATCTCCTCCGCAAGAGCATCCCACTCATTCTGCTGCAGCTTTTTTATGTCATTAGGTCCTTCAATTTGATCGAGCAATGCCATCGGCAACTCTCCTTTCGGTTCCTATGTATGTAAACGACACAGTAAATATGTAATGAAAATCATATAATACACAGTTATATAATTATACTATTTTTTTTCGCTTTTTTCATGCTTTACAGTAATCCTTAATAGATTCTTATGATTTTTTTCAGTCATCAAAGTATAACCTGTGAACAGTTGCAAAGATATAGGTATTCTTGCAAAAACATTCCGTTCCCATCTTCCCCAACAAGTGCTAAAATGCACAATAGTTACAGTTGACGATCAGCTCCTCAGATGCGAGGCATTTGGCCGGCGGAGCTGAGCATATACAAAATACTTGTCCTGCCGGTCATCGGCAGTGGAAAACGGTGAACGCAATGAAAAAACCTAATAAGATTCAGACCATACTCTCTGTTGCATCCTGTAAGCTGACCCGCGCGGTCCTGCGGAAGACCGGCCGCGGAGGCACTGCCCTTCCCGGTACGATCGCCATGAAGATCTCCCGGAATATTCTCTCTGTCCCCGCCGAAGATATGGAAATCGTTGTTGTGACAGGAACTAACGGAAAGACGACCACCTGCAACATGATCGAACATGCCCTGTCCGAGAGCGGACATGACTGCCATCGCGACAAGTCAGGAGCAAACCTGCTTCACGGCATCACATCCGATCTGCTGTGCGACACAAACTGGCTGGGAAAACCTCGAAATCACTATGCTGTCCTGGAAGTCGATGAGGCTGCCCTCAAGCAGGTCGTTCCCCTCATTCGCCCCAAGGTAATTGTCGTGACTAATCTCTTCGGAGACCAGGCAGACCGCTTCGGCAGCGTAGAGAACACACTGTCTGAGATTGGAAAAGGAGTGAAACTGAGTCCCGGCTCCGTCCTTGTCCTCAACGCGGACGACACACAGTCCTCTTCGCTCTGTCTCGGAAACCCTAACGAAGTGATCCGTTACGGACTTGAGAGCAGTGTCGGCGAACAGGGCGACGTGGATCTGACTGACGCCGGCAAGTGTCCCAAATGCGGCGGCAGCTACGAATATGACTACCATATTTATGCACACCTCGGCGGCTTCATTTGCCCTAATTGCGGTTACAAACGAAGTGAACCTGATGTTGCAGTGACATCTATAGACAGCACGGACACAAACGGAAGCACTTTCCACGTTCAGATTGGTCAAAATACAGAGGAAGTATACGTCTCTCTTCCTGCCGTCTACAACGTTTACAATGCCGCAGCATGCATCGCCGCTTACAAAGCGCTCGGCCTTCCCGTCACGGAGGCCATTCAGGCGCTCTCCAACGTACAATCCGCCTTCGGGCGCATGGAGACCTTCCACCTCGGTGACAATGTCCTGCAGATGATCCTCGTCAAGAATCCCGCGGGCTGCAACCAGGCTTTCACATACGTGACCAGTTTCGAGGACAACTTCAACGCTGTCCTCTGTCTCAACAACCGCACCGGAGACGGCCACGATATATCCTGGATCGAGAACACCGATTACGAGAAACTCTGCACAGATCCCTATCTGCAGAAGCTCTATGTCTGCGGGGACAAGGCTCAGGATCTGTACGACCGCCTTAAGAGAGCAGGAGCCGATGAGAGCCGCATGGAGCTTGTGACGGACTACGCGAAGCTCGTCGATGAACTCGAGCAGGCGGCATGCACCACATTCCTTCTTCCCAACTATACGGCTATGATGGAACTTCGCTCCGCGCTGGGGCCCAGGACCGGAAACAAAGATTTCTGGGAATGAGAATATGACCCCGTTTTGATTCGCTGTATTTTGCTGATGTCGAATCAGGCGGGCTTGTCATCCTCCTACTTGACTTATACTAAAAGACTGCCTCACCGGAATTGCATCCGGTGAGGCAGTCTTTTTCATTATCGACAGTTTGTCAAATAGTCAGCTTTTACCCGGGGTTCCTCAGACACAACTCTTCTTTCTTATGGAACCGTTCTCAGATATTAGCTTTCCGAAAAGATATCATTCTTGCCTCCGCCGCCTTCTCCAAAGAAGAACTGCAAGTCCTCCTCCGGCTGCTGCAAAGAGCAGAGCGTAGAGTGCAACAGAGTTTTCGTCTCCAGTGCGAGTCTTCCTGGGCGGTTCGCCGGGCTTGCCGGGCTTCGTGACAGGATTTTCAACCACTTCGAGCGTAAACTCCGGATCATCTCCAACCTTCACTGTCGCATTCTTACCTCCGTTGACAACCTTACCGGGGCCGCCGTTCGCCTTGAGTGCACCCGACAGCACTTTGACCGTCAACGTGACAGTACCTTCTTTACCTGCCTCCACTTCTTTCAGAGTCCAGATGACAACACCATCCTGGAGTTTGCCGCCATCAGAGGAGGAGACATATTCAACGTTCTTATCCAGCGTATCTTTGATCACGATATCAACCGCTTTTCTCTTATAGTTCTTGTAGCTGATCTCGTATGTAATCTGATCGCCTACCTTCACCTCTCCGAGAGTTCCGTTTCCTTCATAAGGAGTGATCTCTCTCTTATGGGGCTTTTCAGGTGCAGGCTCTTCTGGTACAGGGTTCTCTACGGTCTCAACAGAGTATTCCGCATCGTTTCCGACTTTGACTGTTGTCGAATCTCCGCCGTTAACAACCTTTCCGGATCCGCCGTTTGACTTCCTTGCTCCTTCCAGTACGATCACTTTGAGAGTAACAGTACCTTCAGTTCCGGCAGGGACATCCGCTATGGTCCAGTTCACCACACCGTCTGCAAGCTTGCCGCCATCCGATGCGCTCACGAACTCCACGTTCGGATCCAGCGTATCCTTGATTATGACATCCGCAGCCTCACTCTTGTAGTTCTTATAGCTGATCTCGTATGTGATCTCGTCTCCGACTTCCACTTCTCCGAGTGTACCGGTTCCAAGATACGGAGCGATCTCCTGCTTATGAGGATTTTCAGGTACAGGGTTCGTTACGGTCTCCACCTCAAACTCAGAGTCATTTCCGACTTTTATAGTTGTTCCGGGACCGTTTTCAACCTTTCCTTTACCGCCGTTCGACTCCAGCGCGCCTTCCAGCACCTTCACTGTCAGAGTCACACTGCCTTCCTCACCTGCCGGGACGTCCTTAATCGTCCAAAATACCGCTTCACCGGTCTTTGCACCACCATCTGATGCACTGACAAATTCCACATTTTTATCCAGCATATCCTTGATCACTACATCTGCTTTATCACTCTTGTAGTTCCTGTAGCTGATCTCGTATGTGATCTCGTCGCCGACCTTCACTGCCCCGAGTTCGCCGGTTCCCTCATAAGGTGCCATCTCTTTCTTCACAGGCGGTTCAGGCACGGGGTTCTCGACTACTTCAACGCTGTACTCCTGATCGTTTCCGACCTTCACAGTCGTGCTGTCGCCGCCGTTTACGACCTTGCCTTTGCCTCCCTTGGACTGCAGCGCGCCTTCCAGTACCTTCACTGTAAGCGTTACTGTGCCTTTCTTTCCGGCCTCTACATCCTTGATCGT
>JBGUJH010000165.1:0-32564 GCA_045113775.1 Lachnospiraceae bacterium | reverse complement strand
CATATCCTGGGTGCCGGAATATCTGGTCCTGAGATTTCCTCTCATTTACTCTGACGAACTTGCGTTTCGCTTGGCAACTGACCTTTTTTCTCATTAATTAATCGCCAAACGAAATACCCGCACTCATCAAATCTCAATGCAAGTTCGAGGGTACTGGATCAGGAAGTTTACGTCGTGGGCCTCACAGTATCTTGCCGCTCTGAAAAAGACACGTTCTGTATTTTCTATAAATTCCGGCATACCTGTGATCGGGCGGTTTAAGGGTGAAAAGAAATTGTCCCAATGAACAGGGATCACAAGTTTCGCTCCTGTCTTCGCCACTGTTTCTGCAAAGAAAGCTTTTTCCATATCGCGGTCCGCCTTTGCCAGGCCGGCGACACCGAGAAACAGTACATCAGCGTGTATGCCGTCCAGCTGCCCCTTTATGTAATTGAAGCTGGGTCGGATCAGGATCTTCTGCTCTCCGTGCTCTATATAGAAATCGTATGAGCCGCCCTCTTTGTATTCCCTTAAACCTGCCGGCTGGACCAGAGGTTCTGTGATCGGTATTCCCAGATCATTGTTGAGTATGGTCGGTTTGGAGTGAAGTGACTTCAAGATTCGAATTCTATACTCTCCAATCTCATAACTGCTCCCATGGCCGAATACAACAATTCGATCCTCCGGGATTCCGCCCCCAAGCGCAACATTCATGGCAGATTCGCTCCCGTAGATCACAGCACCGCATTGGCCCGCAATATAGGGAGCATCCATGACGTGGTCATGATGCGTATGGGAGATGAAAACTGCCCTGAGTCTGTTAATCCGATGAAGTTTGATCAGTTTGTCACACAGGGACGTGTCTGTAACGGACTTCCCGTTTCCGGCATATTTGACCAGTGATGGCCTTGTGAAATGGGCGTCGAAAAAGATCTGGTCTTTGCCGTCGTCAAAAAGCAGCGTCGTTGTTCCGAAAAAAGTTACTTTCATCGTTTTCTTAATCCCCCATATCAATTCTTAGTCTTTTCTCTGAAGTATATCAGAAAGACCGCTGCTGTTGCTGATAAAGATCAGTAAACGCAGCGGTCTTCTTTCAATAATCAGATCATCAATAATCAGAAGTCAACATCCAGATCGTAGTAGCAGCACTTCAGGAGCTTCTCCATCTCCTCCTGGCTGGGCTGTCTGGGATTAGAGCCTGTGCATGCATCCAGAATAGCATTTGCCGCAATGTCATGGAGTCTCTCAAGGAATACGTTCTCCGGAACAAATCCCTGCTCTGCGTAGTAGCTGTCAGCGCCGTAGTTCTTAATGCAGTGAGGGATATTCAGCTGATCGTTCATGCCGCGCAGATAAGCGATGAGCGCTGCAACCTTCTCGTCCTCAGTGTTTCCTTCCAGATGCATGTAATCAGCGATAACAGCGTACCTCTTTTTGGCTTCCTCATTCTTAGCGTTGAACGCGATGACCTTAGGAAGATACATTGCATTAGCTGCGCCGTGGATGATATGAGCGCCATAGTCAGCAAAGACTGCACCGGTCTTGTGGGCCATGGAGTGTACGATGCCCAGAAGTCCGGAAGAGAAAGCGATGCCGGCAAGGCACTGTGCGCTGTGCATGTCATCGCGAGCCTGCATATCGCCGTTGTAGGAGTTGACCAGATCTCTCTGGATCATCTCGATAGCGCGGATTGCGGGCGCATCTGTGAAGTCGCTGTGCACGGTGGATACATAGGCCTCGATCGCGTGAGTCATCGCGTCCATACCGGTGTGCGCGACGAGCTTCTTGGGCATGGTCTCCGCCAGTTCGGGATCTACGATCGCAACATCGGGAGTGATCTGGAAATCGGCGATGGGATACTTAATGCCCTTATCATAGTTAGTGATGATGGAGAAAGCAGTAACTTCAGTAGCGGTTCCGGATGTGGAAGAAACTGCACAGAAGTGTGCCTTTGTTCTAAGCTTGGGAAGGCCGAAGACCTTGCACATATCCTCGAATGTGGTCTCCGGATACTCGTACTTGATCCACATAGCCTTTGCCGCATCGATCGGAGAACCTCCGCCGATCGCAACGATCCAGTCGGGACCGAATTCCTGCATGAAGGCTGCGCCTTTCATAACGGTCTCAACAGACGGATCGGGCTCGATGCCTTCGAAGATCTTAACTTCCATTCCTGCTTCTTCCAGATAGCTCTTCGCTCTGTCCAGGAATCCGAATCTCTTCATGGAGCCGCCGCCTACGCAGATCACCGCCTTCTTGCCTTCGAGTGTCTTCAGTGCTTCAAGGGCACCTTTTCCGTGGTAAATGTCTCTCGGGTTTGTAAATCTCTGCATGTTCTTCTCCTTGTTGCTTCCTTGATGTCATGGCACGTTAAGTGCCGCTATCTATGTACGTCAAAATATTAACGCTCCGGCTGATTATTGTCAATATTTTCACAACGCGAAGTCTCTCTGCCGTATTTACGGTTTCTGCAGGAAAAGGATCCCGCCCGCCGGAATCGTGATCTCCCTGTCATTCAACTGAGTATTCCGATCGCCGGTATACAGGCCGGCACACAGATTCCTGTACTCCGCCACTGAATCAGGCATATGGCGGGTCACTGCCGTATCGCCGGTATTAATCAGGACCAGGACATCTTCCGCCCCTCGGTTTGCAGAATCACTCCTGAGAAAACCGCAAAAACGGTCCTCCTCCAATTCCGGAATCCGCACAGTCCTGCCCCTTGCGATCACGGGCAGGCTCTCCCGGATTCTCACCGCTTCACGAATATAGCTGTAAATTGAGTTCGGGTCGTCAATCTGCTTCTCCAATGAGCCGTACTCCATACGGATCTCATCCATGCCGGAGGGTCCTTTGCACATGCCGGGCGCATTCGGATCATCGCTCCAGTACATGGGAGCCCGCTTGTTCTCGTCTATGCCGGCCCCTTTCATTCCGAGTTCTTCCCCGTAGTAAACAAAGGCGTTTCCCGTCATCAGAAGGTTAAGAGCCTCCGCGGTCTTTACTTTGGCCCCATCGTTCTCCATGTAGTATTCGGCGCCTCTGTCCATGTCGTGATTTGTGTAGAACGGCGCATTGACATAGGACGGATTCATGGACGCATACAGTTTCTCCTCCTGCACCATGCTTTCGGCAAAAGAGCGAAGCCCTTCCCTCCTGTTCACGATTCGCGAGATCAGTCCGTCGCGGCCCGCAAAAGCGAAATCAAACAGGGAGTCGATCCCACTCTTGTAGTACTGCGCGTATGTATACTGGTCCGCCCACGCTTCTCCGACAATATAAGCAGACGGATTTCTCTCTTTTGCCGTCTGTGTCAGCCACCGCGTAAACTCGATTCCCGCTTCGAGGTTGTCTGTGAAATAGGAAGTCACCGCATCAAGACGGAATCCGTCCACTCCCCGGTCAAGCCAGAAATGGATTACATCCTTCAGTTCCTGACGAACCTCCGGAGTGGTCAGGTTCAGATCCGGCATCTCCGACCAGAATCTCGCCTCGTAATACCACTCGGAATCCGGCAGAGGGACGTAGCCGTCATACTGCTCTCTGGCAAACTGGTAATACCACACATACGGGCACTCTTCCTTCACCGCTTCCCGGCCGGACGGAAGCGACCTCAGATACCTTGCCGCCTCCTGGAACCAAGGGTGCGCCGTCGAAGTGTGGTTCACCGCCAAATCCAGGATCACTGTCATCCCTCTTTCGTGGCAGGCTGCGATGAGCGCATCCATGTCCTCCAGCGTCCCGTACGATGGATCGATCCCGACAAAATCCGTCACGTCATATTTGTGATATGTATTCGAGGGGAAGACCGGCATCAGCCATAGTCCTGTCATCCCTAAATCTTTGCCCCCATTAGGATCGCCGTCATTAATATAGTCCAGCTTGGAGAGAAGCCCCGGCAGATCGCCGATCCCGTCTCCGTCACTGTCACAGAAAGAGTGTACGAATACCTCATAGGTCGTTCGGCAGAAGCTCTCTCTGCTAAGTACACTGCTCTGTTCTTGTTCGGTTTCTAATGTTGTTTGGTCCTCTTGAGGTGCCTCCTGGGTGTTCTCCGCTACTGTCTGCTCTTCCTGAGAGGTTTCCTGGGTGTTCTCCGCTACTGTCTGCTCTTCCTGAGAAGCTTCCTGCGAGTTCTCAGGAAGATATCCATTTGCCTTCAGGTATGAGACCAGCAAGGCGATGGCGACAGCTGCGATCCAGCGAAGAATACTTGTTTTTGGATTGTTTTCTGAATCTTTATTCTTCATTTATCTCCTATTTGTTTTGTAATTGTTACTTTAGTATCCCGGCATTATCTGATTTATGCCGGAGATGGCCTGCGGCCTGTGTCCTTCCGTGTGAATATGCCGGGAAATGACATGTGAATTACCGGGAAAATGGCATGTGGATGGCCGGTTGGACTGTGCGGCCTGCTTGCGTCCAGTCTGCCCCCATGGAAAATTTTAAACTCAGTGAAAAGGCCTTATTTTTCACGGATTTCCAACAAAGTTGGATCAAAACCTCTCTTTTTATAGTGGCGGCCTCCATTTGCCCTGCATCGCAAACTTCGTGGTGGAGGCACATGCTATGAAATACTTTGATTTGATCCAACTCCGCCAAAAATATGCATTGATTTCAACATATTTTACAGGTAATCGCAAATCTTTATGGAGGCCACAGAAGAAAAAAGTGCAGTTATAATCCAACGAGTCATTCTTTGTGCATCAAGCCGTAGAATTCAGTGCCCGGATAACTCAACAGCTGACGATAATGACTCGAATCCGAGCATTGACACGCTTCCCTGCAGATAGTAGGGTGATGTTATACCCGCAAACGACTATTGTCAACATATCATCATCAAACAGGGAGTTAAATCTGTCTATCTGGATCATCTTTTGTCCAGAATCGAGTAGGAGGGCCTCCTACTCGATTGACCGTTGGCCGGTAAATGCATCTTCGTGCAAGCACGAGCTGCGCTTACCGGCTTATCGCACAAAAAAAGAGACCCGGCAGAATTAATCCTGTCGGGTCATCTGTTTGCAATATAAGCTCTGAAAAGGATTTCCTACAGTCTTTTCCCCAGCCTGTAAGCCTCATCCGGATATCGGCTCCTCTTAGTCATGGAAGGTGTTCCGCATCCATAACCGAGAACCATCCCCTTATCTTCGAAGTTGATGTAGCGCACAAGGGTCTTATAATGCGCCGAGAGCGCTTCGAAGGTCCAGTCATCGGCATTCCATGCGACTGTCAACAGCGCTGATTTGAGATGCCTGCTGTTCAGACTGCTGTTAAACGCGCAGAAGCGGTCGACAACTGTTTTCATCTGTGCGCTCATCCCGTAATAATAGAGCGGCGTGGCAAAGACAACCATATCGGTCTGCAGCAGTTTCCTGCGGATCATCTCCATGTCATCTTTCTGTACGCAAGGTCCCTCATAACCGCAGTGAACACAGCCCGTGCAAGGATGAATGTCAGAGTGACAGACATCGATCACTTCACATTTATGCCCCGCTTCCTCTGCGCCTCTTTGAAAAGCTTCTGCAAGAATGCTCGTCGAACCTTTTCGGTTGGGGCTTCCCAGTAAAATCGTTATTTTCATGAACTACCTCCCTTCCGAAGAATCTTTCCCGTTCGCGTTTCTGCAGAGCACAGCTCCCTGTGTGCCGGCAAATGCCCAGAACAGAAGCATCAGGATGTTCTCAAAGAGGACCAAAACTACCGGCTTCTCGTAGTCGAGAAAAGCAAACGGCACCCGGAAGAACAGATAATCCGTCATTCCGCTCCCAATGAACAAATATAATCCGATTCCGGCGATCACGCAGAAGACTCCATTGAACACCGTCTTCTTCTTTTCATTCAGTTTCCATTTCGCCGTGATCGCGGGAATGTGCAGACCAAGGTGCAGTCCCATCAGAACGAAGGACCAGTGCGACATGGAAAGGTGCATCTTTCTGGAAAAAGATATCTTCAATATGCCGTATAAGAAAGGCACTGCATGTCCGCTCATGGACATCCCGCACAGGGCTGTCAGCAGAAATGAAATGACCAGGAGTACGTTCACTGCAGTCGTCAGGGTCCGATACGGGTTATACCGTCCCTTGAAGATCGCGGCATACCACCTTCTGTTTAAAATCTGATGGATGATGACGAGCAGCGTCATTCCCATGCCGATCCACTCGTGCAGCACTTCTCCTGTGACCTGATACGCCATCAGGAACAGAAGCAGGACGGTCATGCAGACGTCAATTATTTTTCTGTGCATCATTAAATTCTGTTTTTTCTGCATAAAGCCCGTCCTCCGGTTTCCTAATCTCAGGGGCATGCCCTCTGAGATTAATGATGCGCACGCATGCGGAATTGTAAATGTTGCCCTGCAGGCAACCCGCATGCGGCGCGACGGCTCGCACGGCGAGCCTTGAATTACTGCAATCCGTCAATCCAGGACTGAATTTCCGATTCCGACGCGCCGGCGCCAAATCTCTGTCCGTCGAGCCAGTTTCCGCTTCCCGCGTTCTCTGCCAGGTTTGTGCCGCTCCTTCCGATACCGCTGCTGCCCGAAGTGCAGAAGGGAATCATAGTGATGCCGTCAAAACTGTAGCTCTCCACAAAGGTATCCATGATGCGGGGCTCTTCTCCCCACCAGATCGGATAGCCGATATAGATCGTTGTGTATCCGTCAAGAGTTACAGGGTCACTTCCGATCTCAGGGCGGACGCTCTTGTCATCCTGCTCCTTCGTCGTGCGGCTGTTGTCGTCATGCCAGTCAAGGTCAGCTTCCGTATACTCCTGCGCCGCTTTGATCTCATAAAGATCAGCGTCTGTGATGGCCGCGATCTTCTCGGCGACGTCCTTGGTGGTTCCGGTTGCGGAGAAATAAACTACCAGCACGCTCTTGCCCTCAGAGGCATTATCTGTTTTCGGCTCTTCTGATCCTGTAGCTTCCGCAGGCCCCTGTGCTTTTTCAGTGGCAGCCGGTGTTTCTTCTGTGACTGCCTCAGCTTCTTTCGCCTCAGCCTCAGGAGCTTCTGCTGCCTCGGATCCGTTATTATCACTGACTGCTTCCTGCGTCTGAGTTGTCTCAGCTGCTGTGCCGTCCTGTGCTGTTGCTGCATCGGCACTGCTTCCGCATGCGGTGATCCCGACCGCCAGCAAAACTGTCGCTGCAAATGCTGCTATCATTCTTCTCATCATTTTTCTTCTCTCTCCTTACAGTACTTTGTCAAGCCACTTCTTGATCGCGCCTTCGTTCGGGCGGTTGATCTGTACGCCCTTTTCCCATTTCACATCACCGCTTACATTCTTGTGCAGCTCCGAATCGCTGCGGCCTACTCCGCTGCCGCCGGAAGTGCAGAACGGAATGATCGTTTTGCCGGAGAAGTCATAGCTCTCGAGGAATGTCTCGATAATGCGGGGAGCGATGCCCCACCAGATCGAGAAACCGATGATCACCGTATCATAGGAATCCATATCTGCAACCGTACTTGCAATCTCCGGTCTCGCAGACGGATCGTTCATCTCAACGCTGCTGCGGCTCTTCTTGTTCATCCAGTTGAGGTCTTCTGATGTATAGATCTCTTTGGGAACGATCTCGAAGAAATCTCCCCCGCTGATCCTTGCGATCTCCTGTCCGACGCGCCTTGTTACTCCGCTTGCGGAATATACTGCCACTAAAACTTTCTTCGCCATTTTATTTTTCTCCATTCATGTCAAAAGTTTGATCGCACAACGATAAGTAATGTCGTAAGCAGAATGGTATATGAAGGGAATCTCTGCCTGTTCCATAGCAGTTTTCTGCTTATCCGTAACATGTGTATAAGGATAAATTCCATAGATAAACGGAAAGAACGAATAGATAAACGACTGTCTATCCTCTTCGGACTTCTCCGGGCAGAATTTCCGGAGCAGCCGGTCCACTGCATCAAATGTTGCACCGTAAGCTTTCTTGAACTGCACAAGACGCTCTTCCCTGCTGTTTGCTTCCATATCATAGTGATTCATGCTGAGGATCTTCAGGATCAGCGTTCTTTCACACAGTGTCCGTGCGAGAGAATCAGCAACTTCTTCCATTGTCATGGCTTCATGATCCTGGATCTCCTGATCAAGGGCCTTCACCCACAGAAGGTATTCTCTTTGCAAAATAGCGAGGAAGATCTCTTCTTTCGTTTCAAAATAGTTATAGATGGAAGGCCGTGACATAGAGGTGTACTGCGCGATCTCTTTGATCGTCACTTCTTTGAATCCAAGTTTCTGATATAGGACTTCACAGGCCGCTATGATCTCTTCCCTTCGGGCGTTTGTGAGTTCCGGTGATCCTTTGGGCATGGCATTGTTCTCCTGATGTGCGGCAGTCTCTATTTTGACAAAATATAGATGGCTGCATTCATTCTTCTATTCTGACATCGTGTTAGCATCCTCAGAATACCATTATGCTGACGCAGTGTCAATACGCAGATAATGAAAATTCTCTCCTGCAACATAGTCATTCTGCTATAATATCTGTCATATAGTATCCGAACAGAACAGCGGAGGAGGTCTTAACTGCGATGGCAGCTTTTTTTGGAGCAAACGATATATGGAAAACGTATGAAGGGGACGGCAGAGAACCCGTGGTCCTGGTGGGAGTGCGCGAGACGGATGTGGAGAAGCCGGTTTCAGAAGAAGAATTCCAGCATTCTCTGAAAGAACTCGCTGAACTTGCGAAAGCCTGTGAAATGAATCCTGTGGATACTGTGACACAGCCCCTCTCCCATATCAATACCGGATTGTATGTCGGCAGCGGGAAGGCGGATGAAATACGGATCAGCGCGGAAATGTTCGGCGCGGAGCGGATCATCTTCAATGACACATTGTCCCCCTCCCAGATCCGAAATCTGCAAAAAATCCTGAAGCTTCCGGTAATGGACAGGACGGCTCTGATCCTGGAGATCTTCGATCGCAGAGCCCGGACAAGGGAGGCGCGTCTTCAGGTGGAGCTCGCCAAACTCCGCTATCTCAAACCCAGGCTGATCGGTATGTGGGAGACCCAGAACCGCCAGGGCGGCGCTTCGGGATCCATGTCCGCCAAGGGTGAAGGTGAGACCCAGCTGGAAATTGACCGCCGCACCATTGACCACCGCCTCAGTGAGCTGACCAAGGAGCTCAAGGGCGTCAGCCGTGAGCGCGCGACGCAGCGCAAAAAGAGACAGGGATCCGGTCTTCCTCTGGTATCTCTTGTGGGATATACCAATGCGGGCAAGTCTACGATCATGAACGCGATGCTTGCGCAGTACTCATCCGATCCGGCTCCGGAAGGCGAGCCGGATAAGAGGCAGGTCTTTGAAGCGAACATGCTCTTTGCCACCCTGGATACGACCGTTCGGCGCATCACTGTGGCCAGAGGACAGGAATTCCTCCTGTCCGACACGGTCGGCTTTATTCACAAGCTTCCCACTTCTCTTGTCGAGGCGTTTAAATCGACCCTCGAAGAGGTGACACAGGCTGACCTTCTCGTACAGGTCGTTGACGGCTCCGACCCGCATTGCAGGAAACATATAGAAGTCACGAAAAGGATCATCATGGAGATCGGCGCAGGGCATATTCCCATGATCACTGTCTACAACAAAGCGGATCTCTGCGACCCGCCGGCAGCGCATCCCGTCGTTGGCGCTACGGAGCAGACTGTCGACGGGATCACCAATGTTAACCTCTATCTCTGCGCCAAAGAGAGCAGTTCGATCGACTGCCTGTGCAAGACGATTTTTGAAATCCTCCATGCAAAGCGGACCATCCGGACATTTCTCATTCCTTATGATCGGGGAAGTCTTGTTTCCTTCCTGATGGAGCGGTCCGTTGTCCTGCAGACAGAATACACAGCGGAGGGAACAAAGATCACGGCAGAATGCGACAAAGCAACTGCGCAGCAGGTTGAGAAGCAGCTGAGACGGTGAGGCCAAGGCGCTTATAGTAATTACCATATATCATAAGAAACACCTGCCGGTCTGCTCCGGCAGGTGTTGTTTTTCATATCATTCCAATGACTGCAGGATCTCCTCCGCCACTTCTTTCTTGGAAAGGCTCCTGTCCATGGCTTCTTTCTCGAGATAATAGTGCGCCTCTTCCTCAGTCATCTGCTTTGTCTGCATCAGATGGATCTTGGCGCGCGTTATGATCCTGGTCTCACTCAGGCTCTTTCTGAGGCGCGCGAGTTCCTTGTCCTTATCTGCCATGACTGTGCTCATTCGAAGCATGAATGAAGCCGCTTCCGCCAGCACCTGCCGCTTAAAAGGCATTGCCACGACAAAGACCGGAAGGCTTCGGCACTGGTAAGTCACCTGTTCGAAAGCCTCCTGCCTGACCATTAGAATGGTCATGAGCTGCGGATTTCTCTGCGCCACATCAATGATACCTTCCACGCCGGCTCCGTCGCTGAGCGGCATGGCGGCGATCAGCAGATCCGCCGGCGCCTGGGCTCCCGCTCCCGTCACGCCGCGCCTGACCTGTTCGAGGGTGAGAGCCTGGCGGACCTGGATCTGTCCGGCAGCGGTAACACCCCGGAGGATCTGCCGGAGCAGCAGGACATTATCCTCCTTGCCGGCCGCGGCCAGACAATAACAGGTCTTACTTCTTCCCTTCATATACATATGCCTCCAGGCACGATTTCGGAACGTGGTGCCTGATCAGCTCGCTCTCCATCGCGCATTGCATTGCCTCCTGCTTCGATGCGGGAAGCTGCTCCAAACCGCGCATCAGTGCAGGGTCTTCTCTGTATAGATTTGCTTCTATTGACTGCGGCGGAGTCATATTTTGGCTGATTCCCTCCAGTCCCGCGTAGATCAGCAGGGCAAAAGCCAGATAAGGGTTGGCCAGCGGATCCGGCGATCGAAGTTCGATCCTCCTGCGGCCGGAAGGGTCTGCCGGAACGCGGATGAGCTGGGAGCGGTTCTGTTTCGACCAGCTGATATAGCGCGGCGCCTCCATGCGGCCAAACCGCCAGTAGGACTGCTCCGAGGGGTTCAGGAACAGTGTGATCTCTCGAATATACTTGAGGATTCCGGCCATGAAAGCGTCCAGGTCTGCCGGATTGTCTTCTTCGTGAATGCGGTGCACCGATATGTTGAGGTGCATGCCATTGCCGGGCTTGTCGGAAAGAGGCTTGGGCGAGAAATCAGCCGCATAGCCGTCCGCCGCGCAGATACTGCGCACCGCCCACTTGAAAGTAGACGTGTTATCTGCGGCCGTCAGCGGATCACCGTAACGGAAATCGATCTCCATCTGACCGGGTCCCTGTTCGTGATGAGAAGATTCAGGCGTGATCCCCATCTCCACCAGCGCATAGCAGATGTCCCTGCGCAGGTTCTCGCCCGCGTCCAGGGGATCCACGTCCATATAGCCGGCCTGATCGATCGGGATGTCCGTCTTGCGGCCGCGCTCATCCTGACGGAATACGTAGAACTCTACTTCCGGGCCGAATTTTACTTCAAATCCTTTGGATCTCGCTTCCTGTATCGCTTTTTTCAGCATATAGCGGGTATCCCGCTCGAAAGGCGTCCCGTCCGGATAGACGATGTCGCAGAACATGCGGCAGACTCTTCCGTCCGCGGGCCTCCAGGGGACAATCGAGATCGTAGAGGGGTCAGGCCTCAGGAAGAGGTCGCTCCGGATATCCGCGTCAAATCCCGCGACCGCCGCTCCATCAATGGAGATTCCGTACTTCATCGCTCTCTCCAGCTCCCCGGACATGATCGCGATATTCTTCTGCGTTCCGAACACGTCAAAATATGCCAGCCTTATAAACTCAACATCATTCTCTTCTATAAACTCATGGATTTCACTGTAACTGCGCATTATTATTCCTACCTTTTCTCTATTTGCACTGCTCATCAGGAGAACTCCTGACTTATTGCATGCTTTCTTTCCTGTCAACTGCAGCCCTCACAAGACCCGCAAAGAGCGGGTGCGCGCGATTGGGCCTGGACTTAAACTCGGGATGTCCCTGTGTTCCAATATAATATGGATGGGCGCTCCGTTCAATCATTTCTACGATCCTGCCGTCCGGTGAGATTCCGGAGAAGGTGAGTCCTGCGGCAGCAAGTTCCTCTCTCATCTCATTGTTCACTTCGTAGCGGTGGCGGTGTCTCTCCCAAATCTTTGTCTCCCCGTAGAGCCTGTGTGCCAGCGTTCCATCTACGAGTTCGCAGGGATACGCGCCCAGGCGCATCGTTCCGCCCAGCTGCGTGACTCCGGCTTGTTCCGGCATCAGGTCAATGACGGGATGGGGCGTCTTCGGATCCAGTTCCGAGCTGTTTGCGTCCTTCCAGCCGACCACGTTTCTGGCAAACTCGACCAGCGCCATCTGCATTCCGAGGCATATTCCGAGGAAAGGGATGGCGTTCTCTCTGGCATACTGAGCTGCCAGGATCATGCCTTCTGTCCCCCGGTTTCCAAAACCTCCGGGAATGATTATCCCGTCAATTCCGCTTAATATGTCGGCGGTCTTTTCGGGTTCCTTTTCAATCTTTTCTGAATCCACCCATTTGATCTCTACTTCCGCATCATTGGCAAAGCCTCCGTGATGCAGCGCTTCCACCACACTGAGATAGGAGTCGTGCAGCTGTGTATATTTTCCCACCAGCGCGATCGTGACCTTTACTTTGGGGTTGCGCATCGCATTTACAATCCGGTTCCAGTCGGACAGATCCGGCTCCGGACAGGGGATCCGCAGGCAGTCGCAGACCACCTCCGCCAGATGCTCCTCTTCCATCATTAGCGGGACTTCATAGATTGAGGACGCGTTGAGATTCTCCAGGACATGGGTGACAGGAACGTTGCAGAACAGCGCTATTTTGTCCCTCATAGCCTGCGGAATCTTATACTCGGACCTGCACACGATGATGTCTGCCCTGATTCCCATCCTCTGAAGTTCGCGGACACTGGCCTGGGTCGGCTTGGTCTTGAGTTCCTCCGAACCGTGAAGGTAAGGCATGAGAGTCACGTGGATCATGCAGCAGGTCCCCTGGGGCTTTTCCTGCATGAACTGGCGAATAGCCTCGTAGATGGGCTGGGATTCGATATCTCCCACGGTGCCGCCAACTTCTATTATGGCGATTGAGGTCTCCGACCTCTGGGGTATCTCGTCGCCGTTACCCGACCTCTGAGGTACCTTGTCGCCGGCCGACCTCTGGTCATCGACCGACCTCTGAGGTACCTCGTCGCTGCCCGACCTCTGAGGTACCTCGTCGCTGCCCGACCTCTGGGGTTCCACGTAGAACCGGCTCTTGATCTCGTTGGTGACATGGGGGATGACCTGCACCGTCCCGCCGCCGTAATCGCCCCGGCGCTCCTTGTTCAGTACGGACCAGTATATTTTGCCCGAAGTCACGTTGGAATTGTGATCCAGGCTCTCGTCGATGAAGCGCTCGTAGTGGCCCAGGTCCAGGTCCGTCTCCGTCCCGTCGTCAGTCACAAACACTTCCCCGTGCTGGATCGGGTTCATCGTGCCGGGATCCATGTTGAGGTAGGGATCGAATTTCTGCATGGTCACTTTATAGCCGCGCGCCTTGAGGAGTCTGCCCAGCGACGCCGCCGTGATCCCTTTGCCCAGTCCGGAGACGACTCCTCCGGTCACAAATACGTATTTTGTCATCTTTCCCTCCTTATGAAACGCTTTTCGAACCATTTCTGTACGCACAGCGGCGCAGCCCGGCAGTATCTGCGTCCGCCGGGCTGTGCCGTATCGTTTGTCACTGCTCCCGCAGCGAAGTATATCCCATTAAAAACTCATCGACTTCTCTCGCGCAGCCCCTGCCTTCCACGATGTTCCAGACCACCAGGGACTGACCTCTGTGCATATCGCCGGCTGTGAAGACTTTGTCCACGTTCGTTCTGTAGTGGTCAGGGCCTTCTGCAGTCTCCACATTGCCTCGCTGAGTCAGATTCACTCCGAAGGCCTCAGCCGTGTAGGGCTCGCACCCCAAAAATCCCGCCGCGATGAGGAGCAGGCTGCAGGGAATGACTTTCTCCGAACCCTCCTTTTCGACCAGCTTGCCTCCGGCGAAATGGACCTGCACAGTTCTGATCTTCCAGAGTTTTCCTTTTCGGAGGATCAATTCTTTGACCGTCGTGCTGAACACGCGCGGATCATGCCCGAACCTTGCGATCGCCTCCTGATGGCCGTAATCCGTTTTGAGAACTTTAGGCCATTCCGGCCAGGGGTTTGACGCCGTTCTTTCGACGGGCGGCGCCGGCATCATCTCGAGTGCCGTCACGCTGGCACAACCTTGGCGAAGGACTGTTCCGATGCAGTCGTTGCCGGTATCTCCTCCGCCGACGACCACGACGTGCTTACCTTTGGCATCTCCTCGCCGGGTTTTACTGCCGCTCAGGACTCTTTTGGTGCTCTGCGTGAGGTAGTCAACGGCAAAGTACACGCCCGGAACCTGATCCGACCTCTGGGGTATCTTTTCCTCGTATTCGGCGCCTGCCGTCTCTGTGATCTTTACAGTCAGGGGTCTCGCTCTTTTGGCACCGCAGGCCAGAACTACTGCGTCAAAATCCCTGAGGATCTCTTCGGCGACTTCGCCATCTACGTTTACACCGGTCTTGAAAGTCACACCCTCCTCTTCCATCAGCTTCCTGCGTCTGTCGATGACCGACTTATCCAGCTTCATGTTGGGGATCCCGTACATGAGAAGGCCGCCGATCCGGTCTTCTCGCTCGAAAACCGTCACCTGATGGCCTCTGTGATTGAGCTGGTCAGCCGTTGCAAGCCCGGAGGGACCGCTGCCGATGACCGCCACTTTCCTGCCGCTCCTGTGCTGCGGTATTCTCGGCTCCATCCATCCGTTCCTGAAGGCCGTCTCAATGATATAGAGCTCATTGTCGTGGATCGTGACCGGCTCGCCGTTCATTCCGCAGATGCAGGCCTTCTCGCAGAGCGCCGGGCAGACGCGCCCGGTGAACTCCGGGAAATTGCTGGTCTTGAGGAGCCTTGACAGCGCGTGCCTGGGGTGGTCCAGATAAACCTGGTCGTTCCACTCCGGGATCATGTTGTGGAGGGGACATCCTGTGACCATGCCGGAAAGCCGCATCGCGCTCTGGCACATGGGCACGCCGCAGTTCATGCAGCGCGCCCCCTGCTCTTTCCTCTCGCGCACGCCGAGGGGCAGATGAAACTCCTGATAATCTGACAGCCTCTCTAAGGGTTCTCTGTCTATATTGTTTTGTCTTTCATATTCCAAAAATCCGGTTGCTTTTCCCATAACGCACCTCGCACGTACTTGTATTCCTTCCACTCATGAGCTCATATTCTATGAGCTCATGAATTTGTAACTTCCCGAAAGGCTTCCAGTACCGCTTTGTCGTGAGGAATTCCCTGTTCTTCGTATTTTCCTATCGCAGTGAGCATCCTCTGGTAATCAAGCGGCACGACTTTCTTGAAGAAAGGAATGTACGCCTCATAGTCGTCCAGGATCTTCCGTCCGAGCTCTGATCCCGTACTTGCGACATACTCAGCCAAAATATCGCCGAGCTCCGCAATATCGTATTTCTCTGACAGTTCCTGGATCGAGACCATGTCTTTATTGATCCTTCTGTACAGGCTGTGGTCCTGATCCAGCACATAGGCGATCCCGCCGCTCATGCCCGCCGCAAAGTTCTTTCCCGTCCTTCCCAGGATCACAGCACGTCCTCCGGTCATGTATTCCAGGCCGTGGTCGCCGCAGCCCTCCGCGACTGCGATCGCACCGGAATTGCGGACGCAGAATCGCTCTCCCGCAATACCGTTTATGAACGCCTTTCCTTCCGTTGCGCCGTACAGAGCTACATTTCCGACAATGATATTTTGACTTGCGTCAAACCTGCTCTTCGGGTCGGGCACCAGTACGAGCTTTCCTCCCGAGAGGCCTTTTCCGAAGCCGTCGTTGGCGTCTCCCGTGAGCCTGATCGTTACTCCCTTGGGAAGGAACGCGCCAAATGACTGTCCGCCGCCGCCCTGTGCATGGACGACAAATGTATCTTCTGACAGGCTCCCTCCGAACCTCTTTGTGATCTCCGAGCCGAATATCGTCCCGAAAGCTCTGTCCGTGGACGACACCTTTAGGGAAGTCTCGAATGAACAAACTACCCCAGAGGTCGCCTTATCCGAGGTACAAACTACCCTAGAGGTCGGCTTTCCCTTGCCTCCAGCGAGCTGCGCCAGCCCCTCTTCGAATGCAGGCAGCAGTACTGCCAGATCCGGCGTCTTCTCCAGCTCAAAATCGTAGAGGTTCTTGGGCGCGTAGAGCCCGTAATTTCCGCTCTCCCTGTCAGCTTGTGAGAGTACCGGCATGGGGCTGTCTCCAAGAATCAGGCGCATATCTACCTTAAAGGCCCTGTCTGTGATGAGCTCTTTTCTCACCCGCAGGCAGTCGCTCCTGCCGGTCATCTCCGCCATACTGCGGAAACCGAGCTGCGCCATGATCTCGCGGACCTGCTCCGCAATAAAGAACATGAAGCGGCTGACATATTCAGGTTTTCCCTTGAAGCAGCTGCGCAGCTTTTTGTTCTGCGTCGCGATGCCGACAGGGCAGGTATCTTTGGAGCAGACGCGCATCATCATGCAGCCGAGGCACACCAGCGGGGCTGTCGCAAATCCGAACTCCTCCGCGCCGAGAAGCGCCGCGATGGCCACGTCCCTGCCGCTCATCAGCTTGCCGTCTGTCTCCAGGACGACTCTGTCGCGCAGACCGTTTTCTGTCAGGCACCTGTGCGCCTCTGTGAGGCCCAGTTCCCAGGGAAGCCCTGCGTTGTGTATGGAGCTTCCGGGCGCCGCGCCGGTTCCTCCGTCATAACCCGAGATCAGGATCACCTGTGCACCCGCCTTCGCGACGCCGGATGCGATGGTGCCTACTCCTGCCTCGGATACCAGTTTGACGTTGATCCTGGCATCTCTGTTGGCGTTCTTGAGGTCGTAGATGAGCTGCGCCAGGTCTTCGATTGAATAAATATCGTGATGCGGTGGCGGCGAGATCAGCGCCACGCCCGGCGTGGAAAATCTTGTCTCGGCCACCCAGGGATACACTTTTTTGCCCGGAAGATGTCCGCCCTCGCCCGGCTTTGCGCCCTGCGCCATCTTGATCTGGATCTCTTCCGCGCTGCACAGATATTCACTTGTGACGCCGAACCTTCCCGAAGCCACCTGTTTGATCTTGCTGTTCTTCTCCGTCCCGAAGCGCTCTCTGAGCTCTCCGCCCTCGCCGGTGTTGGAGCGCGCGCCGATGGAATTCATCGCAATCGCCAGCGTCTCGTGTGCCTCGGCAGAAAGGGAGCCGTAGCTCATAGCTCCGGTCTTGAAGTGTTTGACGATATCGTCGGCGGGCTCCACCTCATTAAGGGGAACAGCGTCGCCCGCCGGCACGAATTCCAGAAGGCCGCGGAGAGTGTGCGGCCTTCCCGCATCGTCCACAAGGTCCGTATAAGCCCTGAATCTCTCGTAGGAGTCCTCCCGCACCGCTCTCTGCAGCGTGATGATGGTCTCCGGGCTGTACATGTGGTCTTCCTTGTCCCGTCCACTCCGGAGGTAATGGAAACCGACCGAATCCAGCGTCTCGTCCACGCCCAGTCCCAGCGGGTCAAAAGCGTGATCGTGCCGGAAAGCCACGCCTTCCTCGATCTCCCCAATGCCGATTCCGCCCACACGGCTCACTGTTCCGGCAAAATATCGATCAATGACATCCTTCCCCAGCCCGATCGCCTCGAAAATACGGGCGGACTGATAGGACTGCAGGGTGGAAATGCCCATCTTCGCCGCTATTTTGACGACGCCGTATAAAAGCGCGTGGTCGTAGTCTTCCACCGCCGTGTGATAATCCTTGTCGAGGATGCCCAGCTCGATCAGCTCCCCGATGCACTCGTGGGCCAGATAGGGGTTGACCGCCCGCGCGCCGAAGCCGAGCAGGGTCGCGATCTGGTGCACGTCCCTGGGTTCGCCGCTCTCCAGGATCAGGGATACGGCTGTGCGCTTTTTAGTCAGCACCAGGTGCTGCTCTACGCTTGAAACAGCCAGCAGAGACGGAATCGGCACATGGTTCTCGTCCACGCCTCTGTCGGAAAGGATCAGGATATTGCTGCCGGCCGCAGCCGCGCGGTCCACCGCGATATTGAGCTGGTCCAGCGCTCTCTCCAACGAAGTGTTCTTGTAAAAGAGCAAGGAGATCGTCTGCGCCTTGAAACCCGGCCGGTCGAGACTGCGGATCTTGAGCAGGTCCACCCCGGTCAAGATCGGATTGTCGACCTCAAGCACCGTGCAGTTCCCGCTTTTCTCCCTGAGCAGATCGCCGTCCGAGCCGATATAGACGGTCGTATCCGTCACTATTTTCTCCCTCAGGGAGTCGATCGGCGGGTTGGTCACCTGGGCAAAGAGCTGCTTGAAATAGTTGAACAGCAGCTGGTGCGCCTTGGACAAAACAGCGAGCGGCGCGTCGTGTCCCATGGAGAGCGTGGGCTCCACGCCGTTCTCCGCCATGGGCATGATCTGGTCCTTAACGTCCTCATAGGTGTATCCGAACACCTTGTAGAGGCGGTCCCTGACCTGCTGGGAGTGAACGGGGATCTTCCTGTTGGGAATGGCAAGCCTCTTCAGGTGCAGAAGGTTCCTGTCCAGCCACTCGCCGTAAGGACTTCTGCCAGCGTAATAAGTCTTGCACTCCTCATCGGAGATGATCCTCTTCTGCTTTGTGTCCACCAGCAAAATGCGGCCCGGTTCAAGGCGCGCTTTTTTGACAATGCTCTCCGGGGCAATGTCCAATACACCTACCTCAGAGGACAGGATCAGCCGGTTGTCATCCGTGATGTAGTACCTTGAAGGACGAAGGCCGTTTCTGTCCAGTGTGGCACCCAGCACTTCGCCGTCGGAGAAAAGGATTGCCGCGGGGCCGTCCCAGGGCTCCATCATGGTCGCATAGTAATGATAGAAATCCTTCTTGTCCTCACTCATGAAAGTATTGTGCTTCCAGGGCTCGGGAATGATGACCATCATGGCCAGAGCCAGAGGCATTCCGTTCATATAGAGGAATTCCAGCGTGTTGTCCAGCATGGCGGAATCCGATCCGCTACGGTCCACGACAGGAAAGATCTTATCTATATCGTCCTGCATGACAGGGCTCGTCATCGTCTCTTCTCTGGCCAGCATTCTGTCGATATTTCCCCGGATCGTGTTGATCTCACCGTTGTGGGCGATCATCCTGTAGGGATGCGCGCGGTGCCAGGACGGCGTCGTATTTGTCGAGAACCTGGAGTGCACGATCGCGATCGCCGCCTCATAATTCTCGTCCTGCAGGTCGTCGTAGAATCGGCGCAGCTGCCCGACCAGGAACATGCCCTTGTAGACGATCGTCCTGGAAGAGAGCGAGCAGATATAAGTATCCTCAGAGGACTGCTCGAACTCTCTTCTCACGACGTAGAGCCTGCGGTCAAAGTCAATTCCTTTCTGAACGCCCTCCGGCCTTCCGATAAAGCACTGACTGATGCACGGCATACAATCTACTGCAGCTTTCCCGAGGATTTCCTCGTGGACAGGAACATCGCGCCAGCCCAGGACTTCCATGCCTTCTTTCTGCGTGATCACCTCGAACATGCGCTTCGCGAGAGTCCTGCGAAGTGTGTTCTGCGGCAGGAAGAACATGCCGACTCCATAGTCGCCTTCTTCGGACTTAGCCACTTTATCGATCCCGGATTTAGCGGCAGCCTTCTTGAAGAATTTGTGGGAAATCTGGGTCAGGATGCCGACGCCGTCGCCCACCTCGCCGGTGGCGTCCTTGCCGGCCCTGTGCTCCAGCTTCTCCACGATGTGCAGGGCGTCGTCCAGGACTTTGTGGTCCTTTCTGCCGTCGATATTCACAATACTTCCGATGCCGCATGCATCATGTTCCTGTTGGTACCACATGTCTGATTCCTCGTTTTATTAGAATGTGACCTCTGGGGTCTTTCACACCCGTGAACAAACTACCCCAGAGGTCGCCCTCACCTCATGAACAAACTACCTCAGAGGTCGCCCTCATCTGAGTGAGAACAGCATCTTCTCGTAAGTCGGATAAGGCAGATATTCATCCGGAATGATAGCTTCCGCCTTGTCCGTCCAGCTGCGCAGGACTTCCATTTCCGCCAGCACTGTCTCATGGTAGAACTTGGCCTGCTCCAGGATGTCCTCGATGCCCTCTGCCTTTGCAGTGTCCGCTGCCAGCGCTTCCATAGCCAGCAGGATCTGCTCGCTGGTCTCATCCAGCGTCTTCAAAATATCGCTCTCGTAACTGCACTTGCTGCCCGGAAGGAGGTCTCTCTTCTTGAGCGCCTCGGTCGTCACATCCTTCATGTAGCGGACAAGGCCTGTCGTGAAGTCCTTGCGGACCATCTCCATGAGAGTGAGCGCCTCGATGTGAACTGTCTTCGCGTAGTTCTCAAGAAGAATCTCATATCTGGAGAAGACTTCCTCTTTTGTGAAGATCCTGTGCTTCGTAAAGAGGTCAAGCGACTTCTCTGAGATGAAGTGCGGCATCGCATCCGGAAGGGAAGCGAGGTTTGCGAGTCCCCTTCGGGCTGCCTCTTCCACCCACTCCTCTGTGTAGCCGTTGCCGTTGAAGAGGATCCTTTTGTGTTCTGCCAGCATCTTGCGAAGGAGCGCGTGGACTGCTTCATCCAGGTCCTCCGGCGCCGTGTCATTAAGAGCCTCGTAAATCTGTGTCAGCGCCTCGGCTACTGCCGTGTTCAGCACGATATTGGGGTTAGCCACGGAAAGTGAGCTGCCCGGCATGCGGAACTCGAACTTGTTGCCGGTAAAAGCAAACGGCGAAGTGCGGTTCCTGTCCGTCGTGTCGCGGGTGATGTGCGGCAGCACATGCGCGCCCATGCCCATCTGTTTTTTGCCCGAGCTGTGTGCGGCAGTGCCATCCTCGATGGACTGAAGAACTTCGGCAAGCTCGTCGCCGACGAACATCGAGATGATCGCGGGCGGCGCCTCGTTTCCTCCGAGACGGTGGTCGTTTCCTGCTGTCGCGACCGAGATCCTCAGAACTTCCTGATACTCATCAACTGCTGTGATGACAGCCATGAGGAAGACCAGGAACTGCAGGTTCTCGCCCGGCTTCTTTCCGGGATCCAGAAGGTTCTCACCGGTATCGGTGCTGATGGACCAGTTGTTGTGCTTGCCGGAGCCGTTGATTCCCTCGAAGGGCTTCTCATGCAGCAGGCAGGCATATCCGAATCGGTCCGCCACCTTCTTCATCACTTCCATGGTCAGCTGGTTGTGGTCCACCGCCACGTTGGCCGTCTCGAAGACCGGAGCCAGCTCATGCTGGGACGGCGCGACCTCGTTGTGCTTGGTCTTTGCCGGCACCCCGAGCTCCCAGAGCTCCTTGTCCAGCGCGTGCATATATTCGGATACCTTGGGCTTGAGCACGCCAAAATAGTGATCCTCCATCTCCTGTCCCTTAGGCGCGGGCGCTCCCATGAGCGTGCGGCCGGTAAGAAGCAGGTCTTTTCTCTTCTTGTAGAGTTCCTTGTCGATCAGGAAGTATTCCTGCTCAGAGCCGACGGTCGTGTCTACATGGGTGACGGCGGTGTTGCCCAGAAGGTGCAATACTTTGACAGCTGCGTCTGAGAGCGCTTCCATAGAACGAAGGAGCGGGGTCTTCTTGTCCAGGGCTTCTCCGCCATAGGAGCAGAACGCGGTTGGAATGTAGAGCGATCCGTCCTTGACAAAAGCCGGAGAGCTGGGATCCCATGCGGTGTAGCCGCGAGCTTCAAAAGTAGCTCTGAGGCCGCCCGACGGGAAACTGGAGGCGTCCGGCTCGCCCTTTACGAGCTCCTTGCCGGAGAACTCCATGATGACCTGACCGTCTTCGGTAGGGGAGATAAAACCGTCGTGTTTTTCGGCGGTCAGGCCGGTCATGGGCTGGAACCAATGCGTGAAGTGGGTCGCGCCCTTCTCGATTGCCCACTCCTTCATGACTGCGGCCACTGTGTTGGCCACGTCCAGTTCCAGGTGAGTGCCGTTCTTGCTGGTCTTGCGCACTGCCTTGTATATATCCTTCGGGAGACGCTCCCGCATGACTTTGTCATTGAATACCATGCTTCCGTAGATTTCGGGGATGTTCATGATTTACCTCCTTACCGCAGTTCTCCTGAAGAGAACTGTTCAATTACCTGTTACATCAAAAAAGGCAAGGGTGCTTAACAAGACGGTCGTCACCGTCTGTTAAGACACCCTTGCCTTTGAGTCATTATTATACATAGAGCGGGATGAATGTCAACACTATTTTGTATACAATTATACGTTTTTTATTCCACATCCTGCAGCGCTGCAAAATCTTCTTCGCCGGTCCTGACCTTAACAACTCTAGTCACGTCGTACACAAAGATCTTCCCATCGCCGATATGCCCAGTGTACAGTGCCTTCTTGGCAGCGTCGATGACACTCTGCACGGAGATCTTCGAGACGACCACTTCCACCTTTACCTTAGGCAGCAGCGTGGAATCGACCACCGCACCTCTGTAGCGTTCTTCGGAACCTTTCTGAATACCGCAGCCCATGACCTGCGACATAGTCATTCCGGTCACGCCCAGTTCATTGAGCGCAGACTTGAGTTCGTCAAATTTGCTCATGCGGCAGATGATAGATATCCTGTGCATTCCGGTCGATGGTCTGAAGCCTGATGCTGCCGGCTCTCCGGAAGTTTCCGCCGTCTTTCCCGAGACTATAGAAGCCGCGACATCTTTCCAGGCAGATCCTGACGCTCCCGACGTACCCGCGACCTTCACAGCCGCGCCGATCTGTGCCTCTGACGCTTTTGCATACTCTCCTTCACCCAGGAATGTGTTCTCGTTGACATCCATGACCATGTTGGAGACGTCACTCACGGAGAAGCCGGA
The DNA here is from genome assembly GCA_045113775.1 of Lachnospiraceae bacterium. Classification (GTDB taxonomy): domain Bacteria; phylum Bacillota; class Clostridia; order Lachnospirales; family Lachnospiraceae; genus CAG-791. Next base: position 9,725 of record JBGUJH010000165.1, on the reverse strand, counting down.
GTAAGCGCTGGCCAGGCCATGTTCATGCATATCCAGTCCGTCGATCTCGACCTGAGCCGGTACGCGAAGCCCGATCACGCGGTCGATCAGCTTGAACACTACAAACATGGTGATAACAACATATGCGTCAATCGCGACAATTCCGAGCGCCTGTACTCCCAAAAGCCTTGCGCCGCCTCCGTAGAACAGGCCCTTCATTACGCCGTCCTCACCGGTACTGAACAGTCCGACCGCGACCGTTCCCCAGATACCGTTCACCATGTGTACTGAAACGGCACCTACAGGGTCGTCGATCCTTGCGATGTTGTCAAAGAACTCCACCGACAGAACCACCAGAAATCCAGCGACAACGCCGATCACAAACGCTCCAAACGGGGAGACACAGTCACAGCCTGCCGTGATCGCCACAAGCCCTGCCAGAGAAGCGTTGAGCGTCATGGAGACATCGGGTTTTCCATATCGGAGCCACGTGAAGATCATGGCCACGACCGTTGCCACTGCCGCTGCCAGGTTGGTGTTCATAAATGCCAGCGAAGCGTGGAACGCATCCGCGCCATCCGCCATGGAAGCTGTCGATCCTCCGTTGAAACCGAACCAGCAGAACCACAGGATGAAGACGCCCAGTGCCACAGCCATCATGTTGTGTCCCGGAATTGCCCTGACTTTTCCGTCCTTGTCATACTTGCCGATGCGGGGTCCCAGCATCCATGCTCCCAGACATGCGATCGCGCCTCCCACGTTGTGAACTACCGCACTTCCGGCAAAATCGTGAAAGCCCAGCCCCGACAGCCAGCCGCCGCCCCAGGCCCAATGCCCTCCGATCGGATAGATCAAAAGAGAGATAGCCGCCGAGTACACGCAGTAAGCCTTGAAGTTCGTGCGCTCCGCCATGGATCCCGAGACGATCGTCGCTGCGGTCGCACAGAAGACGGTCTGGAAGATCACGTAGCACCAGAGCGGCATCGTCTGAGGCACCACAGTATTTTCGGCTCCATAGATCCCGCGGATCATAGGATCTAACCGCCCGATGATCGGTGCAGTGCTTCCGAACATGATCCCGAACCCGACCAGCCAATAACACGGCGTTCCGATGCAGAAATCCATCAGGTTCTTCATCAGAATATTGCCTGTATTTTTTGCCCTCGTAAGACCCGCCTCACACAGGGCAAAACCGGCCTGCATGAAGTAGATCAGAGCGCTTGCAACCAATACCCAGATCACAGTTGTTACATCGTAGTTCATTGTGTTTCCTCCTTTTCTTTATCTCATTTACGGCTCCCCTTTCCGACGTGGCCGTGCACCCTGCCATACCAAAAAAGGAGCCCGGACCCTGCGGTTCCGGACTCCCTTGCCCTGATGAGATATATTAATTAAGAAAGGCACTGCCGGATTTCATCCTCCTGCAGCGCCCTTGCTTTATGTCGTTTATTATACTCGTCCCACCCTGGAAGTCAAAGAATATTGTATACAATTATACATTTTTTCAAACAGAAATTATCGTCACTTTGCACAAAGAAAGAAAACTGAACTCTCTCAGAAATTGACCTCTGAGATTATTTGTCCCAAGTGTGGCCAATATGCCTCAGAGGTCAATTTCTAAGATTCCGCCCGTTGACAATTCTCTGCTTCGACTGTACTCTTGAAAAAAGGTTATACATAAGGGCGCAATGACGTGCCGAAGCTTTCGATGCTTCCAGAGTCATTGCGCCCTTTTCTGTTGTTTTTCTCAAATCCTGAATAATCAATATTCTCGAAATCCGTGAGGAGCAAAAGCATGAAGATCCACGAAGAATGCGGTGTTTTCGGAGTGATGGCAAAGGAGCCTGCTAATGTAGCGATGATGTGTTATTACGGATTGTATGCCCTGCAGCACAGAGGCCAGGAGAGCTGCGGCATCGTCGTCAATGAGGATGGTCTCTTCCACTCTCACAAAGACCTTGGACTCGTGAGCGAGGTCTTCACCGGGGATGCTCTCTCCCGGCTGCCAAGAGGCAGCATTGCCGTGGCGCACGCCAGATACGGAACGACCGGCGCGACAAACAGGCGCAACTGCCAGCCCATTGAAGTGAATCATCAGAAGGGACATATGGCCATCGCACATAATGGAAATCTTTCCAATGCTGCGGCCTTGCGCTCAGAGCTTGAGCTCTCCGGTGCTATCTTCCATACTACAAGCGACACCGAGACCATCGCCTACATCATAACCCGGGAACGGCTTCGTGCCCCTTCCATTGAGGAAGCCGTCAGCCGGGCCATGAACACGCTGGACGGTGCCTACTCTCTGGTCATCATGTCGCCGCAGAAGTTGATCTGCGCAAGGGATCCCTATGGCTTCAGGCCGCTCTGCTATGGGCGGACAGAGGACGGAAGTTATGTGGTCGCCTCTGAGAGCTGCGCCCTTGCAGCAGTCGGAGCAAAGTTCATCCGCGACGTGGAACCGGGCGAAATCCTGGTATTCACCTCAGAGGGGCTCTGTTCCCGCAAAGAGCATTGCGAAAGCCGTGAAAGGCGGCTCTGTATTTTCGAGTATATCTATTTTGCCCGTCCGGACTCCGTCATCGACGGCATCTCCGTTCACGCCGCAAGACAGCACGCAGGGGCTGACCTGGCCAAAACACACCCTGTATGCGCCGATGTGGTCGTTGGCGTACCGGATTCAGGGTTGGATGCCGCAATAGGCTACTCGCAGGCTTCGGGAATCCCTTACGGGATAGGACTGATCAAGAACAAATATATCGGACGCACCTTCATCGCGCCGGATGCAAGGGCCGATCAGGTCCGGATCAAACTTGCACCGATTCGCGAAACAGTGGAAGGAAAGCGAGTGGTCCTGATTGACGATTCAATCGTTCGGGGAACTACCTGCGAGAGGATCGTCAGGCTCCTGCGGGAAGCAGGTGCCAAGGAAATCCATATGCGGGTTACAGCGCCTCCCTTCTTATATCCCTGTTATTACGGAACCGACATAGACTCTCAGGAAAACCTGATCGCCTGCCATCATTCGATTCCCGAGATCTGTCAGATGATTGGGGCAGATTCCCTGGGATATCTGCCGGTCGGGCACCTGCACTGCCTGACCGGTCACGATCATTATTGCAGCGCCTGCTTCTGCGGAAGTTACCCGACCGCGGTTCCTCGGGAAAACAGCAAGAGCAGGTTCGAGCAGCGGCTTTCTGAGAACAAACTACCCCAGAGGTCACCCTCTCACGAGAACAAACTACCCCAGAGGCCGCCCGCTCACACAGCCCCGCAGACCGCGTGGTTCCCTACGGAATCCAGCCAATAATAGAGGTTCTCCGGCTCCCTGACCGAGATCATCCCGGAAAGTTCTTCCATATCGGGGCAGATCTGCGCGAAACGGTCCTCCACATCCTGAAGAACAGACGGATCGTACCGGATCGTCTTGTGGTCATTGAAGACCGCACTGTAGCTCATCTCCGCCTCGACCATATCCTGGAACATATGACTGCCATAGCTGAGCTCCGGCATAAATCCCGCCTGGCTGTCCGACACCTCACAGATCACGCCAAAACAGGAAATGTCAGCAAAGCTCACCGGAACGCCCAGCTCAGGTGACGAAGTGCCGATCCTCCCGGGTGTCATGAGCAGAAGGTTTCTGCCGGTATCTGCGTAATATCGGTTGATCCTGCCGACAGCGTTAGCCGCCTTATATTTCTGCGCGTACGGCATTTCATGATATAGCTTTGCGTCGATCTGAACGACGACATCTATCTTTCTCTTTTTTGACGTGCCCATGGAGGCGCCGCGCACATCAAACAGCACCTTTCGCAGGGAAAGATCCTCCACATGGACTTCCTCTCCTTCCCCTCCCAGATAGAGAGGCCGGCACTGCAGGAGGTTGACGACAAATTCGCCGTCCTCATCCATATTGACGGCATACTCGATATCAACAGGCGTCCCGTAGACACGTTCCAGCGTCTTGAGGATCCTCTGCATTAGACCGGTAAAAGCAGTGTTCTCGAGGAGCTTCTGGCAGCTCACGAACCAGACCTGCCTGGGTCTGCCCAGATCATACAGGGTGCGCTCGGCCTCATAGTCATGCTCCATCACCATCCGCTTGTACCACAGAGGCAGCACATCCAGGATCTTGTCCACCTCTACCTCGCGGCAGATGTTCTCCCTGCAGTCAAGTGTGTCCAAATATCTCTGTGAGAACTTGTGTTTCTGTGCCGCACTGGTATAAATCGTGACAGTCGGCCGGTCCAGATTCACCAGCCTGGGGTAATCCTCCCGCGTTCTGTCCACGGCTTTCGTGCCGAGCCCCATAACCATTCGGAGCATCCCCGCCGAAGGGTCCATGTTCGGATACCACTGATAAGCGCTGTGGCTGTACCCGACGCCGGCAACGCAGGGCATATAATACCGCTCATAGTAACTTCCCGACACGCGCTGCACCAGGATCGCCATCTGCTCGTCTTTGCCGGCCAGCCCCCTCCGCAGGCGGTACTCCAGCGCGGACCGGTCCATCGTGCTGGCATACACACGGCGCACAGCGCCTTCAAAGGCATCGAGCCTCTCTTCTTCACTTCCTCTGTTGACGCAGAATACGGACTCATACTTTCCTGCGAATGCATTCCCGAACCCGTCCTCCAGAAAACTTGACGACCTGACGATAAACGGATTCTGGCCAAAATATTCCAGGACGTTCCGCAGTTGCTCCCGGATCTTACCGGGGAACCTCCCTGTGAGAAGCCTCTCTTTCAATTCGTCTGCCGCGTCAAAAAATCCCTCTTTGGACCTCTGCCTGATCCTGAGATTCCAGTCACCGTTCGAAACAATATAGGTATAAAAAACATCTGACCCGATATAGAACGAATCGTGCGGCTCCGCGTACATGCGGTAGTCCTCCAGCTCCGTGTCCACGATCTTTCGGGCCAGCAGCATGCCGCAGGCCTTGCCTCCGATCGCGCCGCTTCCGATCATCCGGTCCCGCAGCGCGAAATAATCAGCCGGTGCAAAATACTGCCTTACCAGATCTCTTAAGTGCGCGTCCTTAGTCATTGTGCTGTCGATGATCTGTGTCTCCATCTGCGGCGTGAAATGCCCCGATTCGAATGCCGCCTTTGCCATGGTAAAAAAGCGGTCATAGCTGTCTATATTTTGGTCCTGGCTCCTGTCCCTGACCTGCTGCAGCGTCTGATAATAGCGGCTGATGCTCACCCCGTCTTCCAGGAGCCGGAATTCTCCCGTGCTCTTTCTGTATCCGTGCGGAAGGAACATGGTGTCCGACGCGCGCTCCCACACCTTGATCGGGTGCATGTAGACCCACTTCTCGTTGGAGCACACATCCAGAAGGAGCTGCGTCGTCTCGCGGATCCTCGCGATCGCGTCAAAAGAGTGCCGCCCTCTCATGACCGGGAAATAGGCCACTGTATCAAGCACAAAAAGATAAGGACAGGTCACGCGGAAGAAATTACCCATCATCAGGTCCGTATACCAAACGGACTGCAGTTCGGACAGGCAGTCGAAGACATAGAAAGCGTCCTTTCCATGCTTCGTGATCTCGTCATGAATAGCAACTGTAAAAGATTCAAATCCTGCGTCCGGATCGAACTTCACTACCTCAACATGTTTTAGTATCTCCGGATCTGTCAGGATCGGCTCATGCTGGGCGAACCGGATATAGACGATATCGCGGCGGTCTTCGATCGCCTGCCTCACATACGGTACTGCAAAAAATCGAAACTCATCGAGATCTGTGACCTGCCAGACCACATTGTCGCCCATGCGGATATAGTCCAGGATCCCGTCCATCTGCGGGATACCGCTCTTTACTTTGTCAAAGGCTGCCATGGTTGGTTCCTCCTTTCTCTTATGATCTTCCTTTCCGCACGCGTGTGCATCATTTAACTCAGTGGGGTCTTCCCTCTGAGATAAAAAACGGCAGGGATGTCATCATCAGAAAACACGCTCTGTATTTTCCGATCACGACATCCTTGCCGTTTTGGTCAAACTATATTTTGTCCTAATTAATTAGATTATTGCGCGTATACCCTTCCGTGTCAAGGAGGAGGCGCAGTCTGAAAATAGCAGACCTCTGAGGTGGTTTGTCAGGAGATAGCTGACCTCTGAGACAGTGAGCCCTGGACACCCCCTCATATTGACAAATCGCGATCATTGCAGTATTTTACAAGAGTACTAACTAAATGCTGGGGGAGCGGATGCTGAGACTGCGGCCCGTTCGCGACAAGCGGACAGGAGCGGCTGACCCTTATTACTTGAACCGGATAATACCGGCGTAAGGAAGCAGACAGTACTGGTGCAATGGAAATCATGTGCGGGATCGATGAAAGGCATCGTTGCACATTTGTTCCGTCGCAGCTGTGTACATGTGCTGTGATCATCTCTCCTCCTGCAAAACATGCAAGGAGGTTTTTTATGTCAAAAAATGTCAAAGTACTCGTCTTCAGCGCCATGTGTATCGCATTGGCCAGTATTACCAGCTTGATCAAGGTCTTCGAGTTTCCGACAGGCGGATCCATCACACTTGCATCTACACTGTTTGCGGTCCTGCCCGGCTATTTCTTCGGCCCGGTCGTCGGAATCTTTGCCGGATTTGCCCATGGCATTTTGCAGTTCGCCTTGGGTCCCTATATCCTGACCCCTGTGCAGGTCTTCCTGGATTACGGCCTTGCATTTGCGGCATTCGGGCTTTCAGGCTTTTTCTGCAACCAGAAATTTGGTCTGCACAAAGGGTATATTGTGGCTTGTTTAGGCCGCTGGTTCTTCTCATTTCTGTCCGGCTGGGTATTCTTTGGCGAATACGCCTGGGAAGGCTGGAACCCGGCAGCTTATTCAGCAGTATACAACATCATTTACATTGCCGGAGAGGCAGTCGTCGTACTGATCCTGATCAGCATACCCGCCTTCAGCGATGCGATCAACAGAGTAAAGGCGATGGCAAATCAGTGATAAAAGGTTCGTCAGCAATGAGAGTCTGAAGCAAAAACTCCCTTCCGGGCAGGTAAACTAAAAGAAGTTTATTTGCCCGAAAGGGAGTTTCTATTTTGCCGTATTCACATCCTTACTTCATCACAACGAAGGACTGCGCTCCAATGGTCAGTTTTCCGTTCTCCAGGCTGCTGCTGCCGATCTCGAACAGAACATCTCCGCGGATCATTCCGGTGATCCCGGTCGGAAGAGAAACTTCCATAGCTCTGCCGGCGGGATTCACCGCGCACAGAAGGCTGCCGCGCCTGTATATGAAGGGACAATCCGGCTCACTGCAGAGGACTTTAAATTCGGCATCTGCCTGCAGGTCCTCCTCCTGATGTCGAAGAGAGAGAATCGCACGCACGGTGTTCAGAAGGGAAGCGGGATCCTTCTCCTGCGCTGCCACAGTCGGCGCATCAGCAGAATTGTCGACCGGAAGATAGAGGTCGGACGCATTTCCGGAGGAGAAGCCGAGGTTTGCGCTGTCATCCCACTGCATGGGCGTCCTGGCGCCCGTGCGGAAGTAACCACCCTCTTTAGTGGGGACATCCAGATACTTCATGCCGATCTCGTCGCCGTAGTACAGGAAAGGAACACCGGGAAGCGTGAAAAGGAAGGAGTAAGCCAGCTTCAGCTCAGCTGTGTCCAGATTGTAACTGGGACGGATCGTGTCGTGATTGCATGTCAGCACTGATATATAACCGCGGTCCTTAGTGTCCTCATACCAGCCGAGGTACTGATCCAGGAAGCGGTTGATATTGCCGCCGGCGTCCTTCTTGAAATAGCTGTGGTCTTCAGCGTTCCGGTCACCGTGAATACTACCGCCGTGATTGTAGTAATCACGCATCAGAGTGGAATAGCCTCCGCCGATCTCGTTGAGGACGAAGTCCATGTCGTAACCGCAGCGCAGGGAAAGGGAAGGATTGCTCCACTCCGCCACCATCGCGGCATCCGGGAATTCCAGATCCAGCATGCGACGCACATCTCTCCAGACCGCACTGGTACCGCTCTTCTTCTCGTCGTCATTTTTGACCAGAGAAGAGGCCATATCGACACGGAAGCCATCGCAGCCGTGGGACAGCCAGAAGCGCATGATGTCTTTGAGGGCCTCCCGGGTCGCCATAGCGGCCGGATCGCGATAACTCTTCTGCCAGGGCTCAGTCACATTGAGAAAGCCGTAATTGAGGGCGGGCTGGCACTTAAAGAAGTTCAAAATATAGCACCCGCTGCGTTCGCTCTCACCACCGATATAGGGAAGGCCGGCAGCGCCCTTAAAACAATAATCTGTCCATATAAAGCGGTCGGAAAACTCGTTTTTCTCTATTTTTTGGCTCTCTGTAAACCAGGGGTGTTCTTCTGATGTGTGGCCCGGAACAAGGTCGAGAAGGACGCGGATGCCCTTCTTATGTGCCACATCGAAGAGGCGGTACAAGTCTTCGTTGGTACCGTAGCGGGGCGCCACCTTCTTGTAATCGCGGACGTCGTACCCGGCGTCCTTGAAGGGGGAGTCGTAGCAGGGATTGATCCAGAGCGCATTGCAGCCCAGGCTCTTGATGTAATCCAGTTTCTCGGTGATGCCGTTGATGTCGCCGATCCCGTCACCGTTCGTGTCATTGAAGGACTGGGGATAGATCTCATAGAAAACAGTGTCCTTTAACCATTTCGCAGCCATTTTGAAAACCTCCGTATGATGAATTCTATGTAAGGATTGTTTAGAATTTTTGCAGGCGGGCGGCGCACCGGCTCTCACAAGGATTCTGCTTTCGGCACATGTTGTACTGCCCTGCCTGTAATAGTATAATACGTTAATAATACGATAAAATACTTGCTTAATTGCAGGGAATACTAACACGATTCTACGGTTTTCAGACAAGAAGGAGAAAATGGAGAATGCGCAGGATAACAGAAAAGGCCGCAGGGCGGGAAAAAGCCAGTCACGGTGATATTTTTCTCCCCGTGAACAGTTACCACTGTCTTGTGCCGATTACGTATCGCGAGCTTGCGCTCCACTGGCATGAGGAGATGGAGATAACACTGATCCGGAATGGAATGTCGGATTACAGGGTCGGGCAGAGATCCTTTCAGACTCAGGAAGGGGATATTATTCTGGTACCACCGTACTGCACACACTCCGCATTTGAGATTCCTGACAAGACGATGGTCTCAGACAGCCTGGTATTTCATCTGGATCTTCTCGGCGCGCAGGGACAAGACCTGTCGGCATCCAAGTATCTGCGGCCGCTCGCGGAAGGGCAGCTGCAAATGCCGGAGGTGATCAGGCGTCCTGACAGGGGATATGACAAGATCCGGGAAGCCTTCCTTGAGGCGCTGGAGTGTTTTCAGAGCCGTCCGCCCTTCTATGAGATGCTGCTGAGAGAGGAGCTTCTTCATATCATCATTCTGCTGTTCCAATTCGGATATATAAGAGAGTCTGCGGAAAGCCGCAATTCACCGGCCGGAAGGCAGCAGCTCAAGACCGTACTGCAGTACATCGCGGAGCACTACCGCGAGAAGATCAAAGTGGCGGATCTGGCGGATATGAGCGGATTCAGCGAGAGCTATTTCATGAGCTTCTTCCGGCAGTATGTGGGGATGAGCTGCGTTTCGTATTTAAACCACTATCGGATCCAGAAAGCGGCGCACGCGCTGGAAGAGACATCAAGCCCTGTGATGGAGATCGCGATGGACCACGGCTTCGACAATATCTCCTATTTCAATCTGCAGTTCCGACGGGAGTTCGGAATGACACCGCGGCAGTTCCGGATGAGACA
>JBGUJH010000164.1:0-15032 GCA_045113775.1 Lachnospiraceae bacterium | reverse complement strand
TACATATCCTGGGTGCCGGAATATCTGGTCCTGAGATTTCCTCTCATTTACTCTGACGAACTTGCGTTTCGCTTGGCAACTGACCTTAAATATAGATTAGCAGGGGCTCGGAAATGATATATCGTTCACTTTTAAAGTCCAAATATTCATGTTGAAACACCCTCTGCTGACTCAAAAACAAAAAATATACGTTTTTTTGATAAAGGCAGGATATAAATCATGCAGGAATTTTACTACAGGATGGTTGATGACGGAACATATTGTATTACAGGTTACGAGGGAGATGAGAGCGAAGTTGTGATCCCTACTGATAAGGTGTTCACTATTTTGAGCGACAAGGTCTTCAGGGGGCACAGCGAGATCACTTCCATACAGATTCCCGATACTGTGACGGACATCGGGGAATTTGTCTTTGATGGCTGTGTAAATCTGAGACACCTTAAGCTTCCGGCAAATCTTCGGACGCTGTGGGGGTACTCTTTTGTACGGTGCGGCATTGAGGAGATCGTGCTGCCGGATCATCTGAGGATCATTCCGCCGTTTGCGTTCAAGGAATGCAAAAACCTGCGCCGGGTCGTGTGCGGCGCAGGGCTTGAGAAGATCTATTCCTGGGCTTTCGGCGGGTGTGAGCTGCTGACGGAAGAGAATCTGATTCATGGTCCCGGGGTGGAGATCAGTCCGAAGGCTTTCGAATTAAAGTAAGTAAGGCCCGCGGAGCGGGTCGCTGCGTCGCATGCGGGTTGCTTGTTAGGCAAACATCTACATATATGCAAACGTCAAAGGGCTGCGCCGGGAGCGCAGCCCTTTTTCACACAAAGTACTCAAAGCATATCTCTATATTTCTCATTGACCGGAGTAGGAATGCCGTATTTTTGCCCCATCGCGATGACGGTGCCCGCAAAGAGGTCCACTTCTGTCGGCCGTCCCGCCAGTGCGTCCTGGCGCATGGAAGGGTAGCCGTCGGGCTTGAGGGTCCTCTCGAGTTCTATTGCCGCTTCGATGTCGGCCTCTGTCAGCGCGATGCCCTCAACAGCTGCCAGGCGGCATACTTCGCGCATCGCTTCCTTCATTTCATCGCAGATCGGTCCCGGCGACGTGACGTGGCCGTAATCTGTCTCGTAGACCGTGCACGCCTGATTGACGCCCACATTGAGCAGAAACTTGAACCACATAGCGCGGCGGATGTCATCCCTCACTTCATGGGGCACGCCTGCCTTGGCAAAATATCGCTCAACCGCCTGCACATCCTCCACCTGGGAGCCGTCGCGGGAGCCGAACTGGAGCTTGCCGCACTTGGTGTAGGAGAGCTGCGTGCCGTCACGCATCGCGTCCATGCCGATGGCGATGCAGTCCAGAATGTGGCTGCGGCCATATCTTTCGGCGAGGATATCTTCACTGGTGATGCCGTTCATGAAAGAAATGATGATCGTATCAGGCCCGATGGAAGGTGCGGCCTGTTCGACAACTTCTGCCAGGGACGGTCCTTTGACAGCTATGATCACAAGGTCTGAGGGACCGGTCACGTCTGCTGCGTCAAGCAGGGAGAATTCGAAGGGCTCGCCGTTGATCGTGTAGACGTCGTTTTTGTGGCGGGCATAGCGGGGACTGTCCATCACAAATATCACATTTTCAGGGCCATATGTCTTCTGAAGCATGGAGCCGTACAGCATGCCGAGGGCTCCGAGGCCGTAGATGGCGGTGGTTTTGATCGGTTTCATTATTAGTCCTTTCTCGGATGATTTCCTGCTAAGTTGGATTATAACCTATCATATGAGGTATGCAAGTCGGAGAAAAAGCAAGCTCGTGAGCCCGTTTACTGCAGATGCGATATTGAGTTATAATTATTACGCAATAGCACAGATGATACCGCGGGACTTATTTCCGCGCCTATAAGGAGAAAAGAGCGAAAAATCACTCTGATGAGCTGATCTTTCACTCTCAAGGTTTGCAATCGCAAGTCTTGCGATGGAAGCGCCGCAAACCTTGGGATCGCATCGGAGAAATCGCCTTCGCGAATTTCTCCTCGCGCGTCTCAGCGCTTAGCGCTTCGACATGAAGGAAAAGAAGGATGATCCATCAATACAAATTAAACGGGTACAATATCGTGCTGGACGTATTCAGCGGCAGCGTCCATATCACTGATGACGCCGCGTACGACGCGATCAGATACATAGACGAGGGAAAGACGCAGGAAGAAGCTGCGGCGCTTTTGACAGAACAGTATTCCGATGCAGGTATCACGCAAGACGATATAGCGGACATATTTTCAGATATCGAGGAACTGCGTGAGAACGGAAAGCTCTTCACAGAAGATATCTATAAGGACCACAACTATGACATGAAACAGAGGAACACTGTGATCAAGGCCCTCTGTCTTCTTGTGGCGCACACCTGCAACCTCAGCTGTGAGTACTGTTTTGCCTCCCAGGGAAAGTTTAAGGGCTCTGCCGGGTTGATGAGTTTCGAAACGGGCAAACGGGCGCTGGACTTCCTGGTAGAAAATTCGGGATTCAGGCGGAACCTCGAAGTGGACTTTTTCGGCGGGGAGCCGCTCATGAACTTTGAGGTCTGCAAACAGCTTGTGGCTTATGCCAGAAGCATCGAGAAGGAAAAGAAAAAGAACTTCCGCTTTACGCTGACCACAAACGGCGTCGGTATCACCGATGAGGTGATCGAATGGGCGAATAAAGAGTGCCACAATGTAGTGCTGAGCCTTGACGGAAGAAAAGAAGTGAACGACAGATTCAGGGTGGACTCCAAGGGAAGAGGAAGCTACGACCGCATAGTGCCGCTGTTTCAGAAATTTGCCGCGTCCAGGGGGCAGAAGGGCTACTATATGCGCGGCACCTACACGCACTTCAACACTGATTTCACCAAGGACATCTTCCATATGGCGGACGACCTCGGCTTTACCGAACTGTCAATGGAACCTGTCGTGACATCTCCGGACAGCCTGAGCGCGCTCACGGAGGAGGACCTTCCTGTCCTCTTTAAACAGTACGAGATCCTTGCTGAGGACATGCTCCGCAGGGAACGCGAGGGAAAGCCGATCACGTTTTATCATTATATGATCGATCTTGAGCACGGCCCCTGTATTTACAAGAGAATTTCAGGCTGCGGTTCGGGCACGGAATACATGGCCGTCACAGCGTGGGGAGATCTCTATCCCTGTCATCAATTCGTCGGTGATCCCGATTACAAACTGGGAGATATCTGGAACGGAGTTACTAACCGCGCCAAACAGGACGAATTCAAGTACTGCAATGTATACTCACATGAGGAATGCAGGGACTGCTGGGCTAAACTCTACTGCTCAGGCGGCTGCGCGGCGAACGCCTATCATACGACCGGCAGGATCAGCGGCGTTTACAAATACGGATGTGAGCTCTTCAAGAAGAGGATTGAGTGCGCACTGATGCTTAAGGCGGCTATTGCTTCGGAATGCGGTGAAGAATGATCCCTGTTGATCAAAAGTCAGGGAATTCTTTGCGTATATTGCTGACGCCGGAAATGTAATTCAGATCCACGTCGTAGAACTTCGCGAGGACGATCAGAGTTTCAAGAGGTACTCTTATCGTTCCTCTCTCATAGTCGGAATAAGTTCTGGGAGAGATCTCGATCGCATCAGCCAGTCCTTTCTGTGACAGCCGGTGCTGCTCTCTGAGTTTCTTGAGCCTGGATTTACATGTGGGACGCATAGAAAAGATCCTTTCGATATGATGAGTGTTAAATAACACTTTAGTTAGATATGTTGCGGCACAGCCACACAAATAATTATAGTATAAAATTCAAGCATTTGGTCCAAAAAAGATTCGCTCTCGGACGAGGTGGTCTACTTTTTGGACAACATGAGAGGCGGTAATGGAAGAGAGAGAAGTATTGCGCGGTAGGATCCGGGACCTCTGGAACAGAACGCGGCAGGGGGATTACCTGAATCACACCGGATTTCTTTCCCTTGACCTGCAGTCTTATGCGCGTCAGGTGATCCGCGAGGAGAAAATACCGATCGGAGCCGGTTCCGGCCCATTCTGTGCTTTTAGCGGCGGATATGAAGAAGCGGACCGCCGGATGCTCTTTTTTGTCCCTTCTTATATGAGCAGGGAAGAGCTGGAAGCCGAGATCGCAGGCGGCGAAGGAGCCCTGACCTGTGTCAGGATCGCTGCGGTCCGTTCGGGATTCGCTCAGCCTCCGACGCACAGGGATTATCTGGGAAGCCTTATGAATATAGGGATCACCCGAGAGCAGATCGGTGATATCGTCTGCAGGGAAGATGAGGCTTTTGTATTTGCTGTTCGGGAAACCGCGCCTTTTATCTGCAGGGAGATAACGAGGGTCAGGCATACGACGGTAACGGCGCAGATCATCGCTCCATCTGAATGCCCTTCAGTGGTAGTGACAAAAGAGGAGAGCGGCAGTGTCTCATCCGAGAGAGTGGACTGCCTTGCGGCACAGGTGTTCCATCTGTCCAGATCTCAGGCACAGCGCCTGATCGAGCAGGAGAAAGTGTTCGCGGACGGACGTATCATAACATCCGCTTCCTATATACCTTCTGTCGGAGAACGGATCTCAGTGCGCGGATATGGAAAGTTCAGGTATCTGGGGGCGGACGGCAGAACCCGAAAGGGAAGGCTGATCGCCAGATATGAGAGATATATCTGACGGGAGACAGCTCCTGCATTAATAGACAGAACTGAGAAAATCATATAAAATAGATTAGTCGGGAGCCGCCTTGCGAAAGGCCCGCAATCGCTAACATTGAACAGGATTATTATCATGATCAGAACAGGAGTGTGAGACGATGAATTTGGAGAATGCCAGAAAGAAACTGGAAGAATATGGACAGCTTCACGTTCTTAATTATTATGACGAGCTCACGGATGAGCAGAAGGAAGCTCTTCTGAAGCAGATCGATGAGACTGATTTCTCGGTCATCCGCTATGCGGCTAACCCTCACGGCAATCAGACCAGAGGAAAGATCACCCCTCTCGGAGCCATGGAGATCACGGAGATTGAGAAAAACAAAGAACACTTTACCGAGGTCGGCCTGAAAGCGCTGCGGGAACAGAAGATCGGCGCCGTACTGCTTGCAGGCGGCATGGGAACAAGGCTGGGTTCCGATGATCCCAAATGCATGTACGACATAGGCATCACGAAACCTGTCTACATTATGCAGCGTCTGATCGAGAACCTGATGGACGTAGTCCGTGAGGCGGGAGTGCCTGTTCCGCTCTTCATCATGACCAGCGACAAGAATCACGACAAGACTGTCGGTTTCATGGAGGAGATGGACTATTTTGGCTATGACAAAGACATGGTCCGTTTCTTCAAACAGGACATGGCACCTGCCGTGGATTATAACGGAAAGGTCTACATGGAGAACAAATACAGGATCGCGACTTCTCCGAACGGAAACGGCGGCTGGTTCCTGTCCATGATGAATTCAGGTGTTCTTGACAGGGCCAAGGAGCTGGGCGTAGAGTGGCTCAATATTTTCGCTGTGGACAATGTTCTGCAGAGGATCTCAGACCCCTGCTTCGTAGGAGCGACACTTGACAGCGGATGTGCCACCGGCGCCAAGGTAGTGCGCAAGGTCGCACCGGACGAGAAAGTCGGCGCGCTGTGCCTTGAGGATGGAAGGCCGTCCATCGTCGAGTATTACGATATGACTCCGGAGCTTCTTGAGGCCAAGGATGAGAAAGGTGAGCCCGCTTACAATTTCGGCGTCATCCTCAACTATCTGTTCCGCGAGAAAGATCTCGAGCGCATCGTCAACGACGCGCTTCCTGTCCACGTTGTCGAGAAGAAGATCCCTTACATGGACAAGGACGGAAACGAAGTAAAGCCCGAGGAGCCAAACGGATATAAATTCGAGCAGCTGGCAGTAGATCTGGTCCATGAACTGGATACCTGCCTCCCCTATGAGGTTCTTCGAGAGAAGGAATTCGCACCGATCAAGAATAAGACGGGCATTGATTCCGTTGAATCAGCAAGAGAGCTTTGCAAACTGAACGGGATCGAACTTTAAGCAAGGAGATATATGTTCAGACTCTGGGTCAAAATATGGAAAGATAACCGTTTGCTGGAAGATACCGTCGTGGAGAACGACGAGCGCGACACGCGGACCCACAAGGTCTTAAGCGGGCTGGAGGAGGGCTGCCGGAGACTGGATCTGGCTGTGCCGATCTGGCTTGACTCTTCCATCCGCGATTTCAAGAGAAATGCGTCGTGCAGATTCACACAGGATGCGTTTATCGAGGAGATAGAATTTGACTATCTGGAGATCAGGGTCATTGAAGAGGATATGTATTACTGATTAATAAAAAACGGAAGGCTGTTACCCTGCAGCCTTCCGCTTTTTTTGAGGAGAATCAGTGAGCTTCAATGTTCACCTTTTTTTCACTTTTTTGGACAATTATGAGTCCCGGTCATCACATTTTGCACACATTTAATCCTTATACTTGCGTTATCGAATGAAAACAACGGTTGGTAAAGGCCGTTTATGAAAGGCAGGTATTAAAATGAGTGACGAAAGATGGAATCCTGAAAATCAGGGAAAACAATTCAGTGATGACAGCAATATCGTTGACAGCACGGCTGAGGTAGTCGACGAAGCAGGCGGAACTGCATCCGGAGGATATTCAAACAGTTACGGGGCGGATTCCGACTCCGCTGCCGGGAACGGGACGTACTATTCAGATTCAACAGTATATGGGACGGATCAGGAAGCCGGAAGCCAGTATGAAACCTATTCGGCGGGCTCCTCTGCGGGCAGCACATATTCCCATGCGGATCATGGTTCTGCAACGGGAAACGGAAGTTACCGTTATGAGAGTTCCAACCATGAGTACTATCAGGGCGATAATTACGGCTCCTCTGTAGGAGGCGGTTCGGGCAGAGGATCCGGCGGAAGAGGAAAAGGTTTTCTGGCAGTGGTCCTGGCTGTCGTCTTGGGCGTTTGCGTAGGTGCAGGATTCTGGGGCGTTCACCGTTATGTCGGGAAATCGGACGGCGCAGCTGAAACAGCAGTAACGGATTCCGCAGATAAGAACGGCTCTGAACTCACCGGAGAGAAAAAGGAGGAAGCCGATCAGAAGGCTGCAGCTGACAATGCCGGCAATGAGCAGCAGGCACAGCAACCCGGCAATGATGCGGCAGCTCAGCAGCAGGCAGATAATGATGCGGCAGCTCAGAAGCAGACGGATAATGATGCGGCGGCTCAGCAGCAGGCAGATAATGATGCGGCAGCTCAGCAGCAGACGGATAATGATACGGCAGCTCAGCAGCAGGCAGACAATGATGCGGCGGCTCAGCAGCAGTCCGGGGCTTCAACAGCAAGTACGGAGACACTTCAAAATGAAGCCGGGCTGATCATCGCCGATGCGGCGACCCCTGATACGGGGCTCACCAAGATGGTAGACCAGGTTATGCCCTCCATCGTGTCTGTATATAATGATTTCACGGAAGAAGTGCAGAATTTCTACGGCCAGACATTTACAAGACAGGGAGAATCCACGGGTTCCGGTATTATTATCGGCAAGACAGACACAGAACTTCTCATTGTGACAAATAATCACGTGGTTGAAGGCGCGGATAATCTCAGAGTCCTGTTTATCGACCAGGAGACATGCGACGCGGAGCTCAAGGGAACGAATCCCAGCAACGATCTCGCGGTGATCGCTGTCCCGCTCGACAATCTCAAGGAAACGACACAGAGCATGATCAGAGTTGCCACACTCGGCAATTCCGACAATCTCAAGATCGGAGAAGATGTTATTGCAATCGGAAACGCACTTGGCTACGGTCAGTCTGTTACGACCGGAATCGTCAGTGCCATCAACAGAGAGATCAGTGATGAGACAATAACAGGTACATTTATCCAGACCGACGCGGCGATCAATCCCGGCAATTCCGGCGGCGCCCTTGTTAATATCAACGGACATGTGATCGGCATCAATTCCAGTAAGATCGGCGGAAGTACGGTTGAAGGAATGGGATTCGCGATCCCGATCTCAAGAGCCATCCCGATCATTGAAGAGCTGATGAGCCGCGACACACTTACCAAGGTCGACGAGAATGAACGCGGAACGATCGGAATCAGCGGCGCGACAGTTACTTCTGATGTTTCGAAAGCTTACAATATGCCGAAAGGCGTATATGTCTCACAGATTTTGGAAAACGGCGGCGCAGCCGGATCCGACCTTCGTGAGGGCGATATCATTACAGCTCTCAACGGACAGGAGATCACCAGCATGGAAGATCTCCAGAAACAGCTCGCGTATTACAAGGCCGGCACAGAAGTTACTCTGACAGTGCAGAGACAGGACGGAAACGGATCCTATGCCGAGACATCTGTGAAAGTCACTTTGGGAACACGCGAGTCGATCCAGAGCCAGGGGCAGCAGAATCAGGAGCAGCAAGGCCAGGGACATCAGGGGGCGTTCGGCGGACAGCAGGGCACGCCCGACGGAGAGCAGGACACACCTGACGAACAGGGTGGACAGGACGAACAAAACGGTTATAATAATCAGAGTGGCTCCAATGGAGAATCCCAAGAGGAACGGGGTTCTTACAACCCCTTTGAACAATTCGGATTCCCCTTTGGGTTCTGAATAAACGTAAACGAATAGAATGAGGATATTATATGGCAAACGATACAAACGGACATGACGGCAGCGGGGAGTTCTGCTTCATGTGCAGACGCTCGGAGGATCAGGCCGGTAAGATGGTCTATCTTCCGGGAGGCCTGAAGATCTGTCAGGACTGCATGCAGAAGACAATGGATATGGCAAGCAAAATGGACCTTCAGAGCTTGCTGACCAATCCGATGTTCATGCAGGGCAATCCCTTTTTCCAGGGAACAATGCCTCCGCAGCCCGGTAAAGACAAGGAAACTGAGAATAAGAATATAGAAGAAGAGAACACAAAAAGATCGGTCGAACCTGTTTCGGCCGATCTTTCAGAGGATGAAGGCGAGCCTGAAGAGCCTGAGATCGAAGATGAGCCTGATGATGAAGATGCTGACTCGTCCAGGAGCGGAGGCGACGGACGAAGACCTTCGATCAGTTTTCTGAACCTGGGGGACATCTTCGGCGGCGGTTTCGGCGGCAGCCGGCAGCCCAAGGTCAAGAAAAAGAAAAAGGACGGACCCAAACCGGTATTCTCTATCGACAATATTCCTGCGCCGCACAAGATCAAGGAAGAGCTTGATAAGTATATAATCGGCCAGGAGCGCGCCAAAAAAGTGATCTCGGTAGCAGCGTACAATCACTACAAGCGCGTCAAAACGGGGACTATGGACGAGATTGAGATTGAAAAATCCAATATTCTGCTTCTGGGGCCTACCGGCTGCGGCAAGACTTATATTGTAAAGACGCTGGCGAGCCTCCTGGATGTTCCGCTGGCGATCGCGGACGCGACTTCCCTGACGGAAGCCGGTTACATCGGCGATGATATTGAGAGCGTCGTCTCCAAGCTCCTTGCGGCGGCGGACAACGATGTGGAAAAGACTGAAAAGGGTATAGTTTTCATCGATGAGATCGACAAGATCGCAAAGAAGAAAAATGTCAACTCCAGAGACGTCAGCGGCGAGTCGGTCCAGCAGGGACTGCTCAAACTCCTTGAAGGTGCGGATGTCGAAGTGCCTGTGGGAGCCAACAGCAAAAACGCCATGGTGCCTCTGACCACCATCAATACCAGGAATATCCTTTTTATCTGCGGCGGAGCATTCCCGGATCTGGAGCAGATCATCAGGGAGAGACTGACCAGACAGACCTCCATCGGATTTGCAGCCGAGATCAGGGACAAATACGACAGCGAGAAAGATATTTTGAAATATGTCACTAACGAGGACCTTCGCAAGTTCGGAATGATCCCTGAATTTATCGGACGCCTTCCAATCGTATGTCCTCTTCAGGGACTGGACGCGAATATGCTGGTCAAGATCCTGAAGGAGCCCAAGAATGCGATCTTGAAACAGTACCAGAAACTGCTGGCCCTCGACGAAGTGCAGCTGGAATTCGAGGATGACGCGCTGATGGCGATCGCGGAAAAAGCGCTGGAAAAGGACACCGGTGCAAGAGCACTCAGGTCCATCATTGAGGAATTCATGCTCGACATCATGTATGAGATTCCCAAGGACGAGAACATCGGTAAAGTGACGATCACCCGCGCCTACGTTGAAGGCAAGGGAGGTCCGATGATAGAGATCCGCACAGTACAGGCAGACAAGAACAGACAGCCGCTGCTCGAAGACAAGAAACAGGCGGACGGGGATCAGTGACCGGAAAGGGTAAAAATGGGCAATATCAAATACAGCACAACGGAGTTGATCGGAAAGACACCTTTGCTTTCTCTTAAGAATTATCAGGCCGTAAAAGGAGTGACAGGCGCAGAGATCATTGCCAAACTCGAGCTCTTTAATCCCGCGGGCAGCTCAAAAGACAGAGTTGCGCTCACTATGATCGAAGAGGCGGAGAAGAAAGGTCTTCTGAAGCCGGGAGCCACCATCATTGAACCCACAAGCGGAAACACCGGGATCGGCCTTGCCTGTGTATCCGCGGCAAAAGGATATAAAACGATCCTGACGCTTCCCGACACTATGAGTGTGGAGAGGAGAACTCTCCTGAAGGCATACGGCGCAGAGATCGTGCTCTCAGAGGGCTCGCTGGGCATGGAAGGAGCGATCCGCAAGGCCGAAGAACTGAGAGATTCTATCCCGGGCTCGATCATTCTGGGACAATTCGATAATCCCGATAATCCGCTCGCGCATTACAGGACTACAGGCCCGGAGATCTGGGAAGATACGGACGGAGAAATCGATATATTTGTGGCGACTGTAGGGACCGGCGGAACACTGACCGGCACAGCCCGCTATCTTAAAGAAAAGAATCCCTCGATTGAAGTGGTCGCAGTGGAGCCCGCGTCCTCAGCCGTACTTTCAGGCGGGAAGGCCGGACCGCACAAGATCCAGGGAATCGGAGCAGGCTTCATACCGTCCATTCTGGATACGCATATTTATGACGAAGTCATCGCAGTGCCGGACGACGCGGCATTTGAAGAAGGCAGAGCCCTTGCGCATGCTGAGGGAATCCTGACGGGAATCTCTTCCGGTGCAGCCCTTTGGGCGGCGGTCCGGGTCGCGTCAAGACCGGAGAACAACGGCAAGAGGATCGTCGTTCTCCTGCCGGATTCCGGAGACAGATATCTCTCCACACCTTTATACAGTTGAAAAAAAGTGGCAGCAGTCAGGAACTGCTGTCACTTTTTTGCGGCATTTACTTGATACTCATTGATTTATGCCTGCCATAAGGTCTTTATAGAAAGCGGCTTCGGCGGCGTGGGTATAACTGGAAACCCAAAGCCCTGCGATTCCAAAAGAGAGAAGGGTCAGCAGGTACATGGGAAGGAAACTGATGTAGAGAGAGTACAGGCGCCTGAGATGACCTTTCATCAGCCTTGTTCCTCCCCGGATCAGTTCTCCGGCTGTATAATCCGGAAAATCAAGAAACAGGTAAGCGCAGACCGCGTATCTGATGCGGATGGCAATAGCTCCCAGGACTCCTGCGGCAACAAGAATAATATATAGAAAAAGATGTCCGGGAACGCTTTGTTCGGGAATAAATGCTGTAAAAAGGATGGCCGGCAGCATGCACAGCAGTTCCAGTACAGAGAGAAAAGCGCTTATGATCACAGCTGTATTGGAATTATTGCGAAAAGCATACAGAAGATCGCCTATTACTGCTTTGCCGCCAAACTGCAGGCGCAGAAACATGCAGGACAATCCGATCCGCAGCATGCCGGAGCAGGTGTTTACGACCAGAAAGACAGCGACAGTTAAGAACAGAGAGAGCAGAAGCGAGGAGGAACCGAAGTTCGAGATCAGATCTGACAGCATCACTGTTGTCGTGGTGTATAAAAACATAGATATGACCGGAATGGTGAGGTTGCCCAGAAGGGATTCCCTCGCATCGGCTTTTAAATACTTATTATCCTTAAATGTGTACATATTGACCTCTTGCTGTTCGGACCTTAACTGCAGGCCCGGTGCGCTGCATGCAGTCCGCCTGAGTCAGACACCGTCAACGAAATCAGTGAATGAGAGTTCCGCTCGAAAGGCCCAGCTGGTCCAGCAGGTCCTGGAATGTGATCCCGTACATCTGGTATAAAGTCTCGCTATACTGTTTCTGCAGCTCGGGATCGTGAAGCAGCTGAATGAAGTAATAGACGGTAAAGATGAGCAGGGCGGTATTGAGGAGCAGGGCGAGCGCAGAGACCTTGAAAGCAGTCCTGCTGTTTCTGGGCATGGTGGACCTGCCTCCTTTGGAGAGTACGGCCATTACGATAGAAAGAGACCCGAATATATACGGTGCCGCCACCGGGAATACAAATATGGAGAAAACAGCGATCACGGCCAGGCTGAGAGCAGTCCGGGCAAGCTTTTCTCTCGGAGACTGTTTCATATCAATGTTACTCCTGCAACATACACTTATTTGCAACGTTCTATGAAGAGTATACATAGAGATTTTGCAAAAGTAAAACCGCGATAATGCGTGTTTACCAAAAAAAACGCTAAAATACCGTATAATGTGGGTATTATTCAGATTGACATTAGTTACAAGGAGAGATATCATATGCAACAACAAGAACGATGTTAATCGTTCTTGATCAAAAAATAATAAAATGTTCTCTTATTCAGAGTGGTGGAGGTACATAGGACCTGAGAAGCCACGGCAACCCCTGTCCCGGGATTTTGACAAGACAGGTAGGTGCCCAACCTGAGCGAGAGACCCGGATGGGGCTGTCGAACAATAAGGGATTTGTGAATTGATGAAACGAATCCGCGAGGCAGTGCCCCACGGATTTTTTATTGCGGCGGATCATTCCGCCGGCGTTAAACGTATACTTATACAACCATTTATATTAAGGAGGAGTTCTTGAGCAAATTTATTTTTACTTCCGAATCAGTCACAGAAGGACATCCCGATAAGGTATGTGATACGATCTCAGACGCGATCCTCGATGCTTGCATGGCCCAGGATCCCATGAGCAGGGTTGCCTGTGAGACAACTGCTTGTACAGGCTTTGTCCTGATCTGCGGAGAGATCACAACCAATGCTGTTGTCGACTACGAGAAAATTGCCAGAAATGCGATCCGCGAGATCGGTTACACAGATCCGAGCCTTGGATTTGACGCCGACACCTGTGAGATCGTCGTGCGCCTTGACGAGCAGTCTGCCGATATTGCCATGGGCGTGGACATGGCCCTCGAGGCAAGAGAGAACAAGATGACCGAGGAACAGCTCGAGGCGATCGGCGCCGGTGACCAGGGCATGATGTTCGGATTTGCTTCTAATGAGAATGAAGACTATATGCCTTATCCGATCGATCTGGCACACAAGCTTTCCAAGAGACTTACAGACGTCAGAAAAAACGGCACACTCCCTTATCTGAGACCGGACGGAAAGACACAGGTCTCCGTAGAGTACGATGAAAACGGAAAACCCGGCAGGCTTGAGGCTGTAGTCCTGTCCACGCAGCATACAGATGACGTAGAACAGGATCAGATCCACAGTGATATTAAAAAGTATGTCTTTGATGAGGTCCTTCCCGCAGACATGATCGATGAGAACACCAAGTTCTTCATTAATCCCACAGGCAGATTCGTGATCGGCGGCCCTACAGGTGACGCTGGTCTCACAGGCCGAAAGATCATCGTTGACACTTACGGCGGAATGGCACGCCACGGCGGCGGCGCTTTCTCCGGAAAGGACTGCACCAAAGTAGACAGAAGCGCGGCTTACGCAGCTAGATATGTCGCCAAGAACCTGGTAGCAGCGGGTTATGCTGACAAAATAGAGATCCAGGTCTCTTATGCGATCGGCGTTGCAAAGCCTACATCTATTCTGATCGATACATATGACACCGGACGCGTATCCAACAGCGTGATAGAAGAAGTCGTCCGCAAGCACTTTGACCTTCGCCCGGCAGGCATCATTAAAATGCTGGATCTTCGCAGACCTATCTACGGACCTACCGCATCTTACGGCCACTTCGGAAGATCTGACCTGGATCTTCCCTGGGAGAGACTGGACAAAGTTGAAGAGCTGAAAGAGGAGCTCGATAAGCTTCTTTGATCGGCAAAATAGTTTCAAATTATACTGCCCCCGGGTTGATGAAGCAGTCAAAACCGGGGGCAGTTTTTTACTTGCCGTAAAGGGGTAAGAACAATGACAATTGGATTGTCGAAGTCAGTGCAGAAGCCCTGAAAGGGGCAAGAGCAATGATAAGTGGATTGTCAAAGTCAGTGCAAGAGCTTGAAAAGAGGCAAGAGCAATGATAAGTGGGTTGTCAAAGTCAGTGCAAAAGATTGAAAATGGCAAGAGCAATGACAAGTGGAGAAGTGATGTCAGTGCAGAAGTCTTGAAAGGGGCAAGAGCACTGACGATCCGAGCGGAGACGACAGTGCAGAAGCCTGAAAAGAGGAAAGGGCAATGATAATCCGAGCGGATAAGTCAGTGGAGATGCCTGAAGAGGGAAAAAAGCAATGTCATCCAGCACAAAAAAGTCAGTACAGGAGCTGATTCAGAAAGTGTTAAATAGGATTCGTATTAATCGATGTCAGGGGGCATATTGAAGAGAATTTTTGTGGAAAATATTTGAAAATGAGCATTGACAAGAGAAAGTGCATCTGATAATATATCATTTGTTCGCGCGAGAACAACATGTGCGAACCAAGACTAAAAAGGTGCTGCGCCACCGTTTTGGAGAGGTAGCGAAGTGGTCATAACGCGGCGGTCTTGAAAACCGTTTGTCCTCACGGGCACATGGGTTCGAATCCCATCCTCTCCGCTTCTGAGATCAGCAATAATTGATGAAATTGTGCTTGAAATCAGATATGAAAAATGATACTATTTAGAAACTTACTTTGTAGGTATCTGCCTGGAGAAATACCCAAGCTGGCCGAAGGGGCTCCCCTGGAAAGGGAGTAGGTCGGGAGAACCGGCGCGAGGGTTCAAATCCCTCTTTCTCCGCTC
>JBGUJH010000163.1:0-16861 GCA_045113775.1 Lachnospiraceae bacterium | reverse complement strand
AAAACTCTATGGAACAGTTTTTCAAACTGAAGGAGCACGGCACTGATGTCAAAACAGAGCTGGCAGCAGGTCTTACTACCTTCATGACAATGGCTTACATCCTGGCTGTAAACCCCAGCATCCTGAGTGCATCCGGTATGGATTCGGGCGCGATCTTTACAGCAACGGCTCTGGCATCTGCGATCGCCTCTTTCCTGATGGCATTCCTCGCAAATCTGCCGTTCGTACTCTCCGCAGGTATGGGCCTCAACGCTTACTTTGCCTACACCGTAGTTCTGGGAATGGGATATTCCTGGCAGATGGCTCTGACAGCTGTCCTCGTGGAAGGCCTGATCTTCGTCGTCCTTTCCCTGACCAACGTCAGAGAGGCGATCTTCAACGCGATCCCGGCAACTCTTAAGATTGCCGTATCCGTCGGTATCGGCCTTTTCATCACCTTCATCGGC
The DNA here is from genome assembly GCA_045113775.1 of Lachnospiraceae bacterium. GTDB lineage: Bacteria > Bacillota > Clostridia > Lachnospirales > Lachnospiraceae > CAG-791. The sequence continues at coordinate 16,415 of JBGUJH010000163.1, read as the reverse complement.
CTGCAGAACGCCCACATCGTCGTGGACAGCGCCACACTGGTCTCTGTATTTTCCTTTAAGTCATCTATGGCGAACGGCACATTCAATTACGAGGGTATCACTGTTCTTCTCGCCATCATCGGTATTCTGATCACAGCGATCCTGATGCTTCGCAACATCAAAGGCGCAATCCTTCTCGGCATCATCGCGACATGGGTGCTCGGCATTATCTGCCAGCTGACAGGTCTCTATGTACCGAATCCCGAAGCAGGCTTCTACAGCGTGATCCCCGCAGGGATCATCTCCATGCCCGCTTCCGTAGCTCCTACACTCTTTAAGCTCGACTTTAAGAGCATCATGAGTGTTGACTTTGTAGTAGTCATGTTCGCTTTCCTGTTCGTCGACATGTTCGATACACTTGGAACACTGATCGGATGCGCAGCCAAGGCTGACCTTCTCGATGAAGAAGGCAAGCTTCCCGGCATCAAGGGTGCTCTGCTCTCCGACGCAATCGGAACAATGTGCGGCGCATGCCTCGGAACCTCCACGATCACTACCTTCGTAGAGTCCGCATCCGGTATCGCTGAAGGCGGACGCACAGGTCTCACAGCTATTGCAGCAGGCGGCCTGTTCATCCTTTCCCTGTTCTTCTCTCCTCTGTTCCTGACGATTCCTTCCTTCGCCACTGCTCCCGCGCTGGTAATGGTCGGTTTCCTCATGATGCAGCAGGTCAGCAAGATCGAGTGGGATAACATCCTTGAAGCAATCCCTGCATTCATCTGCATCTTCGCGATGGCGTTCATGTACTCCATCTCCGAGGGTATCTGCTTCGGTATCATCTCCTACACTGTCCTCAATGTCGCAGCAGGCAAGGCTAAGCAGGTCACACCTCTGATGTACATTCTGACACTTGTATTCATTCTGAAGTATATCCTGATCTGATCGGGATCACGACTTAGCATGACATGTAAAGAAGGCGCCGCCTTACTGATTGATCAGTAAGGGCGGCGCTTTCTTTTTGCTTGTTGCCTCATTGATTGAGCCGCTGCACTGCGCAGAACTCAGAACTCCACCGTCTCCGGCGCAGCCGTGAATGAACTGAATGTCGCCTTGGCATTCTTGAAATAGAGCACTTCTGTGTTCTCGTCTTCAGGATCATACATAGCGCGCAGGCTCGGATAAGCGTCCAGCATGGACTTCTTGGCCTCTACGCGGTTGTCGTCTACCAGCTCGCCTGCGACACGGATCCAGGTGCCGTTCTTGAATGCGCAGATCTCAGCCTTGGGATTTGCTGCCAGCTGTTTGGCGACGTCTTTCTTCCTGCCCGTCTGGATATAAAGCTTCCCCTCGAAGATGTGGATCGTTCCGAAGGGACGAACGCGGGGCTGGTCGCCATCCACTGTGGCGAGATAATAAGTCTCTGCCTCCTTGATGAAACTGCATACTCTTTCCATTTCTGTCATATTGTAAAACCTCCTTTAAAATATTGACTATAAACCAAGACCCGCAAAACGAGCCACTACATCCATCCAATTCATTTCTCCGGCAATTCATTAAGAAGCGTAAACCCGAGTATCATCGCGCCTCCGACCACTTGCAGAAGGCTCATTCCCTCGTGCAGCACAGTGACCGACAGAATTACCGCGACAAGCGGATCGATATAACTCAGGACAGCGGCTTCCTGCCCCGGCACATATTGCAGGGATGAAAAGTACATGCAGTACGCTACTCCCGTGTGAAGAAGTCCCACGATCAGCAGGAAGATCCAGCCCCTTGCGTCAAGCTCTGCCAAATGTATTCCGCCGGTGAGCAGTACATATGGCAGAAGCGTCACAGCCGCCGCGACGAATTGAAGAAAGGTCCGCTGTATACCTCCCACATTCTTGATGAATTTGTTGAGCAAAACCACTGTCGCGTACAGGACTGCCGCACCGAGGCCGAACATGATGCCGATATGATCGGTCCCGTTTCCGCTCATGCCTCCTCCGCTGACTGTGATCAGGAGTATACCGAGGGTCGACATGACAAAACACAGAATCCCTCTTTTTGTCAGCTTTTCCCTGAACAGCGTCGCACTCACAAAAGTTATGATCACCGGAGCCGCGTAATAGCTGAGTGTTGCCACCGAAACTGTAGTATATTTGTAGGCCTCGAACAACAGGATCCAGTTGAATCCCATCGCTATTCCGGACAGGACCAGCAGGATCAGTTCCCTGCGCATTCCTTCGAACCTGATCTTCTGTCCTGTGATCAGCAGATAGAGCCCGATCGCCACAGTGGCTAAAACGGCCCTGCACATCGCCACCTCACTTGACGGAAGCGGTATAGCCCGCACAAAGAGCCCGATCGTTCCGAAGATGGCCATTGACAGGCCTATAAAGAGCCTTGCGCGGCCGACATTACCGTTCATATCATTTCCTCAATTTCCTCATCGCTATAACCAAGTCCCCGCAGTACTTCCCTTGTGTGATATCCTTCCGGATAACCTGCGTGCCGGTATTCCACCGGACTGGCCGACAGGTGTATGGGACTTCCCATCTGCTTGACCATCCGGCCGTCCGTCAGGGGAATCTCCACTTCCGGCCACATTCCGCGGCTGATCAGGTGCTCATCCCGGGATACCTCTTCTATGTTCATTACAGGCTCCACGCAAGCGTCCGACTCCGAAAAGATCTCTTTCCATTCCGCAAGTGTTTTCGAAAGGAAAGTCTCCCGCAGCTTGGCTTTTACCATGGGCTGGTCCGTCTTCAGTATTTTGCCGTCTCTCCACTCGGAATATCCGAGGGTGTCGCACAGCGCGGCCCAGAACTTGGGTTCCAGTGCTCCCACGCTGATGTGACCGCCGTCTTTCGTCTCATAGAAGTCGTAGACACCGCCGCCGTTCAGAAGGCCGCTCTCCCGCGCAGGCACAGCTCCTCCTGCAAAATAGCTCGCTCCGTCCATGGAGTTGAAGGGAACTATGCTGTCCTGCATGGAGACGTCGATATACTGGCCTTCTCCGGTCCTCTCGCGATAAATGATGGCGGCCAGAATGCTTGTGACCGCGTTCAGAGATCCGCCGGCCACATCGGCGATTTGGAAGTTAAACAGGCTCGGGCCTCCTTCTCTGCGCCCGGCAGAAGCCGCGATCCCTGCTCTCGCCATGTAGTTGATATCATGTCCGGCTCTGAGAGATAAAGGACCGGTCTGCCCGTATCCGGTGATCGAGCAGTAAATGATCCTTGGATTGATATCGCGCAGTTCCTCGTATCCCAACCCAAGCTTTTTCATGACGCCCGGTCGGAACTGCTCCACGATTATGTCGTACTCCATGATCAGTTTTTTTACCGCGTCAATAGCTTCCGGTTTCTTAAGATTTAAATGTATGGTCTTCTTGCCGCGGCCGAGCCAGGCTTGTGCGCCGGTCACAGACGTCCCCTCGATCACGGGAGGCCAGTTAACCACCAGGTCATATTTATCTTTGCCGCTTATTTTCAGGACGTCCGCGCCAAGATCCGCCAGCGTCATAGTGGCATACGGTCCGGGAAGAAGCGTGCTGAAATCCAGTACTTTATATCCGCTCAGTGCACCCATCTCTCATCCATCCTTTCAATATTGCAGCCACCCTATGCTCTCCGATGCGCACATATAGCACAGAGACGCGGCACCTGCGAGCCTTCAGCAGTTTCCTGTATAAACAAACTTAAGCTTCTCCCTTGCGACTTCCGCGAGACGGTAGACCTTTTTCACACTCGTAGGGCCCCGGTCCGTCATATGAAAGCGGGGGAAGAACCTGGAAATGTGGAGCGGGATCTCCCGCCCGGGAGTCCTCCCTTCGAGTCCGGCGATCCACTCGCACATGAGCCGCATCTCCTCTTCGGAGTCGTTCTCTCCGGGGATGATCAGAGTAGTGAGCTCTACATGGCAGGACTTTACGGCGCGCTCAATAAAGCGCATTACCATGCCCCTGTCGCCGCCCAGGACTTCAGAATAATACCTGTCCGTGAACCCCTTAAGATCTATGTTCATAGCATCAATATACGGCAGGATCTCCTCAAGGACCGGCAGCTCAGCCGTCCCGTTGCTGACCAGTACGTTCACCATTCCGGCCTCATGGACAAGTTTTGCAGTGTCCCTTACAAATTCATATCCCACAAGCGGCTCATTATAGGTAAATGCGACGCCGATATTGCCCTTATTTTTGTAATAGGAAGCAGTCACCGCGATCTGCTCCGGCGTGACGATCTGCGCGTTCTGCTCGCTGTTCCAGACCTCCTTCGACCAGGAGATCTCGTAATTCTGGCAGAAAGGGCAGCGCAGGTTGCATCCATAGCTGCCGGCAGAGAGTATGCGGCTGCCGGGCATAAATCTGTTCAGCGGCTTTTTCTCAATGGGATCCAGTGCCAGAGAAGTCAGCTTTCCGTAGTTGGCCGCCCTAACCACACCTCCCGCGCAGATTCTCGCGCAGCAGAAGCCCATCTGTCCTTCTTTCAGGTCACAATGCCTGAAGCACACCTCGCATCTGGCCATAGTCCCTCCTTGCCTTCTCAGTATTGGCTGAACCACGCATTTACCCGCTCAGCAAGACCTGCAAATATCCCTAGTGATGCCTTACGACCTCAAATCTCTGCAGCTGCACATTCCGGTCCCACTCGGCGATCCCGGCCTTGCTCTTTGCGATGGAGATCTGCTGCTCCACCGTATCTACGCCGTCCAGATCCGGCAGCAGAAGCCCCCTCTTTCTTCCCTTTGTCACGATGACGCCGTAGCGCTTGACATCCAGCTCCCTGGATGAGCTTATCGGTTCCGGATCTCCCAGTACGTCGACGCTGATCTCCAGCCACGCCAGCTCATCAGCCTTTATCGGATCGAATCGCGGATCCCTTGTGGAGGCGCTGACAGCATTGTCGATGATCTCCTGCGCAAGGGAGTCCTGTACGGGCGCTATCGTCCCGATGCAGCCCCTGAGCCTGCCATGCTCATGAATGGAAACGAAAGCCCCTGCGCGCCTGGAAACAAGCTCTGAGGGCAGATCCTGCGGAAGAGGCAGCTTCTTATGATGCAAAATATAGTGCTCAACAGAAGCTCTCGCCAGCTTCACATACGGATCTTCAGCGCTTCTGGCGGCGTCAAGTTTCTTTTCCTGCTGCGCCAGATACTGATCCAGAAAATGCCTGCTTTCATCCGGTCCCTGGGAATGGAATATACAGATCCCGTAACCTACGCCGGTCACGTCTTCATGGGAGAGCTGTTCCGCATCAACGGAAATGCCGTCGAAGGCACCTGCCATGATCACAAACGACCTGTGTCCGCACTCAGCTGCTCTTTCGCAGAAAGTCTCGTCGAAGTCGAAGAGCTCGCCGAAAGCCGCCCTGGAGCAGACGTCCATGATCCTCTCGTCGTACTGAGGTCCCTCTTTGGCATATCCATAAGGGCCATAGTCCTGCAGTTTGTGGGAGAGATCTCCGCTTGCCACAAACACCGCTCTTCTTCCGAGCCCATCGACCGCTTCACGGATCATCTGCCCCAGCCTGTAGTGCTCTGTCAGGGGAAGACCGGAGAGACCGATCCTCACTATTTTGCCTCCCGAATACTTTTTCCTTATGAAGTAGAGAGGCACCATCGTTCCGTGGTCCAGTTTCCTGTCTCTCTCCCCCATGACGCCTGCGGGAAATCCCTGCTTGCGTGCGATCTCCGTAATAGCGGAAACCAGCTCAGCGTCATAATTCTCTTCGAAGCTCACCTGGGAGGCCCTGAAGCGCCCGAAATCCCCTCTGGCGCTTTTCCCGGGCGAAATGTGAAAATAATCCGTGTACATCACCGAGTGCGGACTCGTAATGATGATGGTATCAGGCGCAAGTGACGCTATTTCCGCAGCCACGCGCTCGTAAGCATTCGTCGTCTTCTCGATCTGCTTCTCTCCGCCTCGTCCGACAGCCGGCACGATCATAGGCGGATGCGGCACCATATAAGCTGCAAGTATTCCCATAATTACCCCCTGATGTTATGATCAAGGCTCGCTATGTGAGCAGCGCGAGCTTCATTTGCTTCTTACGATAAAGTCCGTGACACCTGCGATGATCTTTCTGTCCGCGTTCTTGAAGTGCTGCGGGTCTCTTCCTTTGATCACCGAGACTTCGTCCAGTTCATCCCATGGAACGATACAGGCGTGACGGAGTCTGAGATAGTCCTTATGCTCCTTGGATCCCCGCGCTTTCATCCACGCCTCTGTCTCTTCCTTGCTCATAGTGATCCAGCCGTTGCTGACCATGTAGGCGTTCCACCTGCGGTGCTCCGTCTTGGCCAGAACATCCACCATCCCCTCTTTGCTCAGCAGCTTATTATATGTTTCGATCAAAGCATTCAGTGTGCCGCTTCCTCTGCCCACCTCGTTCGAATAGAGGGCTTTGTACCAGTATTCCGCCTTCTCACTGCCTGAGATCTTCTCCGAAGAAATACCGGCTGACTTCATCTGCTCTTCGATCGCCCCCGAATCGTACAGCCTGTTGACAATATATAAAGCGCTTGCCTCGGAGCTTCTGAAGTTGTAAACAGATTCGTTCAGCTGGTCCCAAGTGGCGTTGTTCTCTTCGTGAGTAGGCTCTCTGCCCGCTTCATTGCGGTTGTAAGAGAGCTGCACACGGTAAAGGCTTTCAAGGAGCTTGCTGTGGAGAAGATTTCTTGCGGAAAAGATCTCTTTGTCCGTTCCGAATATATGGAAGTCATAGGGTTCCTGGCTCTCCTGCACCTTGAGCTGCATCGCCTGTTCCGCCTTTTCCGCGTCGTTCACAAGAACCGCTATGAACGGAGGTTGTTTTTCAACAGGGTTTTGTCTGGCCACCCACGTCTTGTACCACATCGCGGTCCGGATGTTGCTCTCATCGTTATCACCGGCAATGATCACATAATTGGAATTTGTTATGGTCATCTGGTCGAGCCTGAGTTCTACATCCTCTCCGATCTTCATAAACTCGGGCTGCAGTTCCTCTCCTCCGGCAAGTTCAGGTTTGAAAAGACCCGGACATGACATTTTCAGTTTCCTCTTGAGTATATTTGCGTCTTCGCCGTAATATCGGATCTTGAGAGACGCCGAATTGATCGTTCCCATCCAGACCGCGTTCAGCAAAAGTTCCTCGGCGATGCTTCCTTTTCCAATGATTGCCAGGTCAATGGCCTTTCCATCAACTCCAAGTCCCGAGAATAAAGGCCATCTCGCATAGAGTTCCTGGGCATACAGGCGCTCAACATCAAGGATCGTAACAAAGATTCCGTACTTCTCCTGGGCGTCCAAAATATTGTCCAGCTCATTGTCGTGGAGAAGAATATCGATCATTACATTCTCATTTCTCTTTCTGTCCACATTCTCCGCAAATTTGAGGACGCTTATTGCATCGTCGAAATTCCTGTCCTCTTCTTCGAGCATGAAATACCGGATGCTCTTTTGCCCGAAAAATTTGCTGAAGCCGGCCAGCTTTTCGGAGGAATAGTATTTGACCATCTTCATGAGGGAAGCAGCGCTGTCCTGAGTATATAGTCCCCCGATCAGCTGGATCTTTTCCAGAATCTCTTCATTGGGCTCTTTCTCGACATTGCAGAACAGGAAGGAACATTTTTTGTCTTCTTTTCCTTCCGCCTCCCAGATGCTCTCAGCAAGATCGACGCTTTTCTTTCCCACGCCGTTAAATATATAGAACCTGGTCTTAAAGGAATACCTGCTGGTCTCAAACCAGTAACCGATCTTATTGCGGAACAATCCCAGGACTGTCCATAATCCGAAAGCGGGGACGAGCGCGCTTACCCAGAACAGGACTCCTGCGTAGAATTGTAAAAATCCCAGGCTTGTCTTCGACTTTTCCGCGAGCGTTACGATCTCAATGGCAGTCTCGTAATCGGCGTCCAGAGAGACCGTCTGCATAAGGCGGACGAACATATAAGGTATTGAGAGCAGAAACTTGCCCACAGAACCGGTTCCGGGATCCCAGGAATAGATGACCCAGGGCAGGTAGAGCACACATGTGCAGAACAGAGACAGGATAAACCAGGACTGTCTTGGAATCTTCCAGTATCCGGTCTCTTTTTTTCCAAGATAATAATGGATAAGGAATACAGCGATCCCGACAACGGTGATTGCAAAAAATAAAATAAAAATCATATTTCCTCCTTGCTGCTCTTATAGATTCTGTATGAAATGCAGTCAGCCACAAATAAAAACGCCAGGAAACGGCATACGATCGTCAGTGTTCCGGGGTCCACCCGTTCCACCAGTTCGATCAGGAGCGGGATCACGGCGTAGATCAGCGCCATTCCGGAAATGCCAAAAAAGAGAACTGACCGAAGGCATACATAACCGCCGACATTTCCGTAATTCCAGATCTCCGTGTTGTAATCCCACAGACGCGTGTTGAACACATGATAGAGCACCCAGCCCGTGACAAATTCCATTGTGCCGGACACGGCGCAGCATAAAACAAATACAAGAAGCGGGTTCTCTTTATATGGATAGACAAGCAGTGTGTACGCAGCCCCGCCAAATACATAGATAGGGATCCACGGTCCGAAGGTCGATCCTCTTTTGGTAAAATATCCGAGATCGATCTTGTAGAACAATTCCTCGTAAATAAATCCGAATACGCCGCTGAACACCATGATCAGGATGAGCAGGTTCATGAGCTGTGCAGTGTCCCAGCCTGTTTCCTGTCTGAGCAGTTCCATATCTCCCGTCGACTCCTTTCTTTACTCCCGCCATCAAGTAAAAAATGAGGCGGAGAAATAACTCTTCACCTCATTATAGCTCATTATAAGTCCAAATTGTTTATTTACGTTTTTTCCCGCCTTCCGACATCTCGGTCAGGACAGTGATCGTAGAATTCATTTGCAGATCCCTGACTCCTGCTGCTTCCTCCGCTTTCTCTTCGGCGTCAAGCCTTGCTCTTCGTGCTTCCAGGAGGGGAAGTATGCCCTCTTCATACACAAAATCGATGATCGCCGCGAGCGGTATGGCAAGGAGGATCCCCACGATCCCGAAAATATTGCCGAACAGGACGATCGAGATCAGGATCAGCAGGCCGGAGACGCCGAGGGAGTCACCGAACAGCTTGGGCTTGATCACATAGCCGTCCAGAGTCTGCAGCACGCCGGCAAATATAATGAACATCAAGGCGTGCCAGGGATTGATCAGGAGCAGGATAAAGCCCCCGATCGCGCCGCCGATGACCGGTCCGAAACTGGGGATCAGATTTGTGATCCCGCATACCACCGAGATCAGGCCCACATACTGCATTCCTGTGATCGCCATGAAAACAGCTGTCGCACCGCCTACTATAGCTCCGTCAAGAAGCGAATAGACAATATAGCGGACAAGGATATAGTTGCAGCGCGCCATGAAATTGACCACGATGTCGTACCACTCTTCCGCCATAAGGGCTCTCAGCAGCCGTTCTGTACCGCTCTTGATATTGTCCTTGGCCATCAGAAGATAGATGGACAGGATGAACGCGAGCAGCCAGTTGAACAGATTCTTTCCGATGTCCGCAGAGGTAGAAGCGATCTTCCTCAGCGAGGTGCCCAGAAGCTGGGAGGCCGTCTTTATGATATCTTCCGAGGAAGCCATCATGTCCTGCAGTTCATTTCCCAGGTCCATATTTCCGATATTCAGATTTGCGATCAGTCTGTTCAGCTGCGCGATGTAGCTGTCCATGTTGCCGACCAGCAGCAAGGTGCTCTCGATCAACTGAGGGATCAGCATGAGCAGCAGCACGATCAATACCATGATCACCAGGATCATGGACAGTACTACGGACAGAGCCCAGCCGACATTCTTCTTCTCAATCCCTTTAAAGAGCCTCTTCTGAAGCGAGGACGCGAGAGGATGGACCAGGTATGCCAGCACGCATCCCAAAAAGATCGCAGTAAATTTGCTGAGAATACTCTCGATACTGCTGCTGATCACGCCCAGGTTAGTCAGGACCACGTACCCCACGACGCCGATCAGGATCGCGACCGCATTGTTATACCATTTTTGGTTCCTGAGTTTCTTTTTATTCATTATTCATTCGTATAGTTGTCAAAATATCCCTGCACCAGCACTACAGGAGTTCCCTTGTCGCCCGATCCGCTGGTCAGGTCACAGAGGGAGCCGATCAGGTCTGTCAGCTGGCGGGGAGTAGTTCCCTGAGACGCCATATTGCCTTTGAGGTCCGCGTCTTTCTTGCGGATGCTCTCAGAGATCGCTTCCCTGAGCTTTTCGCCTGAAAGGTGCTTATAGTCATTATCTGCCAGATATTTGAGCTTGAGCTCGTTGGGCGTTCCGATCAGGCCGTCCGTGAAGAAAGGAGAGACGACCGGATCCGCGAGTTCCCAGATCTTGCCCTGGGGGTCCTTAAAAGCGCCGTCACCGTAAACCATGACTTCCACATGCCTGCCGGTAGCTTTGAGGATCTTCTCCTGGATATCCAGCACAAGTCCGCCTGCCTTTCTGGGGAAGAGCTTCACCTTGTCTTCAGTGGACTTGTTGGATCCGAGAAGGCCGTACAGCTCATTGCAGCCGCTGCCGTTCACCGGCGCGTTCATGATCTCGTCGAGACTGCAGACAGCCTTGGCGCCGTTCTCAAGAAGGATCCTCTTGGTACGCTTTCTGGTGTGAATATCGCAGTTAAGTACATGGTCCGCGTAGTCAAGGATCACTTTGGCGTGATTTGCGAAGATGATCTCGCACTCAGCGCCGCAGGAGCGGATCAGGTCACCGTAATACTCGACATAGTCGACGCCTGTGAACTCATGCTTGTTGACGCCGAAGAGCTCTCTGTATTTTGCCAGTGTAAGGACGTCGCTGTAAGGATTAACGCCGGCATCATCGATCTGGTCAAGGCTCACCAGCTCATTGCCTACCTCGTCGGAGGGATAGCTGAGCATCAGAACTACCTTCTTGGCGCCCATTGCGATGCCGCGCAGGCAGATAGCGAATCTGTTTCTGGAGAGGATCGGGAAGATAACGCCGATAGTGCCGCCTCCGAGCTTAGCCTTAACATCGGCAGCGATGTCTTCGACGCTGCAGTAATTGCCCTGTGCCCTCGCGACAACGGACTCGGTAACTGCGATCACATCTCTGTCACGAAGTTCAAAGCCTTCGCTCTCAGCCGCCTTGAGCACGCTGTCTGTCACGATCGCAGCCAGGTCATCGCCCTGTCTGATGATGGGGCAGCGAATACCCCTTGATACTGTGCCGACTCTGCGTTCTGATCTACTCATTTGCAATTTCTCCTTTATTAAATATATATGAATTCATGATCAGGATTCAATCAATCCCTAAAATCCCATTAAATTATAAAGTCTCGCCTTTGATTGCGCAACGGTCAATCTGTCGGCATATTGCAGATCCGGCGACAAATATCACGGCAATGATGAAGTATTTTTTTCAAAAAAGGTCTTGCATTTCCTCTGCCAACCATATATAATAGCATTTGCCTGTTGAAAGACAGGAACTTCAAATTGAAGATCGGGGTGTAGCGCAGCTGGCTAGCGCACTTCGTTAGGGACGAAGGGGTCGTGGGTTCGAATCCCGTCACTCCGATTAGAAAAGCTCGTAAGCATAATGCTTACGAGCTTTTTTGTGCCATTAGCTTTATTCAGTGATTGCGAAGCAACGCACGGGAAGTCCGGTAGCACCCTCGATCCTGGGCCACATAGCAAAGAGCACTGCGCCCGCAGGAGCGACCTGATCCAGGTTGCACATGACCTCTACCTGGAGTTTTCCCATGGCAAGCACATAGCGCTCGCAGGCAAGGTCTTCAGCCTTCGCTGCCTCTGCGGATGCATCGGTATCAAGAGTCTCGTGTCCGTTCGCCGCCGCATTTCTCTCCTCGTAAATGTACTTCAAAGCTTCCAGCGACCAGCCGGGGAAATTCTCGCTGCCGTCTTCGGCGATGCCGGAAAGAGCGTCCATATCCGGCCACTTCTTTGACCAGTCAGTCCTTAGAGCTACGAAAGCGCCGTCCGGGATCGGTCCGTATTTTGCCTCATAATCCTTGATATCCTGTGCGGTCACCGCGTAATGCACATCCTGTGCCACTTTGTCGGTGATGTCCACAACACAGAGCGGAAATACGCCCTGCTCTACGCCGTATTCCTCGGAAAGCGCTCCGTCCTTGATGAAATGTCCGGGGAAATCGATGTGTGTTCCGAACTGTCCGGGGAACTTGAATGTGTGGATCCTGCAGTCAAGCATGGGATTGCCCCAGTCAAAGACCACCTTGCACAGCTCCACGCTTCCTTCCGGAATTCCTGCCCAGTACGGGCTGTCATTGTTGAGACTGTGGGAAAGTTCTACCCACTTCATCTTTTTGGCTTCATTAAGCGCCTCCCAGAGTTTGTACATCTTCCGCTCCTTTCCGTTTGTCTTCTCGTTCGACAACACAAAAACTTCCAAACGATATTCAGTTTAAGATTCGCAAAGCGAACCACTGCATTTATCGTAAAATGCGGATTGCGGAATGTCAATGACTGAGAATCCTTGTCCAAAAATCTTGAATTGTTTATAATAAAATGAGCAGGTGTCCGCCGGCAGTATTTTTGAGGAGGTACCGTTCATGAGTGAATTAACAGCGTTCGTCAATGCCGTTTACGACTGTTACGATAAGATAGTCCCGGATCTGGAAGAAGGCCAGGAGCTGCCTCCTAAGGACGTGCTCGAAGAGGTGTGCCAGGTTCTTCTCAATGTCAGCTGCATGCGCGAGGAAGGCCGTTTTCCCTCTTTCAGGGTCTGCTTTATAAAGCCGGACGCCGAACTGCTCGACACATACATCTATGCGCATGTCCTTCTCTTCAAAGACCCTGTGAATTTTACGACCAGAGATCTCAATAAACTTGCTCCTGCCCTCAGTCCGGTCATGAGCTACCTGATCCTCGATATCACGCAGAGGCCTTTTAAGGCGCTCGGAGTTATCGCCGCATATACAGCGTGGGAGAAGATCGTCACAAGGGAACTCTCCTCAGGCAACCGTATGCCCCAGGTCCCCAATATTCTCGTGAGCGGTCCCGGTGAGCTCAGAGCCTGCTTCGGAGAGACGTCCATGATAAATTACAACGCGGGGCGCTGTATCTTTTTCCGCACCGACATCTTTACATCGACCCTGGTCTCCGAGAAGCTTGAAAACGGCACGAGTATTCCTGAAAATGACCGGCTCAGGCTCCTGTACAGAATCCTATGGAAGGTGAGCAATTACGGACATGGCGCCGCTATTTTGATCGCCCCCTCTGCCGAGGCGTGCAAGGGATTCATCGATCTCAAATACCAGCTGGACAGCGGATTTTTGTTCGATGACGGCACAAGGCCTGAGCCTCTCTCTCCAAAGGCGAAAGAGAAAGAGATCACCACGTATGCTGATCTCATCGCGAAACTCACCAACGTTGACGGCTCGGTGGTACTGACCAAGGACCTCGAGCTCCTCGGCTTCGGCGCGGAGATCCTTGTGGACAAGATGAAGAGCCGGCTGCCCGATATGTGCTTTATCGGCTACGACAACAAGGAACAGACTTACAAGACGTTTAAGGACCACGGAATGCGCCACAGAGCCGGATACCGCTTCTGCGATGCCGTCGAAGGCAGCGTCGCCTTCATCATATCCCAGGACGGTATGGTAGAAGCGTGTACAAGGCATGACGGCAAAGTCATTGTTTACGACAATGTAGCGCTGCCGCTGCTGTGATCACTGAGTGCATAAAAATGTCCCCGCGGATCTGACTTATTCTCAGATCCGCGGGGACTTTTTTTCTCAGCACTTTTTATGCACTTGTCAGATCGTGGTGACGCTGTCCGGATATTCAATCTCCTCTTTTTCGGTCAGCTTCACATTGCGCACAGTCAGATTCTCCGCGGCAGAAACATCAAACCCGATATCCGCGGCGGTGATCTCCAGGTCCTCAAGTGTGATGCCGCAGAGGTGATAGTGAGCCTCGTCAGTTTTCACATTGAAGTAAGTGTCGCATTCAAAGCGGCAGTTCCTGACAGTGATATTTTCTCCTCTCGAGATCGGCAGGTCTGTCCTTCCTTTGACGTCGTAGAACTGCGTCCAGGGGTTGATATTGAGGAAATTGGCGGTCTTTCCCGATATATTCTCCGCCAGTACATATTCATAACACTGCGGCGTATCCGGCCGGAATTTGAGCCACAGGAAATTGTATCCGGTGGAAACTTTGATTCTCCGCATGATGATATTCCGGCTGTGGACGCACTCCGACCCGAAAGTCAGGCACCCGTGGCAGAAGCCGTACTCGCAGTCTTCAATGATGATCCGCTCATTTGATCCGTTTTCCGGCGCCGTATCCGCCCAGGGACCTTTCCCGCCCTTGAGGGCCACCGCGTCGTCATTTACGGCCATATAGCAGTTTTTTACCAGAACATCGCTGCAGGCATCTATATCAATAGCGTCCGTGCTGGGGCCGCCGACCGGCGCGTGGGGGGACAGCATCCTGCAGCCCAGGTATTTCACATGGCTGCACTTATAGATATGGGTCGTCCAGAACGGGGAATTCTGAAAAGTCACTCCCTCAAATCTGACATTTCTGCAGTTTGACACAAAGACAAGACGCGGTCTCTGCTCATCCTTGTTTGTGCACGCGGGATTCCATTTACGCCTGAGCCAGAAATTCTGCCAGAAACGCATTCCGTTTCCGTCAATAGTCCCCTCTCCCGTGATCGAAAAGCCGTCAAGTCCGTCCGCATTGATAAGGGCAGGAAAATAGAGGCAGCTCTCTCCCTCGATTCTGGTCTCACAGAGGGGATAATCCCTGATATCATCGCTGCCCTTTAGGACACCGTCCGCTTCCAGCCTCAGATGCACGCCCTGTTTAAAATAGAGCGGGCCTGTGAGAAAAGTCCCGCCCGATATGACGAGCGTACCCCCGCCCTGTGCATTTACTGAGTCAATCAGGGCCTGGATCTTCTCTGTCTGCAGACTTCCGTCAGCCAATATCCCGTTCTCATTAAGCGGATACTCTTCTCCTTCTCCTTTCTCCGGGAGCGACTCATCATAGAACCAAGGGTCGATCTGTGTCCCGTCCGGAAACTGTTTAAGGTTCTCCTGCTCACTCATTTTCGCCTCCGTCTGCGCGGTATCGCCAATATCCCAGCTCCGCGCCTTTTTCATATATTCCCCACGCCAGCGCCTTGTATCCTGCGTCATTGAGGTGCGTGTTATCGATCTCGGGAATTCTCAGCTGAAGGGATATATCTCCCTTTTCAGCCCGCTCCCTGTCCTCTTCCGTCTCTTCCAGGCCATTTATAGAAAGTCCGTTTTCGATCAGGTACTTTCTCCCGATAAAAAGGTGATCCCCGAACGCTTCTCTGAATTTTGCTTCGTACAGGGTATCCTCAAGGCCGACCGGTTCCATTGTATAGCCCCATATCTGGTCAAAGTCATCCGGGTCATCCGTTGAGCTGACGATTATATAGCGTTCTGTACCCGCTCTCCTTATCATATACTGATACTGTCTGATCAGCTCATCCAGATCTCTCCATCCGCCGTTGTCCCCCATCTGTATGACAAGGATATCTTCCATCTGGCTGCCATAAGCGAGGCTCCTGCTCATGATCTGCATGCTGTCCTCTCCTCCGACGCCCAGATTTCTTACAGTGATCCCGGTGAGCTTTTCCAGGACTTCCGGATAGGTCACTTCATCGCTGCCATATCCTTCGGTTATGGAATCTCCCCAGCAGTTGATCTCTTCCCAAGGCGAGTTGACCTCCGCGTAAGCCGGATGGAGGGAAGCATATTCCGAGGAATCCTCAGATTTGGTCTCTCCTTCCGACGCCCCTTCAGGCTTTAAATGCTCCGGCTGTTCCTGCTCCGTCTGCGAACTATTGCAGCCCTGCAGGCACAGCAGCGCAGCAAGAACGATCATTACACACAATACACTTTTTCTCATAGGTCTCTTTCCATATTTCGTCAAATGAAGACAAAATTATGACCCGCTTCCCAGGCTGCAACACAGTGCAGATCAATTTTTTGCCGAAAAAAACTGCCGCTTATATAATAAGCGGCAGCTTCCGTAATAATCAATATTACAAGGTGATTATGCGATTGCCTTCTTAGCAACCTCTGTCAGAGCTGCAAAGCCTGCTGCGTCATTAACTGCGAGCTCAGCGAGCATCTTGCGGTTGATGTCAACGCCTGCGACCTTAAGGCCGTGCATCAGCTGGCTGTAGCTGAGACCGTTCATTCTTGCGCCTGCATTGATACGAACGATCCACAGGGATCTCATCTGTCTCTTCTTCTGCTTTCTGCCTGCGAATGCAGAAGTCTGCGCACGCATAACGGACTGCTTGGCGATTCTATACTGCTTGGACCTGGCTCCTCTGTAGCCCTTGGCAAGCTTTAATACTCTGTTGTGTTTCTTTCTCGCATTAAGAGCGCCTTTAATTCTGGCCATTTTATCTATCCTCCATTATATGTAAGGCACAA
>JBGUJH010000162.1:0-6783 GCA_045113775.1 Lachnospiraceae bacterium | reverse complement strand
GTACAGTGACTTGTCGTCAGTTTTCGGGCCGGCCCTGTGCCAATTCAGGGCGCCCCAGACATTCGCTCCACGGAAAACCCGCCGTATTCACAGCGGCAACCTCACGCTTCACAGCTATCATGTCACAGCTTTCTTATCATACACGAGGTCCTTTTAAATTGCAAGAACAATTTTTGTATTTATCTACAAACATTTTTGTCAGTTTTCACAATTCTGCAATTTGAGGAGTTTCGTGTCGAACATTTCTATTTTAAAGGGTTTGAGGGGAGATTTCAATAGGGGGGTAGCGGGGCGAGTTCTGATATACCCTGTCATTCACTCCGGTTTCAAGGGCGGGGAAGATCGAAATTAATAATAAGTAAAGATTGCGGTACTTCCCCGCCCTTGAAAAGTCGTTGCTGACAGGATATATCAGAACTCGCTTACGTTATCCCTCGCCGGGAGGTATTTGCAGGTCACGGCTCACGAACCGAGCCGCTGCGGTGTCCCCGGTCCGCTGCATCGTCGCCGTTGGATCATAGGGGATATTCACGGTCAGCCTGCCCCCATTGGAAAAATGAAACTTGCCGGATTTATGCTAATTTCCTGCTCTTTTCTTAAGGCGTTGGATCATAGCACAATTCTTACGCGGGGTTGCCTCCATCTGCGCGCACCGGTGAACCGCGCTATGGAGGCTCTCGCCTCAGAATTCCCGGCCATGATCCAACTCCGGCAGATTCTGCCCTGATTTCGACAAGATTTGGCATCATTTGAAAATTTGCATGGAGGCAGGACAAGAAATTTGTGCCCTATGATCCAACAAGCCATGAATACTTACCCACCCGCACGAAACAGCCCCAGTGTTGAGGCCAAGGCCAAGGCTCGCTTAGCGAGCCGGCACGGCGCCCCTGACTCCATCTCCTCCCGGCCAGGAACAGCCCGCCCACAGAAGTATATATCCTGTCAGCAACGACTTTTCACGGACGGGGAAGTACTATAATAGAAAAAACAGAGACAGCACCATAGTGCCGTCTCTGTTTTACATTTACCAATAATTATCTTCCCCGTCCGTGAAACCGGAGTGAATGACAGGGTATATACTTCTGCGCTGCGTCAGGTGCTCCCTGAATTACTTCCTGTGCACTTCGTCATACACATCCGTGACCGCCTTCGAAGGCGCCTCTGTCACGTTGCTGACAATGACGTTGACCGCAAGGCTGAACAGGAAAGCAGGAAGCAGCTCATAGATTGCGAACCAGCCGCCGAGCTTAGCGATCCCGAACTTCCAGATGAAGATCATGGCAGCGCCGGCGACCATGCCCGCGATCGCGCCCTGTTTGTTGGAACGTCTCCAGAAGAGTGCCAGAAGCATCTGCGGTCCGAAAGCGGCGCCGAATCCCGCCCATGCGAAGGATACAACTCTGAATACGGAACTGTTAGGATTCCATGCAAGGATTGCAGCAATAATAGCGATCGCGATAACGGTAAGTCTCGCCGCTCTCATCTGCTGGCGGTTGCTGAGTTTGATCCCCATAAATTCCTGAACAAGGTCCTGGGAAACACTCGATGCTGCCGCAAGGAGCTGGGAGTCCGCGGTGGACATGGTCGCTGCCAGAATACCTGACAGGATGATGCCTGCGAACAGGGCGAAGATAAAGCCGTTCTGGCTCATCAGGTTGGCCAGCTGGATGATGACTGTCTCGGACTCAGAGCTGGTGGTCAGCATCGGGATGCCGCCTGCAACGGATACACTGTAACCGATGACGCCGATGAAGACCGCGATGCCCATGGAGATCACGACCCATACAAATGCGATCCTGCGGGAGAGCACAAGCTCGTCCTCGTTCCTGATTCCCATGAATCTGAGCAGGATGTGGGGCATGCCAAAATAGCCAAGTCCCCATGCAAGTGTGGAAGCGATACTGAAAATGCCGAAGGATCCCGCGGTCCCTGTGGCCGCGTCATACCCCTGCGTGACGTTCAGGTATCCGGGAAGCGCTCTGGCATTGTCCATGACCATGCCGAGTCCGCCTGCCTTGTCGATGCCGAAAAACACAATGATGACCAGCGCGATCGTCATGAAGATACTCTGTACAAGGTCGGTTGTGGAAACCGCAAGGAATCCGCCCATCGTAGTATAAGAGATGATGATCAGCGCGCCGACGATCATGGCCGCGTGATAGTTGAAGCCGAAAAGGCTGTTGAACATTGTTCCGACCGCTTTGAAACCGGAGGCGGTATAAGGAATAAAGAATATCAGAATGATGATCGCCGCGATGCAGGACAGGACGTGCTTGTCATCTCTGTATCTTCTCGCGTAGAAATCCGGGATCGTGAAAGCTCCGATCCTCTCGGAATAGCGCCTGAGGAGTTTCGCGACCAGAAGGAAGTTGAGGTAGGTGCCTATGGAAAGGCCGACAGCCGTCCATGTCACTTCCGCCAGACCTGCGATATAGGCCAGTCCGGGCAAGCCCATCAGAAGGTAGCTGCTCATGTCCGATGCCTCGGCGCTCATAGCCGTGACGATCGGTCCCAGAGAACGGCCTCCGATATAGAAACCGTCAGAAGTGGTGGTCGCTCCTTTTCTGTTGAAAAGCGCGCCGATAGCGAGCATTCCCGCCATATACAGAACAATAGTTACAATGATCATGATTTGTGCTGAGGTCATAACATTTCTCCATTTCCCCTCGCCGTGAAGGCGTTTTTTTCTCGTCCGGATCGATATTCGGAATATCGCCCGCACAATTACGCATTATAGCACAAGAAAAGCCGGAATAAAATACAGAACGGTGTACAGAATCAATTCTATACACCGTTCAGTAAAAATCGCGAAAAATCCTTTATTTAAAAAATATTTTGACTGTACATCATACTAAATTCTTTTCTATCCGATAATGAATACGTCTTTCATACGGTCTTTTGCCGGAAGCTTTCCAGGAACATCGGAGTCATTCTGTCTGCATAGGATACCAGGGAGTATTCTCCCCCGCACAGGCACCAATCGTACATAAGAGCCCTCTCCCACATCGCGTAAGCTTTGATGATCTCGCTTGCCGTGCAGTCCGTGCGGAGCTCTCCCCGCTTCTGCCCTTCCGTTATGATCTCGCGCAGGATCCGGAAGTAGGTCCGGTTGCGGTCGAGCAGGTGTTTCTCTCCCTGCGCCTGCAGCTGCGTGGAAAGAAGTCCTGACAGGAGGTCCCTGGAGATGCTGTCCTCGATCATCACGAACAGCTCATGGTTGAGATAGATCAATTTGTCGGCCGCGTTGCGGGAGGGGTCAAGTGTTTCTCTGAGCTGTTCATATTTCTCATCGAAGACATAGGCAAGTGTCCCCAACAGGGCGTCTTTCCCGTCAAAATAGTGATAGAAGGATCCTCTCGATGTCCCCGAAGCAAAAATGATATCTTCAATGGTCGTAGCGTCATACCCGTTCTCATAGAACAGTTTCCATGCCGCAGAGATGATCTTTCCTTTTGTATTGCGCGTGTTCTTCTTAGGCATAGCCGCACCTTCCGGTTTTCTGAAGCTCACAAACTGTGTCAAATGGCGATACCGTTTCCCGGCGGCAGCGCTTCTCTCTTTTAACACCGCTTGCGTTTTCTTCCTTTTCAGTGTATCTTTGTTGAGAATCATTGTACTATAAATAGAAGACTTAATGAGCGAATCATTTTGGAAACGGAGAAAAATATGTGGATAGCAGATTCCTGGAATGAATATCAGGTCCTTGATACTTCCGACGGCGAAAAACTTGAATTATGGGGCGGGTACAAACTGATCCGCCCGGACCCGCAGGTAATCTGGAAGACGCCCCGCGGCAGGGAGTGGAGAAATCCCAACGGACATTATCACCGCAGCAATAAAGGCGGCGGCGAGTGGGAATTCAGGGATCTTCCGGAGGAATGGACGATCCACTACAGAGATCTGTCCTTCCGGCTCAAGCCCTTTAACTTCAAGCATACCGGTCTCTTCCCCGAGCAGGCCGTAAACTGGGACTGGTTCGGCGAGATCATCAGAAATGCAGTGGCTTCTGGCAGGAAAGTCAAAGTCCTCAATCTCTTTGCATACACCGGCGGAGCCACCATCGCGGCGGCAAAAGCCGGAGCGAGCGTCACCCATGTCGATGCCGCCAAAGGCATGGTCACCTGGGCCAGGGAGAACGCAGCCATTTCGGGACTTGAGAACGCGCCGATCCGATGGCTGGTCGATGACTGCGGAAAATTTGTGGAGCGGGAGATACGAAGGGGAAATACCTATGACGCGATCATCATGGATCCTCCTTCCTACGGGCGCGGCCCCAAGGGTGAGATCTGGAAGATCCAGGACAGCATCTATCCCTTCCTCATGAACGCGTGCCGGCTTCTGTCCGATGACCCGCTCTTCGTGCTGGTCAACTCCTATACTACCGGATTGCAGCCCGCGGTGCTCTCCTACCTTCTGCATACCGCGATCGACAAGAATCACCGCGGCACGGTTGAAGCTGCCGAGATCGGTCTTCCCGTTGTCGGAAACGGATTGATACTGCCTTGCGGCGCCGCCGGCAGATGGACCGCTTTGAAATAACTCTTCGGGCGGCAAAATATTGACAGCAAAAAAGAGGTTGTGACCCGTTTATCACAACCTCTTTTTATATTCATTGTTTCTTCTCAGTGTCGGGAACTTCACTCCGCTCGATCCTTTCGCGGATCTGCAGCATCCGTCTGTCGAGCTGGTTGATCAGGTCCGCGCTGTAGCGCAGCTCCTCAACGATGATCTCTGCGTTATTGATTTCTCTCTTGTACTTCATCTTATGTTCGACACTTGCCCAGAAGTCCATTGCGATCGTTCGGAACTGAACTTCGACATTCATGTATTTCTTCTCATTCGCCAGGTAGATCGGGACGCGAAGAATAAGATGAAGGCTTCGGTATCCGTTTTCTTTCGGGGAGGCGATGTAGTCTTTCTCCTGAAGGATCTCAACATCATCCTGCACATCAAAGGAATCTCTTATGCTGTAAATATCGTCGATGAACGAGCAGATCACCCTGATTCCGGCCACGTCATTGATCGTATTCTCGATATTCTCAACTGTAAAGGGAACGCCCTTGACCTTGAGCTTGCCGTAAATGCTTCTGGGGGATTTAAGTCTGCTCTTTATATACTCAAAAGGATTTCTCTTGTTTTTGAGAGCCATCTCTTTATTGAGGATCTCAAGCTTGGTCCTCATTTGAGACATCGCGCAGTCAAAGCACATCATCATTGTCTCAAATTGTTCCGTCTGCTCTGTGATCTGCAGAATACGTTCAACATCCTCATCGGTCATGGATTCATGTCCGTAATAACCGATGTCATACTTTTCATCACCTGTCAACCCCTGTTCCTCCTTCATCAATATGAACCCCGGCCTGAACGATCAGCATATTTCTTCCCCAGTGTTCATAAAAACCTGCTTCCAAATGTATTCCGTCGCTGACATACAGATCTCCGTATTTTGCCGCGAGACTGTCGTTGTCGATATAATGCCATCCCCGCTTCCCGCACATCTTCCTGAGTTCTGAATTGTATTCATCCACCTTTCGGTAAACCGGATCCTGTTCAGCGAGAGACGGGCTCACGGGAAGGATCGAATTGACAAAGATCTCCGCTCCGTCGAGCGCATCCTCCATCTCAGCGATCTTCTCTTCGGCATATCCGGCATACTGGGCAGCTGTTCTTCCGCCGACAAATGACTTAATATCATTGATCCCGTAAGCGACAAAGACCCTCTGCGGTCTCATGGCAGCAATTTCCGGCACAAATCCGGGCAATTCGGCAATGGTCGCGCCATTGCGCGCCTTCACCTGCGCGGCCGGGATGCCTGTGTACAGAGAAAAGCCTACTACTCTCGAATCACCGGTGAGAACTGCTCCGTCAAATCGGCTCCACAGTTCCTTTCCGCTGAGCGTCATGATCTCCGCAGCGGAATTGGTCTGGTCCATGACTGTCGATAAAAGATCTGACTGCTCTTCCCCCCAGGCTTCTCCGGTATTCTCCTCTTCTTTCTCTTCTGCCGGAACCTGCGTTTGCGTCTCCCCGGTCCCGACGCTCCCGGCAGTATCCTGAACTGCTGCAGGTTCTGCCTGCTCCCTGCCTCTTCTGAGGTCTGATAAAAAAGCAGCTCCAAGCAGAAGCGTCACAATTATGATCGAGCCCACAGCTGCCGCATAGCCGGCTGCCATTAATTTCTTATCTATCATATCATTCCCCGCGGAAGTTTCCGTCCGGCGCAAAAAAGCAGTATATTGCCTCGCTTTTTTGCCGCAAGAATGATTATATCAAACCATCCGCCGTTTTTGAAGTAAAATTAACTAACTGA
This sequence comes from Lachnospiraceae bacterium, assembly GCA_045113775.1. GTDB lineage: Bacteria > Bacillota > Clostridia > Lachnospirales > Lachnospiraceae > CAG-791. Next base: position 473 of record JBGUJH010000162.1, on the reverse strand, counting down.
AGCGCCAAAAATCATTAAATATTCGTAAACTTATACAAACCACTGTCCACCGGAGTCAAGATGTGTGGAGCAAGCCGCTGCAAATCGAGTAGGAGGGCCTCCACCTACTCGATTGACCGTTGGCCGGTAAATGCATCTTCGTGCAAGCACGAGCTGCGCTTACCGGCTTATCGCACAAAAAATATCCCGGCACTCCATAGAGTACCGGGATACCGATGTTTAATAGTCAGACCGCTATTCGGTCCGCGTTAATCAGCTCTAAATTAGTCAAGAACGGAAGCAACACGGCCGGAACCAACAGTACGGCCACCTTCACGGATAGCGAAAGTAAGACCCTGCTCCATAGCGATGGGGTGGATCAGCTCGATGGTCATCTCGACGTGGTCGCCGGGCATGCACATCTCTGTGCCTTCGGGAAGAGTGATAACGCCGGTAACGTCAGTTGTTCTGAAATAGAACTGAGGACGATAGTT
>JBGUJH010000161.1:0-2579 GCA_045113775.1 Lachnospiraceae bacterium | reverse complement strand
CTGCTATATTGTGCTGGTTCCGGTGTTCGGTATGTTTCTCAAAAAAAAGACCGGACCCTTTATCTGGGCTGCGGTCTTCATCGCGCTGATCGGTCTGTATCTTCTGTGTATGAAAGAGGGGCTGTCGCTCAGCAAGGGCGATGCTCTGGTGATAGTCTGTGCGGTTCTGTTCGCTTTTCAGATCCTCGCCGTGGATCACTATTCTCCGCTGGTGAGCGGTGTGGAACTTTCGATGATGCAGTTTCTGGTCTGCGGCGTCGGCTCGGGCATTCCCGCGCTGATCTTCGAAAAGCCACAGATCTCTTCCATCCTGGCCGCATGGCAGCCGATCCTGTACGCAGGTGCGTTCTCCTGCGGCGTGGCTTACACGCTTCAGATCATCGGCCAGAAAAATCTCGATCCGACCATCGCCTCGCTGATCATGAGCCTGGAATCCTGCATTTCCGTGCTCGCCGGCTGGCTGATCCTCGGCCAGGCCATGACAGCCCGAGAGCTGCTCGGCTGCGCCGTGATGTTCGCCGCCATCATCCTTGCTCAACTGCCCGGCGGCAGGGAGCTGCAGGTGTCGGAAACTTAAAAACACACGGGGACCGTCCGAGACCACTGAAAAAGTCTAAAAAAATAATAAAATAGCAAATAATAAAGAGAGATCCTATGGTATAATTAAGGTGCTAAACAAAATTTACCGGAGGATCTCTCTTATGTTAAGAAATACAAGTTATGAACAACTCGACTTCTTTCAGTGGGTAGTATACCACAGAATTCCGAAAAATCATATACTCCGACGGATAGATGATGAAATTTCTTTGGATTTTGTTAATGAACTTCTTGAAGATAAGTATAATCGGGCATTTGGCCGTCCGGCCTGGAAACCGGAAACCATGATCCGTATAGGTATCCTGCAAAAGATGTACGGTCTCAGCGATGAAGCCGTGATAAATGAACTTGCCATAAACCTTGCATACATGTATTTTTGCCATCTGTCCCTCGAGGATAAGCTTCCGCATCCAACTTCTCTTTGCAAGTTCCGAACATTGCGTTTGGATGAAAACACTATGGATGAGATCATGACGGAAATCGTTCGTCAGATGCTTGAGCGGGGAATCATTAAAAAAGAGTCCGGCATTATCATCGACAGTACACATATCCATGCCAATACGATAAGAAAAGTTCCGGAACGTCTTATGGAACATATGGCCAAAAATATATTTCGTGAGACGGCTGAAAAGGCCGGACTTGATGAAGAAGAAATCAAAGAAACCGTTAAAGAGAAGGCTTCCGAGCTCCCGAAGTGGGAAGAATACGAAAATCATCAACAAGCAAAAAACGATATGAAAGAAGCCTTGGAACAAGTAGTTGCCGAGGCCGATCAAGATCTTGAAAGTGTAAAAGAAGCCAAAGAGGTATTGGAAAGTGATCGTTTCATAGAGCAAAAGGGAATTCGGTCACTGCAGGATAAGGATGCCCGAGTAGGGAGAAAAGATCATACCACAAGTTTTTTCGGCTACAAAAGTGAATTTATGATGACAGAGGAAGGCATCATAACAGGAATGACCGTACAGCCGGGTAACTATAGGGACGGAGACTGTTTTAACGATCTTTTAGACAGAACACAGAGAGCGGGAATTATCCCCGAAGCCGCATATGGAGATAAGGCTTATTGCAGGCCGGACGTATTGGAAGAACTCAAGAACCTGGGAATCGAAGCGTATATACCGGTCAGCTATGCGGCATATCGAATAAATGAAGAATTATTCTCATACAATAAAGACAGTGACACATGGACATGCATTCACGGAAATGAAAGCGGGATCGGAAAGAAAAGGAAAAACGGCAAGAATACCGCTATCGATTACCGTTTCGAACGAGAGTGCTGCCATACGTGCCCGTACAGACAAGAATGCATGGGAAAAGCAAAAACGGTTGCAAGAAAACTGAGTGTCGGGACAGACACTGCGGAATTGTATGAGCATAGTCAATTTACAAAGAGCGAAGATTTTTTGGAACGATACAAAACTAGAGCAAGGATCGAACCAAAGAATGCAGAAATGAAACGCTTTCACGGATTAGACCGCGCCACCGGGTACGGTCTAAAAAGCGTGCTTTTACAAGCGATGTTTACCGCGATAGCGGTAAATCTGAAGCGAATGGTGGCAATAATGGGATAAAAAAAGGGATAATAGAGGGAAATATTTCCTCCCATTATCCCAAAAATCTCAGAATAAACTTCATTTTTAGGACAGAGTCCTAAAATTCTCATCGAGTTTTGGAGATTCGCGTCTTGAACCCCCACTTTTTCAGTGGTCTCGGACCGTCCCCGTGTGTTCCGGACAGATAGGAGGAGCTTCAAGATGAAATACAGATCGGACAGGTACGGCGCAAAGATATCACAGCTCGGATTCGGCTGCATGAGGTTTCAGAGAAAAGGAAATGCCATCGATTATGAAAAGGCCGAGAAGCAGGTGATGGCTGCGATGAAGCACGGCGTCAACTATTTTGACACGGCATACGCCTACCACGGCGGCAGCTCGGAGATCGTTCTGGGGCGCGCCCTTGCGAATTACCCGCGGGAGAGCTTT
>JBGUJH010000160.1:0-22205 GCA_045113775.1 Lachnospiraceae bacterium | reverse complement strand
GCCATCGATCGCAGTATGAGGATCCTCGATATCCATCTGGTCGAAAAGGATGGGGGAAAGAGCGGGCATTTTGTCTGCGAGTAGGGCGTGAAAAGCTGCCTCATTCGACGGAATTATCGGCGAAAAGCAGTTGGGGAGGCTCCTGTCTTTATGGACGGTGATGTCTTTTAACATATCGACACCATAATGAAAGGGTCTGCTGATAGTGGTTTTCCACTTCAGCAGACCTTTCATTTTGCGAAACTTTGCTGCATGCTGTTTTGACTGATATTCCAAAAGTGAATAACAAGATACGCATAATAGATATTAGATATTTCTGAGAGCTATAGATATAGTTTTCTCAAAATGAATCGGTCGAAGAACTAAGAAAGCTATGTGGAGAAGAACCCCTCACTATTCAGATGTCCATGTATGGCGGTTTTGAGCAGGTAGGGGAGATCGGTACACTTCTCGGCAGAGGGCTGACTTTTGACCAGGCAATGGAGGAGCTCAAGGGAGTGACTCTTGAATCCATTGTCATTGCGACCAGAACGGCGCGCGCAGTCAAAAAACTGGCGGCAAGAGGCGTGGTCAGCCTGGACGATTATCCGCTCCTCATGCATGTGGATGAGATCATCAACCAGGGCGCGGAAGTCAATATTCCCTGGGAGAAATTCACGATGTCAGTAGAGAAACGAAGTACTTAATGATCACAGACAGGAATGGAGAAAAAGACAATTAACTCTCGCGCAATTCTGATCGGCGTATTTAATGACACACAGCGAAAATGCCGTGATCATCCGGATCTGCGAAGGGCAACGGTAAAAATGCAGGCGCAGACGATCCTGTATCTCAAAGACTTTGAAGCAATAGATCCGCAGGAAAAGAGCTCCGGACCGAATATAGAGATTTGACACAGGAAAAACTGCGGTCTCAGCGCAAAGCGCTTCGAACATGAAGGTAAGAGTGACCATGACGGATCAATGTAAAATGAGTGCTGTAATTCTGTGCGGAGGGAAAAGCCGCCGCGTGGGTACGGACAAGGCGATGCGCAATCTTCTGCGTGAGCTGGATGTGGTCTATGTGAAAGCGCAGGAGCTCACGGACGGCGTAAGAAAGAGCACGAGCTGCAATACGCCTTAGGAGTGGCAGCAGCTTATGGAGCAGGAATCCATTAAGCGGTAGGTCCGATGCCCGGCTTATCTTGTCGGCGCGTAATAAAAGACCGGGAACAGCATCAATCTGTTCCCGGTCTCTTTATGTAGGATTCATGTAGGACCAGCATGTGGAAAGCAGCTTTATTCAACAGAGATCGTCTTAAGATATCTCACAGCACGTTTGCTGTTCTGATCGCCGAACACGATGAGCTGCGCGCCCTGTCCGCCTTCGATTCCCTCGATCTGCTTGCCGCCATCGGTCAGCGCGACATATACTTTGCCGGCCTCGAGGAGCTCTGCGCCGGTCAGTTCCGCCGAATAGTTGTCTTCTGACGTGGCAGTGATCACGGAAGCATCGGTGACTTCGATGCCGTTCGCCTGCAGCAGCGCCTGCAGTTCTGCGCCGGTGTACTCGTGGTGTGATACTTCGCCTTTACCGTTGACAAGATCGCCGTCAAAAGACTGCGCTCCGACATCTTCCCAGGCAACCGTGACCTCTTTGCCGCCGCCGGCAAGGACCAGGCCTGAAACATTTTTGCCCCCGCTCCGGTTGACAAAGGCGAGCGCTGCGGCGACAAAGACCAGGACGGCAATTATTCCGGCGATTACTTTCTTTTGCATTTCTGATTTCCCCCTTTAATTATAATTTTCAAGGATCATAAGGCGAGCCATTGAATACACGGATAAGTCTTTTTAGTTTCTCGGCGCGTGTTTTACCGCTGAAATATTCCGTTCTTCGAACCCGGTGCTGCTCGAAGCTGAAAAAACGGGGCGCAGTCTTTTGGCCAGGACGCCGGCAAAGCTGCCGCACACCGCACCGCTTGCGAGTGCCACAACGATGTAGAGTGCGAGAGGAATACCGGGCAAGTGGAACACGATGAAGTTCGCGGCCAGGCCGGCGGATGCCGCCCCGAGCATGTTGGCGAGCGTCAGTGTGAGGTCTGTACCAAGGCTGGTTTTCCGCGACAGCAGAAAGATCAGGTCGATCACTATGCCGGGTACGATGTAGCCGATGGGCGACAGGATGCCCATGCTGCCGACCATGCCGAGCGACAGGGCGATCATACTCTGTATGATGCTCATCAGGGTGGCGCACCCGAAAATGGGGACCAGCTCGGCGGCGACAACGAGAAACATCAGCGAAAAGCTCGTGCCGATGCCCCCCGGTATTCTCAGGAAATCAGTCAAAATATTGGCAGCCGGAGCGATCAGTCTCTTTGAGAACAGCCCCAGGTCGCAGCAAAGCGTGAGAAACAGAAGATTTCTGAGACTAAAGCGTTTCATGATCTATTTCCTCCTTTCTGCCGGAATGATTTCAAAAATGTGATGTCTGACTTGTTCGTAAACTGAATCGCGGTTCTCCTCGGTCAGCATGTACAGCTGCACCCGCGGGTGGTGTTTGATGTGCTCGAGGTAGTCAATGGAGCCTGCGGTGTATCTTACAGAGGCTAGGACAGAGATGCCGCCGTCCAGTGCTTCCAAGATTGCCTGGAGAAACCGGGACGCATCCTTTTCCATATGGCCGATCTCATCCATGATGAGCAGTCCGCCGGGCTGGGCTGACCGGATCAGGGCAGTACCATACGTGTCGAAGGTCTCTGTGCAGACATCGATCACACGGCCTTGAGTGCTTCCTATGTAATGTGCTTCCCGGGTGACGATGTCTGGCTGCTCCCGGTCGGCGGGAAACATATAGATTCGATTTATTCCGTCAGAACCCGCAAATCTTTTTGTCTGAAATCCGTAGACAGGCATCGGGGATCCGATTGCCGGTGCTGCGGCTTCCTGTATGATCCGCTTTATGAGCGTAGTCTTGCCGGTCTTTCTGGGAGCGCACAGGACAATATGCGGTTTTTGTATGGTGGTTTCGCTTTTCACTATTCTGTATTTCTTCTGTACGCAATAATTTGAACAACAAAAAAGACACAGCACGAAAAACGCTCATGCAGTGTCATTTTTCATGCTCTTTTTTTCAAGAATGGAAGGTCGACCGATTTCTCTGTCAGCCCCGGAAGCCGGATGGCTTCGGCGCAGCACCATGCGGGTTAAGCGAATGCCGTTTAGGTACTTTTGCTCAAAGAACAAATATTTAGTTATACGGCGAGGTTATACCTCAATTTTTATTATACACGAGATCATGCGATATATCTATCATTATGTTGACAATGCAGCAGTACCTTTTTGGCGCATAGAGAGTTTAGAAACTCATCAGACATAACAGAAATGAATAGCTAAATATGCACTATAGATATTTGATATTTCTAAGAGCCATAGATATAATTTCCTCAAAAGGAAAGGAAATAAAGCTTATGAAAAACAGAGGAGTAGCTGCATATGTATTGATCACAGCAATGACAGTTTTTCTGCTCGGCTGTGGAAATAGTAAAAACGGTGCTGCTTCCGGCACAGAAGCGGCAGCAGAGGAGATCAGTTCTTCTGCTCTGACCGGGGCTCAGCAACAGGTTGTTGATGAAAGCGTAAATGTGACAGATGAGGCACCGTCTTCAGAAGATCAGAAAACCGAATCGGAAGAAATAACAGGATCCGATTCCGAAGGACAGACAGCAGAGGAGGAAGCAGTGAAAACATTACAGATGAAGATCGCCGATACGGTTGTTGAAGTAGCATGGGAAGATAATGAGTCGGTCGAGGCGCTTCGTAAGTTATGCGAAGAGGAGCCGCTCACTATCGAGATGTCCATGTATGGCGGTTTTGAGCAGGTCGGATCGATCGGTTCGAATCTTCCGAGAAATGATGTAGAGACGACCACATCAGCGGGTGACATTGTCCTGTATTCCGGAAATAAGATGGTAGTGTTTTACGGCAGTAATTCCTGGGCTTATACAAGGCTTGGACATATCACAGATCAGGATGAAGCGGGAATGACTCAGCTTCTTAGTAATGGAGATGTGACGATTACAGTCAGTTTGGAGGACGCGAAATGAGAACAACTTCACTAAAAATGATAAGCACCCTGCTGTTAAGTGCGGTGCTCCTCTCTTCCTGCGGTTCCGCATCCGCTGCGGCGACAGCGCAGGAAAATACAACACAGGATGCCGCTCAGGCATCCACACAGGTAACCGATGGGCAGGAAAATACATCATCGGATAATGCAGAGGTACCTGTTCAGGAAAATGAGGCGTCAAATGCTTCCGCTGGTACCGAGGCTGTAGCAGCCGACAGCGGTCTCCGCGACCTCTACGCCATGGAGACTTACGACACAGTACCCGAGGAACTCCTCGAAAGGCATGACGATGTGGATTACGGCACGATTGACAGTGACGTGGAATACTATTCAGAAACTGCAGGCGACAACAAATACTGCAATGTACTGCTGCCTGCCGGTTACGACGAGTCTCAGGAGTACCCCGTTCTATACATGATCCACGGGTGGGGCGGCATGTATGACACCCACGTCTATGAAGGCGCAAGCCTGCAGACGCTCTACGGCAACATGCTCAGTGAGGGCCTGGCCGTTCCGATGATCATTGTCGGCGTCGACATGTACACGGATCCCCTTGCGGACAAGGATTCCAAGACCGAGGAAGAGATGCGCCTCTCCTATGACAAGACCGTCGATGACATCGGTCTCGACCTCATGCCTTTCATTGAGGAGCGTTATTCCGTGAAGACAGGCCGTCTGAATACAGCGGTCTCCGGAGTTTCCCAGGGCGCGACGACCTCTCTTGCCACCGGGTTCAAGTGGCAGTCCAAAATAGCGTACATCGCAAGCCTCGCTCCAGACCCGGGCGTTATTCCCACACCCTACTACGAGGGAACCTATTGGAACTGGCCGATCTTCGATGACTTTGTCATCGAATCGCCCGAGACCATGCCTCGCTACATCTACCTGACCGTCGGCACGGAAGATCCCTGGAATATCGAAGTCACCGCCTACTACGGCGAAGTGATGGACAAAAAGGGCATTCCCAACCAGAACGATCTTGTGGAAGGCTACGGCCACGACGGCGATTTCTGGTCGCTGGGGCACTACAATTTCCTGCAGAAAATATTCTTAGACTGAAATTGATCAAGACCGCAGAATTTACGGGTTGAAAGCATTACGGTGTCGGTTTGGGAGCCATAGGTGCCCTGTGTTGTAATTCCGGTACTTGTCCGGAGTCATCAACTTTTCTGCTGTTGGATCATAACAGAGTTTATTTATTAGCCGGCCCCCATGACAATGCTTCTTTGTCGGCAGATCTTATATAAATCAAGGCAGAGTTGGATCATAGGGAAAAATATTGAAGAGTTGGCCTCCATGACCATGGCATGCAGTTACATGTGTATGGAGGCCAACTCTTTTAATTTATACGTTTTGATCCAACTTGGCATGAAATAGGCAGTAAAATGTGTTTATTTCAGTGTTTCAGCAAATTTCCATGGGGGCAGATCGACTCAAAACACTCAAAACGATCCAAATGTGGTTATCTTAGGGGCACGTCTCTTCTGAGCAGTCAATTTGCAGATGAAAAGATCTCCCGCAGTTCCTTCGGCATAGAATGGAACATCATGGCTCGCGCAGCGGGATCACTCATCGATATTGACCAGTTCATAGGAGCGGCTGCCGAGGCCGATCTCTTCCGCGTGCTCCAGTGTATGCAGTCCGTTCCGGCTCTCGATCCGTTCCACAAGAGCCGCATTGTCCTCCGCCTGATAGACCAGATCTATGCAGGCCTGGTCCACTGCCACAGGATCAGAACTTGCCAAAATACCGATGTCATGGATATCGGGCTCATCCGGATGGCCGTCACAGTCACAGTCCACCGACAGACGGTTCATAACGTTGATGTAGATGATATGCTCCTCGCCGACATGGTCGCGGAAGCCGGTCACCATTTCGGCAAGCGCCTCCAGCCACGCGTCCTGGTCGCTGTTCATGATGCTGCCGCTGGTCCTTGTTCCGGCACTGTGGACATAGACCTTCCCGCTGGGAGAAGAAATGCCGATCCCGACATTCTTGATCGCGCCGCCGAAACCTGCCATAGCATGTCCCTTAAAGTGGGACAGGATCACCCAATCCGTATAGTTTTCCGCGTGACTGCCTACGATCACTTTATCCAGCCTGCTGCCTCCGGTCACGGGCCATTCGACCTCGCCTTCTTCGTCCATCAGGTCGAAATCGGCAATGGCGGTGAAGCCGTGATCTTCTGCCACCTGTCTGTGCATATCGGAACTGGCGCGGGAGCCGCCGTAGGCTGTGTTGCACTCCACAATGGTACCATCCAGTTTCCGGACAAGATCCCCGATCAGTTCGGGGCGCAGATAGTTGCTGGCAGGCGGTTCGCCGGTCGATATTTTGACAGCTGTCTTTCCGGAAGGAGTCCAGCCGAGGGCCTCGTAAATCTTTACCAGTCCTTCCGCGGAGATGTCGGAGGTGAAATATACAGTCGGTGATCCTGAAACAGCAGGGCTTTCGGAGGAAGCAGCCTCGGCTGTTCCGGTCTCGGAAGCTCCGGAATCAGGTGCTCCGGTATCAGATACTTCGGCTTCAGGTGTCTCTGCAGCAGGAACACTTTCATCGGTTTCGCTTGTTTCAGCGGCTATTGCAGTTGTTGCCGGCTCAGGGCTTGCGTCTGTTCCTGCACCGGTTCCGCCGCACCCGGTAAGCAGGAGGATTGCTGTAAGAGAAACAGCGATCGATAAGAGGGAGTTTTTCATAGGGCACTTCATTTCCGTCATTTCTTTAGTTTACTTTCCGATTTTCTGGTCACCGGTCGACCAGACATGTTTTTCTTTTGCTGCCGCAGGTTTGTTCTGTGCCATGACGCCGGCCAGAGGATGGGGCACGTAAGGCTCTTCGAGATACCCGATCTCTTCCGGTGTGAGTGCCAGGTCCACGGCTTTTGCCGCGCCTTCAATATGGTGAAGCTTGGTCGCTCCCACCACAGGGGAGGTAACCTTTGTAAGGAGCCAGGCGAGGGAGACTTCTGTCATGGTCACGCCGTGCTTTGCGGCAAGCTCGGCCACGCGTTCGATGATTACATTATCCTGGGACGCCGTTGCGTCATATTTGAATCTCGCGTAGGTATCTTCCTGTGCGCGTTTTGTTCCGCCTTCTCCGGGAAGCCTGGAAAGCCTGCCGGACGCCAGTGCGCTGTAAGGCGTAAGGGCTATATTCTCTTCCTTGCAGTAGGGGACCATTTCCCTTTCTTCTTCCCGGAAGATCAGGTTGTAGTGGCCCTGGATGGAAACGAACTTAGCAAAGCCTTCCTTTTCTGCCAGAGCATTAGCTTTGGCGATCTGCCAGGCAAAGCAGTTGGAGATACCGATATATCTGGCCTTCCCCGCTTTCATTATGCGGTTCAAGCCGTCCATGATGTCTTCGATCGGCGTCTGCCAGTCCCACATGTGATAAATGTAGAGATCCACATAGTCCATTCCGAGATTGTGAAGGCTTGTATCGATCATGTTCTCGATATGCTGCTGACCGCTGATGCCGCGCTCGATCTATTCCTGTGTCCGGGGAAGGAATTTGGTGGCAACGACCACATCCTCGCGTTTTGCGAAATCGCGGAGCGCCCGGCCGACATACTGTTCGCTTGTGCCGCTCTGATAAGCGATGGCCGTATCGTAGAAGTTGACGCCCAGATCCAGTCCGCGTTTAATGATTTCTCTTGTATGTTCTTCATCGATAGTCCAGCTGTGCTGGCCGCGTCCGGCATCTCCGAAGCCCATGCATCCCATGCAGATCCGGGATACGTTTAAATCACTGTTTCCAAGTCTTGTGTATTCCATGCTGTCAGTACCTCCGTTTCTTTTGCTGTCGTTCTTTAATTGTCATTCGTTTAGTCATTCGCCGAGCAGCCGGAGCAGGCAGCTGCTCTTTAGAGAGCTTCTTATTCTGATTGAGAATGGCTTCCAGCGGCTTGTTCCAGAGATCATAGTCCCGCTTTTGAGCAATCTATAAAGCGTAGCAGCAGAGTACCACATCCATAGGAGCCATGCACCGCAAATACCCGGAGGCCTTTGAGCCGATGGAGAAGGTCGTAAAGGAAATGCTTCCTTTCTACGCCTTCATGGTCATTGCATTACTTCTGATCACATTTATTCCTGCGATCTCATTGGGGATTCCGTGGGCGCTGGGTTACGGTAAGTAAATTTAAGGCTCACTGAGCGAGCCGTTGCTCCGCATGCGGGCTGCCTTCCAGGCAGCCCCTTTTTTTGAAAAATGTATTGACCCTTACGCTGCGTCATAGTTTACAGTAGACTTACCAGATGTAAGGGAGTGATGAGTTATGATGACTGTGAACGAAGTGAGCAAACTGACAGGCGTGAGTATACGCACCCTGCAGTATTACGACAAGATCGGGCTGCTCCATCCGGCGAAGTACACGGAAGCGGGCTACCGGCTGTATGACGATGCGGCTTTGGAAACCTTGCAGCAGATCCTTCTTTTCAGAGAACTGGAATTCCCTCTGAAAGAGATCAAAGAGATTATCGGAAGTCCGGATTTTGACAGGAGTAAAGCGCTTGGCCAGCAGATCGAGCTCCTGAAGCTGAAGAAGGAACACATCGAGAACCTGATCGAACTTGCTGAGGAAATAAAACTTTTGGGGGTGAGAAATTTGAAATTTGATGCATTTGACACAAGAAAATTAGACGAATATGCGGCGCAGGCCAAAGCTTCCTGGGGCCAAACACCTGCCTATAAGGAATACGAAGAAAAAGCGAAGGGACGGACAAAGGAAGAAGATAAGAAGATCTATCAGGGGATGATCGATATCTTTGCGGAGTTCGGCGCGATCCGTAAGTCCGACCCGGCATCCGGCGAAGCGCAGGCGTTAGTGAAAAAGCTTCAGGACTACATCACCGAGCACATGTACACTTGTACGAATGAGATCTTGAGCGGGCTTGGAAAGATGTACTCCGGGGGCGGTGACTTTACTAAAAATATCGACAGCTTCGGAGGAGAGGGCACAGCCGAGTTTGCTTCCAAAGCCATCGAATACTACTGCAGGTAAAAACAAATAAGGAATTAAATGACCTCCGGGGTAGTTTGCTGACAGGTACACAAACTGTCCCGGAGGTCACTTTTACTCAATGATTCAATTGTCCTTCCAAATAAGGCAGAATATATCCCATCGCATCCTCAAACGGCTGCCCGAAAAACTCGTGTCCGCCGTCCTTGATCACATAGAACTCGCAGTCCGGGATGATCTCTTTGGCTTCCTCAGAGTAGGAGAGCGGTACGGTACTGTCCTTGTCGCCATGAAGGAGCAGCATGTGCCCCTGATAGGAAGAGAGCAGCTGATTGAAATCCACCTTCCACAGATCGGAGATGTAGTTTTTTCCGACATGGATCCAGTCGCCGACAGTGCCGCCGCAGAAATCAAAGACGTATGCCGCATAGCCGGCCTCAGCTAATCGTTCCGCATAGCGCACACCGGATGTATGATCGTTCCCCAGCTCGTGGGAAAAGATCACCAGCGGCACTTTTTTGTCCGCGTCCGGGACATTCATGCATATCGCTATGATGCTGATTAACTTATTTCTCATATTATAGCTCCTTTGAATCGTTGTCTCTGTTATGTCTCTATTATATTCGGGGCGCGTTCCTATAATCAAATACTTGTTATATATACACTCCCATGCTAAAGTTGGATAGGAAGGTGAAGGAGGGGTTATAGATATGGATATACGAACAATGCAATATTATCTGGCTGTGGTAAGGGAAGGTACAATCTCTGCAGCTGCCCAGGCCCTTCACGTTGCCCAGCCGTCTCTGTCGCGCCAGATGAAGGAACTGGAGGATGAGCTTGGCACAACACTTTTTGTTCGCGGAAACCGGAAGATCACACTTACAGAGGAAGGAATGGTGCTCCGGAAAAGGGCAGAAGAGATTGTGCGCCTGATGCAGATGACCGAGGATGAGATCTCACAGATCAAAAACCATATCTCGGGCTCAGTGCGGATCGGCGCAGGGGAGTCCTGGGCTTTTCACTACTTGTCCCGGGCTGCGGCGAGTATCGCCGAGGAACATCCGGATATACGTTTCCATATCATCAGCGGAGACACGCATGATCTGATGGATGAGCTGAACAACGGCCTGATCGATTTTGCGCTCATCTTCACTGATGTGGACCATACACTGTATCAGTCCATCGAGCTGCCGGCCGAGGACTCTTTTGGCCTTTTGATGCCAAAAGACTGCCCTCTCGCAGAAAAATCGGAGATCCGTCTCTCAGAATTGGAGGGACTTCCGGTCATTATTTCAAGAGCAGCTGAGCCGTATTTAACAGGAGTCGGAGTGGGGGCATCGCTCAATGTCATTGCCACTTACAACCTTGTCTATAACGCCTCACTGCTCGTGGAAGACGGGCTGGGTTACGCCATCTGTTTCGACAAGCTGATCAACACGACCGGGGACAGCCGGCTCTGCATGCGGCCGCTCATTCCGCAGAGGAAAAATGCCGGGTACCTGATCTGGAAGAAGTACCAGGTCTTCTCTCCGGCAGTGCAGATGTTCATTGAGCGCATTCGAGATATGATCTAAATAATATGGACCTCAAGTGAAAAAATGGTATGAAGTACGATCCTGATGCAATTCGAAAATCATTGACAATGATCGAGGAAGGAATAAGAAAAGGTAAAAATAGTAATGACTAAACTGTATCAAAAGAGCGAGATCACTTTTGCGATCCTGTGGATCGTTGCCTACGTTGTACTGAGCAGTTATGCGGATCAGCTTTCCATGTCCATTGGAATAGTGAAATCTGTAACGGCTGTGCTGCAGATTGTGATGTCCCTGGTTCTGTTTTTCTGGATCCGAAACAATAACCTGAGCGAAAAATACGGCTTTTGCAGGCCCAAAGTTCCAGCAAAGTATTTTTTGTATTACCTGCCGCTCGTCATTATCGCGTCGTCCGCTTTCTGGGGCGGGATCGGGCTGCAATATGGCTTCCCGGATGCACTCATGTATGTGATCAGCATGTGCTGTGTCGGTTTTCTGGAGGAAGTCATTTTCCGAGGACTCCTGTTCAGGGCAATGGAAAAAGACGACCTGAAAAAGGCGATCATCGTATCTTCGCTGACTTTTGGCATCGGGCATATCGTTAATCTCTTCAACGGAAGCGGAAAGGATCCGGCTTCGAATGTGATCCAGATCGTATTTGCCGTTCTGGTAGGATTCGTGCTCGTGCTGATCTTCTATTATGGGAAATCGCTTGTTCCGTGTATTATTTTCCATTCGGCAAATAATGCGCTCAAAGTATTCGAAGCAGATGGGAGCTTTGGCCCACAGATAGAAATGGTGTTGAATCTCGTGTTGATCTTCGTCGTTCTGGGAGGATATGTATTCTATCTGATTAAGGTATTTCCGGGGAAGTCGGAGCAGAGTAAATACTGATATTTGCAACAACCTTGCGTACGCCGATTTTGAGAAAATGACCTCTGGGGTGATTTTGAACAAACCACCCCAGAGGTATTTTTATTGAGGCTTTTATTTGGTAAAGGACGTTTCTATCTGTTTCAGGAATCTCTCCGCGATAGGCGTGAAGCTCTGGTACTTATTCCAGATTAAATACATCTTCATTTCCAGATGCGGGCAGAGCGGCCGGAAGGCCAGACCGCTGCCCGGAGAGGTATCGATCAGATTGTTCAGCGTCAGCAGGATTCCCAGGCCTTCCCTGGCGAACATGGAGCCGTTATAGGCCAAACGGAAGGAGCCCTCCAGGTGCAGTCGCGGGAATTGATCTTTTGCCCAGGGTCGGATGTCGTTTTCCCAGCTCTGTTCAGACGTGAACAGCGCCAGCCCTGCCAGGTCTTCTGCAGTAATGTGTTCTTTCCCTGCCAATTCCGAATCTGCCGGGACGACAGCCCCGAAATAGTCGGCTTCCGGGAACGGGATGTAGTTGTATTTTCTTACATCCGGGATCTCGAAGATCGCGGCAAAATCCAACAGGCCCTTGTCCAGCTTCTCCGTGACCTGTTCCGTATCACCGCTGGTGATATGGTATCGAAGATCTGGATACGCTTTTTTGAATTTCCGAATTTCCCGGGCAAGGTATCGGATCTGCCAGGACTCTGCGAGGCCAAAATAAAGTTCTCCTCCTGTGATGTCATCCAAGGACAGAAATTCCTGCTCGATCTTATCTGCCATGGACACCAGGTCCTCTGCCCGGTCACGCAGCAGCACGCCTTCCTCTGTCAGGGCAATGCTGAAGCTGTGCCGGGTAAACAATTTTTTGCCAAGCTCTTCTTCCAGGCTTTTCAGCGCCTTGGACAGCGTCGGCTGCGTCACATGCAGCAGTTCTGCTGCCCGGGACATGTTCTCTTCTCTCGCCACTGCCAGAAAGTATCTCAAAGTCCGAATCTCCATGCTCTTCCTCCTTTGGGTAAAAGCGACCTCGGGTAAAAGCGACCTCTGGGGTACCTTTCACTCAGGGTCAAAGCGACCTCTGGGGTATCTTTCGCTCATGAGGGCCAAAACGACCTCTGGGGTATCTGTTACTTATGGGGTATCTGTTACATATGATATGCCAAATAAGAATATCACGTTATTAATTATACCCATTAGCGAGGTATCTGTTAAGCACCTATAATAAGCTCACAGACAGCAAAGAAGTGTATGGGAGATACCACACATGAAGGACGAACTGGAAAAAATACTCACAAACCTCCGGGATGCCGGGTGCAAAGACGGTGAAGTGGAAAAAGCAAAGCAGCTCTATGAATCAGGCGATGCAAAAGCCCTGATCCGCCACTTCCGGACCTGTCGGTGCAACCGGATGGAGGAGCTCCATGAGAGCCAGCGAAAAGTGGACTGCCTGGATTTCCTGATCCGGCAGACAGCAAAAGCACTACAGTAAAAGCACTACAATATAAGCAAGAAGGAGAAAAATCATGATCAGAAAAGAAGAACTCACGCTCACAAAAGAATGGGACAAGACCTTCCCGAAAAGCGATAAAGTCGATCACAGCAAAGTGACTTTCGTGAATAGATACGGCATCACGTTAGCAGCAGATATGTACGTTCCCAAGAACGCGGAAGGAAAGCTTCCGGCTATTGCGGTGAGCGGCCCCTTCGGCGCCGTCAAAGAGCAGTGCTCCGGTCTGTATGCCCAGACCATGGCGGAGCGTGGATTCGTTACGGTTGCTTTTGATCCGTCTTTTACCGGTGAGAGCGGCGGAAATGTGCGCTACATGGCCTCTCCGGACATCAATACCGAAGACTTCATGGCGGCAGTTGATTTTCTGTCCCTGTGCGATAAAGTCGATCCCGACCGAATCGGTATCATCGGAATCTGCGGCTGGGGCGGAATGGCCCTCAATACAGCGGCTCTCGATACACGTGTCAAGGCAACGGTGGCTTCTACCATGTACGATATGACCCGTGTAAATGCTAAGGGATATTTTGACTCTGCAGACAGCGAAGAAGCGCGCTACCAGGCGAAGGCAGCCATGTGTGCCCAGAGGCTGGAAGACCTGAAGAACGGTGAATATAAGCTGGGAGGCGGCGTCGTCGATCCCCTTCCGGAAGACGCTCCTTTCTTCGTGAAAGATTACTATGATTACTATAAGACCGGACGCGGCTACCATGCCCGTTCCCTCAATTCCAACGGCGGCTGGAACGTCATCGGCTGCGAGAGCTTCATCAATCAGCCGATCCTGCAGTACAGCAATGAGATCCGCAGCGCGGTCCTCATTATCCACGGAGATAAGGCGCATTCCTGCTATTTCTCACGGGACGCCTATGCGAACATGATCAAAGACAGCAAATATGCAGATAACAAGGAACTGATGATCATTCCGGATGCGGTCCACACTGATCTCTATGACGGCGGCGGCAAGAACGCGATTCCGTTCGACAAGCTGGAGGCGTTCTTCAATCAGTATTTGCAGTAAGAGTCGGTGAAAACAAATTGAGATGCAGAGAATCCGAGACCTTGATCGCCATGAGCGGTATGAGAATTGGTGAAACAAGTTGACTAAAGAACCGGGAACAGCTTTGAGGCTGTTCCCGGTTTTTGCATGTGATGAAAAAACTACCCCGGTAGAGACCATCTGTAAAAAACTACCCTAGAGGTCACCTGTGCATGTACTGGTAATACAAGATATTTCTTTCAAGGACACGTTCTGTAGCAGTACAATTGGAGTTTTATCATATATGCAGGCAGGTCGGATTAAGTCGTGGGTAAGTTGGATCATGCAAGACTTTTTCTCTGGACCGGCCCCCATGGGAAATGCCTGATGGCAGCAAATATTGCTGAAAATAAGGCTATTTTTAACAGAGTTGGATTATATCAATTATTTTTGTTCAGGTGCCTCCATTTGCCTGCTTGTAGAAGTGTGAAGATGGAGGCTGCCGGCATCTGAACCCCGCATATGATCCAACTCATATTAAAATCAAGCTGAATTTTGCCAAAGCGAGCTGATCTGTAGTTTTGGCATGGAGGCACAGTGATTCAAAACGCCTCATATAATCCAACCAATGAACAAGCTGCCCAAAAGAGGTCGTTTATGGTTTATGCATGCCCTTTTTTTTACAACGGAAACGCAACTGCGTCCTTATACAGCTTCTTCAGCGTATTCAGGAATGCAGTGACGCCCGGCCGATTATCATCTCTGTGGGTGCAGAGAACGCAGGAAAAGCTCTCCCGGCAGTCAAAGGGAATCCAGGCGAACTGCCCGCTGTGATCATTGAGGAATCCCGGTGCAAGGCAGACGCCCCGCCCGGCAGCTACATTGGTGAGAGTCGTGTCGTGGTCCGCGCTGTTGAAATAGTCGATCTTCCCTGTTCCGATCAGCCTGTGCTGGACTGCTTTCAGCGCAGGAGGTGATCCGCCGCCTACCATCAGGGTTCGGCCATACAGGTCTTCCCCTGTGATCAGATTTTTCTCTGCGAGAGGGTCATCCCGCTGCGCAATCAGGTAGATGTGGCTCTCAAAGAGATCGTGGACATGGATACCGGGAATCTGCCTGGTCTGTTCCTTTAAAGCAAACAGGATATCGACCTCATTTCGGAGAAACGGTTCCAAGCCGCCTTCATACTGGAAAACCGGAAGAATCTGGATTTCAGGATTGGTCTCCGCAAAGAGGCGCATAGCTTCCGGCAGGAAATAGACGGCCTGCCTTACCATCAGGCTGATGGAAATACTGTCCCTGTACTTGGCGCTGAAATTCTGCCCCTGCTCTATGGCGCGTTTTAGGTCCTCCCGCATGGAAGTGAGAAAGGAAACGAACTGGGCGCCGGCCGGCGTGAGCGCTGCACCTTTGCCGGTCCGCTCGAAGATCGTGAAGCCCACTTCCTCCTCAAGAAGTTTGATTTGGTAAGAAAAGGTCGGCTGGCTGACGAAAAGGTTGTCAGCCGCCCGGCTGAAGTTCAGAGTGCGGGCCACTTCAATACAATAGTCGATTTGTTTCGTAGTCATAACAGCCTCCTGTTATTTAATATTTAAATTAATTATATAGTGTTTGAATTGGACTTTACAATAACAAGCCGGTTAAAATGAGATCATAAAGAAACGAAAAACGTGATGAAAACCGACCGGCAGGTTGGGACTAAAAAGACAATTATAAAAAAAGAAGATCAAACAGGAGGACAGAAAAATGGCAAAGACATTGATCGCATTCTTTTCAAGAGCAGATGAGAACTATTTTGGCGGCGCGATGCGCTATGTGAAAGTCGGAAATACCGAGATCGTAGCGGGTATCATAAAGGACCTGATTCCGGCAGATACATTTAAGATTGAGATGAAGAATCCCTACTCCCCTGTATACATGACCTGTATCGAGGAAGCCAAGAAGGATCTTCGGGCAAAGGCCCGCCCTGAGCTTGTCAGCATGCCGGAGAGCATCGATGAGTATGACACTGTGATCCTGGCTTATCCGAATTACTGGGGAACGATGCCGATGGCAGTTTACACCTTCCTGGAGAACTTCGATTTCTCGGGTAAGACCATTCTTCCGCTCTGCACCAACGAAGGAAGCGGCATGGGATCGAGCGAGCGCGAGATCAAAAAGACCTGCCCCGGAGCTAATGTCAAGAAGGGCCTGCCCATTACCGGCAGCGCGGCAGCAGGTTCCAAGAGCAGTGTGGAGCGCTGGCTGAAAGCGAACGGGCTGATGTAATCGTCGCAAAACTACCCCAGAGGTCACGCAACACGAGGCCGCTCAACGCACAAAACCACCCCAGAGGTCACTCAAACACAAGAAAGGAGCTCACCATGGAATACATCACACTGAATAACGGAGCAAAATGCCCTGTGGTTGGAATCGGAACGTTCATGCTTTCTCCCGCTGAAGCGCAGAACAGCGTAAGGGAAGCATTGAAAATGGGCTATCGCCTGATTGATACTGCCAATGCTTATGTAAACGAGCGAGCTGTTGGACGCGGAATGAAGGAAAGCGGCGTAAAGCGTGAGGATGTTTTCCTCTCCACAAAGCTCTGGCCCAGCGAATATGAAAATGAAAACGCCGTCGATGAGACGCTGGAGCGCCTCGGCGTGGAATATGTGGACCTTTTATATATCCACCAGCCCGCGGGCAATTGGATGGCCGGATACAGGCAGCTGGAGAAAGCTTACAGGGAAGGCAAGGCCAGGAGCATCGGCATCTCCAATTTCGAAGGCAAATATATCGAGGAACTGCAGACCAAATGGGAGATCGTACCGCAGTTCATTCAGGTGGAGGCGCATCCCTATTTT
Organism: Lachnospiraceae bacterium; assembly: GCA_045113775.1. Classification (GTDB taxonomy): domain Bacteria; phylum Bacillota; class Clostridia; order Lachnospirales; family Lachnospiraceae; genus CAG-791. The sequence continues at coordinate 5,422 of JBGUJH010000160.1, read as the reverse complement.
GCCCAGGACGAGCTCAGAAAAACTCTGGATAAATATGACATCAGACTCATGAGCTGGTATCCGCTGGGACACGGCGACAAGTCTCTGATCAATGAGCCGGTTTTCGCAAAGCTGGCACAGAAATACGGCAAGACTCCGGCCCAGGTCATTCTTCGCTGGCATACGCAGATGGGATTTGTAGTGATCCCCGGCAGCAAGAATGTTGACCATATCCGTGACAACATGGATATTTTTGACTTCACTCTTACGGACGAAGAGATGGCTGAGATCGCTAAGCTCAACAAAGGGGTCCGCTACTATATAAGGACCGATGAGGCGCTTGCGGGATTTGCGTCCTGGAGGCCGACATTCGAACAGAAATGATGAAAGAAAAACTGCTGATGCTGGTCTTAGCCGGCTGTCTTTTGGTAAGTGCCTGCAGCAGACGAGAGAAGAGTATTTTGCCGATGTAGCTGACGGAAGTCTTTCCTACTATACCATTGGGATCGCAGATCCGGTGATCAAAGTGGACGGGGAGAAAGCGCAGATCACTTATTCTTCCGTCCTGAATGCCGATGCCTATGGCGCGAGAGGAACTTTCCGCATGAAAGGTATGCATCAATATGAGAAGCGGGACGGGGTTTGGATTATCGTAAATTCGTGACATCACCCACAACAGGAGGCGAATATGAAAAAAGGAATTGCACTTATTTTAACAGCAGTTCTGATGCTGACAGGCTGCGGCAGTACGTCCGCACAGGCAGGAACACAGGAAAACACAGATGCAGCTCAGGAAGAGGCAGTTGTAACTGAAACAGAAACAGCTTCGGCTGATGCGGCTGAGAAAACTGATTCCCAGACGGATACGCAGGAACCGGCCGCCGCAGCGGAAAATGCAGATACGACAGAAGTGAAAGAAGCAGAAGCGGAGGCTCCGCAGGGAGAATCCGGAGTGTCTTCTGACACCCTGGTCCTCTATTTCTCCCGGACAGGAGAGCAGTATGTAGTCGGCGTCATCGATAAAGGCAACACGGCGATCGTAGCGGAGATGATCGCGGAGCAGACAGGCGCTGACCTGTTCGAGGTCCTGCCCGCTGACGACCACTATCCTATGACCTATGAGGCCCTGACTGATGTGGCAAAGCAGGAGCAAAACGACAACGCCCGCCCTGCATACAGCGGGGAACTGCCGGATCTGTCAAAATACAGCATGATCTTCATTGGTGCTCCTGTATGGTGGGGTGACTGGCCGATGATCATGTATACGGTGTTTGAGAACAATGATTTCTCCGGAAAAACACTCATTCCTTTCTCCACTCATGAAGGAAGCGGACTCTCCGGGTTTGATGAGAAACTTGCGGGCGCCTGCCCGAACTCGACCGTAGGAAAGGGACTGGCTATTGAAGGAAACGAAGCCCAGAATAATCAGGAGAAAGCGAGGGAATCCGTCAGCAGCTGGCTTGCGGAGCTTGGGTTTTGATATGATAGAGTAAGAAACGACCTCTGGGGTTGTTTGCGTGGCAAACTACCCCAGAGGTCGTTCACGTTACACCGGGTATTCACATTTCGTTTTTCTGCTCCGCATTATATTTGTCGTAGATCCTGTATGTTTTCCGGAGTGAATAATTCCACGTGCGCAGGGATTTTTTCTTTCCTTGCAGCGCACCTCCTGTCCAAGAGCTCTCGTAGTACGGGTAATATCCGTAATCGAAATAATTGGAAAGAAGTTTCCCGCTCTTATCATATTTCTCAATAGCAGGTACCGCGTCAAAAGACAGCTGCATAATATAGGAATCATCGTCATGGTACTGTATGTTGTAAGCCGCGATCTGATAGTCCGGCTTTGCGTAGGCGAAGATCATCCAGAGGCTCACCAGTACGCCGGCGGTAAATCTCGCAAAGGGCATACGGGGCAGGAACAGATAAACAATAATTCCCGCCATGACCACGGCCATGACAGCCAAAGCCCACAGAACATATAGACGCAGGAATGTCAGCTTGTACGCGTCAATATACAGATACATCCGATATGCCGCGGAGGCGATCAGCACGTAGGTACAGGCGCTGATCAGGCAAAGCAGAGATTTGAGCACAAGGTTGTCCGCGGAATATTTCCTGCAGATCAGGACGAGCACGATATTGATCATACAGACGAATACAAGCTGAAAAAAGCCTTCGTGCGCATAACTGCTGTATGTATAGCCCTCAGGCAGCGCACCCCGGCGCATGAACAGGTAAATCACCTGTATGCCGCAGTACACAAGGTACACACACAGAAGCACCACGTTGACAGTAATCGCAATGATTGGGCTGTATCTGCGTTTATCAGAGACCGGGGCCGCTACAAACTTCATGGGCTGTCCGAATCGGCAGAGCATTCCATAAGACACCACAAAAACAGCAGACATCATGAAGAGCAGTTCTCCCGGGTCGACTTCTATGCCAAAATCGAAGATACTCTCAAAAAAGTCAAGAAAGATAACATCCGAGGACAGAAGAAGGGGCAGTATCACTGCAAGCAGCGGCAGTGAAATTCCAAGTCCGATCAGGACATAAAGAGCGGCGGAGTTCACGTGGCCGGCGGCATTTGCGACTACTTGGGAAGTGACCTCTGAGGTAGTTTTGTCAGAAGAGATCCCTTGCGCGGGAGAAACGACCTCTGAGGTGGTTTCAGCTGTGGCGCCACTATTTTTTGCGCTTTCTCTGTTCCTGCTTCTGAGGTATTCGCCCAGATCCTTACCCGGTCTTGGCAGAAATTTCACCGTAGAGAGGACGCAGCCACACAGGGAAAGGGCATATTTTGACACGTCCCAAGCCGAATCATCATACAAATTGTGCAGGAAAAGCATAAAAAAGAGCAAAAAAATAAAACCCTTGTCAAAAAGGATAACAGTCTCGTTGCTTGTCAGGCATACATTGAGCCCCAGGAGCAGAATTCCTCCCAGATAAGGGGCAGACCCCTTCTTCAGAGTGCGTCCGGTCAGGCGCAGATAATACAGGAAAAGCCCCGCTGTTCCCAGGGCGAAAACAGGGAATGTGATGCCCATCTTGTTCCTGTATAAACATACCGTGTAAAAGAGGGCGTAAATGCCGCTCAGCAAAAACAGCTTGTCAAAAGACAGTTTTCCGGTTTCGTTTTCCATAGGATCATTCCTCCTCAGAATCTTTCACATACTCAAACAGATCCCCGGGCTGGCAGTCAAGGATCTCGCAAAGTGCCTCGATCGTTGACACTTTGATCGCCTTGGCCTTGCCGTTCTTCAGGATCGACATATTCGCGAGTGTAATACCCACGCGGTTTGCAAGTTCCGTCACGCTCATTTTGCGCTTTGCCAGCATGACATCTATATTAAAAACCAGACGGCCCATGGTTCTTCCCCCTCATTTATCAGAATCCCGTCTTCTATGCTTAACGAAAGCGGCGGGTAGTTCACACGGTAAGATCGTTCTCCTCTTTTATTTCCGCCGCTTTGGCCACCAGATGAGAAAGGGCTGCGGCGCAGATGGATATGGATATTCCGGCGAAGACAATAATACAGATGACCAGCATTACTGCGGCTGCTGACATATCGAGCAGCAGGAAAATGATATTCGCCAGAAAGACAAAAACAGAATCACCCATGGAAAGATAGGACACCCACTTCAGGTATTCGGCATTCTCATAGGAGAATGATCTGTCCTTGCTGATATTGTCCGCGATTTTCCATCCGAGAACAAGAACTGCATAGCAGGGAATCGCGCTGATCCAGATGAGGATCAGCCAAGGCAATACATTCTTCTCCAGCATAGAATTCTGGCGGACGAGATATGCCGCAAACTGCGGCATGATGACGGTATAAGTGAGCAGGCCGCAGAAGCCGACCCCCACAATTATGAATTTGAGCCATTTGGCCAATGCATCCTGTTTCATAGATGAACGTCCTTTCCGGATCCGGCAGTCGCTGCCTGTCCTGTTCTCTGCACCTTACTATAGTATGACAATAGCATCCACTGGCAGTGAAGTCAATAATTATTTATCGAATTACGATAAATAATTATTGATTTATGTAGCCGCGAGCGACCTCTGGGGTAGTTTGTGTATTGACTTCTGTTGTTAGAAGCGACCTCTGGGGGGGCTGGGGGGGTCTGGGGTGGTTCGGGGGGTGGTTCGTGGACAGGAGTGGAATAATCACCAACCGTCGACAAACTACCCCAGAGGTCGTTCGATACCTACCGGCAGGAATACGTTCCTACGGAAACCAAATTGACCAAATATATGCCGGTTGATAAAATTGAGCAAACAAGCGGAAAGTGAGGAAAAAAAGTGATCATACATATAACGGATGATTTTGACCCGGACCGGATCGCACAGAGCGGTCAATGCTTCCGCTGGGAGAAAAAGGAAGGTGAAACCTGGCGGATCATTGCCGGAAAAGCCTGTTTATATATAACACCGCTGGGCGATGACCGATATGAGTTTGAGTGTTCGGAAGAAGAATTCGACACCTTGTGGCGTGAATATTTTGACCTGCGGGAGAACTATCAAAATATACGCGGGCGGATCGATCCACAGGAAGATCCCTTTCTATGGCAGGCTGCAGAACAGGAGAAAGGTATTCGCATTCTGCGGCAGGATCCCTGGGAGATGCTGATCACATTTATCATCTCACAGAACAGGAATATCCCGGCGATCAGAAACTCTGTAGAGCTGCTCGCGGGGATGTGCGGAGAAAAGAGGATTGACTCCAGAGGAGCAGAATTTTACGCATTTCCGGAGCCCGGTGCACTGGCGGCACTTCCCGAAAACGACCTGAAATCCTGTAAACTGGGGTATCGGTGCAAATATGTGCACGCAGCCGCAGAAGCAGTTTCAAATGGGGACATTGATCTGAACAGTCTCTTCACTGCAGACGAAGCTGCCACGGTTAATGCATTGACCGGATTATTTGGCGTGGGAACCAAAGTGGCAAATTGCGTCTCACTTTTCGGTCTGCATCATGTCAACGCCTTCCCGGTCGACGTCTGGATCAAGCGCGTCCTGCAAGAGCAATACCCGAACGGCTATCCCTATGAGAAATATTCGCCTTATAACGGGATTTTCCAGCAGTATATGTTCGCGTACTACAGACACAAGTGAAAAGCGATCTCCGAAAACAAAAAGCGACCTCCGGGGTAGTCTGTCGACACCTGTCTACAGACCGCCCCGGAGGTCGTTTGTTTACTTCACCATATCGTTCAGAAAATCTGGCCGGGCAGCTTCAGTTTCTGCTTTGGAGGAAAGGATTGGTCAAATGTCTCCACGTCCGCATCATTCACATAGTAGCCCTGAGGAGTCTGATATACGCCGGTAATGCCGTCGAGGTACCCCGGGATCAGTTCTTTGCAGAGGAAGAATGAGTCGTCCGCACCTTCCGGCAGGTCATGATAGCGAATGCCGAAGTTGCGGGCATAGTCAAATCCGCTC
>JBGUJH010000159.1:0-9231 GCA_045113775.1 Lachnospiraceae bacterium | reverse complement strand
GCGTGCGGGTTGCCTGAAAGGCAACATCTACCTTTCCGCACGCGTGTGCATCATATAACTCAGCGGGGGACATCCCCCCTGTGTTATCCGAGTTCTGATATCTTTATCCCAGGCGGTAGCCGACGCCGCGTATAGTCCGGATCGCCTCGCCGCTCTCCCCCAGTTTGGTGCGTAGCGTGCCGATGTGGACGTCCACGGTCCTTGTCTCACCGGAATAATCCTGGTTCCATACGGAGCTTAGCAGCTGATCCCTGGTAAAGACCATCCCGATATGCTCCAAGAAGAGCTTGAGAAGGTCATATTCCTTGAGGGTGAGATAGATCTCTCTTCCGTCAGCCATGACGACATGCCTGGCCTGATCCATTGTGATCGCGCCGTAAGACAGGATCTTTCGCTGTTCACTCATGGAAGTACGGCGCAGGACAGCTTTGATCCTTGAGACCATCTCCATCATGCCGAAGGGTTTGCACAGATAATCGTCGGCGCCCAGGTCAAGCCCTATGACCCTGTCATATTCGCTGCCTTTCGCAGTGGCCATGATCACCGGGATCGTGGCAGTCGAAGACGCGAATCTGAGCTTTCTGAGGATGGAGATCCCGTCTTCTCCGGGCAGCATGATATCGAGCAGGATCAGCTCCGGCAGTTCGGTGCCCTGCATGGCTTTCCAAAACTGTTCGCTGTCGGCAAAGCCATGCGCTTCAAAGCCGGCGATCGTCAGCGTATAGATCATAAGGTCTCGGATGCTGTGGTCATCTTCCACACAATAAATCATTCTTACCTCCATGTCGAAACAGACAGCTGCCATAATAATACTTTTATTATCACAGACGCGTGTAAGCGCTGCCAGCCCGACATTGTAAAGATAGTGTAAACAGACAAGATTCACCCTGAACATTATACCATGCAGCTGAAAGAGAGGATGCACCTTTACATAGATATTTATGGAGAAAAAAGAACATTTTCGTATTACAATAGATTACAGACATACTGACTATAAAAGGAGCGGATCAGGTACTCTATGAATAACACGGGAACGGAAAAATCCAAACGGAGCAAGGGGGAGGAAGCGCGGCAGAGCGTTTCGGCTTCGGAGAAAAAACTGCGAAGAATGCAGAGCAGGCAGATAAAAATGCGTTCAGCCGGCATAAAGGCGTTCCTCCTTGCAGCCGTACTGCTGACTGCTTCGATTCTCGGCAGCAAGGTCACATCCGATAACGAGCAGATGATCCGTCTTGCTCTCGGACAGAAGAATTATACAGAGGGAGGAGAGCAGGGGCCGCAATATTTTGAAACTGATTACAGCGATCCGGAGGAGCTGGCGCGGGACAGCTCTGAATTGGGCGTCAGGATCCAGCAGGAAGGGATTGTCCTGCTCCGCAATGAGAACGGAGCGCTTCCCCTGAGCAAAGGGGCATCGGTAAGTGTATTCGGAAAGGGAGCGGTGGACCCGGTCTACAGCCGCCCGGATGCGGCGGAAGGCTCCGTTTCTTTAAAAGAAGCCCTGGAGCAGGAGAAGATCCGGGTCAATGACAAGCTGTGGAATTTCATAGACAGAGGCGGAAGGAACAACTTTTCGGCATCTGTGGAGAAGAGCATAGAGGAATTTGCCGAGGCGGCAGTCGTCGTGATCGGGCGGACAAGCGGAGGGCAGGATCTGTATGAGCCTGCTTATTCCGAAGCCGGAGAGGGCGAAGAGCCGGTCGTCACGGGAGCAGCGGCGCTGCAGCTCACGCAGGAAGAGAAGGAGCTGCTCACTTATGTCGGGGAGCATTTCGACAGGGTCATTGTGGTCCTGAACACCGAAAATCCGATGGAAATGGGATTCCTGGAAGAGTTCGGGATCGACGGATGCATCTGGACAGGCGCCTTGGGATTTGACGGAATGGAAGCCGTTGCCCGGGTGCTGAGCGGTTCGGTTAATCCTTCGGGCCGGCTGCCGGACACTTTTGTTTACAACAGCCTGAACGCGCCGGCGGCGGCAAATCTCGGCGACTACACGATCAGGAACAGCAAGGAGGAGTTCGGCGACAAGTATCTTGTCTACACGGAGGGAATCTACGTAGGCTACCGCTATTACGAGACGCGCTACGAGGATACTGTTCTGGGCACGTCTTCGGGAGCTCCCTTCAGCTACAGCGCGGAAGTTGCGTTCCCCTTTGGATACGGCCTCTCTTATACAGACTTCGAGCTTCGGAATATGAAGATGGTGCTGGGAAAGAAGGGATATGAGGTCACGGTGGAAGTCCACAATACAGGGGAACGAGCCGGCAGGGAGGTCGTCCAGTTCTATATTCAGAAGCCATATTCCCAGTACGCGTCCAAGAACGGGATGGAGGTTCCTTCTGTGGAACTTGCCGGTTTTGCCAAGACGAAGGAGATCGAGCCGGGAGAATCCGAGAAGGTCAAAATAGTGATCACCGAAGAGGAGTTCAAATCCTTCGACGCGGGCGGAAGAGGCACCTATATCATAGACGGAGGCACTTATCTCATCACGGCCGCGCAGGACGCGCACTCGGCAGTGAACAATATTCTCATGTACAAGAGCAAGGGCGGATCTCCCGCTATTACGGGAAGCGGAGACGGCGGCCTTGTCGAGACGGCGGAACTGGTCAGAGATTATAAGACGTATGCGGAGTCGGCGCAGACCGGAGCAGAGATCGGCCTGATATTCAAAGAGGCGGATCCGTCTTCATATGATTCGGACTATCAGGGTCTGACAAGAAGCCTGTGGGGGAGCACATGGCCGCAGACATGGAACGGAGGCTCTTATACGGCGCCCTCCTCCTTCCAGGAGCTGCTCAAAGTGAGCAGCAAGGAAGACACCAAAGCGACGTCGCCGGTATATAACACAGCGCACGGCGAAAAGAACGCAGGTATTGCGGAATTGAGGGAAACCGAATTTGATGATTACAGGTGGGGGGCGGTCCTGGACCAGCTGACATGGAGAGAGACCTATTCCGTCGTGCGCAAAGGCGGCGGGGCGGTCAACGAAGTGATCTCCTGTATCTCCCCGCAGGCGCTGGTCAGCGGAGACGGAGCCGGCATCAGGGCCGGATACAGCAGAATAAAAGGGTTTATCTATCCGTCGGCGACGGTCCTCGCGGCGACCTGGAACACGGACCTGCTCACACAGGCCGGCCAGCTGATCGGCGAGGAGGCACTGCACGCGGGTATCACGTTCTGGAAGATGCCTTCTCTCAGCCTTCACCGGACAACTATGGGAGGCGGAAATGCCGACAGCTTCTCAGAGGACAGCTGTCTGACCGGCAAAATGGCAGCGGCCATGTGCCGGGGGCTCGGCGGAAAGGGAGTCATCCCGGTCCTGGGGAGAATGGTGCTTGCGGACCAGGAGACTAATTATACGGGAGTCGTGGTCATGGCGGGAGAACAGGCGATCCGGGAACTGTACCTGAGGCCCTTTGAGACCGCGCTCAGAGAAGGCGGATCCGGGATGAAAGCCGTCATGGCCGGAATGAACAGAATCGGGCCCAGATGGTGCGGCGGGCACAGCGGACTTTTGACAGGCGTGCTCCGGTCAGAGTGGGGATTTGAAGGGATCGTGATGACTGATACGGTCACAAACCTGACGGATGAGTACGCGGATATCCTGGAAGGGCTCGAAGCCGGGACAGATCTGTGGCAGAACATTTCCAATAACTGCTATAAACTGCGAGGGGGGCAGCTGACTTACGGCGTGCGCGCGCGTTTCAGGACAGCTGCAGGCAGGATCCTGCAGTCTGTATCCCGCAGCAACGCGATGAACGGGATCGGAAAGAAGACGACACTTGAGTATAAGGCTCCTCTCTGGAGAGTGATCAGGACGATTTTGGTCGTCGCAGCGGCTGCGGTGAGTCTGCCTGCATTATGGTTTGCCTTTGTCCAGCTGCGAAAATCAAATCAGGTAAAAGAAAAGATCGCGCAGGAGAAGAGAAAGATCACAAGGAATCGATAAGCCGGCGTCACTGTCCGTCCTGCGCGAAGATTCTGCCGCGGAGCGGACGGAGCACCTGCAGCAGGATCTGGCCAAGACCCATGCAGGAGATCAGTTCTCCGATGCCGACGGTCAGCATGAACAGGGGCACGCCGCCCGGAATGTGATAGGCGTATGTCAGTATGAACGGTATGATCAGCATATTGGAGATAATGGGCGGCAGCGCGCACAGCCAGCGGTTGCGGCGCAGGGCATAGCTTCCGACAGCACCCAGGAAAGTAGCGAGCGAGCCGAAGATGATATCCGGCAGCGCGCATCCGGTCAGGAGGTTGCTCAGGAGGCATCCGATCGTCAGGCCGGGGATCGCCGCGGGTGTGAAAAAGGGCATGATCGTGAGAGCTTCGGAGAAGCGGACCTGGATCGCGCCGCTGGCCAGATCGAATCCTGCAGCGATCATGGTGAGCACGGTGTAGATCGCGGCGATCAGAGCCGCCTGTGTGATGTAAATGATTTTTGAAGATTGTTTTGTCATAGGTAATTTGTCCTTCTCATAATGTTTTTTCGGACAGTATACCACATGCGGTTAACCCGGTGTCCTGTTTGACAGCAGGAAGTAACTATAAAAATGGCAGGAGAGGTATCAAAATGATAACGATCAAAGAGATCGCGGCCAGACTTGGGCTTAGTACGACTACCGTTTCGAATGTCATCCACGGCAAGACGAGAGAGGTCTCCGCGGAGACGATCGAGCGCGTGCAGAAGTTTCTGGAAGAAGTGGAGTATGTCCCTAATATCAATGCGCGCAATCTGGCGCAGGGACAGTCCAAGATCATAGGAGTGGTGCTCAAATCGCTGGAGTTCCGCCTCTGGCACAGCAGCAACATTCTCAGCGACCCTTTTGTGGCGGATATGATCGGGGGTATCGAGAAAGCGGTCCGGGAGGCGGGCTATTACATGATGCTCTATATTTCCGACGACATTGCGGAGATCATCCAGCACATTTCGATCTGGAACGTGGACGGCCTGATCCTCTTCTGCATGATGGACGACGACGGGAACCGGGTCGCGGCAAAATATCACAAGCCTATCGTCTGCATTGACACTTACAGTTCGATAAGCAGCGACGATTTCGTCAATGTGGGGCTTGATGATGAGAAGGATGCGTATGAGGCGGTAAAGTATCTGATCAACAACGGGCACAGGAAGATCGGATTTGTTACCGACAACCGGGTCGGAGTGGACGCGCAGAGATTCTGGGGATACCGCAGGGCTCTGGCTGAATCCGGGATCGAATACAGCGATAAGAACCTCTTCTTTTTAAAACCGAGCGGGGAATTCGCGAATAGGAATATTGAAAAGCTGTGCGGCAAGGCAAAGGATTATACGGCGCTTTTCTGCTGCTCCGACATCTTTGCCGCGGTCATGATGGCGGCCCTGAAGGAGAGAGGCTTCCGGATTCCGGAGGATATATCCATTATGGGCTTTGATGACAATCTGTATTCCAGGATCTGCACACCCAGGCTCACGACAGTCCACCAGGACGCGGACGAGAAAGGGCGTGTAGCGGCTCAGACACTGGTCGGCATGATCACGGGCAAAGGACCGGCTTCAAAGAAGATCCGGCTTGAGACCCGCCTTGTGATCAGGGACAGTGTGCGAAAGATTGAATAAGGGAAAGACTGCCGCCGGTGGCGGCAGTCTTTTTTCGCGGACGTACCTTGCTTAAACGTTCTAGTGAATCGGCCTGCGTCTGACAGGCGCACAGGAATTACAAAACAGATTGTGTAAAATGACGAAAATAGGTAAATATAATCATTTTTTTGCTGTGTGCCGCAAAATTTACTTGTCAAATACGGCGGAAATGATACAATTCTAGTGTAAACTTATGCGCTAAAGTATCTAAGTCAGATCAAAGCGCAGGAAACAATGGTTTATCTTACAAGGAGGAAACTATGAAAAAGAAACTCTTAGCATTGGCACTTGTTGCCGCAATGGCAATGGGTCTCGTGGCATGCGGCGGCGGCAGCGCATCCGGCAGCAGCGATGCAGCAGCCGATGACGCGGCGAAGACTGAGGAAACAGCAGCTCCCGCAGCTTCCGGCGAAGGCGACATCCGTCTTGTCAACGGCAAGATCGAAGTTGATGCTGCTCTGAAGGCAGCAGCTGAGGCTTACAAGGCCGAGACCGGCGTTACCGTGGCGATCGAGTCCATGGGCGGCGGCGTCAACATCCAGGATACCCTGAAGGGCTATTTCCAGGCTGACAATATGCCCGACATTTTTGTCTGCGGTTCCGATGCGGACTTCGGCAACTGGACCGGCAAGCTGGCTGACCTGAGTGGTGAGCCCTGGGCAGCTGACACAGACGCAGGCTACAAGGATGCGGACGGCAAGATCATCGGCTTCCCTTACACAACAGAAGCGATCGGCCTTGCTTACAACGCTTCCATCCTTGAGGCGGCAGGCATCGATCCCGCTTCCATCACAGGCCCCGAGAGCATGAAGGCAGCTTTCGAGACTCTTGATGCCAAGAAGGATGAGCTCGGACTTACTGCAGTTATCGGCTGGTGCTGCGAGGCGAAGGATCTGTACTGGTCCACCGGCTCCCACAGCTTTGCTAACTACCTTGATGCAGGTCTCGCAAGAGACGACACCACATACAGCGATCTGCTCGCTGAAGGCAAGATCGATGAGGCACGTTTCCAGAAATATGCTGAGATGATCGCACTGTTCAACCAGTATTCCGATCCCGCTCTTCTTACTTCCGGAACCTATGACCAGCAGATCCTCGGTTTCGCTTCCGGCAAGTATGCGTTCGTTACCCAGGGTTCCTGGATCGGCGCTACAATGACCAGTGATGATGCTGAGCAGTATGCGGCAGCAGGCAACTTCAAGGTCGGTATGATCCCTTACGCATTCGACGAAGGCATCGACACCATCCTGACCAACTCCCCTTCCTGGTGGGCAGTATTCGAGAACGACAACACTCAGAAGGCTAAGGACTTCCTTACATGGCTTGCAGGCGACGCCGGCCAGAAGTTCCTTGTAGAAGACGCCGGTTTCATCAGCCCCTTCAAGAGCTGCAAGTATGTCGCTGACGATCCTTTCGCACAGACCATCACAGACTTCACGGCAGCAGGCAAGACCTCTTCCTGGCACTGGCTCAAGAACAAGGCTTCCCTGGACCAGAACGTCCTCGGCCAGCTCTATCTTGACTATGCTCTGGGCAGCATCCCGGATGCAGCTACATTCACACAGGTTGTTTCCCAGCAGATCGCAGCTTACTACGCACAGTAATTGCATGATCAGACCCCGCAGACGAACAGTTCTGCAAGGCAGGAAACGTTGAACAAACAGGGGCGGCGCCTGTCGCCGCCCCTATATTGCTACTTACAGGGGGAATCACTTTATGAAAACGAACACCGCAGGCTCCAAAGGTCTTTCAGTGATCCTTATGGCTGCCGGCGCAATCATGACGATTGCCGCACTTGCACTCGATTTCATGGGAAATAAGGCGTCCTACAGAGGCCCGCTGCTGGTGATCGGCGTGCTGGCTTTTGTGCTCGGCGTATACCTGTTCCCGACTCTGAAGCACCACAGAAAGATCGTCTACGTCATCTTCCTGTTCCCGCTTCTCTTCGCTTTTGTCGTCACAGTCATCATCCCGCTGGTCCTCGGTATCTTCTATTCCATGACGGACTGGACGGGCATCCAGTTCACAAAGTTCGTAGGACTTGCGAACTACGCGGCCATGTTCAAGGACCCCGCTTTCATCTGGTCCGTACTGATGACCTTCGTATTCGTTGTCATCAACATGGTCCTTGTAAACCTCGTCGCTTTCCTTCTGGCGCTGCTGTGCACGTCCGGACTTAAGGGCGACGGATTCTTCAGAGCAGCTTACTTCCTGCCCAACCTGATCGGCGGTATCGTCCTAGGTTACATCTGGCAGTTCGTATTTAACAACGTTCTGATCAATATCACGAAGATCTCTTGGCTGGTCCAGACCAAGACCGCGATGCTCGCCATCGTCATCGTCTATGTCTGGCAGTACGCCGGTTATATCATGCTGATCTACATCACCGGACTTACCCAGGTCCCGAAGGATGTCCTGGAAGCGGCTTCCATCGACGGCGCGGACGCCAAACAGACACTGTTCCAGATCAAGATCCCGATGATCGCTTCCACGATCACGATCTGCACATTCCTGACCCTGACAAGCGCGTTCAAGCAGTTCGACGTCAACCTGGCACTGACCGGCGGTACCGGATCTGTCCCGAACTTCATGGGCGCATACCTGACCAACGGTACCCAGATGCTCGCCCTGAACATCTACAACACGGCAGTTTCCAAGAACAACTACTCCCTCGGCCAGGCCAAGGCTGTGCTTTTCTTCATCATCCTGGCGTGCGTATCCCTCGTCCAGGTGCGTATCTCTAACTCGAAGGAGGTGGAACTGTAATGGTAGGAAAGGAAAAAAGAACAAAATCCTATATTCTGACAGGTGTCGGTGTCATCATCGCCCTGTACGTACTGTTCCCGTTCTTCCTGGTGGTGATCAACTCCTTCAAGGCGCAGGCCTCCATCGTCGAGAGCCCCGTGTCGTTTAAGGGAGCATCCTTCGGACAGCTGATGAAGAACCTGAACGCTGTCATCAATAACTCGAACTTCCAGTTCTGGTATGCTTTCGGGACCTCCGCAGTCATCACGATCATCTCGCTGGTGCTGCTGGCAGTCCTTGGCGCCATGGCCGCATGGGTCATCAGCCGCAACAACAAGACCGCCTGGGCGACAGTGATCTACATGGTCTTCATCGCGTCCATGATCATCCCCTTCCAGGTCGTCATGCTGCCCCTGATCTCCACGTTCAGGGATGTCGGCAAGTTCATCGGCATCAGCATGCTGCAGTCGATCCCGGGCATCGTATTCGCTTACTGCGGATTCGGCGGAGCCATGACCGTGTTCATCCTGACCGGTTTCATCAAGGGCGTACCGTATGACCTTGAGGAAGCGGCGGCGATCGACGGATGCTCACCGGAGGGAACCTTCTTCAGGATCATCCTTCCTCTGCTGACTCCCGTCATCACGACCGTCACGATCCTGAACGGTATGTGGATCTGGAACGACTACCTGCTTCCTTCCCTGATGCTGGGACAGAACGGCAAGGTCAAGACCCTGCCCGTAGCAGTGCAGGCGTTCGTCGGCTCCTACGTCAAACAGTGGGACCTGATCCTGACGGCAGCCCTGCTGGCGATCATCCCTATGGTCGTCATCTTCCTGATCGGCCAGAAGCAGATCATGAAC
>JBGUJH010000158.1:0-2729 GCA_045113775.1 Lachnospiraceae bacterium | reverse complement strand
TATGCGGGTGTAGTTCAATGGTAGAACACTAGCCTTCCAAGCTAGATACGTGGGTTCGATTCCCATCACCCGCTTTAACAATTGCCTTTTTGGGGACAATTGCAGGCAGGCACGATCTGCTGCCTGGATTATGTGTCCGTAGCTCAGCTGGATAGAGCACCGGCCTTCTAAGCCGGGTGTCGGGGGTTCGAGTCCCTTCGGGCATACTTCCGATCAGATCGGAAATTTGTTTTTATGGTGGGTATGGCGTAGTTGGCTAACGCGCCAGATTGTGGTTCTGGAGACCGTGGGTTCGAGTCCCATTACCCACCTTTTTTTATTGCTTTTTTCCATTGGGCTATCGCCAAGTGGTAAGGCACAGCACTTTGACTGCTGCATGCGTTGGTTCGAATCCGACTAGCCCAGCTCCGGGACATTAGCTCAGTAGGTAGAGCACTTGACTTTTAATCAAGTTGTCGGGGGTTCGATCCCCCCATGTCTCATCTGCAACTATTCAGCCGATCTCATGATTCCGGCTGTTTTTTATTATCAGAGAAAAAAAATGATCGCGCGGATATGGCGAAACTGGCAGACGCGCCAGATTTAGGTTCTGGTGGGACCCCCCGTGCAGGTTCGAGTCCTGTTATCCGCACTAAACCGCCGACAGGTTCACTGACCTGCCGGCGGTTTTTACATATAGTAATATTTTCGTGCATTTTCTCAATTTACTAAAATATTTCGAGTGGATATTCCACTGATGTCCCTGACTGTGTTTCCTTCACGAATCCGGCCGCATACAGACACCCTTTCACCAATATCTGTTTCGGGACGTTCCAGGATCTGTACAAGTCTTCTGATCGCCTCTTTGCCTATATTTATCGGAGAGCATTCAATGCATGTCACATGACCGTCACGGCAGTATTCATAATCCGCATCTACGACCGCCACTGATATATCCTCAGGGACTCTCACGCCTCTCTTCTGCCATTCCCTCATATGCCGGAGCGCCTCCAAATGAGAGGAAAACAGGACGCACGTGATACTGTTCTCTTCTGCGGCAGATAAGCAGCTGTCTGCCTCCGATGATTCCGAATTCAGCATTAAGAAGCCCATATCAAGCTTTTGGGCCTCTTCTCCGAGGATTGAAGCACACTTTCTTGAATCGAGGCTTAAATCGCCAAAATATGCCGTTTTACAGTGTCCTTTCTCTTTCAGGTAGTGCAGGATGGCCGCCGCGTCGCCTCTGAAGTCCCTGCAGACACTTGTGTGCCCCGCCAAGTCGTTTCCTACACTCACTACGGGGACTTTACTTTCCAAAAGATCCGCAAACCGGCCCTTGTAGAGGTCAGACCTGCTCGCCAGGAGACAGATTCCGTCGACTCTGCGCGTTTCTGTTCTGCCCACCCAGCTCATCCCTTTCCCCATAGTCTCCTCTCCCATGATCACCAGATCCCTTTGGCTGTCCGCCGTTTCCTCAGCCATGCCGCAGATCAGGTCCCTGTAGTAAGGCGATTTTACCAAATCCGCACAGTCCGGGGCCAGAACGCCCAGCGCGCCCCATAGCCTGGCAGCAGTTTTCGGCGTGCGTCCGCTGTCATATTTATAATCCAGGTCCTCCGCAGTCTTCATCACCTTCTTTCTTGTCTCTTCGCTGATGTCAGGATATCCTTTCAACGCCCTGCTGACTGTCGAAACAGATAATCCCAGTACCGCTGAAATGTCTTTCAGATATGCCATTATTGTTTCCTCCCTGTCCCCATCCTAGGCAGTATTTCGAGGTACGCGCAAGATGTTTTCTCTCATATCTTCTTCTCACAATTAGTCAAAAAACCGATCATTAAGCTTTTCGTTAAATCCGCGAATTTTTTTCGCAGTTTCCAAGATTTTGTGTACATTCATCAAATATTTAGTGTCATTTCATTCACGGCAATACAACAGCATATCGAAACTTTCGAAATCAGCACATTTCTCTGTTTTTTGGCCATACGGTATTTCGTTATCTGCCAACACATTCCCCGGCCTCCACCCGGAACAGCAAATTTATTATAATTTGTTGTTGACAAATCCATCCTGTTTTTATAAAATACTTGTGTTGTGTAAGTGTAGCTCAGCTGGATAGAGCGTCTGGCTACGGACCAGAAGGTCGCGAGTTCGAATCTTGTCACTTACATCATAAAAGCTCCGTCGACAGACGGAGCTTTTTTCGTTACATCGAAAACAGCAGCAAATAAAAAAGTCCTCCGGCCGGAGGACTTTTTCATCTCAAGGGTAAGACCCCTATGAAATCAATAGTTCATATCAGTACTGCCGCGGATCAGTCTCTCTCCACGATCGCCGCGCAGCCCATGCCGCCGCCTACGCACAGAGTCGCAAGACCCTTCTTGGCATCTCTTCTCTGCATCTCATAGAGAAGAGTTACAAGGATACGGGCGCCGGAGCAGCCTACGGGATGTCCGAGAGCGATCGCGCCGCCGTTGACATTGAGCTTGTCCATGTCAAAGCCGAGGTCATGTCCGACTGCTACAGACTGTGCCGCAAACGCCTCATTTGCCTCGATCAGGTCGAAATCGCCGATCGTGTAGCCGCACTTCTCCATAGTCTTGCGGGTAGCCGCCACAGGGCCGATGCCCATGATGCGGGGCTCTACGCCTGCCAGCTCGCCGGCGATCCATGTGGCCTGAGGCTTCACGCCGAGTTCCTTGGCTTTCTCTTCGCTCATTACGATGATAGCAGCTGCCGCATCATTGATA
>JBGUJH010000157.1:0-68427 GCA_045113775.1 Lachnospiraceae bacterium | reverse complement strand
CCGTTCAGTGCGCCTTCCGGGCGCAAGCAGGTAATAGCCCCTTATAGGGGTTGAGCAGGCCACCGGCTAAGCCGGTGGTCCTGACTTGCTTCAGATGGCCAAAGACCAAGATGTACTATAAACCCGGACTTAGGAGAACAACACAAGTATGACTGAAATTACAAAGATCCTGCCCCGCAGCATGCAGGTGCGCGGCGCAAGGGTACACAACTTGAAAAACCTAGATGTGGATATCCCGCTCCATAAGATCGTAGGCATCGCCGGCGTATCCGGCTCGGGGAAGTCCTCTCTGGCTCTGGGAGTTCTCTATGCAGAGGGCTCCAGGCGCTATCTGGAGTCTCTGTCGACATATACCCGCAGACGAATGACGCAGGCGGCGCGCGCCCATGTTGACGACGTCCGCTACGTTCCGGCAGCGCTGGCATTGCACCAGAGGCCCGGCGTGCCCGGGATCAGAAGCACTTTCGGCACCATGACGGAGCTTCTGAACAGTCTCCGGCTCATGTATTCGAGGCTTGCCAGTCACAGGTGCCCTAATGGGCACTATCTTGAGCCCTCATTTGATGTCGCGGCCATGAATGAGCAGATCTGTCCTGTCTGCGGGGTTCGTTTCTATGGACCCGGCGCGGAAGATCTGGCTTTTAACAGTGCCGGAGCCTGCCCGACCTGCGGAGGGACCGGAATCACGAGAAAGGTAGACGAGTCCACTTTGGTTCCTAATGAGGAACTGACCATCGATGAAGGCGCAGTCGTTGTCTGGGGCACGCTCATGTGGTCCCTTATGAAAGATGTCTGCCGCGAGATGGGAGTCCGCACGGACGTCCCCTTCAAAGACCTGACTCCCGAAGAGAAAGAGATCGTCTACCACGGACCGGCGGAGAAAAAGCATATTTTCTACATGAATCCGCAGACCATGTAGACAGCGGAGATGGATTTTACCTACTACAACGCGGTATACACTGTCGAAAATGCACTGTCCAAGGTCAAAGACGAGAAGGGCATGAAGCGCATCGAGCGATTCCTTGCGGAGGGAACCTGTCCGGACTGCCATGGAAGCAGGCTCTCTGAGGCGGCCCGCGCGCCGAAAGTGCAGGGCATCGGTCTCGATGAGGCAGCCGCCATGACTCTCTCGGAGCTCATTCCCTGGGTCAAAAAAGTGCCCGATTCACTTCCTGAACCCATGCGCCCGATGGCGGTCAACATCTGCGAGTCTTTCCTCGATACTTCTGCGCGCCTGATGGACCTTGGCCTGAGCTATCTGGCTCTGGACCGCGCGGCGTCGACGCTCTCAACAGGCGAGCGGCAGCGTGTCCAGCTGGCAAGGGCAGTGCGGAACCGGACGACAGGAGTTCTTTACGTGCTGGATGAGCCGTCGATCGGCCTTCATCCCCACAACCTCAAGGGGCTGACCGGAGTCATGGATGATCTGGCAGCGGACGGCAATACTGTTGTCCTCGTGGACCACGACACGCAGGTATTGGCACACGCCGACTGGATGATCGAAATGGGCCCCGAAGCCGGCGCGGCAGGTGGTACTGTGATCGCAGAAGGAACGGTTGAAGAGCTGGAAAAGAATTCCAAGTCTGTGATCGGCCCGTATCTGTCCGGAGAAGCTTCTATGAGAGTCAGGCCGCAGACCCGGAAGGAAGAACTGTTCTCAAAAGGCCGGATCTACATGGAAACTTCGCAGATCCATACCGTGAAGCCGCTCAGCGCGGACATACCGATGAGATGCATGACGGCAGTGACAGGCGTTTCCGGATCCGGGAAAACAACACTTATTCTGGAGAGTCTTGTGCCTGCGCTTGCGGCAGTATGCAGTGGAAAGAAGCTTCTGGCCCACGTGGTTTCGATCGATGCGCCCGGCATCACACAGGTCAAGCTGATCGACGCAACGCCTATCGGTATCAACGTGCGCTCCACTGTGGCTACCTACGCAAATGTGCACGATGAGCTCAGAAAGCTGTACGCCAAGACGCCCGGCGCAAAAGCCTGTAAGTACAAGGCAGGCGATTTTTCCTATAACACTGGGAAACTCCGCTGTCCGACCTGCGACGGGACGGGAGAGATCTCTCTGGACGTCCAGTTTTTGCCTGATGTAGACATCCCCTGCCCGGACTGCCGCGGAACGAGGTATCGCCGGGAGGCACACGAGATCCTTCGACGAGCGAAGAGCGGCCGCGAGTACAGCCTGCCTGACCTCATGGCGATGAGCGTCGACGAAGCGCTGGAGGCATGCGTGGATCTTCCCACTCTTCACAGAAGGCTGCAGGTGCTGCATGATCTGGGACTCGGGTATCTGACACTGGGAGAGGAGACCCCCGGCCTTTCAGGCGGAGAGGCTCAGCGGCTCAAGCTTGCCAGCGAAATGGGCAAAGGGCAGGCGGATTCTGTTTTCGTCTTTGACGAGCCCACCATAGGCCTGCATCCTCAGGATGTGCGGGTTCTTCTGGGCGTATTCCAGACTCTTATCGGACATGGGGCGACCGTGATCGTCATCGAACATGACCTGGACGTGATCCGCAACGCGGACTATGTCATTGATATGGGACCCGGCGGCGGGAACGAGGGCGGCAGGATCGTCGCCTGCGGGACGCCGGAGGAGATCCGGAACTGCGCGGAGAGCCTGACAGGGCAATTCCTGTGAGGAAATCCGCGAAATCAGATAAGAAACAGAAAACAGCCGGCCCTTTTCACGGGACCGGCTGTTTTTAGATATTCCATATCATTTCAAGGCTCGCTGAGCGAGCCGCTGCGCCGCGTGCGGGCTGCCCTTCGGCAGCATCTTCCTTTTCGCACGCGTGTGCATCATATAACGCAGAGGGGGACATCCCCCGGCGTTATACGACAACATCAAATTTCTCAATATTCTTAAAGCCCGCGCTTCCGCCTTCAGCGAAGAAGCGTACGTCGACGTCCTCGGGATCGGGATATACGTTCGCCGTCATCACGTGCCTGCCGCCGTCGATGAAGACCTCCAGCGTAGAGACATCGAGCAGACATTCCAGGGCGATCGACTCCGGATGGCCGATATCCAGCTTACGGACATTGACATTTTCCTCTTTGCCGGTCATCGGGATACCGGATTTGCTGCGGTCGATGGCCAGGACGCCTTCTTCTTTGTCAAAATAGACAACTGTCTCATGCTTTTCTCCCGCGAAGAGCTTGACGCCGGCTTTAGAGGCAGTGCCGGGTTCCAGCGTGACGCGAATCCGGGCGACAGCGCCGCTGACGCCGGGCACGGAGATCTCACCGTCCGTGACGGAGAGAGAATCGCAGGCGACTCTGTTTTGGCAGAAAGCGTCGAGCTCACGGACCGGTTTCTGGATCAGCATGTCGCCGTCGATGCTGAGCTCTCTGGGGAAGGAATAGGTGCCCGCCCAGCCTTCGGCCTGTGTGGGATAGTTGCGGTCCCACATCTCTTTCCAGGCGATCAGGATGGCGCGGTCGTCAGGCATGTGCATGGTCTGCGCAGCGTAGAAATCGAAGCCGTTGTCGAGTTCGCCGATCTTGTCGACCTGATAGCGGCCGGTCTCGAAATCGAGCTTGCCCAGCATGTAGAGGCCAGAGTGGACGTTCTGATACAGGTTGTCCATCTGCGGGAGGTTCTGGGGACTGGAGAGCACGACTTCCTGTCCGTCCAGTACCAGGTAATCAGGACACTCATAGACGCCGTTGAGCACGTAGAAGTCATCTTCAAACTCAGGCTGTCTGTGGAGAAGGTGTCCCACATATTCCCAGTGCATGAGATCGCGGCTCTTACAGAGAATGAGATTTCCGAAGCCGGGGATAGCGGATGTCTCGCCGAACACATCGCTCTGAGAAGGAGTCTGGATCTTGGAACTTACGCTGTAATGATGCACGTGATCTTTAGATATAGATTCACAATCGCAAGGGGCGTATTGGACTGAAGAGGAGGAAACGGGCTCCTGATCTTTTCCGCATTCCGACTTGGCGTCCTTTTCGATAACTCTGGCACCGGCCAGGAAATAATACCACCCGTCCTTCACGAAAAGGTGGGGATCCCTGAAATCAAATGAAGATACTTCTTCGTCCAGCATTTCGGCGGTGAGAATGGGGTTGGTCTCTTCTTTGACAAAAGTGATGCCTCCATCCGTGGATTTGGCGAGGCACTGCCTCTGCAGATCCGGCTGGGCGGCGGTATAGATCAGGTACAGGTCGCCGTCTTTCTCGATAGCGGATCCGGAGCAGCAGCCGCAGCCGACTTCGTATTTCTGATCCGGAACAAGGGCGATAGGCTGCAGATCCCAGTGCACGAAGTCATTTGTCGTGAAATGGCCCCAGTGCATGATCCCCCACTCAGATTTGTAGGGGTAGTGCTGGAAGAAGAGGTGCGCCTTACCATTATAAAAAACTGTTCCGTTAGGGTCATTGCACCAGCCCGAAGGCACGGATGCGTGATAATGAGGTCTGTAACTCTTACTCATTTTTACCTCCATAGTGAAGCCGTTCTCCATGGCGAAGCTTTTCTCCATTTCGAAGGTTTCCGCGCATTTTTTACTGATTATAGAATACCATAAACCATTCATATAGTCGTGAAAATGTATACTAAAACTTGTGAAAAGCAGGGGTTCGGGAATTAATGTATAGTGGCATCCGGAAGGATGAAGTATAATACTGTTATCTCAGACGGAATCTTCCGCCTATGCCCGGAAAGGAAAATGTCTCTATGAAAGTATACTGTTATTCTAAATGCGGAACCTGCAAGAAGGCCTTGAAGTGGCTGGATGATCACCATATTGAATATGAGAAAACGGATATAAAGGAAGACCACCCCGACGAAGCTATGCTCCGCGAGCTGCACAAGAAAAGCGGTCTTCCCCTCAAGCGCTTTTACAACACAAGCGGCAAAATATACAAAGACCTGGGTCTTTCGGGGAAGATCCCGAATATGACGAACGACGAGCAGTATAAGCTCCTCGCTTCCGACGGAATGCTGGTGAAGCGCCCGCTGGTCGTTGGGGACAGCTTTGTGCTGGTCGGATTTAAAGAACCCGAGTGGGAAGTGATCCTGAAATGAGCGTGATAAGTGAAAAGGAATCTGTTCTCATCCGGGAAGCGACGGCAGATGATGCACAGCGGCTGTTGGAAATCTACGCCTACTATGTAGAGAGCACAGCCATCACCTTTGAATACGATGTGCCGTCGGTGGAGGAGTTCCGGGGACGGATCGAGCGGATCAAGACCCGCTATCCGTATCTGGTCATAGAGAAGAACGGAATTATAAAAGGATACGCCTACGCGGGCGTTTTCAAGGACCGGGCCGCTTATGACCGGTCCTGTGAGATGACGATCTACCTCGAGCGCGGTTCCTCCGGAGAAGGTCTGGGGAGAAAACTTTACGAGGCGCTAGAGGAAGCTCTGCGGAAGCACGGGATCCTTAATCTCTACGCGTGTATCGGATATCCTGATGTTCCCGACGAATATCTGGATTACAACAGCGCGCAGTTCCATGAGCACCTGGGATACAGCAAGGTCGGAACCTTTCATCAGTGCGGGTACAAGTTCGGACGCTGGTACAGCATGATCTGGATGGAGAAGATGATCGGAGAACATAACTGATATTTCAGCGCGGCGCATTGCTTCGTGAGTCTTAACATAACAGCGCGCAGAGCGCTTTGAACAAGGAGGAAGATATGGAAAAGAAATTAAAAGTACTGATCTTGAACGGAAGTCCCAGAAAGGGCGGAAATACCAGCATCGCTCTCGATGAAATGGTCTCGATCTTTGAAGAACAGGGTATTGAGGCGGAAGTGATAAGGGTCGGGAACAAAGCTGTCCGCGGCTGCATCGCCTGCAACGCCTGCGCGGAGAACGGCCAGTGCGTTTTTGACGATATTGTCAATGAGATCGCGCCTAAGTTTGAAGAGGCGGACGGCCTGGTGGTCGCATCGCCTGTTTACTACGCGTCCGCAAACGCAACACTTGTCGCATGTCTGGACCGTCTCTTCTACAGCACGCATTTTGACAAGACCATGAAGGTCGGTGCAAGCGTAGTGGTCGCCAGAAGGGGCGGATGCAGCGCGACTTTTGATGAGCTCAACAAGTACTTCACAATCTGCGGTATGCCTGTTGCCTCCAGCCAGTATTGGAACAGCGTGCACGGCCGGATGAAGGGCGAAGCGGCTCAGGACCTCGAGGGCATGCAGACAGTCCGCGTGCTCGCTCGCAACATGAGCTTTCTCATGAAGAGCATCGCTCTGGGCAAGGAAAAATACGGCCTGCCCGAGACAGAAGAATGGCAGGCGACGAACTTCATTCGCTGAGTGCTTGCGGAGCAGCAGAGTGACTGCGCCGGAAGTTCCGTCGGTAAAACAGAACAACGGGTCCGGGCGGCAGCCCGCAGCAGAGGAAAAAATGAGTGAGATTGACAGATTAAAAGAGATCGTGCAGGAACTGCGCGTCAAATGTCCTTGGGACCGCGTGCAGACCCATGAGAGCCTCAAGCCGGAGTGCATCGAGGAAGCCGCGGAGGTGATCTGCGGGATCAATATTTTGACGCAGACAGGGGACGCCGAGAACTTGAAAGAAGAGCTGGGAGACCTGCTTTTGCAAGTGATGTTCCACGCATGCATGGCAGAGGAGGAAGGGCTTTTTACTCTGGATGACGTGGCGCGCACAGTTTCTGATAAAATGATTAGGAGGCACCCGCATGTCTTCGCAGGGGCGGAATATTCTCCCGGGAGAGAGAATGCCGCCTGGGAGGAGATAAAGCAGGCCGAGAAGCAAGGCCGCGAGTGGCAGAAACCGTATCTGGCAGCTGCCATGGAGGAGGCGCGGGAACTCATTGATGCCGCCGAAAGGCGCAAAGGTTTCAAATAGGAAAAACAAAGGAAGGTCTGAAAAGGATACAGAAAGGGGAAAAAATGGGAGACTTCAATGTTTTGGCAGATTATGAGCAGGCTCTGGCAGCGGTGCGCGAGCACACGGATTTCGTGCCTAAGATCGGGATCGTTCTCGGATCGGGGTTGGGAGGACTTGCGGACGACATCGAGGTGGTGACAAGGATTCCTTATTCCGAGCTCGAAGGGTTCCCGCGTTCTACAGTCGACGGACACAAGGGAGAATATATTTTCGGTTATCTCGGTTCCGTGCCGGTTGTCCTGATGAACGGCCGCGTGCATTTCTATGAGGGATATCCGATGCAGAAGGTCGTTCTGCCCGTGCGCGTCATGGCGCTGATGGGCGTGGAGGCGATCATCCTGACCAATGCCGCCGGCGGTCTCAACAAGAATTTCCATCCCGGGACACTGATGTGCATCACGGACCAGAACACGGCTTTTGTTCCTTCGCCGCTGATCGGCCCCAATGACAGCCGTCTGGGCGTGCGTTTCCCTGATGTGAGCGCTGTTTACGACAAGGAGCTGCAGGCACTCCTGCATCAGACTGCTGATGAACTCGGAATCGAACTGGAGGACGGAGTCTATCTGCAGATCACAGGCCCTGCGTATGAGACACCCAATGAAGTAGCTATGTACGCGATGCTCGGAGCGGATGCGGTCGGCATGAGTACCGGCTGCGAAGGCGTCGCACTGTGCCATATGGGCATGAGAGTATTGGGAATCACCTGCATAACTGATATGGCCATCGCGAACACGACTTTTGAGACCTCCCACGAGGAGATCCAGAAGGTCGCAAACCGCGCCGGCAAGGAACTGCAGAAGCTGGTGGAGGCAGTAGTGAAGAAGATGTGAGCTTCCCGATGTGCGCGGCGGGGCGATCAGCGAGTACGACAAGATCGTCGAGGAGTACAGTGAACAGGAGATGGACCAGGCGGCCTGAGCCCATATCCTTGAGAAAAAGGAGGCCTGCATGGCAAATTACCGATTCCGTTTTGCAAATGAAAACGATTGCCGACTGATCCTGAAGTTCATCAGATCACTGGCAAAATATGAAAAGATGGAAGACGAAGTCGTCGCCACGGAAGCGCTGCTTCGTGAGCAGCTGTTTGAGAAAAAGAAAGCGGAAGTGCTCTTTGTTATGGACGGGAGCACAGAAGTCGGATTTGCGCTCTTTTTTCATAACTTTTCAACCTTCCTCGGGCGCGCCGGCATCTACCTGGAGGACCTGTATGTCCGGCCCTCGTATCGCGGCAAAGGTTACGGCAAAGCACTGCTCAGGGAGCTGGCCCACATCGCGGTGAACCGTGGCTGCGGTCGTTTGGAATGGTCCTGCCTCGATTGGAATCAGCCCAGTATTGACTTCTACAAGTCGATCGGGGCGGTTCCGATGGACGAGTGGACCGTATACCGGGCAGCCGGAGATACACTGCTCAAGATGGCCGGAAGGAAGGTAGAATGAGAGACAGAGATCAGGCAGCCGACGGGATTGGGAATGGGACCGGCCGAAACCGATCTGCCGCAGGCGGAACCGGGCACAGGATTGCCGTTATTTCGGATACGCACAATATGCTCCGTCCGGAAGTCGTCGAGGTAATTAAGACCTGTGATGCAGTTCTGCACGGCGGCGATATAAGCGGGCCTGAAACGCTGGACAAGATCCGCCGCGCTTGCGGGAACAGCGCTTCTTATATGGTCGGCGGAGCCGGAAACTTCTATGTAGTACGCGGCAACAACGACCGCGACTGGGCAGCAGATATACCTTATGAGCTCGAGGTGCAGTTATACGGCCGCAAGTTCTTCATGACCCACAAGAAGAAGGACATCCCGGCGGACGTGGATGCAGATGTGGTCATCTATGGGCACAGCCACAAGTACGCGCAGACCTATGTCGACGGAATCCTGTATCTCAATCCGGGAAGCTGCGGCCCGAGGAGGTTCAACCAGCCGATCACGATGGCGGTGCTCACGATTCCGGAGACTGATACGATTCCGGGGGCGAAAAGCGGCGTCGGTGATTTCGTAGGGACAAAAGGAGAAAGACTGAAGTCCTACGGCATCACGGTTGAGAAAATAGAGATCGCGCATAGCCCGTCCAAACCTGCTGCAGGAACGACAGTGTCGACAAAGGAACAGGTTTCCGCAGACCTGATCCGAAAGATCGGCTCTGACATCAAAAAGCATTGCACAGTGTCCGAAATCTCAGCGCGCCGGGGGATCAGCAGAGAGCTCGCGGACCAGATCGTGCGGCTGTATCTAACGCATCCCGGCGTGACGGCGGAGCAGATCATGAGCAAGATGGGGCTGTAGCGCAGGGCAGGATTTGATGCGGGGGAATATAATCACTGCTGCCGGCGAAGAGCTTCGAATACAGGAGGGATAAGCGCATGTGCGGAAGATATTTCTGGACAGATGACGCGGAGGACGCTTTTGAAGAAGATTTTCCCGAACTTGCGGGTGAAGCTTATGAACTGCGCGCAGGGGACTATACTCCGGGAATGCGCGCAGGGGACTATACTCCGGGAATGAAAGCGCTTGCGGTGATCGGAAAGGGCAGTTCAGTGCACGTTAATAGCCAAGCAGAGAATGAAGACCACAAGTCCGCAGACGCGGGTCTGGGGGCAGAACTTCTCCAATGGGGATTCCCCGGTTTTGATAAAGGGAAACTTCTGATCAACGCGCGGGCGGAAAGTGTGAAAGACAGGCCGACCTTTGCAGACAGCTATGCCGCAAGGCGATGCGTGCTGCCGGCAGCAGGCTTTTATGAGTGGGACAAGAAGAAGGAGAAAGTGACCTTCACTGTTCCTGAAAACCGGATTCTATATCTGGCCGGTATTTACAGGCCATATGGAGAAGAAAAGAGATTTGTGGTCCTGACCAGAGAGGCGAACGCCTCGATGGCTCCGGTGCACGACAGGATGCCGTTGATCCTCTCACGGGCGGAAGTTTGGCCGTGGGTTAACGGAGGGAGTGAGGCGGACGATATTTTGGCCAAGGTGCTGCCTTTGCTGAAGGCAGAGAGACCGTATGAACAGATGACTTTTGAGTGGTAATCGCGCGCAGCAGCGTGGGAGATTTGAACGGGGAGAGCATTAGCGGCCGGCACAGCGGCTTGCTTGGTAAGCCAGGAGGATTG
Source organism: Lachnospiraceae bacterium (assembly GCA_045113775.1). GTDB lineage: Bacteria > Bacillota > Clostridia > Lachnospirales > Lachnospiraceae > CAG-791. The sequence goes on along the minus strand of JBGUJH010000157.1, from coordinate 58,431 downwards.
GAGAGAATGGAACTACTGCATGGGGCACCTGACAGCATGGAAGGAAGACAGGACAGGGAGGTCAGGGCTTACAAGCTGCTGAATGAGCTGGGCATTGATTTTGTGCGGACGGACCATCCCGACGAGCCCGCGACCTCGATGGAGGTCTGCGAAAAGGTCGACGCGATCCTGGGCGTAAAGATCTGCAAAAACCTGTTCCTCTGCAACCGCCAGAAGACGAATTTCTATCTTCTGGTCATGCCGGGTGACAAGCCCTTCAAAACCAAGGAACTGTCCGGGCAGCTGGGGATCAGCCGGCTGTCTTTTGGCGAGCCGCAGTTCATGGAACAGTTTCTGGACCTGCAGCCGGGCAGCGTGTCCGTCCTCGGACTGATGAACGACCATGACCACAGAGTGCGCCTGCTCATCGACGAAGATGTGCTAGAAGAAGACCAGTTTGGATGCCATCCGTGCATGAACACCAGCTCCATTCGCTTTGCGACGAGAGATCTGATCGACAAGATCCTGCCCGCTATCGGCGTCGGTTACACGACGGTCAAGCTGGTGGGGGATTAAGAACTAACGGTGGTACTGCAATGTACTGTATTTAGAATAGAAAAGCAAAAGCGCCGGTTCCCCGGCGCTTTTTCACTCTTTCATATCCTTCTAAATCCACCGCCGAACAGCAGTCCGACGATCACGATCAGCAGCCAGGTGTGGCTGAACCCTCCAAACAGTACTGCCAGCACGAATAACAGCGGGCAGAACCAGAACAGGCCAAGCCCGAAGAGGAACTTTGTCGCTCCCCATGCCAAGCGGATACCGATGCTGATCACACTTGCTAAAAGCATTACCATTAAGATCATAATACTAAGCGTCAACATTGTTCTTCCCTCCTGATCAATACTAAACTCGCGAATACTATATCGACCTTCGTTTCTGCGAAAAATCCTATTATCTGTAGTTTCTCAATTGTCTCAGTACTTCTTCTACGCGGTAGATAGCATCATCGATTCTTTCCTGTGCCTGCCGGATCTTGCTCTGAACAAAGATATCAGCCAGGAATCCGTCGAAAAAGAAATCCGCAAATGTAAGGAAATCTCCGATTTCGATATTCAATCCCTGAAGATCCCGGACATCAGATAGTTCCTTGCTGAACCGGTTCAAGTCTGCCTTCGCCCTGTTCAGGCTTTGCCTGGCGTTGTCAATCTTGACGTGCTTTACAAGTCCGCTGATCGATCTTCCTCCGAGCAGGTCAAGCAGTCCCCAGTTCCGGGCACTTCCGAGGCTCTCCCTCGCGTCCCGCAGCGACATTGGTGCTCTTTCGCCGGCTTCGATCGCTTCCCGAATCTCAATATTTCTGCTATACATATCTCGCTCCTTTTCTGCGGGCAGTACCCGCTGATATTATGACATTGTCAGCTGCACTTTTTTGTGCGCTGCAGTAAAACTATTTGACAAAAAAAGACTTTTATCAAAGCTTCTGCCTTGATAAAAGTCTTGCGGTCTCACTGGATACGGATGCTATTTCCTGCATCGTACTGACGATTTCCAGATCGGCATTTAACTGCCGTTCCGCTACTCCCTTTTACTGATGCTATATTAGCACTTCCTTACGAATTGTCCATTAAAGGAAGATTAAAAATAAGTTAAATATATCATGACCTCGGCTGTGACCCCTTCTTACGCGGGAGGTCTGTGGTATTCCGACTTGGTCAAGCTCAGGCCAAATCTGCCAAGAGCCTGGAGGGAACAAACAACCCCAGAGCTCGATGTCAAAAAATCTCCTCTTTACAAACAGAATGAACAGTGCTATATTCTTACTACGACAGATATACTACGACAGTCGTTGTAACGACTAACGTTGCATTGCCTGTCGATGCATTGACAGACGTAGGTGTTTTACTTTACCAGTGTTTTACCAGGAAAGGAGGAAGGCAGTTTGACTACGATCAGCAGCGACGTGATCCGCGGGTATAATGACACGTTTATTTTGTACCTTCTGCTTGACAGGCCTTCCTATGGTTATGAGATCTCCAGAATGATCCGGTCTCTGTCAGAGGAAAAATATGTGATCAAGGAGACGACGCTCTATTCAGCATTTACGCGCATGGAGAAGAACGGTTTTATCACGTCCTTTTCCCGGAATGCGGAGAACGGCAAGCGCCGCACATATTACAGCATAACCGATGCGGGAAGAGAGTATTACAAGGAAAAGTGCGAGGAGTGGAATGTGACCAAGGACGTGGTCGAGAAGTTCATTTCTCCGATGGGAACTCGCGCACTGCCGACAGGCAGCGGCAGATAGAAAGGAGACGTCATGGAAACGATCAGAAATTATCTGAATGCGATGTTTGCAGGTCTTCCTGACACACCGGAAGTCCGCCGGGCTTATGAGGAGCTCGCCGCGATGATGGAAGACAAATATACAGAGCTGACCGAAGAGGGCCTGAGCGAGAACGAAGCAGTGGGGACAGTGATCTCTGAGTTCGGCAATCTCGAGGAGCTGGCGCAGACCCTTGGTATTGAGGACTACCTTAATGCCCGGGCATCCCGGACTCAGAGCAGTGATGATAACAATGCTCACACAACAGCTTCGGGAGCCCAGGACCAGGGGGCAAAAGATTGGGGAGCCCAGTACTTTGGAAACCAGGAGCGGACCACGCAAGATCAGGGAACACAGAACTGGGGGACGCAGGACCAGGGAACACAGAACTGGAGCGGAATGTATGACGAGCCCCGCAGGATGATCACTGCGGAGGAGCTCTGTGATTATCTGAGCGTCGGCGGATTTGCGGCAGTGATCAGGTCGTTTGGCGTATTTTTGTGCATCACTTCCTTTGTAGGCCCTGTTCTGTTGGGCGACTTGGGAGGCGGATGGATAGCCGGAACGCTGGAATCTTTTGGCATTGCGCTCTTCTTTGTCTTTATTGCGGCTGCGGTAGCCTGCTTTTTGATCGCCAGGGCTTATATGAAACCCTGGAAATTCTTTAAAACAGATGCGCTGGATTTTGACGAAGAAGCGCAGGAGATCATCGCGGACCAGGAGCAGACAGTCAATAACGAGAATACAAAACGAAGGATCATTGGAATTGTTACGATCATCCTCAGTATTGTCCCGATGATCATTATTAACTGTAGTCTGACTGTGGCGATGTTTTTTGTCCTCGTAGGTACAGGCGTTTTCCTGTTTGTCTACAACGGCTCCAAGAAAGGTCTGTTGGTGAAGATCAGGCGGGCGCAGTCAAGGGCGCAGGCAAGCCGGAACAGAGGCGGAAAGCGCTACGTTAGCACGCCCAAAACCAAAAAGGAAAAGTACCAGTACAGTGACCGCAATCTGAGCACGTTGATGCCAATCTACTGGGAAGTTGTCACCTGCTTTTACTTCGGCTTCAGTTTCCTGACGGGATCGTGGGCTATTTCATGGCTGATCTGGATCGCAGCCGGTGCTGTCAAAAAGGTGATAGAGAACAAATACGGTGAGCCGACAGGCGCATGAGATAAGTGAGATTCGAGTGCCGGAGAAGGGATCTTCTCCGGCACTTTAGCGTTAGGAATGATACTTCCTGTCTGAGTTGACTCATTTTATTCTAAAAACAACACATTTAGAGATATAATGGATAATAAGATAATTCATATATTTCAGGAGATAAATTATGTTTAAAAAGCAGATTGCAGCAGTCCTCGCAGCGGTCCTTGCTCTGAATTTAATGACAGCGTGCACCGGATCCGGACCAAAGACAGAATCGGCAACAGGAAATACAGAAGATGCGGCGCAGGCCGTGAGTACTCAGGAAGCGGAAGACTCAGATCAGAACGTCCCGGTACCGGAGACGCAGGAGGACGCCGCAGGCGGAGGCCGCGCAGGAGATCAGGCTGATGGAAAGCCCGGGACTGAGACCCAGCAGCCCGGCGCGGGCCAGACCCAGCAAGCCGACACGGGCCAGACCCAACAGCCCGGCGCAGGCCAGACCCAGCAAGCCGGCGCGGACCAGACCCAGCAAGCCGGGGCGGGCATGACCGGCGGGCAGGAGTCCGGAGGTAAGCCGAAGGCCGCGCCTCATACAGTGACCGGCAGGCAGGAGAGCAATACCAATGTGATCCTGCCCGGGTTTACACATAAGCTGGAAGCGGCGCAGGCAGTCGGAGGCCGGCAGGGCGTCGCGTGCGAGAATGGGGAGTACTGGGTCAGCGGGAGCGATGTTTTGGCCCACTACGATAAAGACTGGAAACTGACAGCTACAAACGCGGACCCTTTTGCGAACTTTGTGAAAAAGGCCGATCATCTGGGAGATATTGACATCTACAACGGAGAAATCTATGCCTGCGCGGAAAAAGGCAGCGGCGCGGCGGCGTCGGACCTTCAGATCGCGGTGTATGACGCGCAGACTATGAAGCTGGCGAGGGCTTATGAGATCAATCCGCAGAGCGGACAGAAGGACTTCTCCGGCATAGCAGTGGATCCCGACACCCAGTCCATCTGGACGTGCTCGTGGACCGGCGACGAGAGCGGGCGGTACCTGTACCGCTACAGCCTGGAGACCGGCGAATACATCGGCAAAATACACATGCAGGCTCCCCCTCAGTGGCTGCGCGGAATCGCCTATTATAAAGGATACTTGTATATGGCAGCGGATGACGGCACGGCTGATCTGGGAGAACCGGACCACATCTACCGCTGGCGGGTGGACCCGGACAGCACGGATGCCAGTGTCACTTTGGAGAGAACGCTCGACGACGTTGAGGTAGTCGGTGAAGTCGGGGGACTGTCTTTTGACAAAACAGCGAAAAAGATGCTGGTGATAAACAACAGAGGGGCGCAGATAGAACAGGGCGTGGAGAAAGGCCTCTACGAAGGGTATGAGCGGGAGATCCACGAGGTCTATGTGTATGAAATGACGCGGAACAACTGGCCGCTCGATTACAGCAGGGCGGATCTCTGGATCACAAAACCGGACGAAGCGACTGCGGAGGGAGCCAAGGCAGACGTTTTTGCGGTGATGCCGACTGTCAATATGAACATGTGGACGGCGGACAATGAAGATGTGACCAGCCTTAGGGACGCGCTTCGATTTGCCAAAACATACAACATGGAGAAGGGGATCATCAGCAAGGATACGGCGATCTACTCTCCTTATTACAGGCAGTGTACACTGGGCGTGTATACGCTTCCGGAGGGCGAAGAAAAAGAGCACTATTGGAAGACGGCAATAGGCGACGTCAGGTCGGCGTTCAGATGGTACCTGGACAACTGCCACAAAGAGGGCAGGCCGATCGTGCTGTTCGGCTTCTCCCAGGGCGCCCAAGCCGTCTATGACCTGCTGGCAGAATACGGACAGGACGCGAGGCTGTCAGACAATCTCGTGGCGGCGTATGTGATCGGATACGGAATCACACAGGCGGACCTGGACGCAAGCCCCTGGCTGAAAATGGCGCAGGGCGAGAAGGACACAGGTGTGATCGTGAGCTACGACTGCATGGATCAGTCGGCGGCGAAACCTGAGGTCAAAGTATTGTCTATCAATCCTCTGAACTGGAAGACGGATTCTACCCCTGCGGAAGCAGCAGCCAACAGAGGGTATGTCGCGACGGATACTTACGGAAATGTGAGACAGGAGATCTCGGCGTTTTGCGGAGGCTATCTGGACGAAAAATCGGGCATATTGATCCCGACGGGAATTGAAAACCCTGAAAAATATGCCGCCAAGGGAGTAAAGGTCGTACCGGACGGGAGCTACCATTTCTATGACCTGATCTTTTTCTACAATAATTTGAAGGAGAATCTGGGCAAGAGAATCAAGGCGTTTGAGGATGCAAAAGCGGCTGCGCAGCAAAAGCAGGATCAGGCAAAGGAGCAGGGCCAGACCCAAAAGCAGGACCAGACACAGAAAGAGAAGGAGAAAGCAGGGACAGCCGATACGAGCCAGCCGGTAGCTCCGGTGCCGGAAACAGCCGGGGAACAGAAGACGTCTCCTGAGGAGAAGACCGGGGAACAGCCGACGACACCCGAAAAGAAGACCGGTGAGCAGACGACGCCCGAGGAGAAGAACGGAGAGGGGATACTATGATGAAAGAGACGGCCGGAATTGCGGTATTGTTCCCGGGGATCGGCTATACATGCGACAAGCCGCTCCTGTATTACAGCGAAAAGATCGCAAGAGAACGGGGATATGAGATCAAGCGGGTGCCTTACGGTAATTTCCCGCCCGGAGTCAAGGGCGATGCCGCCAAGATGTATCAGTGTTTTGTCAGCGCGAGGGAGCAGGCCGAAGATATTTTGGCGGAAATTGATTGGTCTTCATATGATGACATCCTGTTCTTCTCTAAGAGCGTGGGAACGGTAGTGGCACTGTCTTATGCGGCAGAACATGGGATCATTGCACAGCAGGTGTTGTACACGCCTTTGGAAGAGACTTTCCGGTTCCCGACTGACCCGGCCGGGACGATCGCATTCCACGGGACCGCGGATCCCTGGGCCAAAACAGAGGAGATCGTACGAATCTGTGAGGAAAAGGGAATCGCGCTTCACCTGACGAAGGAAGCCAATCACTCGCTCGAGCGCGGGAAGGCCAAAAAAGATATCAAAACGATCAGAAGAGTCATAAAGACAGTGGAAGAGTTTGTCTGACCTTAAAAAAGACTGAGAAGAAACGAATTATTGTAATTCCTTTCTTCTCAGTCTTTTTTGAACAGATTAATACTCATATTTGTAGATCGACCTTGCGAGATTTGACGTATTTACTTCGCATTCTGCGCCGGCAACAAAAGTATTCCCCCGATAGAAACTGACCTCGGCAATATCAATGCCGGCAGCCTCCCATGAATACGGTTCCCCGACGCTGACGCCTATTTCGATGTTTTCCGGAATCTCCAGCTTCTTAGCAATCTCTATGATCTGCTGATCTGTAAAGTGCGGACTGATCTTGTTGTCACGCAGCTTTCCCAGGAAAGACATCGATGATTGATAATTTGTTGTAGTTGTAATTCTCGGATTCTCAATAGCAAGAGTATCTTCAGCGCCGCTGCCAAACGCGGCTGTTTTATCAGCAGCCGCACTGTCAACGGCATCAGTAATACTGATGCTGGTGGAAGATGTCTCCGGGGCAGCCCCATCTGCGCAGGCGATCACAAGGGCTCCGATGAGTCCAAACAGTAGGACTGCTTTTATAAAATATTTAAAATACATTTCTGTTCCTTCATTTCTGTATTTCAATTCAATTGATATTCCCAAAGGGAAAAAATGTCATCTAATTTAAGAAAATTATACTATAAGTTGATTGATAATTTGTGACAAGAGAGAAGACAATCTATTTTTTTATGATTTATCCTGCCATAGAAGCAGTTAAGACTTCGAGATACAGGACAAATACCCCAAAAAAAACAGAAAAATGCCTTATAAAACAGAAAAAACACTTTATCGTTTAAAAGGTTGATAATTGATTGACAATCCCACGCATAAGGATTATTATAAATGTACAACGTAGGATGTAGTACATAGTATGTAACAAGTACATGTACTGGGGTTCGCCTGAAGACCATTGCAGGCCGGTCGGAAAGGAAGAAACCCAAACGACGGACTTGACTGACATAGGAAAGGAGTCAATCAAAATGAAGGTATTATTTATCGGGACAGGTGTTATCACTTACGCACACGCTGACGGACTTAAACTGATCGGTTCCGAGCCGGCAGCATGCTACGACATTTTCAAACCCAGTGCAGAGCGCTTCGCAAAAACTTACGGCTGCCCTGCTCTGGATGATTACAAAGAGTATCTGGACAAGGAAAAGATCGACTATGCTCTTCTTTGCACACCTCCGGGAGTGCGCCTTGAGTACATGGAAGAAATCATGTCCAGAGGCATCCCGCTCTATGTCGAGAAGCCCATCGCGACCAATATGGAAGACGCGATCAAGATGCAGGAGATGGCAGAGAAGTATAATGTACCGATCATGGTCAACTTCGTCCACTGCTACCGCCCCGCTTATGAGCAGATGTACAAGCTGGTAAAGGACGGCGTTCTCGGCGATCCAATCAACGTATTCTCTCACCGCTTTGGACAGGGCGCAGGATTCCGCGGCAGAAACATGGCAGCTTCCTGGAGGACCAATCCCAAGCTGGTATGCGGCATGACGATCGAGTCCCTCTCCCACGATATCACCATGATGACTGCTCTGTGCGGCAACTTCAAGACAGTGGCAGCCAATGTGCAGGCGACTGTTGAGGCACTGCCTACATTCGATACGAATTCCGCTATTTCCATGCAGATCGAGAAGGGCGGCATCGCTACCATCAGCGCGAGCTGGTCCTCTGACATCTCATTCTCCATGAGAGGATATGTCGGAACAAAGGGAACCGCCATCGTGCGCGGCGGCGGCCAGTTCGACCTCGAGGACTGCATCGTAAAGACTGACGACATGCCTTATGAGCAGGTCACCAATTACCATGATACCTATGACAATACACTGGCACAGGGCATGGCAAATGCACACAAGCATTTCCAGGACGCTCTGACCACCGGCAGTGAGATCCGCACACCTCTTGAGAGCGGAATCGCAGCCCTGAAGGTCTCTCTTGCGGCACTTAAGTCCGACAAGGAGAAAGTAGTTGTAACACTGTGATGACAGGGCCGGATCATGGCAAATAATCAGCGCTATCAAGGAGATCATGGTCCGGCACAGAATATCGCAGTACGCTCAAAAAACGTGCTGCGATGTTCTGCTTTTTGGCAGGACAGAACCTGCTTCTGCAGGTGAAAAAATACATAGTAATCGGTGAGAGAAAAACAGGAGACAGTACATCTGAAAAGGAGAACCCGCCTATGAACAACCGGTTTTTCATTCTTTTACAGACAGCCATTCTTGTAATTGTGCTGGGACTTGGAATAACAGGCTGCGGCGCCGCAGGCGACGGACAAGGCTCGACGGCAAACGGCAGTACGGAATATGTAATCAGACTCGGGCACAGCGATACAGAGGACAACCTGATCAACGTTTCTCTTCAGCATTATGCGGAGTACGTGAAAGAGCAGACAGGGGGCCGCGTTGTCATCAGGCTCTATCCCAATGAGGAGCTCGGCGACAATACTGACATGGCGCAGCAGCTCGTCACAGGCCAGCTAGATGCCATGATGATGCCGCAGGGCGTAGAGGCAACTTATGCGCCCAAAATAGCGACGCTTGGACTTCCCTTCCTGTTCACGAGCTATGAGCAGGCCTGGGCAGTCATGGACGATGAAGAGATCGCCAAGGGCCTCACGGAAGGACTTGATTCTTACAACATGATCCAGCTGGCGTTCTGGGAGAACGGCATGCGGCAGATCACGAACAGCGTAAGGGAGATATCGGCTCCGTCGGATGTATCCGGTCTGCGGATGCGCATACCGGACGATGATATGACAGAAGCCATCTTTAAATCGTTAGGCGCAAGAACGACGGTATTCTCCTGGAACAAGACCTATGACGCCCTTAAACAGGGAACTTTTGACGGTCAGGAGAATCCGATCGCGAATATCTATGCAAATCACATTCAGGAAGTAAATCAGTATCTCACTATCACCAACCATAAATACGAATCCAAGAACCTTGTTTTCTCACAGACCACATGGAAAAAGCTCCCCAAAGACGTGCAGCAGGTCCTGCGCGAAGGAGCTGTGATCTACGGGAAAGAGCACCGCGAAGCGGTGGCAGCCCAGCAGGGAAAGCAGCTGGAAGAATTGAAAGCCGCCGGTATGGTCGTAAATGAATCGCCTGATATAGCGGCCTTTAAAACAGCAACACGCAGAGTTTATACAGACTTTGAACTTCAAAATGAGTGGACTGTAAACCTTGTCGCCAGGATCCGCAAAGTGATCGCACAGACTCCGTGACGCAAGTAGAGCAAAACCCATAGGAGGAAGACTAATGTTTGAAGCTATTTTGAAAGATTTTGCATGGGCGAGTATGCTGCTGCTCATCGGCTTGTTCTTAAGATCCAAAGTAAAAGTATTTCAGAAACTTTTCATCCCCGTGGCCGTTATAGCAGGCCTGGTCGGACTGCTGCTGGGTTCGGAGGTCCTCGGAAAATTCTGCCCCGCGTACATTCACTGGTCTGACAATGTCAGCAGTTTCGCGAATCCTCTGCTCGCGATCCTGTTCGTGACGCAGTTCATCTCATTGACATTCAACACCAAGATGATCAAGAAGTGCTCCCTGATGTTCTGCATCTCCGCCTGCGTCATAGCAGTTCAGGTCCTGTCGGCGATGGGCCTTGGCAGGCTCTTCGGGCTTCCGGACGGCGCGGCGCTCCTGCCTTTCGGCGCGTTCTTCGGCGCGCACGGTATTCCGCAGGTCATCGCCGGTATCTATGACACCCTCGGATATTGGAATTACGACGAGGCGTCCGCTTTCGGTACTACTTACGCGACAATCGGTATGCTTTTCGGTATTATCGTCGGTATCGTGATCCTGAATATCGGAATCCGTAAAGGGTGGGTCTCCGCAGAGAAGTCCGGAAACCTCAGCGATGAAGACTACACCGGTATTCTCAAGAAGGAACACCGCTCCAAATTCATGAAGGCATATACTTCAGACATCGCTTTTGACCCGCTGACCCTGCACTTTGCCATCGTCATGGCGATCATGATTGTGGCTTACGGTCTTCTGGAGCTGCTTCACAAGATCCCGCTGTTCTCAGGATTCGCCATCTATGTCCCCGCGATCATCGTATCGCTTGTGGCAGGTATCATTCTGAGAAAGACACCTCTCGGCGATTTTATTGACAGCGAATCCCTTGCGCACGTCGGTTCTCTGGCGCTGGAATACTTGATCGTTACAGCAATTGCGACCATGAAGCTGGACGTCATCATGAACAATGCAGGGGCGATCCTGACGATCTCCTTCGTAGGCCTCGTCCTTACGACCATCGTCCTGATGACGCTGCCCAGGCTCTGGCTTAAGGAACACTGGCTTGAAAACGCTATGGTCATGTTCGGATCCTGGACCGGCTCCACTGCGACCGGTATGATGCTTCTGAGAATCGCAGATCCCGAGCTCGAGACAGACGCAGGTCCCAACCTGATCACGGCAACGCCTCTGTGGCAGATCAGTACCCAGAACTTCTTCCTGACGATCGCGCCGTACTTCATCGTGACGGCGATCGGTTTCCGCAATCTCGCGCTGGGAACAGCAGGAATGCTTCTGGCAGCGCTGGTGCTCGGATTTGTGATCGGAAGAAAATAAGAGTTTCCGGAAAATACCTTCTATACAGTCGAAATCCCCGCTTTCCGATCGGAAGGCGGGGATTTTCTGTGTGGCAGCGGCTCGCTTTGAGAGCTATGAACTACCTTTTTTTCAGGTTATAGTACATGATCCCGCAAATGACGATCATCGCGCCGGCCATCGACCATTTGCCGAGCATCTCGCCGTAGAAGACAGCGACCAGAACCGGATTCAGGATCGGCTCCAAAGCATTTATGATGGAGGCCGTCACCGGATCTGTATATTTTGTTCCCGTTGTGAAGAAGATGTAGGCCAGACCTACCTGGACTGCGCCGAGCAAAAAGACCGCGAGCAGAACCGGTGCAGAGAAATCGGTCTCTTTGATCGCGAGCGGCGACAGGAACACGCCGCAGGCGAGCTGCCCGAAGAAAACCGACGACAGCGCGTCGCCCTTCTCGAAACTGTTCAGCATGAACACGCCCGCGTAGAAAATGCCGGATAGCAGCGCCAGCAGATCGCCCAGCCATTTGCCTGTGGACAAGCCCTCGAAGAAGAAGCAAAGGATCCCGACGAAAACGATCAGAATAGAGACCAGGGCTGTCCGGTCCGGTTTCTTCCCGAAGAAAAGAAACATTAAGATCACGATCCAGATCGGCGCGGTGTACTGCAGGATGATTGTATTTCCGGCCGTGGTCAGCTTGTTGGCGACCGAGTACAGCGTAGTGACGCCCGCCATGGAGATGGCACCGACCAGTACCGTCGGATTGAACACAAGCTTGTGATGCGTGGCCAAAATATAGAGGCCGATCACGACGCATGCGATCAGGTTGCGCACGCCGTTTATGACGAGGGGGTTCCACGGGATCACTTTCATGAGCAGGCCGCCTGTTGAGAAACAGAGCGAGGCGGCAAGCACCATAGCCGTGCCGAAGCGGCGGGCCTTTTCATTTACAGGATTTACGGAAGTATCGGATTTACTCATAATGGATTTACTATAGCATGAAAATCCGGAAATATCAGCAAATGAAGGGAAGAGTGCGCATAATACTACGAGTATAATGACAAATCAGCCTGAATCGTTCATTATTATAGCTGAAGGAACAGTCAGTAGACTTGCCGTAGAAAAGGAGAAAGATTATGTTTGAGATCAAGGGAAAAGTGAATACGGCGATCTGCTATGCGAAGGTATGTGAAGAGAAGGCAATAGAGCAGATCCGCAGAATGTGCGACTATGAATTTACGAGGGGAAGCCGCATCCGGATCATGCCGGACGTGCACGCCGGTGCCGGATGCACGATCGGCACTACGATGACAATCGTGGACAAGGCTGTTCCCAACGTCGTTGGCGTCGACATCGGCTGCGGTATGTATACCGTAAACTTGGGAGATGTCGACATCGACTTTGAGAAGGTGGACGAAGCGGCGCATTTCATTCCCTCCGGACTCACGGTGTGGGATGAGAAGCAGGAGGATTTTGACCTCAGGGAGCTGCGCTGCTATTCAAAACTGAGAAATATAGAGTGGCTGGAGAACAGCCTTGGAACACTTGGCGGCGGAAACCACTTTATTGAGATCGACCGCGCGGCAGACGGCACGAAGTACCTGGTGATCCATTCGGGAAGCCGCAACATCGGAAAGCAGGTGGCGGAGATCTATCAGGAAAGGGCAGTTGAACTGCTGAGCGGAAAGGCAGACAGGGTCAAAGCACGAGACGAGTTGATCAGGGAACTCAAGGAAACAGGCCGCATGAAAGAGATCGCAGGCGCGCTGCGGAAGTTGGAGAAGGAGTTCGCGGCAAAAACTCCCTCTGTACCGGAGGACCTCTGCTATGTCTACGGACCTGACTTTGAAGACTATCTGCATGATGTAGAGGTATGCCAGCGCTTCGCAAGGCGCAACCGTGAGAAGATGGCAGAAGTGTTGCTGGCACGGACCGGCCTGACAGCCGGAGAGGCGTTCCATACCATTCACAACTACATAGACACGGACGAGATGATCCTTCGCAAGGGCGCGATCGCTGCCCACGAGGGCGAGAAGGTCCTGATTCCCATCAACATGAGGGACGGAAGCGTCCTGGCGATCGGAAAGGGCAACCCCGAGTGGAACTACTCGGCGCCTCACGGAGCCGGAAGGCTTATGTCCCGCCGCGCAGCACGTGACAATCTGGATATGGCGGAATACAGGGAGGCCATGAAGGGCATTTACACAACTTCCGTCAGCACATCAACCCTCGACGAGGCGCCTATGGCTTACAAGTCCCTGGAAGACATCATTGATGTGATCCGGGAGTCAGTGGATGTGATCGAAGTCCTGAAGCCGATCTACAATTTTAAGGCGGCAGAATAAAGCAGGAACTCGGGAGTATTTACTTGAAAAAGTGCCCCGCACAGGGATCCAAAAAGGATTACTGTGCGGGGCATTATTCTGTGATATGTCGGAAGCGGCTCGCAATGCAAGCCTTGCCCTGATCATTCTTCGTCTGCGGTCGGATATTTCACCGGATCATCGCTCTCATCCCAAATGCGCTTCATATGAGCGACACACTCTTCGTCGGCAGGTACGCCTTTGTAATAGGTGTATCTGTCGGCTTCTGTGATCTTGCGGAGCACTCTGCAGGGATTGCCGGCGGCGACAGTCCAGGCAGGAATGTCCCTGGTCACGATGCTCCCCGCGCCGATCACGGCATTGTCGCCGATGCGGACGCCGGGCATGATCACCGTGTTGCCACCGATCCAGACATTATTGCCGATCGTGATGTCGATCCCGTACTCGTAAGCTGTATTGCGTGTGGCGGGATGGACCGGGTGGCCTGCCGTGTAGATGGAAACGTTGGGAGCGATCTGGCAGTTGTCGCCGATCACTACTTTGCCGACGTCAATGATCGTGCAGTTGTAGTTTATGAAAGCGTTTTTGCCGATCTCGATGTTGTGGCCGTAGTCGCAGTAAAAGGGCGGGTTGACCCATGCCCCTTCGGACTTGCCAAAGAGCTCACTGATGACGGCTTTGATACCCTCAAAATCGGAGCGGTCCATGGTGTTGAGCTTCTGGGTGAGCCGGCGGGCTCTTTTTTGTTCATCCATGACGGATGGATCCGAGATGTACAGAATCTGGCTGTCTCTGCGTTCCTGGTTGGTCATATGTGTCCTCCTGTATAGAAGTCACCTGCCTCTAAAGCAGAGACTCCAAAAGCCCTTAGTCCCGAATGCGAAGCATTTGGAACGCGGGGTGTCAAATAGTTATCCTTATTCTATCATATGGTCGATTTACAACAATATACTGATGTGTTTTCGCGAATCTTGACATGGAATCATAAAAAGGCACGCAATCTGTGTGCCTTTTTTATGCGATAAATCATCCGATTCCCAAAAGATACCGGTCTATGACTTCCGCAATTCCGTCGTGGTCATTGTCGCCGACGACAACGTCCGCGGCTCCGAGTGCAGCCTCGTTGGAGTTGCCCATGGCCACGCCCAGGCCCGCCATCTCCAGCATAGGGACATCATTGAAGGCGTCGCCGACTCCAATGGCTTCCGCGATGGAAATACCGAGGACCGAGCAAAGGTCTGCCAGTCCGGTGCCCTTGGAGATGCCCTGCGGAGTGATCTCCAGCGAGGTTGTCTCCGCGAATGTGAAATCCAGCGGGAGAGACGAGAGGCGGGCGAGTGTCCGCGCGCGGCCCTCCGGGCTGGCGTGATACAGGTTCATCTTGTTGATTTCGCCTGCATGTTCCAAGGCGAATGCCCGAACATCGTCTGCGTAGGAGGTAGTCGCTTCGTAGAGCGGCCGGTAGACGCCCATCTGAAAATGCTCCATCCGCTTTACGTCCGCCGCTTCCACGTAAGATATGCCGTCGACCATCACCTGCAGCATGAGATCTTCCAGCCCGGAGGCTTCCACAATGGTCGGAACCAGAGACTCAGGGATCGTTTTTTTGGCGAGGACAAGAGAGTCCTCAAAATCGTAGATCACCGTTCCGCAGGCGCAGGATCCGTAGCGGATCCCCATCTCCGTTAAGGGGAAAATAGTGAGCTCCGTGACGGCGCGCCCGGTATCAAGAGCAACGATCCTGCCGGCGGCCGCGGCTCTCTTGCATGCGAGAACGGCAGAAGACGGAATTTCTTTGCGGGAATTCAGGAGGGTGCCGTCCATATCGAAGGCGGCGAGCTTATAATTCGGCATAGGAATCTCCTTCAAAAACTATTATGCGCGCGGACTGTCTTCAATCACAGAGCAGTCCGCGCGCATGTACTACGTGAAATCAGTATTGGATGTGCTCAGAATCTTTGAAATACTCAATGAGGTCAGATACCCTGATAAAATAGAAATCATCCACCGACTGCTTGACGCCGGTACTTGTTGTCAGTATGTCTGCATACAGGTCATCGAATTGGAGAAATTCTCCGGCTTCATCCAGACTGACTGACTTTTCATCCGTGATGTCTTTGTCGATCGCGAGCACCAATCCGTCGTAATCGGCGGGTACCCGGAATGTAAAGGTGGTATCTACAGATCCCGGACAGGAGAAAGTAAAGTAATCGCCTGAATAATCTGTAGACCAGCCGCCGCTGGAGGAATTTCGGATATCGGATTTGGCAAACAGCCTGTAGGTGCGGCCGTTGTATGTCACATCCGATTCCACCATTGAAGTGGCTGTAGCCTGGCCGGGACTTATGTCCACGGGTTCTTCATCCTTATTAGCGGAGTAGTTGAGCAAAGAAGTTCCTGTGTATGCGTCGCACGGATAAGGAGTGTTCTCCTGCCAGCGGATCATCCAGCGGGGGATCTTTTTACTCGTGTTTTCCTTTCCGTTCATGGTTCCGTCCCATCTCACTTCGACAGTGATGTCGACGTATCCTCCGGATCTCAGTTTCATTTCCCCGCCTACAGGCTCTGCTTTGCAGTCAATGATCGTGAGCTTTCCGTCTTCAATGTCTACAGGATCCTGCACCAGATCGTAATCGGATACTTTGGAATGATTGTACATGGAAAAGGTCCAGTACGTCCTTACGTCAAATTCGGTCTGGTCCGTGTATTGGAATCCTTTCCACTCGTCATATCTTTGTCCGTCCGGGGGAGTGTCCGGCCTTACCATCACACTTGCGGGATTTTTTTTCTCTTCCGGAGCAGGCGGATCTTCGCCGAAGGCCGATTCGTCGCTGCCGCCGGTAGTCGCGACCGTCTCGGAGCCGGTATCCGCGGATCCGTCAGTATTTGAACCGGTCTCATCCGAGCCCGCGCCTGAGCCGCCGCAGCCTCCGAGGAGAAGTGTTAATCCAAACGCCGCAATGATGGCGGAAAGCAGTTTTCTTTTAGTTTTTACCATAGCGTTCCATCTCCATATCCCTGCGCGTCTCCGCCCTCAATGTATTCATAGTCATAAGGGGAGGAGGACTGGCTCTTGTCTTTGAGGTCCTGTTTCTGCTGCTCGAGCTGCTCTTTGACGTCTTCCTGACGAGCCTTTTCTTCTTTCTCCTTTTCTTCCTGGGACTTGCTCTTGTCCTTCTGCTGGTCCTGCTGATCCTGACTCTGATTATCGTCCTGGCCTTGGTCCTGGCTGTCATTCTGGTCCTGACCGCCGCCGCCGCCGCCCTGGCCGTCATCCGAATCGGAGGAAGACTGGCTCTGGAGCTTCTGGAGCATTTCGTCAATATCGTGCTTAAGGCTGTCCGCGTCCGGGAAGTGTCCGTCGTTGCTTCCCACCGGCTCGCTTGCGCACTCGTGCTCAGTGAGATAGTAGCGGGCTGTCAGCAGAACTTCGATCGCATGCTGCACTGCTTCCTGATCAGAGAGATCGAGGTTGTCGAAATCAATTGTATGGCACAGAGCCAGCGCCAGATTCGTGCGGATCATGCATTCCTCGTACTGCTCCGGCGGCTCTTTGGTAAGCGCGGTTGCGTAGTAGGAGACTGCCTTGTCGTAATTGCCTTTCATATAATCCGCGTTTCCAAGGTTATAAAAGGCCACGTAGTTCTCTCCGAAAGGGAGATGGGGCAGCAGACCCTCCAGCACAGTGGGATATTTGCCTTTATTGTAATTGTTAAGGAAATTTACGTTTATAAGGCTCCTTGCAATAATGAGCACACCGAGAACAGTGAGGAGAGTGCAGATCGCAAGGAGGACCTTCTCTACAAAGGCGATGACTTTTTTGAACTTTTCGAATTTCGGGTTCATTACGCCACCCCCCCTCTGTAAACGGTGAGAAACAGCCAGATCAAAAGCAGAACTGCCAGGATCGCAGAGGAGAAGTAATAGGTCTCTTCAAAACCAGTCCTGTCGCCGTCCGCAAACGCGGCGTCCCGGCTCATCAGCCGGATCGACTGCAGCCTTGCGATCAGGGAGCCGCCTTGATCATTGGTCTCATTTATGTAGGAAATTCCAAGATCATTCGCGATACTCCGCAGTGTGGTCTCATCGATTTTGGACAGTGCGTCCTTGCCGGTGGATACATTCTGGATATAACCCCTTCCGGGATAGTACATCCTTCCGCCGTGCTGCGTGCCGTATCCGAGTACTGCGCCGTTGCCTACAAGCTTCTCCAGATCCTTAAAGCTCATGAGGCTCGATCCGTCCGTCGTCTCGCCGTCACTGAACAGGAAGACGACAGTTTTCCTGTTTCCCTTCTTCTTACCGGAGGCCTCCAGCATAATATGGAGCGCCTCATAGGCCGTGTTGAGCGAAGAACCCTGGGAAGTGGTATAGGAAGGCATCTCGAGATGCGCCACGAGGTCACTGATCACGTTGATGTCCTGCGTGTAAGGTGCCAGGATGTTCGCGCCGTTGTCGAAGCTGATCAGTGAGAAGCAGCTTCCGGGAAGCGAGTCCATGATCGTCTGGATGTCCCTGCGGACGCCGTCCATTCGTTTAACGTTCCCGTGATCCTCAGCCCACATGCTGATGGTTGTGTCGACCACAAAGGCGACATCCAGGTTAGTGGTCTTGGTGATCTTGCTCGGATCCTGGTACATAGGCCGGACAGCAATATAGACGGCACCGGCGATCATAGCGGTGAGCATAATGCCGGCCAGGGCAAGGCGCGCCGGGCGGCCTCTCTTAAGGCCTCTGCGGAAGACAAAATAGAGCGTAGTCAGCGCGATCAGCACAATGCCTGCGGTCAGCACAACAAACCAAAGTGTAGGAGTATCTGTATCTTTGGTGGAAGTCGTGGTCTTGGTGATCCTGTTCTCGATGGACTGGATATCCGCGAGAATGTCCGCTGCCGTGAGCGGAGTGTCAGGCCCGTAGAATTTGCCGCCGGTCAGCTCGACCGCGTCCTTCATTTCATTAATGTTTGCCGAGTACTGCGCGGGATCCTGCCCGACTGCGGGATCGATGCCGAACACGATAACTTTGTCGAATTGACACATCTTAGCCGCTTCATCCAGAGTTACCAGCGGCACGTCGAGAAGCTCGGGCTGGTTGTCCGTAAGGAAGATGATGATCCTGGTCCGCTCCTCCTGTGTCAGTTCCGGGAAGCTGAAGAGACAGGACGCCAGGCCTTCTCCTATCGCGGAGGTACCCTTGAGCTCGTAACCGGCTGTTACGCCTGAGTCAAAAGTGGCAAGGATCCGGTTCAGCTCCTCGTATCTGGGGCGCTCGGCTTCCGGGATATCGTACACGGATTCATATTTTGACGCGTAGGTCGTCATGAATTCCTGCTGGGCGGCCAGGTAGGTCTCCAGGGCCTCCAGCCTGCGCAGCACAAAATCGTAATCGTCCGTCATCGGGACATACTGGATGCTGGACGTATTGAAAAGAGAGATACCGATGCGGTCTCCGTCGAGGCCGGAAACGGTCTCCTTGAAAGCACCTACCAGTTCTTCTACGCCTGCGTAGTTGGAAGAGGATATGTCGATGCACAAAAAGATATCTCTGCGGTTGACGGTATCTTTGATGACATCCCTTTTGTAAGGCCTCGCAGTGAGGATCGTAGCCCCTATAAGGGCAATGATGATGCCGGAGTATGACAGGAGCCTGAAGATCTTGGCTTCCAGAAGTTTTCTTTTATAAATAGCAGTATTTTTCAGCCGTGCCGTGTTTGCGGCCTTAAGCCGCGCCGTCCTGTCTGACTTTCTTTTGAGGAAAAAGGCAGTGAGGCAGACTGCAGCGGTTAAGATCGCCCCCAGGATCAGTACCCAGGGATTATGAAAGCTTACACCCATTTTTTGATCAGCTCCTTACCTTTTACTATTGCGAAACTCGGGTTATAAGAAGAACGGTACATAAAGTCGGGGTCATAAAAATCCCGGGCGGAGACTGCCGCCGCTGCCAGCTCGGGGTTTCCGCTTTTTCTTTTTTCTTCCAGTACTTTGAAGGCTTCAGAGTCTGTTTTGGCACCTGATGCCGAGCGGACAAAACTCCTGACCGCTTTGCTCACCTGTCCGCGGACACTGTAAGAATCCAGATTGCCCTTTGTGGCTGCCTTTTGAATGCTGTCGATCCAGTTGGTGCTGTTGAAGCGGATCAGGCTCAGCACAGCGGAAGCCAGGAATCCGGGGGCAACGCGCCCTATTCCGCGCAGGATGTCGTTGATCCGGGATCTGGCGCGGCCAATGGAATTGATCCTCTTTTCCTTCAGGACTCTCTGATAATGCGCATCGATCGATGCTTTGGCTTTTGCAACAGAGGCGGCCGGATCGGCCTGAGGTTTATAGGCAAACTCGGGGCCGTAATAGTCGCCGATCACGTCAGCCAGGTCGGGCCTGGCCTTTTGGCACAGCTCATCGTAGACCATGGACTCTGCCCGCAGGCCTTCCATAGTCTGCGCGTATTGCCGGACTTCCCGGCTCAGATTCTGGTGCATAGTCCGCAGATCACACTGTTTATCTCTGTAGGATTTGTCGATGCCGTCGATCCGTGCTATGGCCTGCTTATGGAGCTTGTCTATTTTGAACGGAGACTCTACCGGTCTCATAAAGATCCTGTTAAACAGATATCGCAGCAGGACAGCCAGCAGGATCAGCCCCAGGCCGATCGCGTACCAATATGCGGAATAGGCGAAAGGCGGCTCAAGGTCTATGGAATACTTCATGTGATTCCCTTTCTGCGTCTGAATAAGTATATGAGCGTGTCGACGATCTCTTCTTCTTTCGAGATGCTCTTAAAGAAAATGCGGTGCGGAGTCAGGAGCTTCTCGGCTTTCTTGTCGAGATCTTCTTTGAGCTTCACTTCCTCGCGGTAAAGGTCCCTGCACATGGCAAGGAACGGGTCCACATAATCGTCGGCATCAAGGTCGTAGACATCAGTTGCCGTCAGAAGCGCGTCTTCAATCTTGAAAATATAGACGTCGTTGTAGTAAATGAGGCGCTTGATCAGGCCCGCGTCCATCTCAGCGAGTCCTTCCGCGTCGGTGATGATGATCATGATCATATGCCGGGAGAAAATCGCCGCAGAGTTCAATAACGTGTCATAGAAACTCTGTTTTGGCGTGCCGCACTCGATCGCCTTCCTGTAACTCCCGAGGAGTTCTTCGAGGTGGGAGGGACCGGACGTGAATGAACTGATCCGGCTGCTCTCATCCGTGCAGTAAGAAAGGGCATAGTTCACCCCTTGTTTGCCGAGAATGTAAGCTGCCACGCCGAAAGCCATGAGGGCGATATGCTCCTTGGACTCACCGGCCGGCGTATCTCCGGTCATCTTTTTACCCGTATCGCCGATGAAGAGTACGTCATGCTTTCTGTCGGCAAAATATCGCCTGACGAGCGGCTTTCCGACTCTGGAAGAAGATTTCCAGTCGATGTAGTTGATGTCGTCGCCGTAGCGGTATTCCCGCAGGTCGTCAAAGTCGAGGCTGCGTCCGTGCTGCATGGAACTGTAATCTCCGTCGAGGAGGTCGGATGTCTTTCTTTTTGTATAGAGCGAGGCGACTCTGCGCACTCTGTCGAGATAATCGTAATTAAGATCTATGCTCATGGTGTATGTACCGAATCAACAATTTTGTCAATTACCGTTTCAACTGATACATTGTCGGCTACAGCCGCGTAATTCAGTCCGATCCTGTGGCGCAGCACCTGGTGGGCCATGCTCTTGACGTCTTCGGGCACGGCAAAAGTGCGCCCGTGGATCAGGGCGGAAGCCTTTGCGATCTTGAGGAAGTTGATCGTCGCGCGGGGGCTGGCGCCGATCCTGATGTAGCTTGCGAATTTCTTGTCGATGTGCGCCGCGGGCTCACGGGTCGCAGTGACAATGTCGGCGATGTATTTTTTGACAGAAGGATCGACGTAGACCATCTCGGCAATATCCTGGACCCTGTCGACGTCTTCGAGCGTCAGGACCGCCGGCTTGACGGTGTTAATGGAGCCGTCTTCGATCTTGTTCATGATGTAGATCTCTTCCTCCGCGGTCGGATAAGTGATCTTCTCTTTGATCATGAAACGGTCGGTCTGCGCTTCGGAAAGAGGATAGGTTCCTTCCTGCTCGATGGGGTTCTGCGTCGCGATGACGATAAAGATGTCCTGAGGCATGTGGTAGGTGACGCCGCCGATCGTGACCTGGCGCTCCTGCATCGCCTCAAGCATGGCACTCTGGGTCTTCGCACTTGAACGGTTTACTTCGTCGAGGAGGACGAAATTCGCAAAAACGGGGCCGAAAATGGTCTCGAACTTGCCGGTTTCCTGGTGGTAGATCTGTGTGCCGATGATGTCGCTGGGCAGAAGGTCCGGCGTGCACTGGATTCGGGAGAACTTGCCGTTGAGGGCGTCGGAGATTGCCTTGGCGGCGGTCGTCTTGGCCAGTCCGGGGACTGACTCGATCAGAATATGGCCGTCAGCCACGATGGACGTGATCAGGGAGTTCCTCAGGACTTCCTGTCCCACGACTCTCTCCGAAAAATAGTCCGTCAATTTGCGGATAACATCCTGTGAAAACTCGAAATCTTCCTGCGGAACTGTGCTCATGTTTTTGTTTTCATTCATTGCGTATTCCTTTAATCCTTTCTGGAGAATTTACTGAGAGTAATTTTAGCACGACAATCCGTTGAGTTCCATAGTTTACATAGTTTAGGCCGACCTCTGGGGTGGTTTGAGTTAAGGGCGACCTCTGGGGTGGTTTGTCTGGGCAAGGGCGACCTCTGGGGTGGTTTGAGTTAAGGGCGACCTCTGGGGTGGTTTGTCGCGCAAGGCCGACCTCTGGGGTAGATTGATCTGGGGTAGATTGATCCTATCTCAACTCGGTGAGCATCCGCCTCAATATCTCAGTATATCTGGCAAAAGATTCCGTCCTCGCAAGAATACCGTCGTTGCAGTGCATTTCTCCCTTTGTAGGCAGGCATAAGCTGAAGCAAGGAAGATCTTCCTCGTCATAATCCCAGGACTCATCGGCATAAGCCTCAATGTGAATAATCAGATCTTTTGGAATATAGTCGGGTATTTCATCGGGCTCGCCGGGAACATAATTCCATTTGTATCCGGAATTCCGGGCTAATTGAACAATTTGCTTACCGCAATTGTCATCCCAGAAATCGTTTTCTACAGTGAAGTCCGCCCCTGTCTTCCATCCTTCTTCAGTCACATCCAGAACAAAAATATTGAGAACATCCAGTTTATGATCCTTAATAAACCTGGATACGCCAAGTGCACCTCGGCTGTTTTCCTCCTCGTCACCGGTAAATGCGACCAGTACATTTTCAGGAAGATTTCCTGACAGCATCAGATAAACAATTGCTGCATTTGTGATTGAATTGTCGAACGTCCCAAGCAGCGTATTTTCATCAACATGCTTTGTAAAACACTTTGTGATGTGATATTCGCAGTCAACATGAGAAGAAACAATTAACACCGGGCCGGTTATTTGATCGACAGGGACTTGCGAATACATGCGAAACAAACCGTCGGTATTTGCTATTTTGTATTTGCTGCCCTGCATTAATTCTTCGATGGCATCAAGCCTGGAAGTGTCGGTGAATACGTGTCCGTTGTCTCTGTTTAGAACAGACAGTTTTTGCAGGATTGTTATAAGATTTTCCATAAAAGATCTCCTTCATTTGCTTTAACTTATAAAACTTACCTCTGTAAAACTTACCTCTGGGGTGGCTTCGCAGTCAGGGCCAGTCCGACCTCTGCAGTCCGACCTCTGGGGTGCTTTGCTTACTTACTTACTTAGTGACCTCTGGGGTAGTTCGCTTGGGGTAGTTCGCTTGTGGGGTAGTTCGCTTGGCCAGTCCGACCTCTGGGGTAGTTTGCTTAAATTATATATACAGAACCAGTGAATTTTGTTCATCGGGTCCCAATTATGGAGTGGCAATTATCGTTTTTTGTTTTTATACTATCATTTCTGATTATTACGGCAAAGGTTTCACCCCTGCATAACTTCAGGGCATTCAAAAAATAGTCCCCGTCAGTTTTAAAGACGGCGCCTATTACAGCTTCCCGGATTGTCAGAAAATCGGGGACAAGTATATTTTGACAAGGAAAAAGAACACACTAACTAAAAAGCCTCAGAATCATGGTGAGGCAACTAGCCAAGTGTGCTTCGAAGGCAGGAGCTTGGAGCTTGCAGTATTTTGGCAGAAATTAAGATGACGGCTTTCCGCGGCTCCCAACAGACGCAGTTGCTTTTTTGATCACACCATATGAAATTCCGGTGATTCTGCTCGTTTGGCTAAGCGAGATTCCGGCTGTTCTCATTTTGCAAAGCATTTCATCCCGTACTTTAGCGGCGAGGGCTTGGAATTCTGTCACATTTCTGCAGCCTGTAAGCTTGTGCATGATCTTGGCGGCGCGGCTGTCATTCATGCGCGGCTTTTCATCGTCTATATCCATGCATTGGTCATCGTTTTTTTCGCAGTTAAAGCGGAAGAAATCGTCGCAGCTGACTATTGACCTCACAATTGTGTCATTAATCAGATCATTGTTAAAATAGTTTGTATAACTACTGTATTCATACTGCCCGGGGCGTTTGCAGATCGCTGCCTTAACGGGATTTTGGTGGACATATCGGATGGCGATGAGGAGATGACTTTCACTGTTGATCGGCGTGCTTCTGAACCGGGGCTGGAAGAGGCTTCCTACGCGCTCGTATTTTTTGTTGTACCAGTAAACAAAGCTGGGAGCGATATGCTGAAAGATCTTGCCAAGCGACATTTCTCCTTTCTTAATGATCAAATGTATATGATTGGACATCAGACAGTAAGCAAGGACTGTATAACCGCACTTGGCCTGAAATTTGCGAAGAACCGACAAAAACTTGTCGTAATCTTCGGCATCTTCAAATATTCGCTGTTTGTTGACGCCGCGATAAATTACATGATAAATTCCAAGAGAACTGATTTTACGTGGAAGAGTTGGCATAGATGTGGCCTTATTTTTCCTTTCTTTTGAGACAATACAGACAGTAGGGCTGATCGATTACATGTTGCGATTTACGAGTTGATTTACGGGTTAATAAGGGTCTACGAGTTGATTTACGGGTTAATAAGGGTCGGAGATTTTGCAGAGATATTCTGCAGATGATTAACTTGAAATGAGGTGCGTTTTCAGAATGACCATCTGAGCATTTTGAGCATTTGAGAAAAGCACCTAAGAGGCCTGGCACCAAATGAGAAATGAAGCGGCACCGGATAAGTTGGCTGTATGTTACCACAAACTGCTTGAGAGTTCAAGAGGGGGTAACCTCCAGAGACAGTCTGCTGAGGCGACCTCTGGGGTTTGAGGCGAGGCGACCTCTGGGATTTGAGGCTACGAGAGAGGGCGACCTCTGGGGTATAGCGACCTCCTGTGCTGTGCTGTGGGGCAACCTCTGGGGTATCGTGGGCGCAGGGCATGGTACCTCAGAGCTCATCTTGAGACCCCGGAGCTCATTTTGAAAAAGGAGTTTTTGAATGAAAGAAAAGATGTACAAAACACCTCATGGGACAATCCACTATTGGACGAATGAAGAAATAGACTCGGATGTGGCACTCATTTTTCTGCCGGGATTAACTGCTGACCATAGATTATTTGATAAGCAGATTGAATATTTTGCGCCAAAATATCACATCCTCGTATGGGATGCCCCGGGCCACGCTGCGTCGTGGCCGTTTGAGCTCTATTTTGACTTAAGTGATAAAGCCAGATGGTTAGATGAAATCCTTCAGCAGGAGCAAATCGACAATCCTGTCATCATTGGGCAGTCGATGGGAGGATATGTCGGCCAGATGTATGCTCAGCTTTACCCGGAGAAATTAAAGGGATTTGTTTGCATCGATTCCGCTCCTCTTCAGAGGGAATATGTGACAGCGGCGGAAATCTGGCTTTTAAAGCGAATGGAGCCGGTGTATCGGTATTATCCTTGGAAAGCACTCCTTAAAACAGGGACGAACGGTGTTGCGACGTCAGAGTACGGACGCAAGCTTATGCATGACATCATGATGGTTTACGACGGAGATCAGGAGAGATATGCTAAACTGTCCGGTCATGGTTTTCGAATGCTGGCGGAAGCAATGGAAGCAGATTTGCCATATGAGATCAAATGTCCTGCGCTCTTGATCTGCGGTGAAGAGGATCACGCGGGCTCTTGCATTCGATACAACAAGGAGTGGCACAAGAGAACCGGGATTCCTATCAAGTGGATCAAGGGAGCAGGACACAATTCGAATACGGACAAACCGGAGTTAATTAATGAACTGGTTTTAAATTTTGTAGAGGTCCGCGTCAGGAGGGAGGGCGGCGCCGAGGCCTGACCTCTGGGGTAGATTGTTCAGATCTTCTCCGTTGCTGGCTATCACTTTTTTATACCAGTAAAAGGATTTTTTCCTGATACGCTGCATGGTGCCATGGCCGTTGTCGTCGAGGTCAACGTAGATAAACCCATAACGCTTACTCATTTCGCCGGTTGATGCAGATACCAGGTCGATAGGCCCCCAAGTGGTGTAACCCCAGAGCTCGACACCGTCGAGTGTGACAGCATCACGCATTGCCTTTATATGGTCGCGGAGGTAGTCGATGCGGTAGTCGTCATTTATCTCACCGGCGGGCGATATTTTGTCATAGGCTCCGAGACCGTTTTCTACGATAAAAAGAGGGATGCGATAACGGTCGTAGAGGTCGTTCAGCGTCAGGCGCAGGCCGAGCGGGTCGACGACTCAGCCCCAGTCGGAAGCCTTAAGATACGGGTTTCGGGTGCCGCTGAAGAAGCTGTTCTTATTAGGGTCGGGTCGATCCTGTGTGGAGACAGTGCGATTGGAGTAATAGCTGAAGGATACAAAGTCGACTGTGCCCTCGCGCAGGATTTCGCTGTCGTCGTCTGCAAAAGGTATGATGAAGCCGCATCTCTCATATTCTTTGAGCATGTAGGATGGATATCTGCCAAAAACCTGAACGTCGATCAGTCTGTAGTTTACCCGGTTCTCTGCTTGAGCTTTGAACATGTCCTCGGGACGGCAGGTCGCGGGATAGACAGTGCCCGCAGCCATCATGCAGCCGATTTTATTGGAGGGATCGATCTCATGACCGATTTTTACCGCCCAGGCGCTGGCAACCAGCTCGTGGTGAGCGGCAGTGTTGGTGACCTGGTAGTGATCTTCACCTTCGTAGAAGCAGATACCGGCGCCCATGAAGGGAAGATGGTAGAGGACATTGATCTCATTGAAAGTCAGCCAGTAGTGGACGAGGCCTTTGTATTCGGTGAAGAGGGTTGTTACAAGTCTTTTGTAAAAGTCGATCATCCTGCGGCTGCGCCAGCCGCCATATTGTTTGATGAGATGAATGGGGCAGTCAAAATGTGTGATGGTGACCAAAGGCTCAATGTTGTACTTTCGGCACTCAAGAAAGAGCTCGCGGTAAAACTCGATGCCTTTGCGGTTAGGTTCTGTTTCATCGCCTTTGGGATAGATTCTTGTCCATGCGATTGAGAGACGATAAACCGAGAAGCCCATCTCGGCGAAGAGCTTGATATCTTCTTTGAAATGATGGTACATGTCGATGCCCTGTTTGGCGGGGTAAAAATAGCCTTCCTCGAAGGAAAGCATCGGACGCTCGCCGCTTGTTATGAAGCGGCGGTCGGGACCGTTCGGAATCACATCGACATTTGCCAGGCCGCGGCCATCCAGGTCATAAGCGCCTTCGCACTGATTTGCGGCGGTTGCACCGCCCCAGAGAAAGTTTGTGGGGAAACCCATGGTTTTGGCTCCTTTGCTTTTTTGGGAGGTTGATTTGTTCTTTTTATTATATCAGATATAAACGGGATGTTGTGAGCTTAGTGAGCTGACCTCTGGGGTGATTTGACCTCTGGGGTGATTTGGGCGTGGGGTTATTTGGGCGCAACACCCCAGAGGTCGCACAACACCCCAGAGGTCGCATAACACCCCAGAGGTCGCACAACAAGGAGGAACAATTATGAAGAAAAAGTGGGAGTATAAGTATCCGGAACGCCTGGTCGAAGCTATGGTCTCGGAAGACTGTGTACTGTCAGGCGAAGGGCTGTATTTTGTCCATATGACGAACGGAAGCTACCCAAAAGCCGGCATATACTGCGTGAATGCAGTGACGGGAGAAGCGAAAGCTGTGTTCGAGACGACGGACTTCCTCAGGGTAATCGGAGCCACTGACGGGAATTGCTTCTACTTTACGTCGCTCAGGGGTAACGCGTACTGCGTCACGAAAGAGGGTGAGCTTGTTTGGAAAAGGCAGCTCGGAGAAAAAGCAGGCGCAGCAGATTTTAACGTTGTGCTGGAGGGAGACCGGCTGTATATGGCACAGGACGCTCTGTATTGTCTGGACCCGAAGACCGGCGAGACGATTTGGGCAAATGACGAGAGAGGGCACGGCTCAAACTGCACAATTCTTGTGGAAGGCGATTATATATATCATGCCAAAAGCGGGAAGCACCTCTACTGTGCGAGCAAAGCTACAGGAGAGACTGTCTGGACTTACGGAGAGGAAGAGTGGTGCAGAAGCGAGGTCTCTGTGGACGCAGACACGTTGTGTTACCAGAGCACACACGGGAAATACTTGTTCCTGGACAAGAAGGATGGCCATCTGATCAAAGAAGTGAAAGCAGGGGGCAAGCTGATGAGGAAGCCGGTGCTGGTTGACGGAGCCATTATTGCCGGAGAGAATACGCGGCCTTCCGGAGGAAGAATGGTCCGCTATGAAGTGGGCAGAGACTATGAATTGAAGGCTGTATTTGAAATGACCGTACCTGGTGCCGTGACCTCTGGGGTAGTGATTTGTGGGGACAGGCTATATTTTGGTACGGAAGACGGCTCGGTTTACTGCGCTGATAAGAACACCGGTGAGGAAATCGAGAAGAAGAGGAAAGTGAAAGGCGCTTGCCGGGTAATCGTTCCTTATGGAGATGGAATCATTGCATTGTCAGACAAGGGGCCTGCGGCAGCTTTTGTATAAACCAGGGGGATTGAGTGACCCGGAGGTCGCCAGCCAGGCGCCGGCGCGGTGAACAACCCCAGAGGTCGTTTTGCCCGGTTGAGGGTGAACAACCCCAGAGGTCGACCCGACCCAGAGGTCGACCCGACCCGAGGGTGAACAACCCCCAGGCGAACAACCCCAGAGGTCGACCTGACCCGGAGGCCATTTTGCCACACTCAGAGGGATATAGTATTATTAGGTCAACTGTTATTACCCCGGAAAAAGAGGAAAATCTGCATGAAAGACTTTGCTTCTGACCGTGAAAAGCATAAGTACTACAACAGTCTCAGTGAAGAGCAAAAGTATGAGGCATTTTGCGATATTTTGTTTGACTCTGCTTATGTGGTGTTTCTGGGCGGCGCAGGGGTCTCGACGGAGAGCGGGATTCCTGACTTTAGGAGCAAAAACGGGCTTTACAGGAAAAAAATCAAGAACTTCAGCCGATATAAGCCTGAATATCTTCTCAGCAGCGAATGCTTGAGAGTTCGGCCGGATGTGTTTTTTGACTATTACAGAAAAAATCTGGATGCAAGAGCAGCAGAGCCGAACACGGCGCATCTCAGGCTCGCGGAAATGGAGGCGTCGGGACGACTGGAAGGTGTGATCACGCAAAATATAGACGGCCTGCATCAGAAAGCCGGAAGCAAGAATGTGCAGGAGATCCACGGAACGATTTGGAAGAATCATTGCGTTTCGTGCAGGGAGGAATATGACGTCAATTTTGTGTTCGACAGTGCTGAGACGATACCGCACTGCCCGAAATGCGGTCGGATCGTGCGGCCGGATGTGACGCTGTATGGTGAGTATCTTCCACAGCCGGCCTATTCCAATGCGATTGATATGATTGGAAAAGCAGACTGCCTGATTATTGGAGGAACATCGCTGGAAGTCGGATCAGCTGCACAGCTGGCGCATATGTATCATGGGAAGCACCTTGTGATCATTAATAAGGGGAAGACAAGGATGGAAGGTGCGGCGGAGCTGGTGTTCCGTGACAGCATTGGAAAGGTGCTGGGCAGGATTGAATGAGCGACCTCTGGAATGAGCGACCTCTGGGGTGCCCCGACCTCTGGGGTGGCTCGACCTCTGGGGTGGCTCGACCTCTGGGGCAGCTCGAACTATAGAACCAAAATATTAAGAACCTGGAGCGAAGATGAGAATTATACAAGCATGTCCCGACGACTTTGAAACGATCAGAGCCTTTTACCACTCACTAATCGACGGTATGCAAGAACGGAAACAGATAATTACATGGATTAAAGATGTTTATCCCGCACCTGAATTCCTGAAGTCATCCCTGAACGATGGCGAATTGTATTTATGCTCCGACGATTCCCGCATAGCTGCAGCAATGGTCGTAAATCACGACTGCAACGAGGGATACCGAAATCTAGGGAAACAGACGCCATTGACAGGTGCAGAAGTTCTGGTAATCCATGCACTCGGTGTTCATCCGGACTACAGCGGCAGGGGAATCGGAAAAATGATGGTGGAAGAAGCAATAAAAATAGCCAAAAAGTCGGGGGCAAAAGGACTGCGTCTGGATGTGCTCAAAGGGAATGAAGCGGCAAAAAAGCTCTATTTGCGGTGCGGATTCCAGTATGTCGGTTCTGTGCAAATGTATTACGAGAACACAGGTAATGCGGATTTTGGCATATATGAGTATGTCATTTGAGCTTAGAAGGAATTGTCATTCGGAGGAGAAATAATGATTCAGAAGATAGTGAGGGACGTTTTCTTCCTGGGACAAAAGTCCGTGCCTGCACAGCCCCGGGACATTCAGGTAGGACAGGATTTGCAGGATACGCTGCGGGCTAACCAGAATCGCTGTGTTGGGATGGCAGCAAATATGATTGGCGTACGAAAGAGGATCATTATTGTAAATATGGGAATAATGAATGTTGTGATGTATAACCCTGTGATCGTCCGCAAAGACACGCCCTACGAGACGGAAGAAGGATGCTTGTCGCTGGAAGGAATCCGCAAAACAACCCGTTACCAAAATATCGAAGTTGAATATTTTGACGCAGGCTGGAAGAAGAGAAGACAGAAATACAGTGGTTGGACAGCACAGATCATACAGCATGAGGTGGACCACCTGGACGGGATTATTATCTGACAGACAACTACCCCAGAGGTCGAGATACCCCAGAGGTCGACAGATACCCCAGAGGTCGAGATACCCCACAGACAAACTACCCCAGAGGTCGCTCATTTCAGACAAACTACCCCAGAGGTCGCTCATTTGAGGTCGCTCATTTTAGGAAATGAAGAATAACAGCCTTGAAAGCATTTTGACAAAAAAGAATGTGAGCCGGTCGGAAAAAGTCCGCCTTGTTCTCAGCTTGAGCCTCCCGGCAATCCTGGCACAGCTGACAACGATTGCAATGCAGTATATTGATGCCGGAATGGTCGGAAGCCTTGGTGCCGAGGCAACAGCATCTATAGGGCTGGTTTCCTCCACGACGTGGCTGATCGGCGGGAGCTGCATCGGAATTTCGGCCGGGTTTTATGTGCAGATCGCACAGTTGATCGGCGCCAGGCGCGACCGCGAAGCGGAGCATGTCCTTCGGCAAGGTATAAAAACGGTGGTGGTGATCGGTATTTTGATCAGCGCAGTGTGCTTACTGGTGAGCGACTCCGTGCCGAGGTGGCTGGGCGGAGAGGAAGCAATCCTGAGAAATGCCTCTGCGTATTTTCGGGTTTATACGCTGGCGGTGCCGTTTGTGCTCCTTCGCCAGCTGTCGAACGGGACGATGCAGAGCACAGGGGACATGAAGACTCCGAGCATACTGTCGGCAGTCGTATGTTTTTTGGATGTTGTCTTGAATATGCTAATGATTTTTCCGGCGAGAACGACTGCGGTTTTCGGAGTGCCGATCGTGATCCCGGGCGCCGGGCTTAAGGTAGTAGGCGCAGCGCTTGCTACAACGCTCTCTGAGATTATCATTTCGCTTGTCGCTCTATATATGCTGGGGACAAAGAATAAGAGAATTTCATTAACGACAAAAGGAAGCTGGAAATGGAACGGCCGAAATATTTTAACTGCTGCCCAAATAGGGATTCCGCTATCTTTTGACCAGATTTTTATGTGCAGTGCCTATGTAGCGGGTACCAAGATCGTTGCGGGACTGGGTACCGTGGCGATAGCGGCTAATTCGCTGGCGATCACAGCGGAAAGCTTATGCTACATGCCGGGGTATGGAATTGGGGCGGCGGCGACGGCAATCATCGGACAGACGATAGGAGCGGGGCGGCGCGACTTGACCAAAAGCTTCTCTCGCGTGTCAGTTTATCTGGGAATGGTACTCATGGGGCTGACAGGAGCGATTATGTTTGTCTGTGCGCCGATCGTGTTCTCGCTGTTGACCAGCAGCGCGGAAGTAGCGGCGCTCGGAACGGAAGCGCTGCGGCTGGAGCTGGCCGCGGAACCGCTTTACGGCGCTTCAATCTGCTGCGCGGGCGTATTCCGGGGAGCGGGTGATACACTGCGGCCGAGCATCATGAATTTGGTCAGCATGTGGTGTGTACGAATTTCGATGGCGCTGTTTCTGGTTCCCCGCATGGGTTTGCGAGGATATTGGACGGCGATGGCCTTGGAGCTGTGTTTTCGCGGCTTGATTTTTCTGGTTCGGCTTTACCGAGGAGAGTGGATGAGAAAGGCGATGGTGTGACGGTCGGGGGTAACCTCTGGGGTGGTTTGTCGTCGGAGGCGGGTCGACCTCTGGGGTAAGGTGACCTCTGGGGTAGCTTGTCATAGGGAGGGCAGAAGGTGAGCAAAAAAGTGAGACTGCAGAGAATCAGCGAACATGTGTGGATCTTTCCGTTTAACTCGGCAAAAGATCGCCCGAATCTCGGTTACATATGCGGCGCAAAGGTGGCGCTGGCGGTAGATGCCGGCCATTCCTCCGCGCATGTGGAAGAATTCTACGATGAAATCCGGGAAGAGGAACTTCCTCTTCCGGAAATTACGGTAATCACGCACTGGCATTGGGATCATACATATGGGATGCACGCAGTAAATGGGAAGACTATGGCCAGACCGGAGACGAACGCGAAGCTTGTTCAGATTAGCCGGGAAATGAGCAGAGAGCCGGCCAAAGTGCGAGAGTTCCTGAACAGCGATCCGACAATCCGCAGGGAATATACAGGAGGAGAGAAAATAACCCCAGAGGTCGAGCGGGGGAGGGAGCAAGTTACCCCAGAGGACGGAGCAAGTCACCCCAGAGGAGCAAGTTACCCCAGAGGTCGAACAAGGCAAGGGAGGTCAGGCCGAATGAATGATTTAATGCGGGAAAGCCTGAGTTATTTCGGGCTGTACAGGAAGATGTTCCAAATAAAAAGAAAGTACCGGCCCGTAAAGATTCCCTACGGAAGGAATAAGGAGCAATATTTTCTTTACTATGAGCCCACAAAAGTCATGAGTGACAAAATAATAGTCTGGGCTCACGGCGGCGGCTGGAATGCAGGCAACCCAAAGTTCTTTGATTTTGTAGGACAGTGCGTCTGCGATCAAGGATACTGCTTTGTTTCTCTGGGCTACAGACTGTCTCCGAAATACAAATATCCTTGCCAGATCAAGGATGTCTGTGCGGCATATAATTCCGCAGTCAGCTATCTGAAAGAGAACGGGCACGATGTATCAAAGGTCGTCGCGGCAGGACCATCGGCCGGGGCGCATCTGATGTCGATTATGTGCTACAGCCGAAAAGTTCAGGAAAAGTACAAAGTTGACGTGTCAAATATTATCGGATTTATAGGTTCCGGCGGACCATACAGTTTCAGGGACGATCAATCAATGATGCTCAGACTGCTGTTGGATCAGCTTTTTAAGAAAGGCTATAACAGGCGTAACGGCGAGCCGGCAGCGCTGATGGGGAAAAGCCATATTCCTATGTTGCTGATTCAGAGCAGACATGACGGGCTGATTGATTTTGCATGCGCAGAGAATTTTGCCAAAAGAGCGAGAGAACTGGGTAATGTCTGCGAACTATACAGCGTAACAGATAAGAAGAATACGCATTCCTGGTACACGGCGGGGATGTTTTTGGAGACCAGAGACGAGAATAAGGGGCTGGATAAGTTCTTTTCATGGATTGAGGATCTGAACTAAACTACCCCAGAGGTCGAACGAACACACGCCAGAGGAACTTAACTACCCCAGAGGTCGGGCTCGCCCCCACCGAGCAAACTACCCCAGAGGTCGAACGGCACCCCAGAGGTCGAACGAACACACGCCAGAGGAGACATCAAATGATCGTATACAGCGCAACAAAGACACAATTCAACGATGACGTGATTCTGAACCGGATTTCCGACATTATTCTCAGAAACCTCAGGGAAAAGCACATCTCCGGCGGACAGGCAGCGGAGTTCCACGCCTGGCAGAATTCCCTGCAGTTTATGCGCTCGGTGATCGACGATCCGGAGATTCCGGGCGACGCGGATATTGCGATCGAGTACCAAATCCCGAGGACTTCAAAACGCGTGGATTTCATGATCGCTGGTGCTGATCAAAACGACCGCAGCAATGTGGTCGTCGTGGAGCTGAAGCAGTGGGATAAGGCGGAAAAAGTCGATGATATCATGCAGCACAGTGTCAGGGCTTTTACGGGAGGCGGATACCGGATTGTCAACCACCCTTCCTATCAGGCGTATGCTTACGCCACATTTATCAGGAATTCCTCGGAACAGGTCCAGGACGAGGATATCGGAATCAAGCCCTGCGCCTACCTTCACAATTGCGCGCCGTCCAACAGAGAGCCGCTGGACGATGAAATCTATAAACTGTGGTATGACGAGGCGCCCCTGTTTGACAGGAGCCAGGTGCTTAAGTTTCGAAGCTTCATTAAGAAGTTTATTGCCAAAAAATCGCCGGGCGGCGATCTTTTGTATAAGATTGACAACGGCCGCATCCGTCCGTCAAAGGCTCTTCAGGACTGTCTGGTCTCATTGATGAAGGGCAATGAGGAGTTTATTCTGCTGGATGACCAGGCGGTTGCTTTTGATATATGCAGGAAACTTATGAACCAGTGTCTCAAAGACATGAAAAAGCGAAGCGTCATCATTCAAGGCGGACCGGGTACAGGCAAGTCTGTTTTGGCAGTGAACCTTCTCAATGAATTTATTCAGAAAGGGTATAACGCAAGTTACTGCACAAAGAACAGCGCGCCGAGAGAGGCCTATCAGAGACTGCTGTCAAAATCCGACCTGAAAGCGCAGGTAAACATCAAGCAGCTGTTCCGTTCCCCGTTCGGGCTTTGCAATATGGCGCCGAATTTCTACGACTGCCTGATCGTGGATGAGGCGCACCGCCTCGTTTCCAAAATGTATGGCGACTGGAACGGACAGAATCAGATCAAAGAGTGCATAAATGCCTCGAAGTTCACAATATTTTTGATCGATGAGGACCAGAGGATCACGACCAAAGACAT
The DNA here is from genome assembly GCA_045113775.1 of Lachnospiraceae bacterium. GTDB lineage: Bacteria > Bacillota > Clostridia > Lachnospirales > Lachnospiraceae > CAG-791. The sequence goes on along the minus strand of JBGUJH010000157.1, from coordinate 23,483 downwards.
TGGATCAGTCAGGGAGATCAGGAAGTGGGCAGCAGAGCTGAACAGTGAAGTGACCATGAACGAAGAGACTGTGCTCCACTCTCAGTTCCGGTGCAACGGCAGCGACCAGTACATTCAATTCCTCGACAAGATGCTTCAGATCGGTGAGCCTGTTGATATAGATCTGAGCGAGCTGAATTTTGACCTCAGAGTATATGATGATCCCAACGACCTTCGCCGCGACCTGCGCGGGATCAACGTCAAAAACAACAAGGCCCGAATGGTTGCCGGCTACTGCTATGACTGGAATGTCAAGCACAAGCGCGGCGATTTCGACATCTACTTGGAGAGAGATTTCCGGGCGCAGTGGAACCTTGAAAAGGACAAGATCTGGGCCATCAATCCAAAGTCCTTTGAGCAGGTTGGCTGTATTCACACCGCCCAGGGGCTTGAGTTCGATTATGTGGGCGTGTTCATCGGCATGGACCTCCGTTATGACCCGGAATCGGGCAAAATAGTGACGGATCAGACTAAGATCTCAAAGGACGACAAATCTTCCGGTATCAGATCAGCTTCGGACGCTGTCGCGGAAACTCTGATCAAAAACACTTACAAGACCCTGCTGACCAGAGGGCAGAAAGGCTGCTTCATTTACTGTGAGGATAAGAATCTGGCGGAGTATATCAGGGCGCTGATCTCGCAGGGGTGAGATACCCCAGAGGTCGGGGGGACAGACAAACTACCCCAGAGGTCGGTTATCCACCAGCGACAAGACAAGATACCCCAGAGGTCGGTTTGTTCCCAGGCGGGGCGAATCGACCTCTGGGGTAGTTTATTCCTGCCCGAATCGACCTCTGGGGTAGTTTATTCACGGCAAAAAAGAAGTGCGTCACCCGTAAGGGCGGCGCACTTCTTTTTTGGAGAAACTATCCTGAAAAATCACTCCAGAGGTGGATGGGGCAATTTTTTGATCTCGCGATAATAAGCCAAAAGCCTGTCTCTTGCACTGCTGTTCTTATCTGCAATGTCTAACAGAATGTCAAATAATTCCGGATCGGAGTCTCTGGAGATCAGCAATTCCCGGGGAGAAGGGTCGTCAGTGAGACCGGCAAGGTATTCCGGAGAAGTCCTGAGCTTCTGGGCGATGAAAACGAGGGTCTGATAAGATGGCGTTCGGACTGCAGTTTCATAACGAAGGTATCCCATTTTTGAAAGGCCGAGCAGCCGCGAAGCCTCGGCTTTGTTGAGCCCGCGTTCTTCACGAATTTTAATTAAGCGGTCAGGTAATAGAGTCATGTCCATAGAAACCTCCTTAATGGGTTGACAAGTATCCAATGGAGACTATAATAAGAAGTGAAAAGTATCCGATGGATACATTATAGTAGGCGGTATTATTTTTATCAAGTGAAAAAAGGAGGTATTGTATTTGGGTTGTTGGATGATGGCAGAAGACAGAATTGAGATTGTTCCGGGGGCTAATGATGCCCTTATTCGGGAATTCATTGAGTTCAGCATAATCAGCTGTCCGGTGGAGTTTTGCACGGAGAAGTTTGCTAATCCATGGTTTTTTGACTCGGAAAACAAACTGGTATGTGTTGCCGGGAAATTTGCAGAAGCCGAGGTTTGGTACGATCATCTGAAACAACACTTTTTTAAGCGTTGGGGATATAAGGTTCCGGATGAGATCTCAATTATAGGAGAAGGTGACGAAGGGTTCTGGGAACTAGCGGAAGCAAGAGCGAAAGAATACAAAGAATGGAAAATACGGTCAGACAAGATTATGGAAATGGATGGCTTTTTTGGGTATGATTCCTTATTCAGTTTCACGAAAAAGCAGAGCACCCTGCCACCCCTTCCAATGGGATTTGTGTCAAAATCCTGAGAACAGAGAATTTTCTGGCTGAGTGCAGGAAATACCCTGAAATTGAAAATAGTGCCGGGAGTCGGCAGACTTGACTTGCTCTGAATTTGGTTGGATCAGGATAAATAGCATAATATTAAGGACAGTCTGGAAAAGAGGACAGCACCGTTTGCGGTGCTGTCCTCTTTTTTGTGCTGCCTCGTTTCAGGCGTCAGGCGACCTCTGGGGTGGTTTTAGGGCGACAAGATACCCCAGAGGTCGATTGTCCCCCAGAGGTCGATTGTCGTTCTACATCGTCTCCCGCCACAAGCGCCGGGCAAAGAACGCAACTGCGGTGGTGAGAACAGCGACGACTGCCTCGATGACGACAACGTTAACGCCCAGGCCCGACAGAAGAGCAGCGGCCGCGTCAACAGCGAAGTGGAACAGGATGGCCAGAGGATAAAGATACAGCTTGCCTTCCCACTTGACGGAAAACCACACGAGTACAGAGAGTGAGATATGCAGGAGGATGGCGAAGAGCCGCTCTACGCCGCCCAGTAGGAATTGGTAGGAAGGCGTCGAAATAAGAAGCCCGATCGACTGCTGCGCCTGCGCCAGCTGGTCGCCGGTCAGAGATCCGGTCAGCTCCGCGATGCGGCCGCTGTTAATCATTATGGACCAGACGATATTGTTGATCATGGTAAGGCCGACAATGGCCATAGCTTCAAAACCGCCGTGGCCGGCGCCGTACATAAGGGCATTCACGTTTTTGGCACGGTATTTTTTGAGGGCGAAGCTGAATGCCAGATAGCGCCCGGTCTCTTCGAAGAGTCCCGCCATGAAGCCTCCGTAAATCGCGTACAGCCAGATATTGCTCTTGATAGCCGAACCTGCCGGCGAGGAGAGCACAAGGCTGTGCGCTCCGGATTCCAAAATGAAGGCAAAGAGCAGCATTACGGTACATCCGGCAAAAAACGGATAAATGTCCGCTTTTTTGACAAGGCGGAGGTAGATGAAAAGCGCGATGGGCACACCAAAGCTGATCGCGCAGGTGATGATCATGAAAACAATAGATAATGCAGGGACGGTTCCGGTCATTGTGCCTCCTTTATCTTGGTACAAACTACCCCAGAGGTCGGGATACCCCAGAGGTCGGGATACCCCAGAGGTCGGTATACCCCAGAGGTCGGGATACCCCAGAGGTCGAGATACCCCAGAGGTCGAGATACCCCAGAGGTCGCCACCTCGACAAACTACCCCAGAGGTCGCCCTCTCACCCCAGTCCGTATTCCCGCAGGACGAAATCCTTGAAGACCTGTGTAACGGGATTGGCTGTGTCCTCCTTCCAGATCGCCATGATATCGACATGTTCATGCTCCCCTTCAAGCGGGACGAAGGACAGGTCCGAAGAATGGCCAAAAGCATTCACGATGGATTCGGGCAAAATAGTGATACCGATCCCCGCAGAAACAAGGATCATGAGAGTCTCCGCATCGGAGGACTTGCCGTTGATCTTGGGGATGAAGCCGGATTCAGCGTATTTGTCGGGAATGACATGGCCGTATTTTTTGGCGGATGGATCGTCGTGGTATTTTGTCAGCAGGAAAGGCTCGTCGCGCAGATCATAACGGCGGATCGAAGAAAGCTGGGCGTAAGGGTGCCCGGACGGCAGCACGGCGTAAAGTCTGTCGCTGGCTATGCGGCGGTAGGAAAAATCAGTCAGATCCGTATTCCCGTAAACAATGTTGAAGATAAAATCCATCTTGCTCTGCTCCAGGTTCATAAGGAGATCGAGGTGCGCCTGACGGAATAACTGAAATTTGACCGAAGGGTTATGGAGGTAGAATTTTTTGATCAGGGGGCTGATCAGTGAGAAAGCCTGCCCCTTAACATATCCGATGTTCAAAGAACCTGAAACTCCGTCCGCGGCGTTTCGGGCTTTACTCACGGCGATCTTGCTTCTTTCCAGGATGGCTTTGGCTTCCATATAGAAAATCTCTCCGGCGGGTGTCAGGTACACCCGCTTTTTGTTGCGGGTAAAGAGCTTGACGCCCAGCTGTTCCTCCAAAGCCTGTATGTGCTGGGTGATGGCGGTCTGCGAAATGTAATGCAGTTTACCGGCCTCTGTAAAACTGAGTGTTTCTGCTGCAGTGATAAAGTATTTCAACTGATTAGTAGTCAATTCCGGCCCCTTTCCACAAGTAACAGGGCAGGGGGAACCTGCCGTATTTTGAGTCTTCAAAGTTTTGGTGGATGTCACTATTTTAACATCATTCCATAAGGGAAAACTTATTAATTTGATGAATCGATGGGATTTATTGAAAAAAACGATAGGTTTTGATGACAAAAAATCAACAATCATAAGTTTTTGCTTGTGAAGTGATTCGATAGCGTTATTGGAATGAAGAAACGGGACATTCTACAATATTGTTAAATAAAAAACACACTCCGCAGCGCAAAGCGCGGGGTGTCAAACACTCCGCATAAGCGCGGAGCGGCAAACATTCCGTGGCGGGGGAACGGGGCTGATCTATTCTCAAGGCCTGCGAGGACAGGGCAGCATCAGGAACCGCCGACGCGGAGAGGCATCAGGAAGGAGGAAACAGATGAGGAAGGCACTGGAAGGAATCAAAGTAATTCAGCTGGCAAACTTTATTGCAGCGGCAGCAACGGGACGTTATCTCGCTGACCACGGCGCAGACGTTATCCTGGTTGAGTCCCCTAAGGGCGACCCGATCCGTTACACACAGGAGCAGGAGGGACGCCCCCAGAACATCAAAGAGAATGTTGCATGGGAGTATCTCAACGGAAATAAGCGCTGCATCTCTATCAACACCAAGACCGAGGAAGGCAAAGAGGCACTCTTCAAACTCCTCGACGGTGCTGACGTTCTTCTTACAAACTGGAGACTTGGTGCTCTGCAGAGAGCTGGCCTCGACTATGAGACCCTCAAAGAGAGATATCCCAAGCTCATCTACGCTATGATCCTCGGCTACGGCAAGACCGGCCCCGACAAGGATCTGCCCGGATATGATTTCACCGCTTTCTTTGGAAGAGGCGGCTACACACAGAACCTTCGCCGCAGAGGAAATGACCCGATCACTATGATCCCCGGCCTCGGCGACAACAACGTCGGCCTTATGCTCGCTATGGGTATCATCACCGCTCTTTACAACAGAGAGACCACCGGCAAGGGAGATTTTGTTACAACGAGCCTTTACGAGACCGCTATTTTCAACATGTCCATGATGCTGCTCGGCGTGCAGTACGACGGCCAGGCCCGCAAGTACCCCATCTCCATCTATGACAACATGAATCCTTTCAACGGCGCATACCGCACAGCTGACGATCGTATCATCCAGTGCGCATGCCCTGATTACAACGTGAGATTTGAGCAGTTCCTCAAGGCTATCGGCAGACAGGACCTGATCGACTGCGGCAAGTACTATCCTCAGTCCGAGATGATCGCGAACGGTCTGATCAAGGAGTTCATGGACGAGATCCAGAAGACCTTCCTTGAGCACGACGTCAAGGAGATGGACGAGATCCTCAGAAAGGGCGACATCCCTCACAGCATCGCTTACAGCTGGGAAGACATTATGAACGATCCGCAGGCACACGCTGTCGGCGCTTTCTACGATGTAACCTGCCCCAACGGCGTAGTCCGCAAGGCAACCCACACACCTGTCCGTCTTGAGTCCGAGGGCGATATCGACGGCAGGACCGCTCCCATGATCGGCGAGCAGGGCCGCGAGATCCTGAGCGAGATCGGCTACACAGACGAGAAGATCGACCAGATGCTGGCTGACGGCTCCCTGTATATCTGGCAGGACAAGGAATAACCAAATCGGCATCGTGCTCCACGGCGCGAAGGCAGAGGAATAATCAATGTTTACATTCGGAATAGATATCGGATCGACCACTTCGAAATGCGTGGTCATGGAAGACGGTCAAAATATCGTCGGCACCTCACTTCTCGTGGGGGGCATAGGAACGAAGAGCCCGGAACTGGCAGTCAGTCAGGCCCTGGAGGCGGCAGGCGTCACATGGGATGACCTGACAGCAACGGCGGCCACCGGCTACGGCCGCAACCGCTACGAGGGCGCTGACTACAACGTCAGTGAGCTCTCCTGTCACGGACTCGGTGCCCATCATACGTTCCCCACAGTTCGAACCATTATCGACATTGGAGGACAGGACGCGAAAGTGATCTCACTGGACGAAAAGGGCCGTATGAACAACTTCTTGATGAACGACAAATGCGCGGCCGGAACAGGGAGATTCCTGGACGTCATGGCAAATATCCTGGTTGTGCCGGTAGACGAGTTCGCGGCCTACTGTGAGAAGTCTGACAGCCCGGCGCAGATCTCCAGCACCTGCACGGTGTTCGCGGAGAGTGAAGTGATCAGCCAGCTGGCAAACGGCGTCGAGATGGAAGACCTGATCGCGGGAATCTGCAGCTCTGTAGCAGTCCGCGTGGGAAATCTGGCGAAGCGCATCAACATCGTTCCGGATGTCTGTATGAGCGGAGGCGTTGCGCAGAACGCAGGCGTCAGAAATGCTTTGTCGCAGAGTATCGGGCAGCCGATTCTGTTCTCTCCACAGGCTCAGCTTTTCGGAGCGATCGGCGCAGCGCTGTATGCATATCAGAAACAAGTGAAGAAATAAACAACCTTTCAGCACCCTGCGTCTCAAATGATTCTCATCTGAGACTGCAGCACTGAACAAATTACAGAAAGGAAGGATCGACATGGCAGAAGAAGTTAAGAAAAAACGTCCGCCGCTGGATCCGAATTCAGCAAAGGCAAGACTTGGCAAGATCGCCGCAGAAGCATATTCCTCAGCGCAGGCCGCTAAGGAGCGCGGTGAGATGGTAGGATGGTGCTCCAGCAACTTCCCGGTAGAGATTCCCGAGACCCTGGGTCTGGCAGTCGTTTATCCGGAGAACCAGGCAGCAGGCATCGCGGCCCGCGGAGCAGGCGAGCGCATGTGCAACATCTCTGAGGCAGACGGTTACTCCAACGACATCTGCGCTTACGCGAGAATCAGCCTTGCGTATGCAAAGATCAAGAGCGCACCGGAGCAGGATATGCCCCAGCCCGATTTCCTCCTCTGTTGCAATAATATCTGCAACTGCATGATCAAGTGGTATGAGAACCTCGCGAAGGAACTTAACATCCCCATGATCATGATCGACATCCCCTTCAACCCTGATTACGAAGTATCTGACGCTGAAGTCGCCTATGTGCGCGACCAGTTCCGCGCAGCCATCAAACAGCTCGAGGAGCTGACAGGCAAGAAGTGGAGCGAAGAGAAGTACAACGAAGTCAGAGAGATCAGCGGCAGGACCAGCCGCGCATGGCTCAAGGCTACCGCTTGCGCGCACTACGAGCCCTCACCTTTCAACGGCTTCGACCTTCTCAACCACATGGCAGTCATGGTCACCGCCCGCGGCAAACTCGAAGCTGCGGAAGCTATGGAGAAGCTGTACCAGGAGTACGAGGAGAACCACGAGAAGGGCGTCAGCACTTTCCGTACTGAAGAGAAGTACAGAATCATGTTCGAAGGTATCGCATGCTGGCCTTGGCTTCGCGTGACATCCACAGGACTCAAGAGCAGAGGCATCAACATGGTCACCACCATTTACGCCGACGCTTTCGGATTCATTTATGACGACTTCGACGATATGTGCCGCGCATACTGCAAGGTACCTAACGCCATTAACCTTGAGTACGCCCGCGACAAGCGCGTCACGCTCTGCAAGAACAACAAGGTCGAAGGCCTGCTGGTCCACACCAACCGCAGCTGCAAGCTCTGGAGCGGATTCATGTATGAGATGAGCCGCCAGATCGGCGAAGAGTGCGACATCCCTGTGGCAAGCTTTGACGGCGACCAGGCAGATCCCCGCAACTTCTCTGAAGCACAGTACGACACACGCGTTCAGGGACTCATGGAAATTATGGAAGCACGGAAGTGATGGGAGAAGCGCTGTTTTGACGGCCGCCCGTGCGGCCTGACAGGCACCGGCCCGCAAGGAGGGCCCGCAACTACCACTTTCCGTAAAAAGGAGGAATAAATGAACAAACAGGAATTACTCGCTTGCTTCCATGAGGCTGCAACAAGCCCCCGGAAGCTGATGGACAAATATCTGGCAGAAGGCCGCAAAGTAGTTCTGACGGCTCCTGTCTATACACCCGAAGAGATCATCCATTCGATGGGCATGGTTCCCATGGGCGTATGGGGAGCTGATATTCAGATCAACGAGGCCAAAAAATACTTCCCGGCATTCATCTGCACGATCATGCAGAGCATCGTCGAGCTGGGAATTAAGGGCGCATATGACGGGGCATCCGCGATCGTGATCCCCAGCCTCTGCGATTCCCTTAAGGTCATCGGACAGAACTGGAAATACGCGGTCAAGGGAATTCCCTTTATCGCCATGACATATCCCCAGAACAGAAAGCCCGCTTTCGGCCACACCTTCACAAAGGCCGGTTACGAGTACGTGATCAAAGGTCTTGAAGAGGCGACCGGAGCAAAGTTTGAAGATGAGAAGCTGGCGGAGTCGATCGAAGTCTACAACGCCCACAACGCGGCTATGAGAGCTCTGGTCCCCGCGCTGGCAGCGCACTCCGAGATCACAAACGCGCAGAGAAGCGATATCTTCAAGAGCGCTTTCTTCATGAGAAAAGAAGAGCATACAGCACTTGTTAACGAGCTGCTGGCAGTACTTGAAGCTGAGGCTCCCGCAGAGGACAAGATCCGCATCATGACGACCGGCATTCTCGCCGACGCGCCCGGACTTCTTGAGATCCTGGATGACAACGGCATGCGCATTGTCTGTGACGACGTCGCTGCTGAGAGCAGACAGTACCGCACAGATGCTCCTGCAGAAGGAGAGACAGCACTGGACCGCCTCGCATCCAAATTCTGCGCGATGGACAACTGCAGCGTTCTCTACGATGTGGAGAAGAAGCGCGTTGACATGATCGTCAGTGATGTCAAGGCTTCTAAGGCCCAGGGCGTGCTGGTGGTGCTGACCAAGTTCTGCGACCCCGAAGAATTCGATTATCCGCTGATCAAGCGCGCCTGCGCGGAAGCGGAGATCCCCTGCGTTCTGATCGAAGTAGACCGCCAGATGGTCAACTACGAGCAGGCAAGGACCGCGATCGAGACCTTTAAGGACCTTCTTTGATGTATCTATCATAAAAGCCGGAGGCGGGCAGGGAGACCTGCCTGCGTGATCCGGCGGCACAAGCATACCGGAGGCACCAATGGAATTGGTTCAAAAGACGATCGGCGGATGTCTCAAAGAGACAGCATCGCGAATCGGACAGCAAACAGCAATTGAATTTGAAGACTGGAGCTGCACATGGACAGAGCTGGACGAGGTGACCGATCTGCTGGCGGCGCGCTTTATGACTGCTTATAACATTCAGAAAGGCACACACGCCGGTATCTGGAGCCAGAACTCTCCGGCTTTTGCCCAGGCGGTCCTGGCGCTTTACAAGATCGGCGCGGTTGTGGTCGTCCTCAATGCGGCGAACAGCATAGACGAGATGATCGACCAGCTGGACCGCGCGGACGTAGAGGTGGTCTTCTACGGATCAGGTGCAAGGAACAGTATCTTCGACGAGATGATTCCGAAGATCCGCAGAAAGACACCGAAGGTAAGGCATTTTCTTCACATTGAAGAGAGAGAAGCCGGCAAGTGGCTCAGACCCGGCAGCTTCTCGGAGAGAAGCAGGAAGAACCTTCCTGTGGAAGAAGTGAGAAAGAATCTGGCAGATCTTCCGGCGCAGACACCTGCATGCATCATTTTTACATCCGGCACGACATCAAGGGCTAAGCCCGTTGTACTTACTCACTATGGGATCGTAAATGTCAACCTGCATGTGCAGAAATGCATGAGGTGGACCACCGACGACAAGACGGTCGTGTCGGTCGCCATGTATCACGGCTTCGGACTCAACACCGCGCTGGCAGGAAGTGTCATTGTCGGCATGACGATGCACATCGTTCCTTCTTTCCGAACACAGGCGGTCTGGGAGGCCATCAGCGAGTATCACTGCACAGTAATGCTCGGCGTCCCCAGCATGTATCTGGCTCTGGTCCGCAAACCGGGGAACGAAGTGTACGACGGAAGTTCGCTCAGATCCGGTATCATCGGCGGAAGCGTAATTACAACGGAAGAATATAAGGAGATCTGCCGGAGATTCCCGCAGGCCCACCTGATTCCCTCTTTTGGCATGACAGAAGCTTCCACGAGCGGTTCCTTCTCAGACTGGGACAACCCGCTTCGCAGCGGGGAGGTCACGGGCGGGGCGTTCTACGAGGACACGATGGCCAGAGTCCGCGATATCAATACCGGCGAGATCGTCGGCTGGGATACGGCGGCGGATCCGGTGGTCAACCCCGACGGAACAAAGAAGAGAGAGTTCGGAAAGCCCGGCGAGCTGGAGCTGGCGGGATTCAATATTTTTAAAGAGTATTACAAGATGCCCAAGGAGACGGCTGAGACCATGACCGAAGACGGCTGGCTCAAGACGGGCGACATCGGGTATTTCAACGAATTTGACGAGATCTGCATCACAGGCAGAAGAAAAGAGATGATCATCCGGTCAGGAGAGAATATCTCTCCCCGCGAGATCGAAAAAGCGATCATCGAGAGCGGAGTGACGAAAGAAGTAAAAGTTGTGGGCGTTCCCAATGCGTTTACGCAGGAGGAGATCGCGGCGTGCATCGTCGTCGAAGAGGGACAGGATCTGGACGCAGAAGCGCTCCTCAAGTTCCTCAGGTCCAGGCTTTCCTATTTCAAAATTCCAAAATATATCTTTACATTCCGGGAGCTGCCCATGACAGCGAGCGGAAAAGTGCGCCTGGGCGTACTGAAGGAGATCGCCGCAAAGAATGCTGCGGATGAAGCAGGTTTGAGTGCGGTCGGAACAACCGGAAACTATGCAAAGGCAATTTTATAGAATGAAAGGAAAACAACTATGGCAAGTGCATTTTTCAATGAAGATCATGAATCCATCCGTGAGATGGCGCAGCAGTTCGCAGAAGGCACACTGGCCGGTATTGCACAGGAAATCGACAAGACCAACCAGTTCCCGGAAGAAGTCGTCCAGGAGATGGCTGAACTCGGTTTTTACGGCCTGAAGATCCCGGAAGAGTACGGCGGACTCGGCCTTGATATGCGCAGCTATGTCTGTGTAATGGAAGAGATCGCGAAGAAGTGCGCGACAGCAACACTGTTCATTTCTTCCGCAAACTCCCTTTCCACACAGCCCATCCTTCTGTCCGGTACAGAGGAGCAGAAGGCAAAATATCTTCCCGGCGTAGCGGACGGCAGCAGCAAGATCTCCTTCGCTCTGACCGAGCCCAACGCAGGCTCCGATGCCGGCTCCCTTAAGACAAAGGCAGTCAAGGACGGCGACAGCTACATCCTTAACGGTGTAAAGTGCTTCATCACAATGGCTCCGATCGCGGACTACCACATCGTTTATGCCAAGACTGATCCGGACAAGGGCACAAAGGGCATCAGCGCATTCATCGTTTCCAAGGACCTTCCCGGCGTTTCCGTAGGCAAGCACGAGGAGAAGATGGGCCAGCACGGCGTACCGGTCAGTGACCTGATCCTTGAAGACGTCCGCGTTCCCGCTGACTGCCTGCTCGGCAAAGAGAACATGGGCTTCATCAACGCAATGAAGACTCTGAACGTAGGTCGTGTCGGCGTCGCTTCCATGGCACTGGGCATCGCGCAGGAAGCAATTGACCTGGCAGTTGAGCACACCAAGAACCGTGTGCAGTTCGGCAAGCCTCTCTGCAAGAACCAGGCTCTGGCATTCATGATGGCCGATATGGAGACTAAGCTCAATGCGGCAAGGAATCTTGTCTACAACGCAGCATGGCTCATGGACAACAAGGAAGACGCCACCAAGGCAGCTTCCATGGCAAAGTATTTCACCACCGAGGCTGCGATCGACATCGTAAACAAGTCCCTGCAGCTGCACGGCGGCTACGGCTACTCCCAGGAGTACGAGATTGAGCGTCTGTACCGCGACGTTCGCATCACTTCCATCTACGAAGGAAGCTCACAGGTACAGCAGATGGTCATTTCCGGAGCGCTTCTCAGATAATCATCCGGGAAATTATCGGACTTAAGGCGTTACTGCTCACGGGCGGGGAAACCGTGAGCAGTATAAAATAAACTCAAGCCACAAAGGAGGAAAAAAATGGATAAGAAACAGTCAAGTTTATCAATCGCCATCGGCATGGCCTGCGTGTGGATGGGAACACACTTCGGTCCCGGCGTTGCATCAGGTACTCAGATCCTGGTTTACTGGGTCAAGTATGGTATCTGGGGCACTCTCGCAAGCATCCTCGCCATGGGTCTGCTCGGCTACTGCATCTATTGCGCAGCTGAGTTCTCAAGAATCTACAAAACTTACAACTATGCAGACTGGACAAAGAAGGTCTGGGGAATCGATTGGATCGTATATCTTCTTGATTTCTCCTTCATCATCGTTATGCTGACCGCTCTCGGCGGATCCCTCAGCGCGATCGGCAACCTGCTCAACAGCCAGTTCGGCCTGAACTACTGGGTAGGCGTAGGCGCCGTTATCGTCTGTGCAGGTCTTCTTTGCGCATACGGTGCCAAGCTCGTTGCTCGTGCATCCTCTTACATGATGTACCTTGTTATCGCAGTTCTGGCAATCATCATCATTATGTGCGCGACCACCGGCAAGCTTCACCTCGGCCAGGCACTCGCAAATGTCAGCGCAGGAAACGTTGCAGGGATCAACCCGAGCTTCCTTGGAGCTCTTTGGAGCGGCATCATCTATGCTTCCTTCCAGGCTAACGTAATCGGTAATATTTCTTCTATCGCTCCGACTCTTCCCGATCGCAAGACCACAAGACTCGGCGCTATCATCGGTATCTGCGGAAACGCTCTCATGCTCGTTGTACTGAGCCTGTTCTTCCTTTCCGCTACCACTCTCGAAAATTATGATGTTCTCGACACCGCTACAAACCCGCTTCCTTTCTATGGAACACTTACAGCACTCGGATTCTCCGGCCTGAAGCTCGTGTATGTCATCACAGTTTTCATCGCTGTTCTTTCCACCGCTGTAGGATTCAGCTTCGGTGCAGTAGCAAGATACTCCAAGCTCTATCGTAAGCCTGAAGAGGAAGCTCCTCTCAAGGACGGCCTTCTCGTTGTCGTACTGCTGCTCGCATGCGCAGCTGCTTCCAAGATCGGTATCGTTAAGCTTGTATCCACAGGTTACACGATCCTCGGATACCTCAACCTGCCTCTGCTGATCTTCCCTGCTATTGTTCTCGCGAACAGAAAGATCCAGAAGAGCTATCTGAAAGAGAACAACATCGATGCTCCCGGCATCAACGAGTGATCACCACAGCTAAGATACTGCATTTTCCCTAAATACCGGAGGAGGCCGCTTTCCGGCGGCCTCCCCGGGAACTCTTATTCAAGGCACGCATTGCGTGCCGCTGCGCCGCGTGTGGGCTGCCTGTAAGGCAGCATCTTCCTTTCCGCACGCGTGTGCATCATTTAACTCGGTCGGGACCCGCTCCCGCCACCGAGTTAAGTTTGTTACAACTCGCCGCCTGCAGAGGCGGGAGACTTCCCAATCGAGTTAACAGACAGGAGAAAAGCCTGATGAGAAAAAGTACACCGACCCAGTGGGGGATCCGTGTCCTGTTCTACTGCATCGCATTGTTCTTCATGGCGTTGGGAGTGGCGTTTTCCGCAAATTCCGACCTGGGTATCTCACCGGTCAACTCTCTTCCGTATGTCATCAGCGACATTGTTAAAATGCAGCCCGGAACCTGCGTGACCATTGTGTTCTGCTTCTACATTCTCGTGCAGATCATACTTCTTCGAAAAGAATTCAATCCGATCAACCTGTTCCAGATCGTGTTCTCTACGATTTTTGGATATTTTGTCAACTTCACAAAGTGGATGGTAGGAGACTTCCTGCTTCCCGGAGGTTACGTCGGACGTCTCGGCATGCAGGTCATCGGTATTATTTTTGTAGCATTCGGAGTATTTCTGTATCTGGATGTTGACCTTGTTCCTATGCCTATGGAGGGTATGACGATGGCGATCGCCAAGAAAGTCGGAAAGCCCTTCCCGAAGGTCAAGACAGTTGTGGACTGCACGGTCGTTCTGATCGGCGTGATCCTCACAATTACCTGCCTGCACCTGATCCCCTTCAGGGATCCCGGAGTCCGCATCAGAGAGGGCACGATCCTCGCGGCTCTTGTCACCGGCAAGGTGATCGAGATCATGAGAAAACCGCTTTCGCCCATTGTGCAGAAGATCTGCTTCGGCGAGAGCAGCAACCAAGTGTAAAGTGGTGATAAGGCTCTGCCTTACGCATCGTTTTCCATTTCCTTCCAAAGGCCTTTCCCTGCGCCTGCGCCGGCGCGGGGGGAGGTCTTTCCTTTTGGACAAGATACCCCAGAGGTCGGGGGGCCTCCGGCGAACAAGATACCCCAGAGGTCGCCCTTTGTCCTTTATCTCTGGGCCGCAGTGTTATAAAATAGAGATAGGGTAATCAGCAAAAACGGAGCGGACCGCGCGTGTCCGCTATACAGTGTATTAAGGCAGGAGGGGAGCATATGTTTGAAGGACTGACTAAGTTTATTCCTGATCTGGAAGATGGAAAAAACACTGAGCGCACCATCAGCAAGTTAGAGGATGCTGTTTACGGTTTTATCCACGATCATCCCGAGTGCGGTCTTAAGTATTACAGAGACATCTTGAAGAGCAGAGGCGTAAATCTGGATAAGACGCCGCTCTCGGAGGTCGACGCGCCCAGCGTCGGCTGGCTGGGGGTCATGGGGCTTTTCACAGCTGCGGTAAGCGAAGAGAGACGAAGCTGCGGGAAAATGAAAGCCCTCTATGAGAACGGCAGCCTCTTGAGATGGCTTGTGGAATTGAAGAAAGCCGATGAGACGAGATGAGGCCGGAGGGGTCTGACAACCCTATCCGTGGCAAAGCAAAGTAAAAAATCCCGGAGTGATAGTATTATCACCCCGGGTCTTTCTTGCTCTTAAACAGGCAATTCTGTCAAGGCTCGCGATGCGAGCCGCCGCAGTTCTCTCAACCAAGCATTTCATCGATTGTCTCGAACAGAGCTCTCGCGTCATTCGAAGGAGCTTCGCTGTTCGTATTCTCTTCCTGCGTCTCCTTCGGCGCAATGACAGGAATACCAAAGATGTATAAAGAAGTGTCTCCGGTAATCATTCTTGATATGATGCCGTAGAGAAGCATCAGGATTACAAGACCTATTAAAACGAAATTGCTGCGGCGCAGCCTGTCGTTGTTATTCATATATAGTACCCCCTTAAAGATTATAAGTTCACATCTGCGTTTAATAATAGCATGATATCCGACATGTTGAAATAATGGGTTGTAATAAAAACTACTGCAGGTATTTAGAAATTTTTCTAAATACCTGTTGATTTTTGAACGAACAAGGCGTACAGTGTATTTAGAAATATTTCTAAATAGATAGCGGAGCAGGAGCACCCGGGCTGCCTGCACACAAAGGAGGTAAGAGTGAAAAATCACTCTTATGAGCTGATTTTTCACTCGCAAGGTTTGCGTCGAAGCGCCGCAAACCTTGTGAAATCGCATCGGAGAATTCGCCTTCGTGAAATTCTCCTCGCGCGTCTTCGCGCAAAGCGCTTCGATATGGAGGTAAAAATGTCCTTTGCCGAAACTTTTAAGGCGCTTTCGGACCCGGCAAGAAGGCAGATCCTGGAACTGCTCAGACAGGGCCCGATGTCGGCGGGAGAGATCGGCTCCCATTTCGACATGACCGGCGCAACAATCTCTTACCACTTGAAGATCCTGAAGAAAGCGGATCTCGTGTTCGAGACCCGCGACAAGAATTTTATCTACTATCAGCTTAACACATCAGTACTCGAGGAGATCATGCTCTGGATCTCCGACTTGAGAGGAGGCGAGCAGGATGCTGAAAGCAAATAAAAAGACACTGATCATTGCAAGTATCATTACGGTTCTCCCTATTTTGATAGGAATCATGCTGTGGAACCGCCTGCCGGACCCGATGGCGACCCACTTCGGCATGGATAACGAGGCGGACGGCTTCAGCAGCAAAGCTTTTGCCGTATTCGGAATCCCGCTGTTCCTGCTGGCTTTGGAGTGGATCGGGGCCATGGTCACATCAATGGACCCGAGGAGGCAAAATATCACTCCCAAGATGTTCACTCTGGTCCTCTGGATCGCACCGGTGATTTCGATCATAGGTGCTGCGGCAATTTATCCCTATAACATTGGAATGAAAATGAACATCTCGCTTTTCGGTATGCTGTTCACAGGACTTTTGTTTATTGTGATAGGCAATTATCTGCCAAAAGCCAGACAGAATTACACCATAGGGATCAGGATTCCCTGGACACTGGCGAATGAACAGAATTGGAACAAGACGCACAGAATGGCCGGATATCTGTGGATAGCCGGCGGGGTCCTGCTGATCTTGCTGGGACTGATCGGCATTTTCCGCTTAGAATGGTTATTGACCATCATCGTTGTGATGGTAGTCATTCCGGCAGCCTATTCCTGCTGGCTGCATACAGCTAAGGGACTCTGAACGCGGCGCGCAGCTTGGGATTGACTTCAGGCAACAAATTGGAGTGTTTTAGACTGCAAAGAGGAGAACCGAAATGGACTACAACGAGAAGACGATCCGCGAACACTATCGCGGCCTGACCAAACTACTTACAGAGAAAAATCTTACAATCACTACAATGGAGAGCGCAACATCGGGGCAGATTGCGTCGCTGATCACCGACACGGAAGGGTCCTCGGCAATCCTTAAGGGCGCCTTCATCACCTATTGCAACGAGGCCAAAATTCAGCAGGGCGTGCCCGCGGAGATCCTCGACAAGTTCACGGTTTATTCGCGGGAGACGGCAGAAGCGATGGCAGCTGCCTGTATGAGAGCATATGGCGCGGATATCGGGATCGGCGTGACAGGCACGATGGGCAACGTGGATCCTGCCAATCCGGAGGCGTCGAAGCCGGGGCAGGTATATTTTGCCATAGGTGTGAGAGCGGGAGACGGCGGAATTGGCATCGAGTCTTATCACATCGAGCTGGAGCCGCAGCCGTCGAGACTTATGTACAAGCTGGCGGTGGCGGAAGAGGTGTATCAGAGGGTGATCGTGGCGCTTAGCGGGCTGTAACCGCCAGGCAGCGTAGATTCAGCTTTAGAGGCTGACCTTTAAATCCTGTGTTGGATCATAGGGGCTGTAATTTAATCGGTCTGCCCCCATGGGAAATGATGATGTGGGCAATTTAACTCTTTATTTCTTCCCTTTTTTGGCTGAGTTGGATCAAAGAGCATAGAATAATAGAGATGGCCTCCATTTTCATACACCCGTTTGATGTGGAACGGAGGCCGCCTCTCAAAACAGTAAGCATCTGGTCCAACTTAAACAAATTTTACTCTCATTTCAGTAGTATATAGCGGTAATAGAATAATCGCATGGGGGCCGGAGTAGAAACAGAACTGCTCATGGTCCAACATGCAAATCAAGCAAAGTCATCTTGCCTTGCCGCGTGGATACGTCTCCGGAACCTCGTATATGGACTTGTAAATCAAATAAAACAATACAGTTCATAAGGAGAAATATAGAAATGAAAAAAATAATCAGCTTCGTACTTGTTCTTGCAATGATGGCAGTGGTCGCGACCGGATGCGGCGGATCTTCCGATAAAGGCGGTTCTGACGCGAAGACTCCGGCCCAGGCCGCAGAGACAACAGAGGCTTCCGGAGATACAGTTTCTGATAATGCAGAGAATAAAGGAGACACAGTAACTGTCAACAATGACGGTTACATCGTGATGGTAACCGATTCTGAAGGGACTCCCGTTGTTGGCGCAGCTGTGCAGTTCTGCTCTGACGCGCAGTGCATGATGGAGAAGACAGACGAGACCGGTTGTGCAGTCTTCAAAGTTGACTCCGGTAAATATACAGTTCATATTCTCAAGGCTGAGGGCTATGTGGTCCCCGAGGAAGAGTTTGCGGTACCTGAGCAGTATGGAGTTGTTCAGGTCACTCTTGAGAAGAAGTGATGAACCGGACGAATAAAAACAAGAACTAAAATTAAGAGAACGCCTGCAGGTGCAAAGCCTGCAGGCGTTCTCTATTTTGGCTTGAGAGGTCGACCTCTGGGGTAGTTTGTTGTCGCGCCGCCAGGTCGGGTCGACCTCTGGGGTAGTTTGTCGCCCTGGGCAACCGACCTCTGTGGGCAGTCGACCTCTGGGGTAGTTTGTCGCCCTGGGCAACCGACCTCTGGGGTAGTTTGTTACGTCAGATGAACAGATTTACGTTGGACTCCTCCGCGTCAGCGAGGTAGGTGCCCACGCCGCCGATCTCGACGCCGTCGATGAGCTCTTCTTTCTTGATGCCCATGACGTCCATGCTCATGGAGCATGCGACTATGCGGACGCCGTTCTCCATGGCCTTTTTCATCATCTCCTCAAGGGAGTCGATGTTTTTGTCTTTCATGATCGCGCGCATCATCTTCGTGCCCATGCCGCCCATATTCATGCGGGAGAGGCCGAGTTCTGTCGTGCCGCGCGGCAGCATTGTGCCGAACATCTTCTCGACAGGGGACTTGCGGATCTTTTTGTTCTTATCGGACTTGCGGAGCGCTGTGAGACCCCAGAAAGTGAAAAACATAGTGACCGGACGTCCCATGGCCAGAGCTCCGTTGGCGATGACGAAGGAGGCGAGTACCTTGTCCAGGTCGCCGTCGAAGACGATGATCGTCTTGCCCTGGGGCGGCTCGTAAGCGGGAACTGCGGCGCCCGCGGGAGCAACAGCTGAAGCGGCTGCGTCATCCGTAGTTCCTTTCCGGATCAATGCCACATAGGAGCGCCCTTTCTTGCCGCTGGAAATCAGCGTGTTGCCGGTCCTGCGGCACCAGGATTCGATATCCCTGGTAAAGCCGGGATCTGAGGCAGTGACCTCAAGAAGCTGTCCGTCCTCCATTTCCTTTATGGAGCGGAAAACTTCCATGATGGGACCGGGGCACTGCATGCCGTCACAGTGGATGGTGACTTTTTTGACGCTCTTAGGGGCAACGCTCTGAGCAGCAGAGCTCTGGGGGGCAGCCTTCCGGGGGACAGCCTTCTGAGCTGCTTCTTTCGAAGGAGCATCCTTCGGAGGAACGTCTTTCAGAGGAACGACTTTCGAAGGAACGTCTTTCGAAGGAACGGCTTCGGCTTCCGAAGGCGCATCCTCCGACTCAGGATGAGTGATCCTGTAGAAGGAGGTACCTCCGGGGTAAACTTCTGTTTTGCTAAAACCATGCTGCATCAGGATTCGCGCCGCATTGTAGGAGCGCACTCCCCCCTGGCAAAACACAATATACCTTGTGGAGCGGTCCAGCTCGCTGAGTCTTGCACGGAGCTGCCCAAGAGGAATATGGACAGCATCGGGCAGCGCATAGGCAAGAGTCTCCGCTTCTTCTCTGATATCCAGGATCACGCCGTCCTCGGGGATTTTCCAGTCGGAGAAGCGGGCGAGCCCTTTCAGGACGTTCTCCGCGGTGAAGCCGGCCATGTTGACCGGGTCTTTGGCGGAAGAGAAAGGCGGGGCATAGGCCAGCTCGAGGTCCTTGAGGTCGATCGCGCCGGCGCCGAGACGAATTGCTGTTCCGATCGTGTCGATGCGCTTGTCCACCCCGTCAGGACCGATGATCTGGGCTCCGAATATTTTGGCGCCGTCCATGGAGAACAGGAGCTTGATGAGCATCTGCACTGCACCGGGGTAGTAGCCCGCGTGGGAACCCTGAGAGATGAGGACGCTCGTGTAGTCCTTGTCTCGGACGAGGCCGCGGCGGATGAGCGTCTTCTCATTTGCGCCGGTGGAGGCAGCTGTCAGGTCAAAAATCTGAGCCACGGAAGACCCCTGGGTCCCTTTGTAGGTGGACGGGATGCCTGCAATGTTGTCAGCGACGATGCGTCCCTGCTTGTTGGCGGGACCTGCCAGCGGGACCATTGTGCGATCTTTGAAGATGAAATCCTCCACTTCAATGACGTCACCTGCCGCGTAGATGTCGGGATCGGAGGTCTGCAGCCGGTCATTTACGATGATGCCGCCGCGGGCGTTGACTTCGAGGCCGGCTTCTTTCGCGATCTGGCTGTTGGGACGGACGCCTATGGAGAGGATCACGAGGTCGGCGGTCAATATTTTGCCGCTGCTGAGTTTAACAGATACCCCAGAGGTCGTGTCTTCAAAAGAAGCAACCCCGTCAGACAGATGCAGATCCACTTCGTTATCGCGGATATTTTTGTGAAGGATCATGGCCATTTCGGGATCGACGGGCGCCATGACCTGGTCAGTGGCCTCTACAATGGAGACTGCAAGTCCGGCGTGATGAAGGTTTTCGGCCATCTCCAGGCCGATGAAACCGCCTCCGACTACCACTGCTCTTTTGGCCCCGTGCTCGCGGATCATGCTTCGGATGTGGTCGGTGTCCGGAACGGTCCAGAGAGTGAGAATGCGGGGCGAATCGATGCCCGGAATGCGGGGGCGCAGCGGGGAAGAACCGGTCGCTATGACGAGTTTGTCATAGCTCTCAGTGTATTCCTCGTCGGTCGCGAGATCTATGACGCGGACAGATTTGCTGCCTCGGTCGATCGAGAGGACTTCATTGCGGGTGCGCACGTCGACATTGAAACGCTCGCGCATGACTTCGGGGTTTGTCACCAGAAGTGCATCGCGGGACTGAATGACATCGCCTACGTGATAGGGGAGGCCGCAGTTGGCGTAGGAGATATACTCACCGCGCTCCAGCATGATGATCCGGGCTTCTTCGTCAAGCCGGCGAAGTCTGGCGGCGCAGCCGGCGCCGGCGGCAACGCCTCCGATGATCAATATTTTGCTCATGGAATATCCTTTCTATATGAAAATATCGTATATGGTTAATTCCATTATAACAGGAAAGGTCGACCTCTGGGGTAGTTTGTCGCCGGGGTAAATCGACCTCTGGGGTAGTTTGTCGCTGGTCACAGTCGACCTCTGGGGTAGTTTGTCGCTGGCAAAATATCGACCTCTGGGGTATCTTTGCGTGCGGGTTGGTTTATGATAAAATCTGAGGCAGGTGAAAAAATATGAAGAGACTGCTGAAATCGACGTTCGAGAAAGAGTTCGTAGCGCACACAATGATGATCGCGCTGCCGATCATGCTTCAGAACGGCATCACGAACTTTGTGAATATGCTGGACAATATCATGGTGGGGCGGATCGGCACTGACCCGATGACGGGCGTGTCGATCGTGAATTCTCTCCTGTTTGTGTGGAACCTGTGCGTATTCGGCGGGCTGTCGGGAATCGGCATTTTTACTGCCCAGTACTGCGGCAAAGAAGATCACGAGGGCGTGCGCCGGACTTTCCGGCTGCAGATCATAACGTCCGTTCTGCTGGTGGCGGCAGGCATCGCAGTCTTTGCGGCGTATGGCGGATCGCTCATTAACCTTTACCTGCACGAAGACGGCGGCGGAGGCTCCGTGCAGGCGACCATGCAGGCGGCGAGCAGCTACCTGGCCGTCATGTGCATCGGCTTTCTGCCCTTTGCGCTGACGCAGGCTTACGGCACGACGATCCGGTCCTACGGTGAGACAGTAGCCCCGATGATCGCATCATTTCTGGCGGTCGGCGTGAACCTGGCGGGCAACTATATTTTGATATTCGGGAAACTTGGCGCGCCGGCACTGGGGGTTGTCGGAGCAGCATTGGCGACGGTCATCTCACGCTTTGTGGAGCTGGTCTACATCGCGGTCTGGGCGCATACGCACGCGTCGGCAGTTCCGTTTGTGACCGGCGCGTTTCGAAGCCTGTATGTGCCGGCTGACCTGACGATCAGCTGCATGCAGAAAGGGACGCCGCTCCTGCTCAACGAAGCGCTGTGGTCCGGCGGGCAGGCAATGCTGACCCAGTGTTACAGCGTGCGGGGGCTGTCCGTAGTATCGGCCTTCAACATCTCGCAGACCCTTGCCAATGTTTTCAATGTAGCCTTCATCGCGATGGGGTCGGCTACCGCGATCATAATCGGCCAGAAGCTGGGCGAATGGGGCGAATCCAGGGTCCGGGAACTCAAGGACGAGGCCTGGCGGCTGACCTATTTCGCGGTTTTCCTGTGCCTGATCTCGGCGAGCTTCATGCTGGCGCTCTCGGGCCTGTTCCCGATGATCTACAACACGACTGACGAGATCCGAGCGCTTGCGACAGGCCTGATCTGTGTGGCAGCCTGTTTCATGCCGATGCACGCGTTCAACAACGCGTCTTACTTCATCATCCGCTCCGGCGGCAAAACATTCATCACTTTCCTTTTCGACTCAGTATTCTGCTGGGCGGCGTCCATCCCGGCGGCCTATTTTTTGGCGCATTACACACAGGTGCCGATCATACCCATGTATGCGGCAGTGTGTTCCGTCGAACTTGTCAAAGTAGTGATCGGCCGCATTCTGGTCAACAAGGGGATATGGATCAGGGATATTACAGTCTGATCATGTACATGTGTGCGGAAAGGCAGAATCCAATGTATTATCAGATCAAAGAAACACTCACCCCGTGCAGTGCTCAGGATATTTATGACAGAAAGCCGGGAGATCCGCCGTATGTGGTGATCATAGATCCGGAGACCTGGGCCGGGACCAAGGACCGGTTCGACATGGTCATTGATATGGATATGGACCCTTCGGATGTCCTGGAAACGAAGGCAATCGTCAACTTCGACTCGCTGACGGGTACTTTCTATGTGCCGAGGCGAACGGAGAGGGATGGCCCGCCCCACAAATTCGCGTTTGCTCTGGATGAAAAGGGAATCGTTTTTATTGAAAAGGGCGAATTTACAGCAAAGACAGTAGAAAAGATAGCATGGCGAAAGAAATGGAGACTTCCGTCGCTGGAACGTTTTCTGTACGACTTTCTCGAGATCATCATTGAGAGGGACCTGAGGCTTCTGGTGGAGACGGAGCAGGAACTGGGAGTGATCGAGGACGAGATCCTGGTGAGTGAACTGGACAAGTACCCGGAAAAGCTCAATGATATCCGGACATTTCTTATGAATATGCGGATCCACTATGAACAGATGCTGGACTTTGGTCAGGAATTGGAAGAGAACGAGAACGGATTCTTCAAAGAAGAGAATCTGCGCTACTTCCGTCTTTTCACAGAGCGGGTCATGCGCCTGATGGACCAGGTCAAAGAGCTCAGAGACTACACGGTCCAGCTCAGGGAGATGTTTTCTACCCAGCTGGATATCCGGATGAACCGGATCATGACAGTGCTCACGGTCGTCACGGTGATCTTTATGCCGCTGACATTGATCGTCGGATGGTACGGCATGAACTTTGTGTATATGCCGGAGCTCCACTGGAAGTACAGTTATCTTGTTGTGTTTGTGGTGAGCGCGGCGATCCTGATCGGCGGTGTGATCTGGTTCCGGAAAAAAAAGTGGCTGTAAGACGGTACAGCGGCTCGCGCCGCGGGCCTCACGATATGACATATAACACAGGGGGGATGTCCCCCGCCTCTACAGGGACGCCACTGAAAAAGTGGCTCAGTAACTAATATCTGATATAATTGAATAG
>JBGUJH010000156.1:0-3445 GCA_045113775.1 Lachnospiraceae bacterium | reverse complement strand
TTTCTTCTGACTCTTCCGGTATTGAACATGGAGAGCGTTGCCACAGCCTTGATCCGCTTGTCGATCTGGGCTGCCGCCAGAGTATAGCCGCCTCCCCCGCAGATCCCAAGAGACGCGATCCTGTCCGTATCTACATAAGAGAGGGATGTCAGGAAGTCTACCATGCCGCTGACGTCATCAGTCCTGTTGGCAGGATAGTCCCGCTGCCTGGGCTCTCCGCCGCTCTCGCCCTGATAAGAGGCGTCTGCCGCAATCGCCACATAGCCCATTTCCGCAAGCTTCTGGGCAAAGAGTCCGGCAACCTGCTCCTTCACACCTCCGTTGGGGTGCGCCACGGTTACTGCAGGATACTTCTTGTCTCCCATAGCATCATACTCTGCAGGAGTGTAAACATTGGCGGCAATACGGATGCCATTCAACATATATGCAACAGGATGGATATTTACCTTCCCCGGTTCGTTGTCTGTGATGGCTCCCTGATAGACCAGGCCGAATCTATTCTCGTTCATTTTTCTGTTCTTTGCCATTCTCATATCCTCCTCGTCTACTTTTTTATAATGTTCAACTCATCGATCCAACTCTTGACATCTTCTCCTGATGCAAACCTTCTTGCTCCGTATACTGCAAGCCCATCACAGGAATCAAAAAATGTTTTCATTGTATCCTCTATATCTGTTTCAGAACTTGTGCAGAATGGAATGACTAGTTTTCCTTTTAAATCATTCGATTCTATGAAGGTATTGATCACAGGAGGCGTTGCATGCCACCATACCGGGTATCCGACGAAAACTACATCATACTGTGTAATATCCTGAACATTACTGCCCATTGGAGGTCTGGTGCCTTTCCTTATCTCGGAATTTGAACCGAGGTAGACATTTTCATATTCTTCCTGACGCGTTATTTCAAACAGGTCTGCACTTGTATATTCCTGAATCCTCTGGGCAGTTGCTCTCGTTGTGCCCGAATATGAATAGTATGCTACCAGGACTTTTACATTGTCCTTTTCCCTTATCTGCTCTACCAGGGCGTTCACTTCCGTTTCACCAAGGGAATTATCTTTCGTAGAGCGGAGTAAATCCGGCAGGCGGAACAGCTGGTAGCCGGCGAACCCCAACACTGCGATTACCGCTACTATGATAAGTGTAATGATAAATCTCTTCCGTCCTTTTCGCATAACATCATTTTACCTCCTTCGATTTCTTCTCCGCTTCCTGACGGTTTGTCACCATACCCTTGTAATCAAAGCCGCAGATCCCGGCAAACCTTGAAAGTGTATATTCACAGGCCTCCAGCATCCATTTCTCAGGAGCCGCACCCTGCACGACAGCGTACATGTCCCTTCCGCTAAACTCACCCTGCTCAAAAGGTCCGTATGTACGGTCAAGGAAACACCGGAGCAGGCCACTTAAGTTATGCCAGTAGAGAGGCGACCCGATGACGATGGTCTTTGCTGCCCGGATCTTATCTATGACTTCAAAAAACTGGTCATCAGGGAACTGCTGGCCATATCCGTAAATCTTGTACTCGGCGAGATTCAGCGTCTCGTATTCTTTACCCTCCAGAAGGGCTGCCGCCACTTTGGCAGTATTGCCATGGGGATTGGGACTGCTGTTGATGAATAGAATGCTCATAATCTTTCTTTACCTCCTGAATTCCGAATTTTCTTGGTTGTTGACTATTTCCTATGTGTGTATTATAATCGGCGTGAGGCGCAACTCGCAACACCAATTCAATATCCCATGAGGTTTAATACACACCTGAAGCAAAACTGGGGTGTAAAAGGAGTATGTAATGGATAAAACAAAGCAGGATGACCTTCGCGTGCGCAAAACAAAGGAAGCGATCCGCCGATCTTTTGAAGATATGATATGCGAGATGGACTATGAGCAGATCACAGTCAAGGAACTGACCGACCGCGCTATGATCAATCGAAAAACCTTCTATCTGCATTATGAAACATTGGACGATCTGCTGGAAGAACTGCAGCAGGAAATCGTAGACAGCTTTACGAGCCAGAACATCTCATATAAGAGCATGGCAGATATCAAGCGGATTATCCGATACTTCTATGAGTATGCCGTAAAAATGCCGAAGCTTCATGAACGACTCCTGTGCAGCGGCAGTTACGAGCACATAGGCGATAAGATTAACGAACGTATCATGGCGTACCAGGCGGAGTGTTATACTAAGTTTCAATAAAACAGTTTATTAATTATACACGATATGGTATACTGTAATGGGTGATGAAGATGTACAGGTATACCGAAGAAGATAGAGCGATCATAGCGGCAGCGAGAAAAGCAAATAAGGATAAGCGCGCAGAAAAACGCTTGTATGCGCTGGAGCTTAGAGCGTCAGGAAAGAGCGCAGAAGAAGTGGCAGAAGCGACTGGCTTTCACGCAGCGTCAATCACACGATTGACAGCGAAATATGTGAAAGGCGGTATAGAAGCCATTTCAGGGAATCACTACGGCGGGAATCACAAGAATTTGTCAGTTGAAAAAGAGGCCGAGATATTGGAGCCGTTTCGGCTTCGGGCAGAAAAGGGACAAATGCTGTCCATAGCAGAAATACGAAGCAGTTATGAGGCCGCGGTGGGACACTCTACAGGACACAGTCAGATCTATCGTGTGCTGTATCGCCATAATTGGCGCAAAGTGATGCCGAGGAGCAAGCATCCCAAGAAAGCAAGTGACGAGGAGATTGACTCCTCAAAAAAATTAATAAGCGAGTAAAGGAATTACAGTTTTCAACAAAGAAAACTGTCCATTTGCTGTTTCAGGACGAAGCAGGATTTGGCCGGATCAACAAGCCAAAGTATTGCTGGTGCGTGAAAGGAATTCGACCTGTTGTTCCATGTCATCACATCAGGGAATACAGATATGCTTATGGAGCAGTCGAACCTCTTAACGGAGACAATTTCTTTCTCGTAATGCCGTATTGCAACACAGACTGTATGAATGTATTTCTCAGAGAACTGTCAAAAAAGTACAAGGACGATGTTGTTTTGCTTTGCTGCGACGGTGCTGCCTGGCACAAGTCCAAGACTCTGGAAGTTCCTGAAAACATTGAGCTCTTTTTCATTCCGCCCTATACGCCTGAGATGAATCCAATCGAACAGATTTGGAAAGAACTCAGAAAAATGGGTTTTAGAAATGAAGTATTCGCCACTCTTGAACGGGTTGTTGGCCGCCTTTGCGATACTATCTGTGAGCTTTCAGATGACGTCGTTCACAGCATTACTGCAAGAAGTTTGATTTTAAACTGTTTTAACGGGAAGTAGTATAACAATGCTAACAGAGCTATGGATTTTAACAGATTTCTCTAATAGTATCGATCTCTTCACCTATTATTAGTGATGGTTACTATCGTAATCCTGAATATGCTTAATAACATCACTCATGTACTTTTCTTCTTCAGCGTTAAATAGATATTGAGTTAT
>JBGUJH010000155.1:0-2334 GCA_045113775.1 Lachnospiraceae bacterium | reverse complement strand
ATCTGGACAGGGTAAGTCCGGGCAATGTCAGACTCCAGACGGTAGCGCTCGTTGGTGTGATTGGCTTTAAGGAGCTTCAGGCGGCTCACCTGTATGTCGAGATCCATCTTCTCCTTGATCGCGGGATTGCCGGTAGCAAGCGCCTTGATCTCGGCGTATGACAAGGCAGTGTCATCCACATCCTCACAGGAGCGCACAGGGGATTTAGACGTCATGATCTGGGAAATAAATTTCTGTTTCTGCTCCAGGATCTGCCACATGTAACTGTCGAAGCTCGATTCAGTCACATACCGGTAGATCTTGACTTTGGGATTTTGGTTGCCCTGACGGAGGATCCGGCCTTCCTGCTGTTCGAGGTCAGAGGGCTTCCAGGGGCAGTCGAGATGATGCAGGGCGATGAGGCGGTCCTGCACGTTGGTGCCTGCGCCGAGCTTTGGTGTGGATCCCAACAGGATCCGCACCTGCCCGGAGCGGACTTTGGCAAATAATTCCTCCTTTCTGGCTTCGGTGTTTGCCTCATGGATGAAGGCGACCTCCTCCCGGGGTATTCCTCTGGCGACAAGTTTTTCCCGGATGTCATCATAGACATTGAAGGATCCGTCTCCTTTCGGCGTCGAGAGGTCACAAAAACAGAGCTGAGTGGAGCGGTCCTTTTCCGTGTCCCTCCAGACATTGAACATGTTCTCCACGCATCGGTTGACCTTGCTCTCCGGGTTATCCGGGAGCATAGGATTGATCAGGCGCTGATCAAGGGCACACTTCCTGCCGTCATTCGTGATCTTGAGCATGTTGTCTTCTGTAGGCTGCACTCTGCCTGCCCGGACAGCCTCAGCTCGGTCTGCGAAAGAGGAGACAAGCTCCTTCTGCTCCTCACTGGGCTTTAAGACTTCGTTGATGTATTCCGCTTCCGGGACGGGAAGGTCGAGCATGTCGGAAGTCCGGATATCCGCGCTCTCTTTAAAAAGCGTGATCAGCTCCGGGAGGTTGTAGAACTTGGCAAAGCGTGTCTTGGCCCGGTAGCCGGTGCCTTCCGGAGCCAGCTCGATCGCTGTGACGGTCTCACCAAAGGCTGCCGCCCAGGAATCAAAATGTCCCATGCCGAGCTTCTGCAGCGTGCCATACTGCAGATAGCGCATGACAGTATAGAGTTCTACCATGCTGTTGGAGACCGGAGTACCGGTGGCAAAGGTAACACCCTTTCCGCCGGTGATCTCATCCAGGTACTGGCACTTCATGAACATGTCCGAGCACTTCTGCGCATCGGTCTGGGCAATGCCGGCGACATTCCGCATCTTTGTGTAGAAGAAAGCATTCTTGTAAAAATGTGATTCATCTACAAAGAGACGGTCCACGCCCAACTGTTCAAAGGTCACGACATCATCCTTACGTTTCTGGTCATTCAGCCTTGCCAGCCGCACTTCCAGAGTCCGGCGTGTCTTTTCCATCTGCTTGATGGTGTAGTTCTCCCCGCGGTCGTATTTCATGGAGCTGATAGCCGACTCAATATCATCGATCTGGGACTGGATCGTTGCCTTCTGCCGCTCTCTGGAAAGCGGGATCCGCTCGAACTGGCTGTGCCCGATGATCACGGCGTCATAGTCGCCGGTCGCGATGCGGGAACAGAACTTCTTGCGGTTGGCAGGCTCGAAATCTTTCTTTGTCGCGACAAGGATGTTTGCGCCGGGATAAAGCCGCAGGAAATCACTTCCCCACTGTTCGATCAGGTGGTTGGGGACCACATAGAGGCACTTCTGGGCAAGCCCGAGACGTCTGCTCTCCATGCCGGCGGCGATCATCTGGAAGGTCTTGCCCGCACCGACGCAATGGGCCAGGAGCGTGTTGTCGCCATAAAGGATATGGGCGACAGCGTTCTTCTGGTGATCCATCAGGGCAATCTCAGGTGTCATCCCGACGAAGCGGATGTGGGAGCCGTCATACTCCCGGGGACGGATGCTGTTGAATAATTCGTTGTATTTCTTACATAGGGCCTCCCTTCTGTCGATATCGCGGAAGACCCACTCCTTGAAGGCTTCCTTGATCATTTCCTGTTTCTGCTGTGCCAGCATGGTCTCTTTCCGGTTCAGGACCCTGCGCACGTTCCCTTCCGCATCCTGCACATTGTCATAGATCTTCGTGTCCCTGAGGTTCAGCGCATCCTCCAGGAGCCTGTAAGCGTTGACGCGGGTAGTGCCGTAGGTAGACGTAACACGCGGATTCCCATAGGAATCCCGGTTCTTTCCTGAGATGTTCCACTGGCCGTTGACTTCGGCATAACGGACGTCGATGTCCTTGCCGAGGAAGTACCATGGTGTCTTAAAAGTCTCCCCCATGAAC
>JBGUJH010000154.1:0-10326 GCA_045113775.1 Lachnospiraceae bacterium | reverse complement strand
GCCACGATCTTTCCGCCCGCAAGGATGTGGACCGCGTCCACTTTGAGGGCGGAGAGGATCGCCGCGTTGTGGGTTATGATCAGGAGAGAGGCGGATTTGTCCGCCTGGAATGCTTCAATTCCCTTGGATACGGTGCGCACCGCGTCCACGTCGAGACCGGAGTCGGTCTCGTCGAGAATGGCCAGAGAGGGTTTTAACAGCAGGAGCTGCAGGATCTCCGCCTTCTTCTTCTCGCCGCCGGAAAAGCCGACGTTGAGGTCGCGCTCCGCGTAAGACTGGTCCATGTCCAGTGTCTCAAGAGCTGCCTTCACTTCTTTACGGAAGCTCCACACGCGGACAGGTTTGCCTGTCTTCTGGGAGAGGGCGCTCCGCACAAAGTTCTCCAGAGAGATGCCGGGAACTTCAACCGGATTCTGGAAAGAGAGGAAGAGTCCCTTCTTGGCCCTCTCGCTCACGGAGAGCTCCAGAAGATCTTCACCCTCCCAGAGGGCGCTTCCGCCGGTTACTGTATATGCGGGATTGCCCATTAAAACGCCGGCCAGCGTCGACTTGCCGGCGCCGTTAGGCCCCATGATCACATGGGTCTCTCCGCGTCCTATATGAAGACTTACGTCCTTAAGAATTTCGGTGTCCTCCACGGAGGCCGCCAGATGTTCAACTTTTAATAAATCCTGTGCCATGATCGCTCCTTGTATATATCATCAATTGAGATTCTGATGTTCAGTATTAGGATTATAAGCCTATTTACCCACCAAGTCAATAGGTGAATAGAGCGAAGTGAAATAAGCGCAAAGAAGAGGATGATATGGTATCATAAATATAGAATTTGAGATTCAGGAGGGTAGCATAGGAGAAACAATATTTTGATTTCTTCCCGCATATCCCGGACGGAAAGCTTCGACATGGAGGAAAAGATCATGATTTCGGCGAATGAAGCAATCAACAGATTAAAAGAGGGGAATAAGAAATATCTTACCGAGAAGACCGGCAGCGGAGACATCTCGCCAGCGGTAAGGCTCAGGACTTTTCAGAACGGGCAGCAGCCCTACGCGATCGTGATCGCCTGCTCAGATTCGCGAGTGATACCTGAGAGCATCTTCTGTGCAGGGATCGGCGAGCTGTTCACGATCCGGCTTGCCGGCAATGTGATCGATGACCACCAGCTTGGCAGTATCGAGTATGCGGTGGAACATCTGGGAACGAATCTCGTGGTCGTACTGGGGCATACCCGATGCGGCGCAGTGGATGCGGCCATCCACCACGATCCTTCGGGTTTCATCAAGTACATCACGGATGAGATCAGGCTGGCGATCGGAGATGAGACTGATCCTTATCGCGCGTCCTGCCTGAATGTGGAGCACAGCGTCAAACAGATCAGCCATGCGCTTGATATTGATCACTTGCGTCATGGTAAGGATCCGGCTGTGATCGGGGCTATGTATCACATTGATGACGGGCATGTAGAATTCTTTCATGATTGAATGAAATGGGCGCTGCACCTGCTGATCGATCAGCAAGGGCAGCGCCTCTTAGATCATTTCCTCACTCCGAGCTCACTGTCGAGAATGCGGATGCTTTGGATTGTCTCCGGATAACCTTTCATCGGCTGTATGACGTAATGCGCGTCTTTGTCGCGGCAGATGCAGTTTTTCAACTCAATATTGCGGAAAGTCGGAATGTCTTCCGGATCGGAACTCTGCACAACGGGAGCGTCCCCGCTGACGGTGTTGAGCACGTAGTTCATGGTCATGGTGAGGCATTCCTTTTTGATGCCGATCATGAGAATGTTCTCCAGATAGATCTCTTCCACGACTCCGCCGCGGCCCATGGCGCTCTTGAAGCGGATGCCGACGTCAGAGTCAATGAAAGTGCAGTCCCTGACGAGGACATTGCGGACGCCCCGGGACATTTCGCTGCCGATGACGAATCCGCCGTGGCTCATGCCGACTTTGCAGTCGTGGATGTAGACGTCTTCACAAGGCTTTTTGAGCTTCCTTGCTTCGCGGTCCTTGCCGGACTTGAGGCAGATCCCGTCGTCTCCGGTCTGGAAGTCGCAGTGATGGATATGGACATATCTGCAGGATTCCACATCAATGCCGTCCCCGTTCTGCGCGTAAGCGGGATTTTTGATCTTGATATCGCGCACGGTCAGCTGCTCACAGAAATAGGGGTGCAGACACCAGGCCGCTGAATCCTGCAGGGTAACACCCTCGATCAAAATATTCCTGCAATGGCGCAGGCTCACCATGACCGGCCTGTAGAAGTCATAGTGGGGAGAAGCAGCTGCCAGCGCCTCTTCGTAAGTATCGTAGTCGCCGGGGAAGATCTCGCCTGTGATAGCGGTATCGTACATGCTCTCAGCAGGGAACCAGATTCCCCCTTCTTTGGATTCGAGCACATAGGGGGACTTCTCAAGCAGTTCATTCCACTGGCGGCCGGTCATCTTGAATTCTTTTACAGGGCGCCACAGATGACCGTTCCCATTGATGATGCCGTTTCCGGTAATGGCTATATTTTCTGCATTTTCCGCGTAGATAGGTGATAATGTGCGAATCCTGGTGATCCCTTCAAAGTCCGTTACGATCAGAGGATATTCCTGCGGATTCTTGTCAAACAGGATCACAGCGTTGTCCTGCAGATGCAGTGCCACGCCGGAGAGAAGCCTGATCGGACCGGTGAGCCAGATTCCGTTCGGGACGATGACCCTGCCGCCTTCCTCGGCAGCAGCCTCGATTGCCCTTCTGAACGCTTCCGTATTGGAAGTGCGTCCGTCGCCGATGGCGCCGTAAGTGCGAAGATCATATTCCTTCGTTGAAATCTTTGGGATATTTACTGAAAAAGGTTGAAACATAACGATACCTCAACAATGTGTATGCTGGCTGTGAGTTACATTACTATTATCGCTCATCATGAAAAAATAAGCCACCGTTAATGCATGCACGAAAAATTGTTCTCTAAAACACTGTTATTCATTTAACAATTTTTTCGCGGCATTTAGCTCATCTAACTGTTTTCGTGATATAATAAATTGAACTCTATAATTACCGGGACGCCGCAGTAAACGCCTCGGAACAGGAAACTCTCGAAAGGGGGAATTTATATGGCATTAGTAACAACCACAGAAATGTTCAAAAAGGCTTATGACGGCGGATACGCGATCGGCGCATTCAATGTCAACAACATGGAGATCGTTCAGGGTATCACAGAGGCAGCAGCAGAGCTCAAGTCTCCCGTTATCCTTCAGGCATCCGCAGGAGCAAGAAAGTACGCGAATTCCATTTATCTGAAGAAGCTCGTCGAGGCAGCTGTTGAGCTGTATCCCGAGATTCCGATCGCTCTGCATCTGGATCACGGCGCAAACTTCGACGTCTGCAAGGAGTGCGTTGACGGCGGTTTTACTTCCGTTATGATCGACTATTCCAGCCATGATTTCGAGGAAAATATTGCTGAGTCCAAGAAGGTCGCCGAGTATGCTCATGAGCACGGCGTAGTAGTTGAGGCTGAGCTCGGCACACTCGCAGGCATCGAGGATGCTGTCAGTGTAGATGCCGACAAGGCTATGTTCACAGATCCCGACCAGGTAGAAGAGTTTGTTAAGAGAACAGGCGTTGACTCTCTGGCGATCGCGATCGGCACAAGCCACGGCGCATACAAGTTCAAACCCGGCACGGATCCCAAGCTTCGTCTGGACATCCTGGAGGAAGTATCCAGAAGACTTCCCGGATTCCCGATTGTTCTGCACGGTTCTTCTTCCGTTCCGCAGGAATATGTCAAGATCATCAACACGCACGGCGGCGCACTGAAGGATGCGATCGGCATTCCTGAGGATCAGCTCCGTATGGCTGCTAAGGGCGCAGTTTGCAAGATCAACATCGACTCCGACCTTCGCCTTGGTATGACCGCAGGCATCCGTGAGCACTTCATCGCTCACCCCGATCACTTTGATCCCAGACAGTACATCGGCGATGGCCGCAAGTATGTCAAGGACATCGTTGCCCACAAGATCGTCAAGGTTCTCGGTTCTGACGGAAAGGCCTGATCCGGGCGCAGCGGCTTGCCCTGCTGACCTTAAATAAGACACACATAGGCTGTGAAGCTATGGGAAATCAACCCGGGCTTCACAGCCTTTCTTTCACGGAAAAATCCTCTTGTCATTTTATCTCATATCTGTTATAGTCAAAATAGAACAAATGATACAATCTTGATGAGAACCCGGATTTTGCGCGGCGTTCTCATATAGTTATGCATACAGACAGGAGGAAATGAGATGAACAAAGACTTATATGCAATACTCGGCGTCGACCGCAGTGCAGATGATAAGAAATTGAAGTCAGCTTACAGAAAGCTGGCGAAGAAATACCATCCGGATGCCAATCCCGGAGACAAAAACGCGGAACAAAAGTTCAAAGACGTGGGAGAAGCATACGCGATCCTCAGCGATCCTGAAAAGAGAAAACTCTATGATACATACGGTTATGCGGCATTTGACGGAACCGGCGGCCCGACAGGCGGTGCAGGAGCAGGAGGTCCCGGAGGTTACCAGTACTACAGCAGCGGCGGAAACGGATACCAGTCCTTCCATTTCAGCGGACAGGATGCGGAGGACTTGTTCCGAAGTATGTTCGGCGATATTTTCGGCAGCAGCTCAGGCAGGTCGGGTTATGGCGGCAGCAGATACTCAGGCGGCTCCGGTTTTAGCGGATTCGGATTCGGAGATTTTAGTGACGATACATTTGCAGGCGGAGGCGGCCGGCAGGCTTCCAGCCGGCAGTCCCTTGATATGACCAGCTCTTTGACAGTGAGTTTCAGGGACGCTGCCCTCGGAGCCACGAAGAGAATCCAGCTTCAGGATCCGTCTGCGCCCGGAAATAAGGCAAACCTGACGACACTCGAAGTAAAGATCCCTGCCGGTATTGAGGAAGGAAAGAAGATCCGTCTGCGCGGACGCGGAATGGCCGGAGCGGATGGAAAGAAGGGCGATCTCCTGATCGAGATCCACATCGATCCGGACAGCGAGTACACAAGAGACGGACTGGATCTCTACACGTCTGCGAAGATCCCTTATGCCACGGCAGTACTGGGCGGAGAAGCTATGCTCCCTACCCTTCACGGAAGCGTTAAGTGCAAGATTCCCGCCGGCATTCAGTCAGGAAGCAAGATCCGCCTGAAGGAGAAAGGTATCCACACAACGGGCAGATCTCCCAAGAAGGGAGACGAGTATGTGGAGATCCGCATCGCGGTTCCCAGAAATATCAGCCCTCAGGCAAAAAAGAAGCTTGAGGAGTACTCCGCGCTCGTAGACTGATGGGGAACAAATTACCGCTATATCGGTAAAAATAGAGCATTTTACGTAAAAAGCAATAAATACTTGTCTGTTATTTACAATGAGGATCCCTGTTCGATCGGTCTGCTTGCTGAACTTTCACAAAGGTGAGCAAATTGTGCGATGGCAAATGACAGTCAGAGCTATTAAAGTTATAATATCGAAAGGGAAACACATAAAAACAGCAAGGAGTGGAATGCTCATCCGACACTCCTGTACTCCATGAGCTCCAATACAAGCATTATTACGGAAAGCATGGAGCAAATGCTTCAATGGCCAGGGAGGTGCCAAATGAACGTACAGGAACTGAAAAAAACAGCCAACCAGGTAAGGAAGAATATCATTACCGAGGTTTACTACGCCAAGGCGGGGCATCCGGGAGGATCTCTGTCGGCGGCGGAGATCTTTACTTATCTCTATATGGAGGAGATGAACGTCGATCCCGCCAGGCCTGATGATCCCGACAGGGATCGTTTTGTCTTATCCAAGGGCCACACATGCCCCGGCCTTTACGGAGTGATGGCTGAGAAGGGATATTTTGACAGAGAAGAGTGCAAGACTTTCCGTCATCTCGGATCACGTCTTCAGGGACATCCGTCCATGAGATTTCTGCCCGGAATCGACATGAGCACGGGCTCTCTGGGACAGGGAATCTCCTGCGCAGTCGGCATGGCGCTGGCGGCGAAGGTGCAAAAGAAAGACTACCGCGTCTACACACTGCTCGGAGACGGCGAGATCGAGGAAGGCCAGGTCTGGGAGGCTGCCATGTTCGCGGGAGCCAAAAAGCTTGACAATCTCTGTGTGATCGTCGACAACAACGGTCTGCAGATTGACGGAAACATCGCGGACGTCAACAATCCATATCCGATCGACAAGAAGTTCGAGGCCTTTAATTTCCATGTGATCAATGTCGAGGACGGCCATGATTTTGAGCAGCTGGCAGCGGCCTTTGCTGAGGCCAGGACTGTCAAAGGAGTGCCCACCGCGATCATCTGCAAGACGGTCAAGGGCAAGGGCGTATCCTTCATGGAAAATGTTGCCGACTGGCACGGCAAGGCACCGAACGCGCAGCAGTACGAGATCGCCATGGCAGATCTGGAAAGGATTGGTGAGGCATTATGAGCGAAGTGAAGAAGATCGCTACACGCGAATCATATGGAAAGACACTTTTGGAACTGGGCGCGGAGATGCCTAACCTTGTAGTTCTGGACGCAGACCTTGCAGGTTCGACCAAGACGGGCGTATTTGGAAAGGCTTATCCGGACAGACATTTCGACTGCGGTATCGCGGAAGGAAATATGATGAGCATTGCTGCAGGCCTGGCGGCAGCCGGTATGGTGCCGTTTGCCAGTTCTTTTGCAATGTTCGCGGCAGGCCGTGCCTATGAGCAGGTCCGCAATTCGATCGGGTACCCGCACCTGAACGTAAAGATCGGCGCGACGCACGCCGGAATCACCGTAGGTGAGGACGGAGCCTCCCACCAGTGCCTGGAGGACCTTGCGCTCATGCGCGAAATCCCCGGTATGGTCGTCATGTGCCCTGCAGATGATACAGAGGCCAGAAAAGCCGTCAGAGCGGCTGTTAAGCACGACGGACCCGTCTATATCCGTTTTGGCCGTGCGGCAGTGCCGGTAGTCTTCGACGAGGATTATGATTTCCAGATCGGCAAGGGCAGTGTCATTCGCGAAGGCAAAGACGTGAGCATCATCGCCAACGGTCTTTGTGTCGCATCTGCGCTCGAGGCGGCCGAAATGCTCGCGAAGGACGGGATCGATGCGGAAGTCGTCAACATCTGCACTATCAAGCCTCTTGACGAGGATTTGATCGTAAAGACTGCTTCCAAGACCGGCAAAGTAGTCACTGCGGAAGAGCATAGCATCATCGGCGCTCTTGGCAGCGCGGTGGCAGAGTGCCTGTCCGAGAAATGCCCTACTAAGATGTACAGGATCGGCGTCCGCGACGTATTCGGAGAATCCGCGTCTGCGGAAGTGCTGCTTCATAAGTATATGCTGGATGGGGAAGGAGTCTACAAACAGGTCAAAGCGTTTGTAGAGGGCTGCTGATCAGAGATCAGCGCCTTACAAACGGACATGTTCACAAGTCAAAGCGTTTGTAGAAGGCTGCTGATCACAAAAAAAGAGGAAATGATATGAATTTGAAGAACGAACTGGCACCCTCTATTTTGTCTGCGGATTTTGGTAAACTTCAGGAACAGATCCTTCAGACCAGGGAAGGCGGGGCAGCATATGTACACTTCGATGTAATGGACGGACATTTCGTACCGGAGATTTCCTTCGGAGAGCCGATCCTGCGCTGCATCCGTCCTTTTACGGACCAGGTGCTGGATGTACATCTTATGGTGACGAATCCGGAGAGGCACTTTGAAGCGTTCGCAGAGGCAGGCGCGGACAGCATAACCTTCCACTACGAAGTAATGCCCGGCGGCAACGCGGAATACTCTGATGCCCCTTATGCTGCAGAACTTGATCAGGACGGAAAGACTCCGGAAGATGCGTCAGCGGCGGCAAAGGCCCTGATCGACAAGATCCATGCACTGGGATGCAAGGCGGGC
Source organism: Lachnospiraceae bacterium (assembly GCA_045113775.1). GTDB lineage: Bacteria > Bacillota > Clostridia > Lachnospirales > Lachnospiraceae > CAG-791. Next base: position 2,431 of record JBGUJH010000154.1, on the reverse strand, counting down.
ATTTCGATCAAACCTAAAACACCGGTGGAAGTGCTGTTCCCGATTCTGGGCGACCTGGATCTGGTCCTTGTCATGACGGTGGAGCCCGGTTTTGGCGGTCAGAAGTATATCCCCGCTTCCACAGAGCGCATCCGCAGACTCCGCGAAGAAGCAGAGAAGGTCAATCCTTCGCTTCAGATCGAAGTGGACGGCGGCATCAAGACTGACAACGTGCATGTCGTACTGGAAGCCGGCGCGAACCTGATCGTGGCCGGAAGCGCAGTTTACGGCAAAGACGTGCTGGGACAGACCAGAGCTTTTATGAAGCTGCTGGGAGAATAAGATCATACATATAGGACGAGCGGCAAGAACTCCGAAAAACCTTTACGTTGGTTTTTCGGAGTTTTTCGCTGGAGAGATGTGGTACAATCTTCAGAGTAACATGTATCCGGACCGAGTAAGGAACTATCATAGAATGAGTAACAACAAGAGAATGCTCGGCAACGCGCTTCTGATGCTGACAGCCATGATTTGGGGAACAGCTTTTGTCTTTCAGCGCGTCGGCATGGAGAGCATCGGACCGATCACATTCAACGCGGCGAGAATGGCGCTGGCGGCCGTGGCCGTCGGAGCTGTTTCCGCGATGCCCATTGCATCGGAGAAGGAAAAGCTGGCCTCGTACACGGTCAAGGAGTGTGCCGAGTACCGGAAGAATACGATCATCGGTGGTATCTGCTGCGGCACTTTCCTGGCTGCGGCCAGTATTTTTCAGCAGATGGGCGTTGTCTACACGACAGCAGGAAAAGCAGGCTTTATCACGGCCATGTACATGCTCCTCGTGCCGGTGATCAATTTCGTTTTCTTCAAAAAGAGGAACTCCTGGATCGTCTGGCTGGCGGTCCTGCTCGGTGTAGTGGGAATGTATCTGCTGTGCATGACAGAAGGGTTTTCCCTGGGGCGGGGAGATACCCTGGTCTGCATCTGCGCCGTGCTTTTCAGCGGCCATATATTGTGCTGCGACCATTTTGTGAAACTGGGCAATCCTATCAGGATCTCTGCGATCCAATTCGCCTCCTGCACTGTGATCTCTGCCGTGGCGGCATTGATCCTGGAGCAGCCGAGCATGGCCAAAATAGTGTCAGCCGCAATCCCGATCCTCTATTGCGGCATTGTCTCAGGCGGCATCGGCTACACGCTGCAGATCATCGCGCAGAAGTTCACAGATCCCACGGTCGCCTCTCTTTTGATGAGTCTGGAGTCGGTGTTCGCGGTGATCGCAGGGGCGCTCCTTCTGGGAGAGCGGATGACCTCCAGGGAACTTCTGGGATGCGCGATCATGTTTGCGGCGATCGTGCTGGTTCAGATTCGAGGGGAGTGATCCGCGGAGCAGCGCCGAAAGTCTGGCAGTCCCGGAAGTCTGAGGCTGTTATCGGGAGCTGTGAAGGCGTCTTCCGGCATACCGGATCGGCGACTTCAGGCATACCGGACCGGCGGCTTCAGGCTGAGAAACATCAAAAGTCTTCTTTGTCCATATTTGTCGTGAAAACGTGCATGGAAGCGCTAAATGCCGCAATGGTAAGATGAGGTATAACCAAGTTAACAATTAAAGCTATCTATAATTATATAAGGAGAAAACAAAATGAGAATTGCACTGATCAACGAGAACAGCCAGGCGGCTAAGAACAGTATCATTGAGAAGGCTCTGCGCAAGGTCGTGGAACCCATGGGCTTCGAAGTCCGCAACTATGGCATGTATGCAGCTGACGACGAGGCACAGCTCACATATGTGCAGAACGGTATCCTTGCAGCTACACTGCTGAACGCAGGCGCATGCGACTACGTCATCACCGGCTGCGGAACAGGCGAAGGCGCTATGCTGGCACTCAACAGCTTCCCCGGCGTGATCTGCGGACATGTCGCAACTCCTCTGGACGCTTATACATTCGCTCAGATCAACGACGGCAATGCGATCTCCCTTCCTTTCGCTCTCGGTTTTGGCTGGGGCGGAGACCTCAATCTCGAGTACATCTTCGAGAAGCTTTTCTGCGAGCCCTCCGGCGGCGGATATCCCAAGGAGAGAGCAGTTCCGGAGCAGAGAAATAAGAAGATCCTTGACCAGGTCAAGCTTGTGACTTACAAGACCATGGAAGAGATCCTTCCCGCTCTGGATCAGGAACTCGTAAAGGGCGCATTTGCAGGCAAGAACTTCAAAGAGTATTTCTTTGCTGATGCGACAAATGAGAGCCTGAAGGCTATTGTTAAGGACATTATCGGCTGATATTTAGACGGGTGTGCAGCAGCGCCGGATAGGTGATAACCATAATCTGCATACGAGAAGAGCAGTGATGCTTTTCCCGTATGCAGATTTTGTTTGCGCGCCATGGGCGCGCTCTAACGGGTGCAAGTCCCGAGTACGCGTAGGCAACGACGAAGTACATAGCTGAACAGCAAG
>JBGUJH010000153.1:0-56121 GCA_045113775.1 Lachnospiraceae bacterium | reverse complement strand
GGCAAATGCACACCGGAATCCGCAGTTAAGATTATTGATTCCTACTACGAGGAGGTGTAAGCCATGACAATGACATATGAAAAGCTCGTGCAGATCAAAGATAAGAACAGAGAGCTGGTCATGGTCCGCAGATTAGTCGCTTCCAAAGCAGAGGAAATGGCTAAGCATACGGCTTATCGCAAGCAGATCCTTGTCTGCGGCGGTACAGGATGTACTTCTTCAGGAAGTCACAAGGTCGTTGACGCGCTCGAGAAAGAGATCAAGGCAAAGGGACTCACAGACGTACTGATCGTCAAGACGGGATGTTTCGGCCTCTGTGCACTGGGCCCTGTCGTGATCGTATATCCGGAAGGCGCTTTCTATTCCCAGACAACGCCCGAGGGAGCCAAGAGGATCATTGACGAGCACATCATCAAAGGGTCGATCTGCAAGGATCTTCTGTATCCGGAGACAGTCCATGAGGACGGAGAGATCCTTCCTTTGAGCCAGACCCAGTTCTATGCAAAGCAGATGAGAATCGCACTTCGCAACTGCGGCGTGATCGATCCCGAGAACATCGAGGAGTACATCGCTCTGGACGGCTATGCAGCGCTTTACAAAGTGCTGACATCCATGACCCAGGACCAGGTCATCGACGTAATGCTGGCTTCCGGCCTTCGCGGCCGAGGCGGCGCGGGCTTCCCGACCGGCAGAAAATGGGCTTTCTGTAAAGCTACAAAGTCAGATATCAAGTATGTTTGCTGCAACGCCGACGAAGGCGACCCCGGCGCATTCATGGACCGTTCCATCCTCGAAGGCGACCCTCACGCAGTGCTTGAGGCAATGGCGATCGCAGGTTACACGATCGGCGCCAGCCAGGGTTACGTCTATGTCCGTGCAGAGTATCCGATCGCTGTCGAGCGTCTTAAGATCGCGATCAAGCAGGCCAGAGAGTACGGCCTCCTCGGCAAGGATATCTTCGGAACAGGCTTCAATTTCGACGTTGAGATCCGTCTCGGCGCAGGCGCGTTCGTCTGCGGTGAGGAGACTGCGCTTATGACTTCCATCGAAGGAAAGCGCGGCGAGCCCCGTCCCAGACCTCCGTTCCCTGCAGTTGAGGGACTTTTCAAGAAGCCCACAGTACTCAACAACGTTGAGACTTACGCAAACGTGGCACAGATCATCCGCAAGGGTGCGGACTGGTATTCCTCGATCGGTACAGAGACCTCAAAGGGCACCAAGGTTTTCGCCCTCGGCGGCAAGATCACGAACGTAGGTCTTGTGGAAGTTCCCATGGGAACGACACTTCGCGAGATCATCGAGGAGATCGGCGGCGGAATCCCGAACGGCAAGAAGTTCAAGGCGGCCCAGACCGGCGGCCCTTCCGGCGGATGTATTCCTTCTGTCCATATTGACACTCCCATCGACTATGAGAGCCTTCAGAGGATCGGCTCCATGATGGGATCCGGCGGACTGATCATCATGGATGAAGATACATGTATGGTCGATATCGCCAAGTTCTATCTGGAATTCACCTGCGAGGAGTCCTGCGGTAAGTGCTCACCCTGCAGAATCGGTACAAAGCGTCTGCTGCACATGCTCGACGACATTACAAAGGGCAACGCTACCATGGAAGAGCTCGACAAGATCGAGGAGCTGGCAGCTCACATGAAAGTCTCCTGCCTCTGCGCACTCGGACAGACGGCTTCCAACCCCGTTGTCTCTACACTCAGATACTTCCGCGAGGAGTATATCGAGCACATTCAGGATAAGAGATGCGCGGCTAAGAAGTGTAAGGACCTGCTGCACTATGTGATCGATCCCGATAAGTGCAAAGGCTGCACGCTCTGTTCAAGGAACTGCCCTGTCGGCGCCATCAGCGGTAAGGTGAAAGAGCCGCACCATATTGACAAGAATGTATGCATCAAGTGCGGACTCTGTAAGCAGAACTGTAAGTTCGGCGCTGTTTACATGGACTAAGGAGGGATCTGAACATGAAGAAAATGATCAATTTAAAGATTAATAATATCCCCGTTACTGTCCCGGAGGGCACCACTGTCCTTCAGGCAGCCAAAGCGGTCAACATCGAGATCCCTTCTCTCTGCTATCTGAAGGACATCAACTGCATCGGCGCATGCCGCGTATGCGTAGTTGAGATCAAAGGAAGACGCGGTCTCACCGCGGCCTGCACCTATCCGGTAGAAGAGGGCCTGGAGGTTCTCACCAACACAGCTACGGTCCGCGCGTCCAGAAAGACCACGATCGAGCTGATCCTCTCCACGCACCACAAGAAATGTCTTTCCTGCGTGAGAGGAAACCACTGCGAGCTGCAGAAGCTGGCTTACGACTACGGCATTGACGAAGATCACTTCAAGGACGAAGAGCCTCAGTACGAGATCGACGATTCCACGCCTTACGTCGTCCGCGACAACAACAAGTGCATCCAGTGCCTGCGCTGCGTATCCACCTGCAACAATGTGCAGGGAATCGGCGCGATCGGACAGATCAGAAGAGGTTTCGACGTGCGTGTCGGCTCACCTTTTGACAAGGGTCTGGACACTACGACCTGCGTCGGCTGCGGCCAGTGTATCGTCGCATGTCCTGTAGGCGCTCTGTATGAGAAGAGCAACATCGACGACGTATGGGATGCCATCGCGGATCCCAAGAAGCAGGTAGTATTCTTTACGGCTCCTTCCATCGCAGCTACGCTCGGTGAATGTTTTGACATGCCTCCGGGAACCCATGTGGAAGACAAGATGGTCCAGGCGATCAGAATGCTGGGCGATGTCAAAGTCTTCAACATGAACGTGACTGCCGACCTGACGATCCTCGAGGAAGCGAACGAGCTGATCGGCCGCATCACTTCCAAGAAGGTCGACAAGCCGCCGCTGCCGATGTTCACATCCTGCTGCCCCGGCTGGATCAAGTTCATGGAGCACTACTATCCGGAGATGCTCCCGAACCTTTCCACCTGCAAATCCCCGCAGGGAATGTTCGGCGCGCTCCTCAAGAGCTACTACTGTCAGAAGAACCACATCGATCCCAAGGATCTGTTCGTGGTCTCCGTGATCCCTTGTACCGCCAAGAAGTTCGAGGTCTCCAGACCCGAGCTCTCCAGCCGCGGAATTCCGGACGTCGACGTGGCGCTCACCACAAGAGAGCTGTCCAGAATGATCAAGGGCGCAGGTATTTCCTTCAAGGATCTGAAGGGCGAAGAGTTTGACGATCCCTTCGCGATCGCATCCGGCGCAGGCAAGATCTTCGGCGCTACCGGCGGCGTTATGGAAGCAGCCCTTCGTACTGCGGCCAACATCCTCGACGGCACCAACGAAAAGATCGACTTCATGGATGTCCGCGGCATTCCCGGCATCAAGGAAGCAACTTACCGCATTGCCGGCAGCGAAGTTGACGTTTGCGTTGCCAGCGGCCTCGCAAATGCCAGGAAGGTCGTCGAAATGGTCAAGAAGGGAGAGAAGAACTATCTCTTCATCGAGATCATGGCGTGCCCCGGCGGCTGCATCAACGGCGGCGGCCAGCCCGTACAGAGCGACAGTGTCCGCAACTATGTGGACCTCAAGTCTCTCAGATCCCAGGTCCTGTACGATTCCGACAAGAGCAACGACCTCAGATGCTCGCATGAGAGCCCTGTCGTTCAGACGCTCTATGACGAGTTCCTTGAGAAGCCCGGCAAGGCTAAAGCCCACAGCCTGCTCCACACGACCTATACGGCCAGAGGAACAAAATAATAAGCAGGTCTTGATTCTGCCAAAATAGTGTAAATCCCGAGGGGATGTGAAGAATGGATTTATTAATCCATTGATTCACATCCCCTTTTGCATAGATCCACAGCGCGGTATTATATAGGGGTATGCTGGAGACACAGCGTACCCCATTGCCATTGATGTCGGAAAGGAGCTCCAAACGACAATGTATGATTGGAACCATGATGGAAAAATAGATCTGCGCGACGGATTTATACAAGATGAAATAGAGAGCAGGAATACTGGCAGCGGCTCCGGAGGCGGGAGCACAGGCGGCGGCTCCGGCGGCGGTTCCGGCGGCAGCTGTATCGTTATCCTTTTGATACCGATCATTTTCCTTTTTTTGTATGCTGTAGTAAAGAGTGCGCCGAGTGGTGTATTTTCGATTATTTTTTTCCTGTTCGCATTGGCAGTGCTTCTTGGCTGGATGATGAATTAGGAGTGTCCAAGGAAGATGTTGCCATTATCGGCAACCCGCACGCGGCGCAGCGGCCCGCTCCGCGAGCCTTGAATATGGAAAAATGACGGCATGGAGGCGTCTTAACATGAGATTGATTCATTTGGGAGATCTTCATCTTGGAAAATCGCTGGGTGATTTTGACCTGATCGAAGATCAGAGATATATATTGGACCGAATTCTGGAAATAGTTGATAAAAACAATATCGACGGCGTTCTGATCGCGGGAGATGTCTATGACAGGGCGATTCCCAGCGAAGCGGCGACTAATCTTCTGGACTATTTCCTGAAAAGTCTCGCAGAGAGAAATGTGAAGACGTTCATGATCAGCGGCAATCACGACTCCGATGACCGGCTGAATTATGGGAGCAGTCTGTTTGCAGCTAATCAGATCTATATTTCGGCGCAGTTCAAGGGATCGCTGTATAAGCAGACGGTAAACGATGAGTTCGGCGAAGTGAATATTTATCTGCTGCCATTTGTGAAGGCTTCTCAAGTCAGACACTTTTATCCGGAGGAGAAGATCGAGAACTACGACGCGGCAGTCAGGACGATCCTGAAGCATACGGATATAGACTATGAAAAGCGCAATGTCATCGTGGCGCATCAGTTCGTCGCAGGTAAGGGAACTGATCCGGAGCTGGGCGGCTCTGAGGGCGCAGGTACCCTGAGCGTGGGGCTGGTTGAGAAGATCAGCTATGACTGTTTTGACGGATTTGATTACGCGGCTCTGGGACATATTCATTCTCCGCAGAGTGTGGGAAGGGAAGAGGTGCGCTACAGCGGATCTCCGCTTAAGTACTCACTCAGCGAGGTGAACAATGACAAATCGGTTCCGATGATCACGCTGGGCGACAAAGGAGACGTCAAAATAGAGCTCTTAAAGCTGCGGCCGCTCAGAGATATGCGTCACCTTAAGGGACCGATCGAAAAGCTGCTTGATAAGTCCAATATCTCCAGGCCGGAGGACTTTATTTACGCAACGCTTACCAACGAGGAAATCATAAATGATGCCATGGGGATCATGCAGCAGGTCTACCCCAATACCGTCAGGATCGTTTATGACAATTCCCGAACCAGGGAGCTGGACCGGATCGATATCACAGCTATAACGCAGCACAAATCTTTTGATGAGCTGATCAGTGATTTTTACAGGAAAATGTACAGCTGTGAGATCAGCGAAGAGGAGCTGCAGGTCATGATGGATACCGCAAAGGAGGCAGGAGTTATCGATGAGACCGATTAAGTTAATGATCAGCGCATTCGGCCCCTATGCGGAGACTATGCCGGAGATTGATTTTACACAGTTTGAGGAGCGCGGGCTGTTTCTTATTTCCGGAGATACCGGAGCGGGTAAGACCACTATTTTTGACGCGATCTGCTTTGCCCTCTATGGTACGACAAGCGGTACCTACAGGGACACTAAGAATCTGAGGAGCGAATATGCCGCGGACGGCGTAGAGAGTTATGTGGATTTCTACTTCACCCATCAGGGGAAGAATTACCACGTATGGAGACAGCCCGGCTATGAGCGCAGGAAACTGCGCGGGACAGGAACTGTCAGCGTGAAGGAAAAAGCCGTCCTGTACGAAGAGGGCAAGGTCCCGATCGAAGGGCTTAATAATGTAAACGCTGCCGTTATCAGGCTTTTGAACATCGACGAGAAGCAGTTCAAGCAGATCTCGATGATCGCGCAGGGAGAATTCTGGAACCTGCTCAACGCAAAGACCGATGAGAGAACAGAGATCCTGAGAACTATTTTTCAGACAAACGGCTATAAAAACATCGAATTCAGGCTCAAGGACCGCATGGATGAGAGCTTCAGGGCCAAGATGGATGCGCAGAACAGTATTGTTCAATATTTTGGCGACGTGGTCGCAGACGAGACGGACGAGCGCGCGGAAGCGCTCAGAGATCTGCAGAGGCGCTCAAAGGGAGCGGGAAGCGCCTGGAATCTCTCGGAAATGCTCGGCATGATCGATGAAATTCTTAAGGTGGACAGGGAGAGAGAAGGGGTTAAAAGCGGGGAGCTGGCGCAGCAGACTCAGAAATTGGACGCTCTCAAGACAGCGTTTGCGACTGCGCAGGCCAATAACGGCATTCTCGATAAGGTTCTGCTCCTGGAAAACGAGAAGAAGGAACTGGAGGAGCGAAGGCCGCAGATGGATGCGCTTACTGAGCTGCTTAACAGGCAGAGAGACGCCAGAAGGAACGTCTTTCCTCTCTATGGAAGCTGGAACGAAAAAGCCTCTGAGCGCAGGGAAACAGAACAGAAAATCGCAGCGAGCGGAATGCAGCTGGAAAAGGCTAAAGAGAAGGCCGATCAGGCGGAGTCTGCCCTGAAAGAGGCGCAGGGGCACAAGGAGGAGGCGGATGCACTGAGGAAGGCGGCAGATAAGATCAGCGAGGAGGAGCCCTCCTACCAGCGCAGGGACGAGCTGACAGCAGAGCTTGTGAAGCTGCGCCGGAACGCGGAGATGCTGGTCGAAAACGGCGCCAGAATAGAGAAGGCGGAAAAGGAACTGGGCGACCGAATCATGTCCTTGAAGGAGAGCGCTGAGACGCTCAGTGACAGGCCGCAAAAGCAGGCGGAAGTTTCGGCAAAAAGGGATAATCTTCAGGAACTTCGCGGCAGAATGGAAACGATCCTGAAAGATCAGGCACCGCTTCTGATCGCGCGGCAGAAGGAACACAAAACAAAAGGAGAAAAGTACATAGCAGCCCGCGACCAATTTGACAAAGCTGATGCAGAGCATCAGAGGGCGGAACGAATTCTGGAGGACTGCAGGGCAGGGATCCTCGCCCTTGGACTGCAGGAGGGAGTCAAATGCCCTGTCTGCGGATCCGTGCATCATCCTGAACCGGCTAAACTTCCCGGGAAATCGGTCACGGAGGAAGAGGTCAAGAGTCTCAAAGCTGTGGTCGATAAGCTGCGCAAAATGAAAGATAAGGCGATGGCGGAGGCGGAGAGTTCCAGGTCCTCATTCGAGGAAGCCGGAAGATGGCTTCGGGGCGCTGCCATCGAGTGTCTCAGGAACCCGCTCCTGAAAAAGGAAGAGCAGGATGATGAAGCGTTCAAGTTTGAAACATTAAAATTCGAAACGTTCAAGTTCAAGGAACTGATGACTGCCCTTGCCCAGGCAAAGAAGGCGGCGGACGAGGACTATGAGCGATTATCCTCAGAGCTGTCCCGGCTCGATAAGGACTGCCGGAAGCTGAAAAAGGACAGAGAACTCCTGGACAAAGCCCAAGGAGAGGAAACTGACAAACTGAAGGCTGTCAAGGAACGATTTATTCTGCAAAGGCAGCAGAATGAAAAGGACACTGCAACAAAAGAGACAGCCCTGGAGGCAGTCGGGCAGCTCCCCTTTAAGGACTGGGAGAGCGCCAGGAAGAGCAGAGATGCGGCAACAGCGCAGGCGGATTCGATCATAAAAAAGATTGAAGAAGCACAGAAGAACAAAGAGAACGAGGACAGGAGAGTAACGGCACTCAAGGCGCAGATCGCTGTTCTGAAAGAAAACTGTGAGGTATTGAAGAAAGAGGAAGATAGGCTCCGCGCGGAACTGGACTGTGCACTCTCTGAGCATGGCTTTGCCTCGGACGAGGAGATGAAAGCTCTGGCGGTCCCTGAAAAGGAGATTACGGCCTCGGAGAAGACCATCAGCGATTATCAGCAGAAAATTGAAACAAACAAGGCCCGCCTCTCGGAGGCAAAAAAAGAGGCTGAAGGCAAGGTTCGGATCAACGTGAAGGAACTTGAGAAAACCGTCGACGAACAGAATAAGCTTGTAGAAAGCAGCAGGAAAACTGTGACTGAAGTCCGCTATCGGCTTCAGATCAATGAAGAGAAGAAAGCAAATATTGTGGGGCAGCAGGTGAAATATGATAAGGCCTGCCATCAGAACACGATTCATACAAGGCTCTATAACCTTGTGAAAGGGCAGACCGGAAACGGAAAGATCACGCTGGAGCAGTATATTCAGGCGTCAGGATTCGACGGGATCATAGCGGCGGCAAACAGGCGCTTAAAGCCCATGAGCGATGGACAGTATGAGCTGTTCCGACAGGAAGATTCCCTCGGAAAGAGGAGCAACACGTTCCTCAATCTTGAGGTCCTGGACAACTATACCGGACACAGGAGGCCGGTCGGAAATCTGTCCGGCGGTGAGAGCTTCAAAGCCTCCCTGAGCCTTGCGCTGGGTCTGTCAGATACGGTGTCCTCCAACCTGGGCGGTATCCAGATGGACGCACTGTTCGTGGATGAAGGATTCGGTACGCTGGACAGGAAATCCATCGAGAATGCAATGGACATTCTGGTCAACCTCTCCGGGGCCAATAAGCTGGTGGGAATCATCAGCCACCGGGAGGAGCTGATGGAGAACATTCCCCAGCAGATCAGAGTGACAAAGACAAAGAACGGCAGCAGGATCGAGATCGAAACAGGAGTTTAAAAATGGAACTCGACGGAAGGACAATCTTTCATGTGGATGTGAACAGCGCATTTCTGTCCTGGTCGGCGCTCAAACTTCTTGAGGAGGACCCAGGCGCAGTGGATCTGCGCACGATCCCCTCGGGCGTGGGCGGCGACGTGAAGACGCGGCACGGGATCATCACAGCCAAGTCCATTCCGGCCAAAAAGTACGGCGTCCAGACCGGCGAACCCGTCGTCAAGGCTCTGCAGAAATGCCCGCAGCTGGTGCTGGTACCGCCGGACTTTGAGACCTACCGGAAGTATTCCCGCGCTCTGATGGAGATCCTTGCGAGGTATACGCCTTTGATCCAGCAGGTGTCGATCGATGAGGCCTATATGGATCTAACAGACCGGATCCCGTATGGAGACCGGGAAGGCGCGCTGGCTCTGGCAAAGCAGATCCGCGACCACGTCAGGGAACAGCTCGGATTTACTGTTAACGTTGGAATTTCCGTCAACAAGCTTTTGGCAAAGACGGCCAGCGATTTTGAGAAACCGGATCGGACGCACACTCTGTATCCCGAGGAAGTACCGGCCAAGATGTGGCCGCTTCCGATCGGAACGCTGCACGGATGCGGAAAGTCCACCGCGCAGAAGCTACAGCTGATCGGGATCAATACGATCGGTGAGGCGGCAGCTGCAGACCTGACTCTGCTCCAGTCCGTACTGGGGCAAAAGAGCGGCGCCTACATTTGGAACAGCGCCAACGGGATCAGCAAGTCCCGGGTGGAGCCCGAGAGGGAGCAGGCCAAGAGCGTCTCCAACGAGCGCACATTGTCGGAGGACATCACGCGGGACAACTATCAGACGGACGGTGTGCCTGTCATCTGCATGCTCTCGGAAAAAGTGGCCGGAAGAATGCAGAAGAGCGGCCTTACCGGGCAGACTGTCACACTCCAGGTCAAATCTTCGGATTTTGAGAGATATTCCAGGCAGATGTCCCTTCCGGATATGACGGACCGGGCTTCGGATATCGAAGCGGCTGCGCTTCTTCTGGCGGATAAGCTGCTGAACGGACCGGACGGACTATTCGAATCCGGGATCTCAATAAGACTCATCGGAGTCGGCGTGTCCAGGATCAGCGAAAAGCAGATCCACCAGATGGATCTTTTCGAATGGGCGGATCGAAACGAGGAGGATGAGAAGGCTCGGAGAGCGGAGGAAAAGGCCCGGCTGGCGGCGGAAAAAGCCCGGAAAGCGGAAGATGAAATTCAACGGGCACAGGAAGAAACGAAACAGAGAGCGAAGAGCGCGCGCCAGGCCAGACTGGACGAAATGATGAACAAGGTCAACAGGCGTTACGGCGATGGCACGCTCAAAAAGGGAAACAAGAAGGATAATAACCAAGATGGTCATTGAGATATGCAGTCAAAAAATCGCACAGGAAAGAGCGGCCTCTCTACAGGAAGACACTGCGATCATTTCGATCGTGTCACTTGATGAGAAGGATGTGGTCTTTAGCGACAGTGATAAGATCAGCGGCTTGCTCCGTCTCAGATTCAATGACCTCAAAGAGGAATATGACGAGGACGGGATTCCATATGGGAGACCTCTTCCCAGGTCCGCGGATTTTTACGGTCTAAAGAGCTTTGTGGAGGATCTTCAATGCGAAAGGCTCATCATTCACTGCTGGGAAGGGACTTCGAGGTCTGCGGCCGTCGCAAAGGCAGTATATGAGTATCGCGGGAAAAAAGATACGGTGCTCGCACACAGCAGATTTGACCCCAATCCGTTGGTTTACATTCTGGCCTGCAGTGAACTGGGAATCAAAAGAAGCACCTAAACTACGGATAGAGATAAACGAAACAATATTTTTACTATAAAAACCTATTGACATAGTAGGCGAATAGAAATATAATGCCAATAAATCAAGAACAACAGCGCTTCACAGAAATGAAGTGCTGAAGCAACAGACGACGCAGAAGATCAGTTTCGGAGGCGCACAAGATGCAGACCAGGGTAACACGATATCAGAATATGGGTATGTGGTGTCGAATGCGATTCTCCCGGGCATGCAATATGGCCTAGGCGTTTGGCTTTTGTGCTGCGCCTTGATCTGATACTGTGTTGAAGCTCTGAATCTGAGAGTTAAGTATTGTGAATGCCAATTGCCCGGGAGCCGCTTTGAAACTCCCGGGTTTTTGATTGCCCGGATCATCAAAAATAAAAATAAAAGGAGATCACTACCATGGCAAATTACAGATTTGAAACACTGCAGTTACACGTCGGACAGGAACAGGCAGACCCGGCTACAGATGCACGCGCCGTACCGATCTATCAGACCACTTCCTATGTCTTCCACAACAGCCAGCACGCGGCGGACAGATTCGGTCTTGCCGATGCCGGAAATATATATGGCAGACTTACAAACTCGACTCAGGATGTGCTGGAGAAGAGACTTGCGGCACTTGAGGGAGGAAGCGCAGCGCTGGCCCTGGCGTCCGGAGCGGCGGCGATCACATATACGATCGAAGCGCTTGCAGCAAACGGCGGACACATCGTAGCGCAGAAGACGATCTACGGCGGTAGTTTCAATCTTTTGGCACATACTCTTCCTCAGTATGGAATAGAGACCACATTTGTGGACGCTCACAACCTCGCCGAGGTTGAAGCGGCCATTAAAGAGAATACGAGAGCAATCTATATTGAGACGCTCGGAAACCCCAACAGTGACATCCCGGATATCGATGCGATCTCAGAGATCGCGCACAAATACGGACTTCCGGTCGTGGTCGACAATACTTTCGGCACACCTTATCTGATCAGGCCGTTCGAACACGGCGCAGATATCGTCGTCCATTCTGCGACCAAGTTCATCGGCGGACACGGCACAACACTCGGCGGCATTATCGTAGAATCCGGCAAATTCGACTGGAAGGCGAGCGGGAAGTATCCGAATATCGCGGATCCGAATCCGAGCTACCATGGGATCTCCTTCTATGACGCTGTAGGACCGGCTGCTTTTGTGACTTATATCCGCGCGATCCTGCTCAGAGACACCGGCGCGACGATCTCACCTTTCAGCGCGTTCCTTCTGCTGCAGGGCGTTGAGACACTCTCACTGAGACTGGACAGGCACGCAGAGAACACAGCGAAAGTCGTTGAGTTCCTGGAGAGCCATTCTTCTGTTGAGAAAGTCAATCACCCTTCGCTTCCGGATCATCCGGACCACGCACTGTATGAGAGATATTTCCCGTACGGCGGCGCTTCGATCTTCACATTTGAGATCAAGGGCGGAAAGGAAGAAGCCTGGAAGTTTATCGATAACCTGGAGATCTTCTCTCTTCTGGCAAACGTAGCGGATGTCAAGAGCCTGGTCATTCACCCGGCTTCAACAACACATTCCCAGCTCTCGGAAGAGGAGCTTCTCGATCAGGGGATCAAGCAGAATACGATCCGCCTTTCAATCGGAACAGAACATATAGATGATATTATCGCAGATCTGGAGAAAGGTTTTGCAGCGATAGGATGATAACAATACGGAGCTGTTAACTTACTGCCTCTTAAGGCGGAGACATACTTGCTGAGTCAAGCATAAAGGAGGATACAATGTCAAAAATCTACAAAGGAACTCTGGGACTGATTGGAAACACACCGCTCGTGGAAGTGGTAAACATTGAAAAAGATCTGGGACTTGAAGCCACGATCCTTGTAAAGCTGGAGTATTTTAATCCGGCGGGAAGCGTGAAAGACCGCATCGCCAAGGCCATGATCGAGGACGCGGAAGCCAAGGGGCTTCTTAAGGAAGGATCAGTAATCATTGAGCCCACGTCAGGCAATACCGGAATCGGACTGGCATCCATCGCTGCCTCAAAGGGATACAGGATCATCCTGACCATGCCCGAGACGATGAGCGTAGAGAGAAGAAATATCCTCAAAGCCTACGGCGCGGAAATAGTCCTGACAGAGGGCGCAAAGGGAATGAAGGGCGCGATCGCCAAAGCGGATGAGCTGGCAGCGGAGATTCCCGGAAGCTTTATTCCCGGCCAGTTTGTCAACCCGGCCAACCCTGCCATTCACAAGGCGACGACAGGCCCCGAGATCTGGAATGACACAGACGGAAATGTCGACATTTTCATCGCAGGCGTTGGAACCGGCGGAACCGTGACAGGAACAGGTGAGTTCCTCAAAGAGAAGAATCCTGAGATCAAAGTGGTAGCCCTCGAGCCCGAGGGATCGCCGGTACTGTCCGAAGGAAAGAGCGGATCTCATAAGATCCAGGGAATCGGCGCAGGATTTGTGCCGGATGTCCTCAACACAACGGTTTATGATGAGGTCTTTAAGGCTCCCAATGAGGCTGCTTTTGAGGCAGCTAAACTCCTTGCCCATAAGGAAGGTATCTCCGTGGGAATCTCTTCAGGCGCGGCGCTTTACGGCGCGATCGAGCTCGCGAAGAGGCCGGAGAACAAAGGAAAAGTGATCGTCGCGCTGCTCCCTGACAGCGGAGACAGGTATTATTCGACCGCGCTGTTCAGCGACTGACCCTTCTGCAATTTCAAGCGCGGCGGCGGGCATCTTGCCTGCCGCCGCGCTTGGCTTTTTGGGCTATGAGCGGCGCGGTATTTCGATTCGCGAGCCTGAACATCGGGAAGTTGGATCAATAGGGATGTTATTGGTCAGCCTGCCCCCATGGGAAAAGAGAAGGACAGCTTATTATAAGTTTTTTTCAGCCTTTTTTCTGCTGAGTTGGATTATAGCTTAGATTTTGAGATAGGCGGCCTCCATTCACATGCAACATCTTGTTGCGAAATGGAGGCCGCCTCTTTGTAATTCCTGATTAAGATCCAACCATCTCCGGATTTTGGCCTGATTTCATTGATTTGTCACTAAAAGAAAAAATCCATGGAGGCCGAAGATGAAATAGAAGTTTCAATAATCCAACACAGGGACCTGATGTTAGAAAACAAGAGTTGCAGTTCCTTTTTCCTTTACCATGGTAGATAATGAAAGCAAAGGGTAAAGATTACGTCTTATCTATTGTAAGAGACTTTACTGATGTACACGCGAGCAGCTTACGAATTAAATCTTCAACCTGGAGGAAGTTATGATTGGAAAAGAAAAATGCAGAATCCTCAAAGAGATCCGCCAAAAAATAGCCGACGAGAACGACATCGCCTATGTGACGCGTGAATGCACATATCAGGGTGAATGCAGAGGTACATGTCCCAAATGCGAGAGTGAGCTTAAGTATCTGGAAAAGCAGCTTGCTGCCCGCGCAGCAGCCGGTAAACGCATCGCGATCGCTGCACTCTGCGCAGGAATGACTTTCAGTATGGGCGGATGCGCGGCTATTCCGAATAACAAGGGAAAAGAAGACGTTGAAGATCTTGCCGGTGCGGCTGAACCGATGCCTGAACCGGATTATACCGAAGTGTTGGATGGAGAAGTGGGCCCCGATTATTATTATGATTCGGGAGACACCGCAGCGAATGCTGCAGCGGACGAGACAGCTGAGACAGCAAAGGATACCGCAGAGGACACTGCGGAGGACAGTACAGGAGAGAATGATGCAACAGAGGATACCGCAGAGTCCGCTGATGTGGAGGAAGAAGCCAAATGAGCACTGTTACGTTTCCGCTTCTGGCACTGGTCAGGCACCGCATGGCGACAGACGGAGAAGGTGTTACAACTTTGGTGGCAGGGGCCGGATGCCCTCTTCACTGCAAGTGGTGCATCAACAAAAAACTTCTTCAGGAAGGTACTCCACAGCATGTAACTGCGGAGGAACTGTTTGAACGTGTCAAAGTAGATAGTCTGTATTTTCTGGCGTCCGGCGGCGGGATCACTTTCGGAGGCGGGGAACCGCTGCTTTACGCTGACTTTATAAGAGAATTCCGGAGACTGTGTCCCTCTGAGTGGAAGATCACCGTGGAGACAAGTCTCTTTGTACCCAGGAACTATCTTGCAGCAGTGACAGATGCAGCGGACCTGTTCATTGTTGACTGCAAGGACATGAGTGAGGACACATACAGGGCATATACAGGAGAGGATGTTTCTGTGATGAAGGAGAATCTGGAGTTCCTCCTGCAGCGGATCGGTCCGGAACGGATCATCGTCAGAGTGCCGCTGATCCCGGAATATAACAGTGCGCAGGCACAGGAGAGCAGCGCTGAGAAGCTCAGGGATATGGGCGTGAAAAGGCTGAATCTATTCGAATACGTAATCAGATCTTAATTTGATCCTATAAAGGATTTCTAAAAGAAATTTCCAAGGTATACAAATTCAGCTGTATTTTGCTAATATAACAGTGACAAAATACAGATGAATGGAGGTTCTACATGAGACTGCAGGATCAGGTATACGAAGTATATAGAAACAATATCAACGAGAACATGGAGGAAAACCGCAAGGGAGCCCTTGCGATGAAGGAAGCGCTGGAGAAGTCCCCTCTGAATCATAACGGGGTACTTGAGAAGACTTTGCAGATCCCGAAAGTCATTGACGAGCAGACCGTGGAGCAGTTCCAGGCGATCACGGACATGACGATCAGAGTATTTGACAAGGTGATTGGGGAATACAGGAATAATCCGGAATACCGCAAACTCTTTCCCTTTTCGAAGGAACTGGAGGATCTGATCCTTCTGCCGCCTGCCTATGACAGCAATCTTGCTATCTGCCGTCTGGATCTTTTTTATGACAAGGACAGCGGAGATTTTCGCTTCTGTGAGATCAATACAGATGGCACAGCGGCCATGTACAGGGATTTGGAAATGCGCAAGGCGCTGGTCTTTAATCCTGCTCATAAAGCCGCGGAAAAGGCTTTTGAGCTGGAACCCTTTGAGTTGTTCGACTCCTGGGTACAGACATTCATGTCCCTGTACGATACTTATGGGAAGAAGAGGGAGAATCCCCATGTAGTGATGGCGGATTTCCTGGAGAACGCAACGATCAAGGAATTCGAGGAGTTTGAGCAGAGCTTTAAGAAAGCCGGAGTATCGTGTGAAATCTGTGATATCAGAACTCTTAAGTACACGGACGGCGCTCTGTATACGGCAGAAGGAAAGAAAATTGACGCCATTTACAGGAGAGCTGTGACAGCGGATATCATGGCCCACTACGAGGAAGTACAGGACTTTATTGATGCTGTCCGCGATGATGCTGTATTTATTGCCGGAGCCTTTGCAACACAGATCATTCACAACAAGTGGATCTTCCACGTTCTGCGCCATAAGAGCACGAAAGCGATTCTGACAAAAGAGGAGTTCGACTTCGTGGAGAAGCATATTCCCCTCACACTGGAATTGTCCTCTGAGTACTTCTCGCTCGACGAAGTGTGCGGTACAAAAGACAGATGGATGATCAAGCCCATGGACGCTTATGCGTCTAAGGGGATTTATGCGGCAGGAAAGGATTACACGCAAGAGGAATGGGAGAAGATCATAACTGACCTTTACGGAAAAGGATATATCTGCCAGGAATACTGCAGACAGTATATGACAGAAAATATCGATTTCGCCTGGGGAGACGGAGAGTGGCATCCTTACATCAATATGCCGGGATTGTATGTCTACAACGGCAAGTTTGTCGGTATACTGATGCGCATGTGCTGCGAAGAGAACATTATCGTTGCCCATGAAAACGAGAGGACAGTTCCCGTATTCGTAGTCAAGGGAAAGAAGTGATAACAAAAATGAAAAGACCCGCAAGTCGTTTCAGCGACTTGCGGGTCTTAATATGTCCTTATTGAAATACTGCTTATTTGCTCTGTGCTGCGAGATACTGCTCGTCGCTGACAGACTCCAGCCACTCGTTGGATCCGTTCACGCCGGGAACTTCGATAGAGAGATGGGAGAACCAGCTGTCGGAGGAGGCACCGTGCCAGTGCTTGACGTTTGCGGGAATATTTACGCAGTCACCGGGATACATCTCGACCGCATCCTTGCCCCATTCCTGATAGAACCCGTGGCCGCCGACACAGACCAGAATCTGTCCGCCGCCCTGATCAGAGTGATGCACGTGCCAGAAGTTGCGGCAGCCGGGCTCGAAGGTCACATTGTAAATGCCGACCTGGCTGGTGGATACAGGAGACAGATAACTCTGGCCGGTAAACCATTTGGCAAATCCGTCGTTAGGAGCGCCGACGGGGAAGAGGCAGCTCTTTTCATAAGCCTCTTTGCTTACTGCGGGCTCGTCTTCGCCCCAGACCTGCATGGCCAGACGGAAGACTGCCCAGCCCTTGGGCCAGCCGGTATACATGGTCGTATGTGTGATGATCGCCGCGATCTCTTCTTTGCTGACGCCGTTGTTCTTTGCATTCTGCAGATGATACTGCAGCGAACTGTCGGTGATTCCTGAGGACATCAGCGCGACGACAGTGATGATGCACTGTGTTTTGACAGAGAGAGCTTTCTCGTTCCAAACTTCCCCAAAGAGCACATCGTCATTGAGATGAGCAAACATGGGACTGAAACTGTTCAACTGGTTTCTGCCGGCAGTCTGTACGATTTTCTCTTTTTTCATTGGAATTTTCCTCCTTTAAATATATACACTGTTGATTACTTCCAGCTTTTGCGTTCTCGTGTGCTGCCGATTCCCATTTCTTCTCTGTATTTTGCTACAGTTCTCCTTGAGACGGCAATCCCCTTTTCCTGCAGCAGATCGCAGATTTTCTGATCGCTCAGCGGTTTAGCCGAGTCCTCCTGATCAACAAGAGTACGGATCTCTGTTTTGATCCTGCGGGCGGAAGTCTGTTCCTTGTCTTCACTGCCAACGCCCGCGGAGAAGAAATAACTCAGCGGAAAGAGGCCCCAGGGGCATTGCAGATACTTATCCCGGACAGCCCGGCTGATGGTCGATTCATGCACTCCGATCGAAGCGGCTGCTTCCTTCATTTTCAGCGGAGCAAGGCGGCTCTCTCCGTGCAGGAAGAAATCCTGCTGGTGTTCGAGTAAAAATTCTGCCAGTGCCATCAGAGTGCTTCCCCGGCGGGCTATATATTCCCTGGTCTCCTCAATCTGCTTGAGTTTGGCGTTAAGATACGTCTTGGTTTCCCGGTCACAATCTGAGCGGAGGAGTTTGAGATAATATTTGTTGATCCGTATTTCCGGATAGCTGTACTGGTTGAGCAGGATCTCAAAACGGTCGGGAAATTTGACGATCGTGATATCGGGAGTGACATAGTGAAGCGCCTCTCCGGTGTCAAAACCCTGTGCCGGGAAAGGGTTAAGCTCACGGATCCTTTCTAAAGCGGTAATGATCCGTTCAAGGGGCTGCCCCAGTTTTTCGGCGATCTCAGGGAGCTTGTTTTTTCCAAGCTGCTGCATGAAATCCCCGATTACAGCGCGCTCGATATCCCAATCGGGGTCCTCTTTGCGGTCAATCTGTTTGAGGAGACACTCCCGGGGACCCGCGGCACAGATTCCTGCGGGATCGAGGTCCCTCATAATCTCCAGATAGGACTCGGCGTCCTCCTCAGACAAGCCAAAGACCTCCATCAGATGGGAAGCGGGCAGCACGAAGAATCCCCTGTCATCAAGTGAGCCGATGATATAGTCGAAGACCTCCATCTCATGAGGCGTATAGTGGCCGCTCAGAAGCTGCAGGCGCAGGACTTCCTCGAGAGTTTCTGTCCGGCGTCCGCTGATATTGCTCATAAATCCTGTATCTTCGGCATCTTCCCTGTCATATTTATAAAAGGCACGGTTCTGCTCGTCGAGATTAGAGAGCCACTCGAGCTTACGCAGGCGCATTTCGTCCGCGTCAGAGGTCGATTCAGAAGAGAGTTCTACCATGGGATTTTCCAGGGACAGCTCTGAGATGAAGTCGGAGAGTTCCTGGGCGTTCATTTGCAGTATTTTGACAGACTGGATCATTTTCTGTGAGAGAGTCTGCCCCAGTTTTACATTCTGAGAGATCTGTAGAGAAGACATAATACACCTGCCGAAACTCAGTTAACTTAATTCACATTAATCATAACACATAATCGGAATTAACCCGAATCTTAATCTTCTTTTAATGTTTCTCAAAAGATGTTTTTATCTGGCAGCGTTATCCTTTACTTACATCAAGCGGCAAAGAGATATCCGCAGATGTAAAACAGAACAAACAAAGGTATAATAAAACAGTACACCTTATGGAGGTATGATGATGGAAATGATGGAAAAAGTGGAACGCCTAAGAGAGAAAGCAAACGTAACTTATGAGGAGGCAAAGGCTGCACTGGAACAGACAGGCGGAGACCTTCTGGACGCAATGGTTCTCCTGGAGCGCCAGGGCAAGGTCAAGGAACCCGCGCAGAGCACTTTCTCTACAGATTATGAGGAACAGACCGAATATGTCAAAGTAAGGGACAAAGTGGAAGAACAGGAAAAATCCGCTCCGAGTTTCGGACGTACGGTAGGCAGGCTGTTCAGAGGATTTATCCGCTTTATCAGGAACACAACTTTCATCGTGACAAAGGGAGAAGAAGCAGTGTTCACGATGCCTACGATCGTATTTGTCCTTCTTCTGTTCTTCTTCTGGGAAATACTCGCTCCTGTTATGATAATTGCACTGTTCTTCGGGATCAGGTATTCATTTGAGGGAGAAGAAGAGGCTGAGAAGGCCAATTCGATCCTGAATAAGGCGGGAGATTTCGCACAGGATGTGCGCAGCGAGTTTACAAATAACGAGAGCCATGACTAATGAGGGATTAATATGAAAGCAAGCATTCTTCTGGTAGAAGATGAGGAGAGACTGGCAAGATTTGTCGAACTGGAACTCCTGCATGAGGGATATCAGGTTGAGAAATCGGGAAACGGGAGAGAGGCGCTGCAGATGGCGCTGGAGAATCACTACGATCTGATCCTCCTGGACATCATGCTGCCCGGACTGAACGGGTTGGAGGTCCTCAGGAGGCTCCTGAAAGAGAAGGAAGTCCCGGTGATCCTCCTCACTGCCAGAGATGCGGTCATGGATAAAGTTTCAGGGCTTGACGCGGGTGCAGTGGACTACATCACCAAGCCCTTTGCTATAGAAGAACTGCTGGCCAGGATCCGCGTGGCGCTTAAGCTCCACGCGGGTCATACCGCACGGGAAGCCGGAAGCGGAGAGGGAAGTGAGGAAGGCGTCCTCAAGTGGCAGGATCTGGTCCTCGACGACCGCCGCCATCAGGTCCGCTACGCGGGACACGAGATCACACTCACTAACAGAGAATTCCTTATGCTGAAAACGCTTCTGGAGAATCAGGATATCGTACTTTCAAGGGATGTACTGCTGAACAAAGTATGCGGTTATGATTATGCGGGTGAGACGAATGTCGTAGACGTCTACATCCGCTACCTGCGCTCTAAGATAGACGATGTTTTCGGCGTCAAAATGATACGGACTGTCAGGGGAGTCGGTTATGTCATTAAATCAGAAACATGATGAACAGCGGCGCGTGACATCTATAACCAGAAAGCTTCACTGGTATATGATCCGCGGCAAAATATTTCGCTTTTTGGTCTCAGATCTGGTGCTCGCAGCTTTTCTGACAGTCGGCTGGTGCGCGCAGCAGGAGTATTCGGCTCTTGGAAAGTTCATCGAGGGGAGTCAGAGAAGCTTCGAACACCTGACGACGACAGCGGAGCCGGGATTTGACCTGATCTACAGGGTTGCCTCTAAGGAGGGAACCCTTCTTTTGTCGGTCTCCTGCCTGATACCATTTACTGTCATAGCCTCAGTGGTCCTGTCACTGCTGATATTGCAGTTTCTGGGAGTATTCTTTTCTTATTACCGCGAGGACAGAACGATCCGGAAGATCCTCGCGCCGATCAATGAGATCGCGCTCAAAGCTGATGAACTGAGCAGGCTATCCTTCACGGAAGACAAATATCAGGTCATCGAGGACGCGATCGAGCATATCCACCCGGAGGACGCGGAAGGAGAGAGGCCTCTGTCTTTTGGCGATTCCGATCTGTCCGGCGTAGAAGCCGCAATGAATAACCTGCTTTTACGCATGCGGGCAACCATGAGGCAGCAGTCCCGCTTCGTCAACGACGCCTCTCATGAGCTGCGGACGCCCATCGCTGTCATCCAGGGTTATGCCAATATGCTGGAGCGCTGGGGGAAAACGGATGAGAAGATCCTGGACGAGGGAATAAGTGCGATCAAGAACGAGGCTGACCACATGAATTACCTGGTGGAACAGCTCCTCTTCCTTGCCAGAGGTGACAGCGGGAGAACTGCCCTCAACAAACAGCCCGTGAAAACGGAAGATTTCATGCGTGAGATCTACGAGGAATCACTGATGATCGACGAGAAGCACAGGTACCGCTTGAAAGACAGCGGAGATTCGACGGAGGTGGCCGTCGATCCCGGGCTGATGAAGCAGGCAGTGCGGATTCTGGTCGACAACGCGGCAAAATATACCCCGGAAGGAGAGGAGATCATCCTTTCTTACGGAATAGACGAAAAAGGCCACCCATACCTGCAGGTGCAGGATCTGGGCAGCGGTATCAACGAATCCGAGCTTCCGCATATCTTTGAACGCTTTTTCCGTGCGGATGAAGCGCGCAGCAGCGAGGGAACAGGGCTGGGGCTCTCTATAGCCAAGTGGATCGTGGACAAGCACGGAGGCCACTTTGAAGTTTTATCGAGAAAGGATTTGGGAACAAGGATCAGGATCGTGCTTTGATGACAGGGGACAGTTACCCCTGTCATTTGTCTGTCTGCTTATTCTTCTTCAGTCAGCAATAATTGCCGTTTTTGGTATTAGTGCCGTATACGGTTCTTATGCTATCATAGTATTATCTGTATGACATAAGAAATATGGAGAATGGGAAAATGAAGCGTATGAAAGGAATCAGCGTAGTCAGTATGCTGCACTATGTCAGGCTTGTATATCGATCTGCATTGTTCATCCTGCTTCTGATCGGCTATATCCGCTTCAGGATCCAAAACGGAGAAACGGTCATCGAAAACATCGAAAAGATCCCGATCATTATTTATGTGACCTGGGGTGTTTTCGTCATAGAAATGATCATGCGCTTTTTTCCGTCAAAATATGAAAGTCCCGGCAGCCAGAAGCAGTTTGCATGCAACTATGTCAAATCAGGAAGAACAGAGATATCAATCCAGGATAATAACGCAACTGTGCTGGTCGCACTTATCTGGATTGTTTTTAACGGATTTTCCGGTGCTTTGCATATGGCAGGCGTGTTGGACGACGGGATCATGATCCTGCTGTGCAGCGCGTATTCCGTCTGTGATATCATATGCATTTTGTTTTTCTGTCCCTTCCAGACATGGTTCATGAAAAACAAATGCTGCAGTCAATGCAGGATATACAACTGGGACTATGCCATGATGTTCACGCCTCTGTTTTTTGTGAGAAAGAAATACACGTGGAGCCTGCTCGTACTGTCTGTCGCATTGCTGATCCGCTGGGAAGTCACGTTTTACCTGCACCCGGAAAGATTTTCTGATAATACAAATGATTATCTCAAGTGCAGTAATTGCTCGGAAAAACTGTGCTCCCATAAGAAACAACTGCGCTCGTTGTGGAAACAGATCGAAGAGTATTCATCGAGACGGATCAAACGTCTGAAAAACAGTAAATAAGAATATCCGGTCGTATTGTATGTTATAATATGATATACAGAATAAATATTAACGGAATAATGGTAAAACCGAAGCAAATGGAAGAAAAGCTGCGAGCCTTGAATGAAGGGGCAATGTGATAAGGAGGAGATACTTTGAAAAGAACTCTGGCTTTTATATTGTCTATATTCATGGTCCTGATGCTTTTGCCGCGTTATGCCTCTGCCGGGGAACCTGCATCGGCACAGGAACGTGTTGTCCTGACGATCGGCGACAGCTCCGTGCGTTCAGGAAACCGTTATAATGAGAACTTCGGCTTGTGGCAATATCTGGCGGATCTGGCAGGGGTTGAGATCCGGTACGTCTATATGTCGCCGGAGGGATTCGCTGCCAGATTGGCCAGCGGTGATCTGCCGGACATTGTCGCTACCGACAAAAATCTTTCCATGATCTTGGAAAACGGCGTAGCGCTGAATGCCGATCCGTATCTGGAGGAGTATTGTCCCAATTTCCTTAAGGGAGATACGAAACGCACTTATGATGTTTTCAAACAACTCGGAAACCAAGGGGACGGCTTCTATTTTTTTCCCGCCAAAATTGGATACAACGGCGTCGGATTCGACAACCAGACGACTGCCCGCGGTTATGTTGTCCGCTGGGATTATTACAAAGAGCTGGGTTATCCGCCCATCAACAACGAGGATGATTATCTGAACGTGCTGATGCAGATGCACAAGAATCATCCTTACACGGAGGAGGGCTATCCCACTTATCTGTACGGCACTGACAACTTCGGCGGTTATGATACTGCTTTCCGCGCGGAACAGAGCCTTGATTATTGGGCAAATCACAAGTATCAGAACAATATTTTTACAAATGAAGTCTATGATGGCTACGCGGACCCTGACCATTCCATGTGGTGGGCGTCAATGGAATGGGAGAATAAGCTATACCGGGCCGGTAAAGAGGACGGTTCCTACGATATGGAGCTCTTCACCCAGACTTTAGAGCAGTTTGGTTCTAAAGTTGCCCGCGGTCAGTATATGGGGCTGCATGCAGTTAAAGGAGAGCTATACAAAAACAAGATCAAGAATGATCCGGATACACTTGCAGGGTATAATACGGTTCCGACTGCTGCCACCAATTTTTACACCAACGTCTGCCAGGTACTCGGTAACGGTCCCGGTTATATGTGGTTCATTTCCGCAAACAGCCCGCACAAGGAAGAGGCTCTGAAACTCTTTAATATCATGTGTGATCCCGATTTTGCGCGCGAGCTTTCACTTGGCCGCCGAGGAGAGACTTGGGATTACGACGCGGACGGAGTTCCCCGGATGAACGAATACGGTCAGGCGCAGCTGGATGCATATAAGGCAGGCAGCACCGATCCGGACAACTATTATGTGCGATGGGGAAGCTTTGAGAAACTGCCCAGCAATTGGCCTGTCCTGCGAGATAATCTGCAGCATCCGGACGGGTATCCGATTGATTTTGCCACGATCACCCGTGAGTACGAAAAAGCTACCATGACTCATAACATCTCCAAAGATATCTGTGAGCATTATGGAGTGGAACTGCCTACAGACGCATTCTACAATACCGGCGGGCTGGATTTCCGCAATGACTGCGGAGAGGCGATCTCATCCTGTATGAGCAGTCTGAACCGGGAGCAGCTCAATATACTGTCAAAAGCGGAGGATATTTTACAGGACGCCCAGGTTGATCTGATCCTGGCGGAAACGGATGAAGAATGGGAGGCGATCAGGGATGAGAAGATCCGGGCACTGGTCAAACTGGGGGAACCGGAAGTCTTCGAAGCTTATCGGAAAATGTGGGATGAGGCGGCAGAGATCATTGTTCCCCTTGTGAATCAGGTGCAGATCGAGAACGGGGTACAGCCCTACACAACGGAAGAATACGCGGATCATATTGCGATCAAAACACAGACATCGGAACCGGAAGTTCAGGCAGGAGTCGAAACGGAGGTGCAGGAGCCATGAGAGTAAAAGCAAAATCGCTCCGAATCCGCCTGCTGCTGCCGGTTATCGCGATAGCGTTGTTCGTTGTCACATTGCTGACTTCGCTGTTTTCCCGCGCCTTCATCACTATGATCCTGCAGCAGGAACAGGGAGTGAATGAAGCTACTTTTGATACGATCTCACGGACGATCACTCCGCTCATCAACACATCTGTCAATGAAGTGCGAAGTATCATGTCTGATGATCGGGTAGCGGGCTACACCAGGTTGCAGTATAGCTCCATGGAGGGGCTGATTCATGCCAGGATCAGCTGCCGGGATTATATACAGACAGAGATTGAACGGAGTGAAGGAGTCTTAGGCCTTCTTATCATGCGCCAGGACGGAAGTATTTTTGGCGCGCTTCCGGAAGCAAATCTCTTTCTGGACGATCCGAAGGATAATCCGCTTCCGGAAGACATAAAAGAACAGATCCTGAGTGTTCCCCATGGACAAATTGTCTGGGCAGGCCCGGTCTCGGGAGCTTCCTTATATGGATTTGAAAACGAGAATACGCCTCAGAATATCATGATCGCCGCATGGAAATCCGTGGACGTCAGGTACGGCGCGTGTTATGGAATGCTTCTCATGGACGAGACCATCTTTGATATTGTGTTCTCACCGATTCAGGACGGAAAAAGCACTTGGCATTTATTTACAGCTGATCATACAGAATTCTACCACACAGGTGAAGAGGCATGCGGGGACGCGGACATCCTCATCACGAGGAGCAACAGCGGGCAGATTTTTGACAATGAAGAAGGTAAGCCTGTATGTACATTTTCCATTGCGATGACATCTCCCAATTGGCTCCTTGTCCGTGAAATTTCCATGGAAAACTATGAGCAGGTGATCCGGCAAGTGCGTACCGGAATCTTTATCGTCAGCGTATTGATTCTTCTGATCGCCCTGGCGATCTACCGGCTGTGGCTTAAAAAGTTCATGCTCCAGTTCAACACGCTGCTGAGCGGGATCATCCGAATGGGAGAGGGGGAACTGCAGCCCGTCGAATCTGCCCCTTACACGATCAGTGAATTTGAGACAATGCAGGAGGAGATCGACCGGACCTGCCTCGCCCTGAACAACCAAATGGAAACGATCCGCCGGATGGAGCGGGAGCGAATGGAACAGGAAAACATGATCAAGGAGCAGGAACGGATCGTAAAAGAACTGAGCACGGCCAGACAGATCCAAAGCAGTGTGCTTCCGCACATTTTCCCGCCGTTCCCGGAAAGAAAAGAGATAGATCTGTATGCTTCCATGGACCCGGCCCGTGATGTCGGCGGAGATTTTTACGACTTTTTCTTCGTTGACGAAGATCATCTGTGTCTGGTGATAGCAGATGTGAGCGGAAAGGGTATACCGGCTGCCCTGTTCATGATGTTCGCAAAAAGGATCATCGAGGATTTTGCGCGAATTGAACACAGCGCGGGTGAGATCCTGAAAAAAACGAATGACTTGCTGTGCGACAACAATCAGGCAGAGATGTTCGTGACTGTCTGGCTCGGTATTCTGGAAATCTCTACCGGCAGAATGATTGCCGCAAATGCGGGCCATGAGTACCCTGCTGTAAAAAAAGCAGAAGGCATGTTTGAACTCTATAAAGACAAGCACGGGTTTGTCATAGGAGGAATGGAAGATATCCATTACAAGGAGTATGTTCTTCAACTGGATCCGGGAGATAAGATCTTTGTATATACAGACGGTGTTCCGGAAGCAATCGCTGCAGACGGGGCGATGTTCGGAACTGAACTTATGATCGAGACTTTGAATTCCTGTGCGGACGAAAGTCCCTTTGATATTCTCCGGAAAGTCAGGAGTGATGTGGATGTTTTTGTCGGCGATGCCGAACAGTTTGACGACATGACTATGATGTGCCTGGAATACAAGGGACCTCGGTCCTGACATAGTTCGCGCGGAGAGCGAGGCGAAGCGCCGTGTGAGGCTCCCTTTAAGGCAGAACTCACACGGCGCTTTTTTATGTAAGAGCGTCATTTGCCATAAAAGATCTTTTTTTGGGGAAGATATTAGTGAAAAAAACGGCAATAATTGACAACAAATACTGGGTATTTATAATAAAAATAGTATAATTTGCAAAAAAACGTGAGTAATTAGATATAATAATGATTGATTGCAACTTTTGCAAAAAATCCTGTCTGTATATCCTGCTATACTTCTAATCACAGCACGGAAAGATGTACGGTTAAGGCAATAACTCAATTAATTGCTAATAAGGAGGGATATGCGATGGAACTCAGTGTAAGTGCAAAGAAGATCATTACAAACGCCCAGGCTTTCAGGGTGGAGAATGACCACAACTCTCTGTTCGTGGAACACCTTCTTTACGGTGTGCTCCTGCTGGGCAAAGAGAACAGCTTTGACGGAAGAAAAGTAAGTGAATATCTCCGGAGGGAGATGCAGAACCCAGAGGCTGCCCTCACACAGCTCAAAGCAGACGCGAAACAGGACAGCAGCTTGTTCAAAGATGCGGCTCCGGTCTTGGGAAGAGCCACTGAACTGGCCGGCGGAGGAGAGATTGGTGCGATGACTCTCGCCCAAGCTGTTATGGAGTCCAATACACCGACAGTTCTTGCACTGAAAGGGCTTCGGGCCGTACACAGACAGCCCGCGCAAAAGAAGCCGGAACCTGAGGAAAAAGAAAGAGAACTCAGCGAGAAGGAACTGGCAATGCTGCTCTTGCTTATGGCAGCAGCAAATAACAGCCAGAAAGACGAACTTGTGCGCAATACGGGAAGCCGGGGCAACGGTGGAAACAGAGGAAACGGACCGAAGGTGCGGCGCCGGACAAAGATGGGACCGTTCACTTATCGGGGCGGCACAGCCGCTGCAGCCTTCCAGTACTTCCTGTTCGGCATCCTGGTACCTGTCGCTTTAATTGTGGTGCTGCAGCATTTTACAGATTTTTTGGGTAAAACGGCTCCGCCTTTCCTTATGTTTGTGGAAGGTACGGTCTTCTGTCTCTGGATGTTTTATCTGGCGAGAGGAGCGGCTCTCCTTTTCGGGATCCTCAGCGGCGCATTCGGAAATTTCTTGAATATCCTGTTTGATATCGCATTGATCGCCGCAGAAGTAAGGATCATACAGACTTCCTGGAGAATGCCGGTAATTCCCGTCTGGCTTAGGATCATTGCAAGCGCTGCTGTCTTTCTCGTACTGACCGTCGGTGCAAAGCTGTATGATTATCTCAAGGACGAAGGGGACGTGACCAAAGCGAAGTTCACATTTATGAATCTGAGGGGGACGCCGTCCAAGATCTTCTTTCAGTATGTGACGAAGATCGCTGTTTATCCGTTTTTCGTCCTCGCCATTATCTGGATCTTCCGTCCGACGCTGCCGAACTGGCTTGGCAAAACTTTAATGATAATGGGATTCTGCTACTTCTGGAATGCTCTCAATACAATGTGCAGCTGCCTTGTCATGAGCTGTGAGCTGCATGGTGGTGCAGGAAGGGGATTTTTAATTTTTGTAAAGTCTTTTATTACGTCCCTTTTCATTCCGGCTCTTGTGGCGTTCCTATATAACATTTTCATGTGGGGGCCGATGAAGACATGGGTGATGATCGTCCTGGCGATCTATTTAGTCCTGTCGACGATCCTGTCAATTGTTTACTCGGTGGTTCAACAATAATAACGTAACTGTTCAGAGGCTTAGGGACCTCTGAACAGTTACTTGAAATAACAATACATAAAACCAGTAATCTTAACAAAAGAAACAGGGGGATATTATGCACGGGAAAATCATTATCGAGATCACCGAAGGCGTCCAGGCAGGGCAGAAATATGAATACACTGAGGCGAACAGGGTCTTTATCGGGAGACAGGATGACTGCGGCATTGTGCTTCCCGAAAAGACAGTGTCCAGATATCACTGTATTCTGAGCATTAATCCGCCGACTGTTCGACTGCAGGATTTCGGAAGCCTGAACGGCACTTACATCAACGGGAAAAAGATCGGCCAAAGAGACCGGGATAAATCCTGGGAAGAGGCCAAGAACGAAGTCTATCAGGAATTTGACCTGCATGACGGCGACAGAATCCGTCTGGGTAAACGCTGCGAGCTGAAATGCAGTATTGATCAGCAAGTTATTTCAGATGTTACGATATCGGATGAGGACTTGGGGCCTTCAGAAGAAGAGAGGATCAAAATAGAGAAGGCCGAGAGAGAAAAGGCCGAGAGAGAGAAGGCCGAAAGAGAGAAGGCCGAAAGAGAGAAGGCTGAAAGAGAGAAGGCTGAAAGAGAGAAGGCCGAGAGAGAAAAGGCTGAAAGAGAAAAGGCCGAGAGAGAAAAAGCGGCAAAAGAAAAGGCGGCGAAGGAAAAGGCCGCAAAAGAGAAAGCGGCTAAAGAAAAAGCGGCAAAGGAGAAGGCTGAGAGAGAGAAAGCCGCAAGGGAAAAGGCTGCCAGGGAAAGGGCAGAGAAAGAAAAAGCCGCAAGGGAAAAGGCCGAAAAAGAAAGAGCTGAGAAGGAAAAGGCCGAAAAAGAAAAGCAGAAGATGCAGGCACGCTCAGGCGGAAAGAGGATCTGCAAGGGATGCGGAAAGTCATTTGTTCCTAAAGCGGAGGACAATAACCTCTGCCCGGACTGCCTGGCTGACCGCGCGAAGGTGCTGGATGGAATTCTGGCAGCGATCCTGGGAGATGCCCTTGAGAGACAGGAACCCTCCGGAGGAGCGTCGCCCGTGGAAGGATACGATAAGGTCGCGCTTCTCGGAAAAGGCGGAATGGGCGAAGTCTGGAAGGTAAGGGAAAGGAGCACCGGAAAGATACTCGCTCTTAAGACCATGCTGCCGCAAGTAGCCGCAGATGAAAAAGGGAAAAAGATGTTCCTCAGAGAGGCTTCTCTCTGTGAGCAGCTGAACCATAAAAATGTAGTCAAGACTTATCAGACCGGATGCGCAAACGACGTATTCTATATTTTGATGGATCTGTGCCAGGGCGGAAGCGCGCAGGATCTTATGGAAAGGAACCGGGGAAGGCTGTCCATGAACATGGCCACCTATATAATCCTGCAGGCTCTGACAGGCCTGGATTACGTGCATAACCTCGATGTGAGCGTGGAGATCCGTAAAAAAGGTCTTTGGTCGGCCGGTACCAGGAAAGTCGAAGCGCACGGACTTGTTCACCGCGATTTTAAACCGGGCAACATCTTTCTCTCTGACCGGAGCGACCACCCGGTAGCTATGGTGGCTGACTTCGGCATGGCGAAAGCGTTTGAGACAGCCGGCATGACAGATATGACGAGTGCCGGACAAGCCAGCGGAACTGTGGCATTTATGCCGCGGCAGCAGGCACTGGATTACCGATTCTCAAAGCCCGAGGTGGATGTCTGGGCAGCTGCTGCCAGCTACTACTATATGCTTACAGGGATGCCGCCCAAGAATTTGAAACCGCAGCCGTTCTTGTGGCAGAGCCTCGTACAGGAATCTGCCGTCCCGATCCGGCAGAGAAATTCCTCGATCCCGGCTAAGATCGCTGCGGTGATCGACCGCGCACTGGTGGAAAAACCGGAGATCGGTTATAAGACAGCCGCCGCGCTGCGCCGTGATATCGTTGCAGCGCTTCCGCCTGAGACCCGGGCATATTGTAAGGGAATACTGTGATGAGAACAGAATATTTTGACTATCAATTCCGATTTGCCGGGCAGGTAGACATCGGGAAAAGCAGAAAAAGCAACCAGGATGAGATCCTTGTGAACCCGGAACTCGGTTTTTTCGGGGTATCGGATGGAATGGGAGGGCTTGAAAACGGGGCTGCAGCTTCAGCTTTTGTAAAGAAAGGACTTCCTCTGCTTCTTACGAAATGCTCGGAGAACTGGGACAAAACACAGACGACCGCGGAAGAGGCCGGAAGCGATCTGAAGGACTGTACAGCTGCACTGAGTGACCACCTCTTTACGGAGGGCAATACAGAGCGATTTTTCAGTTTCGGCGCTACCCTGGCAGGTGTACTGCTCTTCGGGGACAACGCGATATTTGTGGGTCTGGGAGACAGCCGGGGATATGTACTGAGAAAGTATAAAAGAAAGCCGGTACAGATCACAAAGGACATGAACCTCGCCGGAGTTATGGTGCAGGCTGGTGAAATGACCAAAGAAGAGGCGCGCCATAGTCCTTTGAGCTCCAGGCTGACTGCTTTTGTGGGCATGACGGCGCCGGCGACGCCGGAAATATATATAACGAAGATCCTTCCGGGTGACCGGATCATCCTGTGTTCAGACGGACTCTACGGCATGGTCCCTGAGAAGGAGATCGCGCGTATGCTCCGCTGCAGCAAAAGTCCGGAGCGGGTCTGCAGGAGGCTGATTGACAAAGCTAACGAGAACGGCGGACGTGACAATATTTCGGCAGTGTATATAAAAATCGAATGACATTCAAGGCTCGCAGAGCGAGCCGCTGCGCCGCGTGCGGGTTGCCTGTAAGGCAATATCTACCTTTCCGCACGCGTGTGCATCATTTATCTCAGAAGGGGGGTGGACCCCACTGAGAAAGAATTGTTACTTAATCATCCCGCCACTTAAAGAAGTGGGGGTCTTCCCCCTGAGATAAAACTGCGGACAGTTCAGATGGAGACAAGTTATGGATAATGAAGAAGTTAAAATAAGTGCGGTCGGCTTAGTAATTCATCTTGCGTTCATCGCTGCTCTGGTTTATCTGCTGATAAACAGCCAGGCCGCGCTCACCAAAGCGAAGTCGGAGCTTTCGGTCGTCGAACCCATTTGGAAAACGGGTACTGCGACGAACGGCACGGCCACAGCAGAAGGACCGATCACAAAGACCCGGGTCTTTTTCAAGGCGCAGGGAGTTCTGCTTGAATACGATGTTGACGGAATTCCTTACAGCTGCCATACCCGTATGCTCAAAAAGGATTTTGACAAATTGGACGGGGAAAAGAAAGAAAGAGACGGGCAGGCGGATGTCCTGCTCCGTTATAATCCCATTGACCCGTCTATGGCAGCTACAGAGCAGTCTGTAAGTATCCTCAAAAAAGAAAAAAATTCCTATACGGCTGTCAAATGGCTCAGCATTTTTTATCTTTTTGTTTACGTTCTGACACTTGTGAACATCGTCATAAGAGCGATCGGACAATCTGCGAGAAATAGAAAAGAAAAAGCAGAAGCTCTCAGAAGAAGGCAGGAACTTGATAAAGCAAGAGCGGCCAGAGAGATTGCTGCTGTGAAAGCCCGTCAGGAAGCCGAAGAGAAGGCACGCCGGGAAGCTGCCGAAAAGGCCCGCCTCGAGGCTGCTGAGAAGGCCCGTCAGGAAGCCGAAGAGAAAGCGCGCCGGGAAGCCGCTGAGAAAGCACGTCAGGAAGCCGAAGAGAAGGCACGTCGTGAAGCTGCAGGGAAAACACAGCTTGATGACGAGTGGAATAAAGTGCTGGACGACGCGCTCAAGGAAGCACAGAGGCAGCAGAGCGGAACAGTTTATGACGCCGATACTTCTTCGCTTGAAGACGACGGAACAGTCTATGACGCCGATACTTCTTCGCTTGAAGACGACGGAACGGTCTATGACGCCGACACTTCTTCGCTTGAAGACGACGGAACGGTGTATGATGCAGACACTTCTTCGTTCGGGGATGACGGAACGGTTTATGATGCAGACGCTTCTTCGCTTGAAGACGACGGAACGGTGTATGATGCAGACACTTCTTCGTTTGGTGATGATGGAACGGTGTATGATGCCGATAGCTCTTCACTCGAAGACTCCGTTTATCGGATCGAATCCGATCCCATTATCGGCGGAATGGGAAGTGTATGGAAGGTACACCACAAAGACTGGGATGTCGACCTTGCCATGAAACGCCCGAAAGCGGAATATTTTAAATCAGATCAGCAGAAAGAAGACTTTATCGGCGAGTGTGAAGCTTGGATCAATCTCGGCATTCATCCCAATATTGTGGCATGCTATTATGTCCGCGAAATGGACGGCGTTCCTACGATCTTCTCTGAATGGATGGAAAACGGGAGTCTGGCTGAGCGCATTTCAGACAAGACATTGTACGACGGGAGTCAGGCGGCCGTCAGTGAACGACTGCTTGACATTGCCATTCAGTTCGCGGAAGGGCTTCACTACGCGCATCGTTCGCTCCTGGTCCACCGGGACGTCAAGCCCGCCAATCTCCTTCTCACAAATGAGTGGGATGCCCGCGTGGCTGATTTCGGTATTGCGCAGCTGGGAGGTAAAAAGGCGAGCGAGCGCGCTATGACTCCCGCCTATTGTTCGCCGGAGCAGGCGGCAGGCAAGAAACTGAGCCGTAAGACTGATCTCTACAGCTGGGCAGTCTCTGTCCTGGAAATGTATCTGGGATACAGGCCCTGGCAGCACGGGACAATTGCCGGATCGGAATGCCGTCACTATTTTGAAATGGCCAAAATACCGATGCCGGACAAACTGTGCACACTTCTGGAAAAATGCCTGGAAAATGAGGCTAAAAACCGCCCGCGGGATTTTGCCTCAGTGATCAAGGAGCTTAAAGCTGTTTATAAAGACGTGACCGGCAGAGTCTATCCCAGGCCTGCCGCCAAAGTATCCTCGGAATCCGCTGACAAGCTCAACAACAGGGCGCTCAGCTATCTGGATCTTGACCGGGAGAGTGAGACAGAAGCTCTTTGGGTCAAAGCTGCGCTGATGGAGCCGGCGCATACCGAGACACTGTTCAACCGCTGCCTGTACGGTTACAGAAGCGGTTCAATGACTCTCTACGAGGCTCAGTGTTTCCTTTCCGCTAACTGGGAGAATCACTTCAACCAGGCGGAACCCGGCCTGCTGCTGGCAGAATTGAGCCTGGAGGGAGGAGACCTGGTCAATGCGAAGGACGTGCTGTCATATGTGCGCAATTATTCTTCCCAACAGGAACAGTTCTCGGAACAGACTGAGGATAAGCTCGCCGGACTGGAGAAAGCTGCTGCCGCCGGAAGCGGATGGCACTGCACCTATCAGCTCAGCCGTGTGAAGAACTTCAAAGAACAGGAAGAACTGCAGAAAGAGAGAGACAAGAGGCTCCGCGAGCTGAAGAATCTCTCGAAGAAAGGCAATTGGGACGACGCCGGCAAGGAACTGATGATCTCTCATCTTACTAATGCCTACGGAAATGTGCTCTATCAGGAAGACTGGATGGAGTTTTATGAGGAACTCTCGCGCAAATGTACGCCGGTCGTCGTGCTGGGCCAGTGGCCTATCATGACTGTTCCTGATATGCACCGGCATGACCGGGTCAGTTTCAGTGAAGATTCAGAGCTTCTGCTCTGCGGACAGAAATTGATCGATCTGGAAACAGGTGAGATGATAAGTGACTACGGCGCGAATCATGAAATGATCTCGGGATTTCGGGCTTCCGGCCTGAGTCCGGACGGCAGCTTTTACCTCTGTGCCCCCAAGGGCGATAAGAGCTTTGTCAAGGTGGATGCGCGGACCGGGAAAGCAATGGCGATCTGCAAGGGACATGAAGAGAGTATTACCGCGCTTGCGATCAGCCGGGACGGTCAGTGTTTTGCCTCCGGCGACGAGGGCGGAACTCTCAAGCTGTGGGACTGTGGCGGAAAACTTATTAGGAGTTCCAAGATCTCCCTTGGCGCGGACGAGCCGCTGGAGGATATCCAGTTCGGCTATGACTCCCGGAAAATGGTACTGCGCTATGAGAACTATGTGCTGCTGTCAGATCAGGTCGAGGGATCAATGGACACGATTGCCTACGACAATTACCTCGAGCTGGCAGTTGATCTGGGTTACACGGCCCTCGGCATGGCAGCGGGCAGAAAAGGTCTCCGCTATATGGATCTGGACACAAATCAGGAGCGCGTACTGAATGACCAGGATGCCGTCAGAAGGCGCGGCAAGGGCATTTCCACTGCCTCCCAGGTCTGCTTTATGCATAATCAGCGCTACCTGCTCGCTTCGGACAGCAGTATCCTGTATTTCTTTGATCCCGGGAACAACAAGATACTCAGTGCCATCCATATGGGAGAGAATTTCGAGAGTATTGCGATTTCCAGAAACGGAAAATATGTCGCTGCTATTTCCGGCGGAAAAGCACAGCTTTGGAGATGTATCTATGGTCTTCGCTATTTTGAGGGACTCGGTGAGGATGATATTGCGGAGCAGTGCGCGCATGTTCAGTGCAGCGCGCACCCGGACATGACCCCTGAGCAGCTGCTGGCGCCTCTCCTGAAGGAGCTGGGAGACAGAGGATATGGAGCGGTCGATCCCGCGACAGCACTTGAAGCACTGCGTACCGCGCGCGGATGAGCCGGAGACCGCAATCACAGGCTGGTCTGCAGATATACGGAAAAAGAATAACGAATGCGATCTGCAAAAAGAACGGGGCAGGAAACCTGAGGGTTCCTGCCCCGTTGTTATGTCTGATGAGGAGTGATCAGCTCAATAATTCTTCGATCTCGGCCCCTGTGAGCTTGTTGCGCTTCAGGAGCGCGTCAACCAGCCGGTCGATCCGCCGCTTATTCTTTTTGATCATGCTGACAGTCTCGCGCATCTGTTCGCCCAGAATCTCATTTACCTTGCACCTGAATGCGCTGTCCCGCAGCGCTTCACTAAGGTCCATGGTGGCAAGTCCAAATGTCTCATCCATGCCGTAAGTGCAGAGCATAGCTGCAGCAAGGCGGGTCGCCTGCTCAAGATCGCCGGAGGCACCGGTGGAAATACCGTCTTTCTCTCCGTAGTAGGCGATCTCCGCAGCCCGGCCTCCCAGACTGGTTCGGATGCGGTGGATCAGCTCTTCCTTTGTGGAGAGAGGTTTCATCTCCTCCGCGGAGTGCTCCATGTAGCCCCCGTAGCTTCCGCGGGCGACAATGGTGAGATAAGCCGGCTTGTTTCCGCCCAGATAGCACAGGAAAGCGTGTCCGCTCTCATGTCTGGCGACGCGTTCGAGATATTGATAACCCCAGTCTTTCTTCTCCCCGTGCCTGGTCAGCTCAAATGCCTCGTCCAGTATGGCGTCATCGATGTCTTTGCCGGCTCTTACTGCCATGCGTCCCGCGAGATCCACGACGCTTGTGAGATTGGCAGGGCTCATCCCGATGGCCCGCTCCGCAGTGCGTCTGATCATATCATCAGTGACGCTGTTCGGCATCCCTTTGCTGAGAAGGAGGCGCAGCAGCTCCTCTCTGTCTTTTGCGTCGGGAAGATCTACCAGTACTCTGCGGTCAAAGCGCCTGACCAGAGCCGGATCCAGTACACCTATGCCGCCTTTTCCTTCCTCCACTTCAAAGTTGGTGGCGCCAAGGACAAAGACCGGTCTTCGAGGATCCACAGAGAACCCGTCCATTTCCGTCAAAAGAGCGTTCAGCGCCATTTCTTCGCCGTGACCGCTGCCGGCGGAACTCCCGCGTTTGCGCCCGATGGCGTCCAGCTCATCGATAAAGACGATGGCGGGAGCGTATCTTCGCGCCTTCCTGAACAGGGCCCGCACAGCTTCGGGCCCGCTCCCCTGATACTTGGTGACAAAGCCGCTCGCGACAGCGGGAAGAAATGCGGCGTCGCTCTCACCTGCCATAGCCTTCGCAAGCATGGTCTTTCCGGTGCCGGGAGGCCCGTAAAGAAGAACGCCTTTGGGAGGCTTCAGCCCTTGTGCGGAGAACTTCTTCGGATTTTTCAGGTAATTAATGAAAAACATCAATTCATCTTTGGCGTCACGGCATCCTATGACATCGTCAAAACTTACATCCGGCTTCTCCACTTCATCCAGAACGCTTCCTGCGTCTTCAGCGGCGGGCGCCCGGTGAAGAGAAAAATCACGGAGCCTTATAGTGACATCACGGCCGTCATCAGAAAGTTTGGGAGCTGTCTCAAAAGTAAGGACTTTGCGCTCCGCCGCCAGTTTAGCAGCCGCGCTCTGGGAAAAGAGTCGGCCGGCGATACTGTCGAGCTGATCTTCAAGAACGGAGAAGTCTTCAGCAGGGACAGTGAGTTTTCCTCTTGCGCCTGCCCTCACAAAACTCATAGTCAGTTCTTCATCAAGGGGGAGCTCATCCGTCTCAAGTATATAAACCGGCAGTTCCGGCAGGCGTTCCCGAAGCATCTGGAAGAGACGTCCTCCGTCCCTGAAAACGCCGGCCGCCATGGGAAGATACTCAAATCCCGCGCCGCTCATCAGAAAATCGCCGCCCTGGCCGTTCACCGCTACGGTAGAAAGGAAATTGCCGAGATTGCGGCTGCGCTCCGTAATATCCACTATGGCGAGGCGGATGTCCTTTTCTCCGGCGATCTCCAGCGCTTCCTCGATATTGTCGCTTCCGTAGAAGACAAATTCGGGGAGCTTTCTCTGACACATGGATACAAAATAGGGAGAGCCGTAGAGCAGTATTTCAGGCTTCTCATCGGAGATGAAGAGAGAGCGCACGTCCTCCGGGAAATCTTCTGTTTCGGGTACAAAATGAATGTGCTGCAGCCGGGCCAGTACCTGCGGGAAGCGCTCCTCTCCCCAGAGCCGGCATACTTTGAAGATCTCGTTCTTGAAGAAGAGTTCTGTCTGCGCGCGGAGTGTCCGCGCATCCACCGCGCCGCCCTCGCCAAAGAGAAGAGCAGTGGAAATGACAGGATCAAAGGTCACTTCCAGACCGTACTGTTTTTTGAACAGGGCGCAGAGACGGTCAAATTCCCGGCGGCTGATCAGCTCCAGGTCATTGGGTTCCAGATGATTGAAGAGAAGAGGCCACCCCGTTGCGAGCCGGCTTGTAATGGCGGGCGGGAAGAAAGGATTGCCTGTCCTGGGATCCTTCTCTGTTTCCAGGGCGTTCAGAAGCACTTTACGCGGAACCCCTGCCGCGTTTTGCCTGGCCTCGCCTTCGTAAAGCATCTTCCCGGCGTTGCTGGTGAAGATGATGATCGTATCCTTAAAACTTACGTCCACAGAAAGGAACCGGTCTGCCAGATGTCCCGCGTCCAGGATCTGCAGAAACAGCTGCACTGTGTTGAGGTGTGCTTTCTCGATCTCGTCAAAGAGAAGAATACAGCCGGGATTCTTTTTGACGAAACCGGTAAGCAGTCCTTCTTTGGCGTCCTTATAGCTGGGCTCAAAGCCTACAAGCCCCATATAGGACTGATGATCGGCATAGGTGGACATATCAAAGCGCTGATAGGGGAGACCGAGGTTTTTCGCGGCCTGTTCCGCCAGGAAAGTCTTGCCGACGCCGGGCGGTCCGACAAAAGCGAAGATCGCGCGGGGACGGACCCGCTTCTCGTCTGCGGCAGCCAGTACCTCCGCGGCGAATATTCCTTCAGCAAATGCGTGCACGACGTGGTCCTGTCCTTGTACTGTATTGAGGAGCGCAGCGCGCAGCCTTCTGACCTTTTCAGTGAGGGCGGGCAGAAAATCTCTTCCTTGTGCGGAAGAGGGAGAGGCCTCCGCTTTCTCCTCTTTTTTGCCAACGGGACTGTCCGCTTTTTCCGGTTTATCTTCCTTCTTCTCCTTCTGAGGCAGGAAGTCCTTAAGAGTATCTGTGGGTGTCTCAAGAAGGATCCTTAAGAGGTCTATTGCCCACACATTTTCCTGACCTCTCAGCTTCGCAGCCTTAAGAGCGGGCTCCAGATATTTATCTATTGAATCCGAGGCGCTTTTGGCTCCGTGCTTAAGCGCGTGACGGAGCCTTGCGCGGAGGGTGCCGGAGTCAATGCCATACTCCTGCAGAGCTGCTTTTACAGCCTCGATATCCGAGTCAATGGCCTTCAGCTCTGATTCGGGCAGGCGGAATGCGTCCTTAGCTTTAAGCTCCGACAGCTTCAGAATGCCCAGGAACCAGTACTCGATACCGGGACTGGTGCAGTGCGCGTACTCGGCCTCCGCGCCGGCGCGAAGTACAGCAAACTGTAAAGAATAAGACAGGTTTTTGATTTTCATAGACATTTACCTCTCTAAGAAATCTGTACTTCTATTATAGCAGAGGGTGCGATATGCCTAAAAGCTTTTACGAAGGACGTGAAATGGAGTATGATAACACTATATCTGACTAATAAGAAAAAGAGGTAGCAACATGAATTTGACAATTATCATCTGCATCGCTATGTTCCTTCTCACATTCCTTATGCTTACAGCAAGCGGCGGATCGGCGGTGGAGGGACAGACCCCTTCCGGATCCGCGCAGTCACCGGCCGGGACCCCGCCTGTAGACCATTTAGTCACCACAAGGCACAGCATCGCAGTGCGCGGCCGGTCACTTGACTACAGCGTGACTGCAGGCACAATGGTCGTGGATACAGCAGGCGGAAAATGTGAGATTTTCTTTGCCGCTTATACAGTAGAGGAGACCGACAGTGCAGCGGAACGCCCGTTGACGTTTGTGTTCAACGGCGGACCGGGATCCAGTTCGGAATGGATGCATATGGGATTTCTGGGACCGCGCCGCATTGCGTTCGATAAGGACGGTCAGGTGTCGCAGTTCCCTGCGCCAATCGAGGACAATGAGTACACTGTTTTGGATATAACGGATCTGGTGTTTATCGATCCGGTGGGAACCGGCTATTCCAGACCCGCGGAAGGCGTGGAACTGTCGAACTTTATCGGTTATGAAAACGACAACCGGACTGTGGGTGATTTTATACGCCTCTATGTCAATCGGTACGGCCGCTGGTCATCGCCTAAATACCTGGCAGGCGAATCCTATGGGACCATCCGCGCCATCGGACTTTCCAAGTATTTGTCCGACAGATATTCACTGGGACTGAACGGAATCATGCTGATCTCTTCCGTTAACGACTTTACCACTATGATGGAGAATACGCCGAGTGATTACACATATGCGCTCTACCTGCCCACCTATGCCGCGGATGCGTGGTATCACGGCCGGCTGGTTCCGAAATATCAGGAGATGGAGCTGGAGGATTTTCTCGAGGAAGTACGCGCGTTCGCGGGCGGAGAATATCTGTCGGCGCTGTTCGCCGGCCGCCGGCTTGATGAAAATCGGCGAGATGTAGTGGCAGCGCGAATTTCCGCATATTCAGGGTTGGAGAAACAAGATATCCTGAAGGCCAATCTGCGAGTGCTGTACTGGGATTTCTGCGAGAAGCTGCTCAGTGATCGAAGGCTTGTGATCGGACGCATTGACGGCCGTTATACAGGACCTTTGACAGGGGGGAGTATGGCAGACGGTGACGCCGACCCCTCAGCCGCTGCTCTCGGAGATGTTTTCGGAATGGCTGTCAACCGGTATATAAACGATGAACTGGGCTTTCACACAGACCGGCCCTACGAGCCGCTCTCTCTGGAGGTCAATGAAAAATGGACATATCCCGCGTCAGAGACAAATGGTTTCTGCCAGGAAAAGATAATCTATGAAACAATGTCCAAAAACCGCTTTTTGAAGATCTGGGTGCTCTGCGGCTACTATGACATGGCTACCCCGTTCTTTGCCGCGGAGTGGACATATGATCACGTTTTCCTGAACAAGGAATATGAGAAGAACCTTACGTTCACATATTACCCTTCGGGACATATGATCTATATGCACGAGCCGTCACTGGCACTGTTTCGTGAGCAGGCTCAAAAGTGGTATCGGGCGTGAGTGCTGACAAGCGGCTAGCTGTGTGAGCCTTTAAACTATAAAAAGAAAACGGAGGTGTAACGATGACTCTGAATGACTACCGCGACCAGTTCAAGAGGAACATGATGGTCATGTCGCGTACTGCGAACGGCAAGCTGGACCTGTCGGCAAGCGCTACAAAAACTGATTCGATGGCTGCGGGCAGCGCCGACGCCGCCAAAAACCTCGCATTGGACAACACAGACCTTGCGATCAGATATCTGTTTGAAAACCGCCGGCGGAATTTCAAATCAGCTGAAGAACTTGAGAAGCTGGTGCTTGAGACAGCTGAGATCACAAACAAGGGGATCGTTAAAGAGGGACGCCTTTTCAGGAGCGGAGAAGACAGCTCCAAGTTCAATTACGCGAGAATAAAAGATATTCCGGCCATGTGGGAGTGGTTCATTGACATTCTCTATTGGCTGCTCACTTCCCAATGTTTTGAAGTGGAGGAGGTCGCCGCGTTCTGCGAATACGTCATCAATATTACGGCGCACTTTTTTTCGGACGGCTGCGGTAAAATATCAATGCTCATAAGCACATATTTTTTTATGCGTTTTGACCTGCAGTGTCCTGAATACACATCCAGAGAGGAA
Source organism: Lachnospiraceae bacterium (assembly GCA_045113775.1). Classification (GTDB taxonomy): domain Bacteria; phylum Bacillota; class Clostridia; order Lachnospirales; family Lachnospiraceae; genus CAG-791. The sequence goes on along the minus strand of JBGUJH010000153.1, from coordinate 15,788 downwards.
TATTACAAAAATGCAGTACGCGACACGATCCCGACGGTCAGTGACCTGCATAAACTCATGTCAGATCCCGGATTCTGGAACTTTGTGTCCTACTACCTGTTTTTGTGTCCGAGCAGGGAGACCAGCTTCAACAACGTCATGGAGAAAACGGATGACGGTTCATATATATGTCATCTGACCGGCTATCTCACAGGAGAGAGAAACCGTATATTCCGTGTGAACATTGAGAAGTTTTACGAAAAACTCAGTGATGCTCATGTGACGTATGACTTCAGCTCGGTGGCATGGATCGATATAGACTGCATCAATGTTTTTAAAGATCTGAGAACGTCCGGAAAAAGGTTTGTACTGAAAAATCTCAATGCCGACTGCCTGGTTCTGTTTGTGGTCGAGGGATTTGGAGCATACCTGGACAGAAATGACCGGCTTCGGGAGATCGACCTGAGCAAATGTGAAAAGATTAATGAGGGCGCGAACGGCATAATTTACAGAGTGTCCGACGAAGTGGTAGCTAAGACGTTTAAAAATGACCCTGACTATTACGATATTGTCAAACACAGGATCGCTCAGAAGAACGCGCTCATTTCAGGTGTTCCCGCACCTTTCTCCTTCGGGTATGCCATGTATGAGGGCAAAATCGTCACACTGATGGAACTTATCAATTCCAAATCTCTCATGCAGGTCATAACGTCTGAAAAGGACAGTGATGAGTATCTCATCCGCTACGCTCAGTTTGTCAAACAGCTCCATCAGATCCGCGACGAAAAGAAACTGAGACTGTTTATGAGGAATATGTTCGGCGAAGAGATACTGGGGAAAGCTGACAGATGTGACCGCGTTCTGCAGGAGAACTACAAGGGCAGGGCAAGGGAGCTCATAGAAGCGGTGGACGAACCCGAATGCCTTGTACACGGCGATATCCATCCTAAAAATGTTATGATCAGCGGAGATGAGATGATGTTCATTGACTTTGATTCATTCTCGACCGGTAAGTCGGTATATGATCTTGGGGCGCTTTACAGAGCACTCTTATGCAATGAGAATAAAGGAATCACTGATTACAATTGTTTCCTTGATATTTCGTTCGACGAGTGTCAGAAAATTTGGGATATTCTTATCGGCGAGTATTTTAAGGATGAGCAGGAAGAGACAGCGAAGAAAAAAGTCAATATAGCAAAACTGATCGGAACGATACTGGCCCTTGCAAAGATCATCAAAAACAATGAAAGACCTGAGCTCATTTCCGGATGGGGGAATGAGCTGGAGAGATGCATTGATATCATGTGAGGTAAAACAGAGCCCGGTCTCTGATCATTCCTGTCACCTGCGTCTGCACATGAGAAGACTCATGACAAGTGTGCCGACGCAGGGGAGCAGATTGACAGCCATTCCTATGCGCAGTCCGAAGCGGTCCGCAACCATTCCAATGATCCACGGAAAGAGGATTCCGCCGAATCCGGCGATGGACAGCATTACGCCGACACTCTCCGAGGTAGTCATCTCTCCAATCCCGGCTACAGCTAAAGGGTACAGCCCGGAGATAGCAAGGGAGAAAAGAGCGAGCGCGATCACTGCGGCTGCAGGGGAATGAACAGATACCAGCACACAGTAAATTAAGCTGATCGCAGCCCCCATTGCAGTGAGGAATTTAAACATGTCCCTGATCCTGATCACATAGGCGATCAGAAGTCGTCCGATCAGCATTGCCGCCCACTGGATCGTCACGGCGTAAGAGCTCAGCGAAGCGCTCAGAATATGCTCATTTTTATAGTACGTCACCATCCATCCGTTCACGCTGTACTCCGCGCCGTTTTCGCAGAACAGCAGGAACGTCATGATCCAGAAGACGGGATTCCTGAAAAAATCATTGGTCCCGCCGCTTTTTTTCTGCTGATCGGGAAATACAGAATCCGGCAGTCCGGCGCGCGCAAAAGCCAGCCACATAACAAGCCCTGCGGCTGCGATACTGATCGGCTGCAGCATAACAGAGTCAGGAAACACTCTTCCCAAATAGCCCGCCGCACTGATGAGCAGCGGACAGAGCAGCGCGCCCGCGGCAAAATATGCATTCATGACACTCATTCCCCTGGCCCGGTCAACCGTATAATTGCCTACGAGAACAGTACATTTGTTGGCCGTACAGCCCTTTGCGATTCCGGCTGCCAGAAAGGCAGTCATCAGGAGCAGGGGATTACCGGTGATGCCCATAAGCAGATATCCGATTGAGTATCCGCTGCACATAAGGAGCGTCGTTCTCTTCTCACCGAGCTTTACAGGCAGGATTCCGGCAAAAAAGAGAGCTGCCATATTTCCTATGCTCATTGTAGAGATCATGGTCCCTGTCAGGCCGTAAGAAAAACCGTACCTGTCCCTGATCAGGCTCACGATCACACCCGCCGATATTGCGCAGATGCCGCTGAGCCCGAAACAGGCTAAACCGGTATTATAATACTTTTGGGCAGATGATGCTGCTTCCGGGAGCGTATCGTGCCTTTTTTCCGTTTGTATTTTCGACATCTGCAATTACTCCTCTGAAATTGATCATTTCGTTCTGACATATGTAAATCATCTCCAATTTTATCACAGATAGTAAAACATATAACGATATCTTGTTCATGAAAGATTCGAAGCATGATATTGGAAAAGAAACCGAAGTTTCACGGAGACCCTCGGTTTTGAGGCGTTGCCGTAAACAGTTGAGTCAGCTCATTTTTAGTGATATAATCTCTGTGGCCTATAACATGAAAAATATTGAACAAAGGAGGAAAAGAGATGAATTTCGATCATGTTAATAGAGAACTCTTTTCATTTCTGGATCATAGTCCTAATGCGTTTTATGCAGTTCAAAATATGTGTGACATCTTACAGCAGGCCGGTATGATTCGTCTATATGAGGGTGCACCGTGGAAACTTGAGACGGGCAAAGGATATTATGTGACCAGAAATGGATCTGCGATCATTGCTTTCCGTATTCCAAAGGCAGAATACATCGGGTTCCAGATGATGGCCAGCCATAGTGATTCCCCGGTATTTAAGATCAAAGCAAATGCCGAAATTACAGTAGACAAGCGGTATGTGACGCTCAATGTTGAGAGATATGGCGGCATGCTGTGCGCTCCGTGGCTCGACAGGCCGCTCTCTGTCGCGGGGAGAGTGATCGTCAGGACGAAAGAGGGCATTGAGACGAGGCTTGTTAATGTTGACAGGGATCTTTTGATCATCCCCAACCTGGCTATTCATATGAATCGTCAGGTAAATGACGGGTACAAATTTAATGCGCAGAAAGATATGCTGCCGCTTTTCTGTGAGAAGGGGGAGGAATCGGACGCTTTTCGGGATTTAATTGCTTTGGAGGCCGGAGTAGATGCCGAGGATATTCTTGATACGGACCTGTTCCTCTATAACCGTATGCCTGCCGTCAGTCTCGGCCTTAATAATGAGTTCATCGCAAGCGGACGCCTCGATGATCTTCAGTGTGCGTTTGCCTCATTAAAGGGCTTTATTGAGGCGTCACCTAAAGACTCGGTGGCAGTTCATTGCGTGTTTGACAATGAGGAGGTAGGATCCGGCACAAAGCAGGGTGCAGCAGGCTCTTTCCTTAGAGATACGCTCCACCGAATCAACAGGGGAATGGGAAGGACAGAAGATGAATTCCTGATGAGCATTGCGTCCAGTTTCCTTGTCTCTGCAGACAATGCGCACGCAGTTCATCCCAATCATACGGATAAAACAGATCCGACCAACCGCCCCTTTCTCAATAAGGGAATCGTCATTAAGTACAGCGCAAACCAGAAGTATACGACGGACGCGGTTTCCGGAGCGATCATGCGCGCAATATGCACTAAGGCTGATGTTCCCTATCAGACGTTTTCAAATCGTTCTGATATGCTCGGAGGTTCGACTCTGGGCAATATTTCGCAGAGCCAGGTAGCTTTGAATACCGTGGATATCGGACTTGCGCAGCTCGCAATGCATTCACCTTATGAAACAGCCGGAGCAAAGGATACGGCGTATCTTATTGAGGCGGCAAAAGTACTGTTCTCTTCCTCTGTTGAGGGAACAGGAAATGGTAACTATAAACTGAAATTCTAAAAGCAAAGACTGATTATCTTTACTGAAATTAAGGAGCTTTTTTGAAATGGAGTCAAAGTATATTAAGTGGTCAACGCTTGCTTTCATGGCGTTTTCCACTGTCTGGGGATTTGGTAATGTTCTGAACGGTTTTGTCTATTTTAACGGTATACAGGTCATCTTCAGCTGGATTCTGATGTTTGCCCTCTACTTTATACCTTACGCGCTTATGGTCGGTGAGCTGGGCTCCGCATTTAAGGAGTCGGGCGGAGGAGTGAGCTCGTGGATCCTCAAGACAACAGGACCTAAACTCGCTTACTACGCGGGCTGGACATATTGGGCCTGCCACATCACCTATATTGCCAGTAAGTCTTCCGGAGGACTCAAGGCACTGAGCTGGGCGATTTTCCGCAACGCGGAGACTTACGATACATTTCCGACCATCGGAGTTCAGCTGGCTACCTTTGCGGTACTGCTGATCTTCTGCTGGGTCGCGAGCCGCGGACTCAATCCGCTCAAGAAACTTGCCACGATCGCGGGAACAAGCATGTTCATTATGTCCATTCTCTACATCATCATGATGTTTGGGGCGCGCGCGATCAATCCCGGCGCCGACTATGTATCTCTGGACTTCAGCCTGAAGAACCTGATCCCGCAGTTTAATGTCAAATATTTTACCTCGCTTTCCATTCTTGTATTTGCTGTCGGCGGATGCGAGAAGATCTCCCCTTATGTAAATAAGGTGAAGGATCCCAGTAAAGGATTCCCCCGGGCTATGATCACGCTCGCGATCATGGTCGTGGTATGCGCGATCCTGGGAACTATCGCAATGGGAATGATGTTTGATCCGGCCGTGATCAACGGCTCGGAAGAGAGCTTCAACTCCTATGTGTCAAACGGCGCTTACTGGGCTTTCCAGAAACTGGGGCAGTACTACGGCATCGGTGATACACTGCTTATCATTTACGCGCTCTGTAATGCTGTCGGACAGCTCTCAACACTGGTCATCAGTATCGATGCGCCTCTTCGTATGCTTCTCGACAACGAAGAATCTCAGAGGTTCATTCCCACCGCTCTTCTTAAAAAGAACGATGCGGGCGCTTATGTAAACGGCATCAAGATGGTCGCGATCCTTTCCGGCTCGATCATACTGATCCAGTCCTTCGTTCCCGGCGCGGCCGAAGTGCTCAAGCAGCTGACAAAACTCAATTCCGTCTGCATGCCCATGCGTTACCTCTGGGTATTTACCGCATATATTGCGCTCCGCAAGGCAGGAAGCAGGTTCAATCCGGAATACAGGTTTGTCAAGAGTGATACCTTTGCGCTTATAGCAGGAGGCTGGTGTTTCTTCGTAACAGCAGCATGCTGCCTGCTGGGAGTCTATGACACGGATCCCTTTACAATGTGTCTCAATATAATAACTCCCTGCGTGCTGACAGCGCTCGGTATTATTCTTCCCATTATTAAGAAGAGAGAGCAGGCCTGAGCAGCCGCTCCGGTTTAGTTGATAATGATCATTTTTAAATGATTGGACAAAAAACGCAGCCTTGATTTTTCAGGGCTGCGTTTCTTTAGCACAGGCATATTTTTGATAAAACGGAATTTTGGATATTGATTACAAATGCATTTATGGTTTAGCATTACTGTAAATATTGATTAGGAAAATGATAAGTGTATGTTGGATAAACTTAAAAAAATTAAATTGTCTTCCGTCTACCTGATTCCTCTGAGTTTTCTCGGCGCGATCCTGATCGGAACTCTGTTTCTTGTATTGCCTGTTTCCTCAGCGAGCAGCACACCTGCGCCGTTTGTCGACGCCCTCTTTACAGCGACAACTTCTGTATGTGTTACAGGCCTTGTGACTGTAGATACTTACAACTATTGGAGTTTATTCGGCCATATCGTGATCCTTGTACTGATCCAGATCGGAGGACTCGGTGTCATCACTGTCGTCTCTACGATGATACTTATGACGAGAAAGAAGTTTTCCCTCAGTGAGAGGCTGCTTCTTCGCGACGCGCTGAATCTGGAGAGTCTGTCGGATCTTTTGGAATTTCTGGCAAAGCTTATCAGGGGAACATTGATAGCGGAATTGATCGGAGCAATTCTGTATATGTTTGCCTTCATTCCGCGTTTCGGTATTATTCGCGGCGTATGGGCTTCCGTTTTCACTGCGGTATCCGCTTTTTGTAATGCAGGGATAGACATTCTGGGGCCGGACAGCCTTGCTCCATACAGGAACAATCCTCTTGTCCTGTTCGTTACGATGATCCTGATCATAACAGGCGGACTTGGCTATGTCGTCTGGTTTGATCTCTACAGCAAAACGAAAGCGGGTATGAAGCAGTCCTATTCTGCAGCGCAGATTCGGAAGAGTTATTCGGAACATACTAAGCTGGTGCTAACGCTCACATTCTTACTTATCCTGCTTGGAGCATGCGTGATCTTTGCTGCGGAATACAATAATCCGCAGTCGCTGGGTGAACTGTCATTTCCGCTGAAGCTGCTTAACAGTGTATTTGAATCGGTAACGCTGCGCACAGCAGGATTCGCAGCTTTTTCACAGAGCGCACTCAGAGACTCTTCCTGTCTTACGGCTTATTTTCTGATGTTTATAGGCGGCTCCCCGATCGGTACTGCAGGCGGCGTCAAGACCACGACGTTTTTCCTTTTTGTTTTAAACACGGTTTCTTATATTAAAGGGAAAAACAGCGCTCATGTTTATAAGCGGTCAGTGAGCAGTGAGCAGCTGATGAAGGCAACAGCGATCGTCCAAGTGAGTATGGGAACAATTCTGGTGCTGACGATGCTTCTGGTCTCTACCAATCCTGTAGGAATCGAGGACGGCCTGTTTGAAGTGGTAAGCGCGTGTGCTACCGTCGGACTGACCAGGGGAGTGACCCCCATGCTGAATACAGCCGGAAAACTGATCATCACACTGGCTATGTACCTTGGCCGGATCGGACCGATCACCATGGCGATCTTTCTCGCAGGAGGAAAGAAGGAAGAGCCCGATGTACATTACTCAGAGGGAGATTTCATTATCGGATAGGGAGAAATAACAATGAAAAAATCGATTGCGGTTCTGGGACTGGGAAAATACGGAATGAGCCTTGTCCGGTCGCTGAACGAAATGGGAATGGATGTTTTGGCAGTAGATCGGGAAGAAACCATAGTAAAAGAAATAGCCGATTACTGTACAGAAGCAGTCTGTGCGGATCTGGAGGATGAAAAAAGTCTCCGGTCTCTGGGACTTAAGGATATGGATATCGCAGTGGTGGCTATAGGCGACAATCTGGAGGCAAGTATATTTGCCGTGGTGGCCGCAAAAGAGCAGGGTGTGCCGCTGATCGTAGCAAAGAGCTCTTCAGAGCGCATGACGTACATTCTAAGCAAAGTCGGAGCGGACAAAGTGATCCAGCCGGAGGAATACGCAGGGAAGCGCTCGGCCGCGATCCTGGCTTCTGAAAACATGCTGGACTACTTCGAAGTCGACGACAGTATCTGTATGATCGAAATGCTGCCTCTGGCCGAATGGGTCGGAAAATCATTGATCGACTTGAATCTTCGAAACAATCACAGGATCAATGTTGTGGCGAGTAAAGACGATAACGGCAACTGGGCCATGACGGACCCGGAACAGCCGCTTAAGGAGAACACCAAACTGTTGGTTGTGCTTGAACAGAAAGATCTGGGCAAGATCAGAAGCTGACAAGTCAGTAAAGATTAGTGTATTGATCTTAATACTTGATACGAAAAGAATTACCGCGGCAGACCTTAAAAGGTTTACCGCGGTTATTTTTTTCTTCTGACCCCCAAAATTTTTTCCGTCGTCATTATAAGCAAAAAAAAAGAAACCCCACTCTGTCACCTTTCTTCAACAGTAGCGAGAGGGGGACTTGAACCCTCGACACCGCGGGTATGAACCGCGTGCTCTAGCCAGCTGAGCTATCTCGCCATATAAGCCGCTGCTTCATCAGTCAGCTTTTATAGTATACGAAACGCTTGATTGTTTGTCAACTCAAAAAATAAAAAAATCCAAGCAGAATACACTGATATTTCTGTGAGAGATTTGCTAGAATCTAAACTATGTGAACCTTCTTCTTTACAAGACGGAGTTTTAGTTGGAAGATAGTACTGTTGCAGTGAGCAATTTTTAACCATACATTACAAATTGACCGGGAGGATAATAATGACAGGACCGATAGCTTCGATCGCAGCGATCATGATAAGTGTTGCTGCCGCTCTTGGAAGTGCGGATTGCAGCGCTATCATTGAAGAAGCCGCGAGAATAGAACAGGAGGCTGCAGAGAGGGAAGCGGCATCCAAGTACCTGATCGCGATAGACGCCGGGCACCAGGAAAAGGGAAATTTCGGACAGGAGCCGATCGGTCCCGGAGCGTCCCAGACCAAGACAAAAGTTGCAGGAGGGACCAGAGGCACGTACACAGGTGTTCCGGAATATGAACTGACCCTGGATATCAGCCTGCAGCTCAGAGATGAACTTGAAGACAGAGGATACAGAGTCCTGATGATCCGCGAGACCAACGACGTGGATATCACAAACTCGGAGCGCGCGCAGATGGCAAATGAAGCGAATGCGGACGCGTTTATCAGAGTGCACGCCAACGGATCAGACAGCTCATCGGCAAACGGAGCCATGACTATCTGCCAGACCTCTTCAAACCCATATAACGGAGAGCTCTACGAAGAATCCAGGAGGCTGTCAGAACTGGTCCTGGATGCCTATACAGAAGCTACCGGCATCCGGAAGGAGCGCATCTGGGAAACAGATACAATGAGCGGCATCAACTGGTGCGAAGTGCCGGTCACGATCATCGAGATGGGGTACATGACCAATCCTGACGAGGATGAGAAGATGCAGGATGATGAATTCCAGGAGCTGATGGTCCGGGGAATTGCGAACGGCGTGGAAGAATATCTCAAGGAGAAAGATGGAGAAGAACAGGAGGAGAGCCCGGAGGATCCAGGACTTGAATCTTTTGACAGGAGCCTGAAGAGATCCGTTCCTAATACTGCGGCTTCGCCTTCATCAGTAACAGATTCGGAGATAACAGAGGAGGCATCGACAACCGCCGCTGCTGAGGAAGAAGAATCGAAAGAGGAAAACGTAAGTAACACAGAAGAGCAGAACATGAATTCCGGTGAAGGAGGAACTGAAACCGCCGCTGAAGCTGAACCGGAATCTGCGGATGGCGAAGAGCCGGAATCCGAAGATACGGAGGAGCCGGGATCCGAGGATGAGGATGGTCCTGATTCCGAAGAGGAGAATGGCTCTGAATCCGAAGAGGAGGAAGAGTCAGAAGAAGAAATAAAAAGAAAAGAAGAAGAGCGGAAAAGGGAAGAGGAGCGCTTAAAAAAAAAGGAACGCGAAAGAGAAGAGAAGGCACAGGCTCTGAGAGACGAGCTTTCTGAGACCAATACAGTACCGGCCAAAAAAGCGGAAAGATCAGCCGGGGAAGTAAAAGACATCGTTGAGAAGACTGGCAAGGGGATCATAAAGCGTTACAGGAAGGAGTATAAAGCCGAACTGAGCGAACAGATGAAGGAACTTGAGGAGGAACTGAGGGCTGAGATCGGAAAGCTTGGCGGAAAATGGTCTCTGTATTTGAAACGCCTTGACACGAACCAGGTCATCGGAATCAATGACGACGAAAAAATGGTCGCCGCAAGTCTGATCAAGCTCTTTATCGCCGGCGAGTTCTTCGCGCTTGGAGAAGAAGGAGAGCTCGATGTAGATGATTATTTCAATATGCCTGACGTCATGATCACGATCAGCGATAACTACGCGGCCAATTCTCTGATCAACGCGTGTACGATGGAAAAGATCAATGAATTTATTGACGAACACGGTTTCAAAGAAACTGAGCTGAACCGCCGGATGCTGGATTGGAACGGTACGGAGAACTATACTTCAACAAGGGACTGCGGTAGACTGCTGGAAGAAGTGCTTAACGGTGAATTTGTAAGTGAGAAAGCTTCGGAACGCATTTTGACGGATCTTAAGGACCAGCAGAAAAGAAATAAGATTCCGGCAGGCGTTCCGTCCGGAATCGAAACAGGGAATAAGACAGGGGAGCTGGACAATGTAGATAATGACGCGGCTATCATATGGTCGCCCGGCGCAACTTATATTCTGGTCATCATGAGCAGCGATACTTCCGGAAGGATCAGTGAGATCAGGAAACTGTCTTCCATGATTTATGAATCAATAAATGACCGACAGGAAACCGGCGAACCCTGACGGGTTACTTCAGTAACTTCATTGTACAAACGGAACACTTCGATGGTATAATGGTGGTTACTTAATATTTATAGACACAAGGGGAAAAAAATGGAATTTTTAAACAATCTCGTAAAGAAGTACACTAGTACAAGCCTGATCCTAAGGATCGTCATCGGCCTTGTCGTAGGCGCTGTTCTCGGCGTTGCTCTTAAGAGCTGGACATGGGTCGGGATCATGGGAAGCCTGTTCGTCGGCGCGCTGCGCGCTGTTGCGCCTATCCTGGTCTTTGTGCTGATCATCAGTGCACTCAGTTCCGGAAAGAGCAAACTGGACAGGAAATTCGGCCTGGTGCTGTTCTTTTATATGATCAGTACTTTTCTCGCCGCGGCAGCCGCAGTAGCAGCCAGCTTTATGTTCCCTGTAACCATGAAGCTCGGTGAAGCCGCTCAGTCGGACACTGTGCCGCAGAACGTATGGGAAGTTCTGCAGAACCTTCTGATGAAGATGGTGGAAAACCCCGTGTCTGCATTGGTAAACGGCAACTATATCGGCATTCTGTTCTGGGCGGCAGTCCTGGGACTCGGTTTTGCCAAGGTAGGCGCACCGGAGACAAGAAGAATGCTGCAGGATGCTTCTGAGGCCGTATCTATGGCTGTACGCGGGATCATCAACCTGGCACCTTTCGGAATCTGCGGCCTTGTCTACAGCACAGTTTCCGAGTACGGACTGGTGATCTTCAAGGACTACGGACAGCTCCTGCTGGTACTGGTGGGCTGCATGATGTTCGTTGCGCTTGTGATCGATCCTCTGATCGCGTTTATATTCCTGAAAAGAAACCCTTATCCGCTGGTATTCAGATGCCTTCGCGAGAGCGGAATCACCGCGTTCTTTACCCGAAGCAGCGCGGCAAACATTCCTGTCAATATGGAGCTCTGTGAAAAACTCGGTCTCGACCAGGATATGTATTCGGTATCTATCCCTCTCGGTGCGACGATCAACATGGACGGCGCGGCGATCACGATCACGGTCATGACTCTGGCAGCGGCAAATACTCTTGGAATCCATGTTGATATTGCTTCAGCACTGTTTTTGAGCGTCCTTTCTACTTTGGCAGCCTGCGGCGCGTCCGGCGTTGCCGGCGGATCACTGCTGCTGATCCCTATGGCCTGCTCTCTGTTCGGCATCTCCAATGACGTGGCGATGCAGGTCGTCGGCGTAGGCTTTATCATCGGCGTTGTACAGGATAGTGTAGAGACAATGCTCAACTCCTCCGGTGACGTTATGTTCGCGGCAACCGCCGAGTATTCCACATGGATCAAGGAAGGCAGAGAAGATGATCTTCCTACGTTCCTTGGCGGCAAGAGGAAAGCTGAAGTCTGATCGGTATTTCATTTAGTCAAAATATAGTCTGAACTTAACAGTTTTCAGTCCTCGCAGTTCCGAATGGCAGGCATTTGGGATGAAGGGGACTGATTTTTTTGCCCGTTTCAGCATTAAATCGTTTTTGCTGCATTGCGCTTTGAACGAAGTTGCTTTATGATACTTGAAGTCAAGGCTCGCATCGCGAACCTTATGTTTATTATGTGTTGGGATGTAGAAAAGAAGAGAGGAAAGGAAAAGAATGGCAGATTTTGAGAAGATTCTGAGAGAGACCAGCTATCCCGGCCGCGGCATCATGATCGGCAGAACCCCTGACGGTGCAAAAGCGGTGACCGCGTATTTCATCATGGGAAGAAGCGTCAACAGCCGCAACCGCGTCTTCGTGGAAGACGGCGAAGGAATCCGCACACAGGCTTTTGATCCTTCCAAGATGGAAGATCCCAGTCTTATTATCTATGCGCCTGTCCGCGTCTACGGCAACAAGACCATCGTGACAAACGGCGACCAGACTGACACGATCTATGAGGGACTGGACAAGCAGTACACATTTGAGCAGGCTCTCCGCAGCAGAGAGTTTGAACCCGATGCCCCCAATTACACGCCCAGGATCTCAGGCGTCATGCACGTGGAGAAGGGCAAGTACAACTATGCGATGTCTATTTTGAAGAGCGATCAGGGTGACCCCTCATCATGTCTGCGCTATACATTTGCTTATGAGAATCCCAAGGCAGGCGAGGGACGTTTCATTTCGACCTATATGGGCGACGGAAATCCGCTTCCGAGCTTCGAAGGCGAGCCCAGGACCCTGGAACTGGATGAGTCTTTCACAGCGGATATCGATGTGTTCACAGAGCGCGTATGGACCGCTCTCAACGAGGATAACAAGGTATCCCTGTTCGTGCGTTTTATCGATATCGCGACAGGTATCTATGAGACCAGGATCGTAAATAAGAATAAGTGAGTAAGGAGAACGGCAGCAAAATGAAAGAAATGGAACTCAAATACGGATGCAACCCCAATCAGAAACCTTCCCGTGTGTTCATGGAAGACGGCTCTGACCTTCCTTTCGAGGTCCTCTGCGGAAGACCCGGATATATCAACCTTCTGGACGCTTTCAACGGCTGGCAGCTTGTAAGCGAACTCAAAAAAGCAACTGGCAAGGTGGCTGCTACTTCTTTCAAGCATGTCTCCCCTGCAGGCGCGGCCATCGGACTCCCTCTTACAGACGTTGAGAAGAAGATCTACTGGGTAGATGATATGGGCGAGCTTACACCCATGGGAAGTGCTTACGCGCGCGCACGCGGAGCAGACAGAATGTCCTCCTTCGGCGACTTCATCTCCCTTTCCGATACCTGCGACGTCTGCACGGCAAAGCTCGTATCCAGAGAAGTTTCTGACGGTATCATCGCTCCTGACTATGAGCCGGAAGCACTGGAGATCCTCAAGAAGAAGAAAAAGGGCAATTACTGCGTGCTGAAGATCAATCCCGACTATAAGCCCGCGGCCCTTGAGAAGAAGCAGGTCTTCGGCGTTACCTTTGAGCAAGGCAGAAATGAGCTGGTCATTGACGACGCGCTGTTTGCAAATATCGTGACCGAGAACAAAGAGCTTCCTCAGGCAGCACGCGACGACATGGCGATCGCACTGATCACTCTTAAGTATACGCAGTCCAATTCCGTATGCTATGTCAAAGGCGGACAGGCGATCGGAATCGGCGCCGGACAGCAGTCCAGGATCCACTGCACCAGACTTGCCGGCAGCAAGGCAGACAACTGGTATCTGCGCCAGTCTCCTCAGGTCCTGGGACTTCCTTTCAAGGAAGGCATCCGCAGAGCGGACAGGGACAATGCGATCGACCTGTACATGGGTGAGGATTACATGGATGTTCTGGCGGACGGAAAGTGGGAGGCGCTCTTCACAGAGAAACCCGCAGTCTTCACTGCAGAGGAAAAGAGAGCATGGCTTGACGGAAATACCGATGTTACACTCGGTTCCGACGCGTTCTTCCCCTTCGGAGACAACATCGAGAGAGCTTTCAGAAGCGGCGTAAAGTATGTCGCACAGCCCGGCGGAAGTGTCAGGGATGACAACGTCATCGAGGCCTGCAACGCCCACAACATGGTCATGTGCTTCACAGGAATCCGCCTGTTCCACCACTGATCGTCAGATGCAGCTGAGAAGGACTCTGCCCGGCAGGGGCAGCACGGATTTTTATCTGACGGAACCCGAAAAAGGCGGGCTCAGCAAAGAACAGCAGCTTTATATCGCTGATCTTGTGATGGAATACCGCAGGAAATATCCGGACCTGATGATAAATGCCGTGTGGGACTTCTGTATGGAAGAGGGAGACCCTGTACGGGGAGAAAAGTACGGCGTATTTGAGGAGAGCAGGGATAACGCTGTCTATAACGCGCAGATGCTGATCATCTCCATCAATCACGCCAGAGTCAGGAAGATGCCGTGTAAGGCCGATCCTGAAGAGATAAGGGACATTGAGGCGTATTACGAAAGATACTCGGACCTGTCTGCCATTTATGCTGCAAGGCGGGGAGAACTGCTCTCGCAGGGAATACCCTGGCCGCAGATCGACGGCCGCATCATGGAAGAAATGGAAATTGTGCCATGCGCGGAGAATTGTATTCCTGCGGGCGATCCGTATTTTGCCGATGTGCAGGCGATCCGAATGCTGGAAAACACGCAGAGTATTGAGAGACTCCTGATCCACGAGATCGGACACATGATCTCGGAGGAGACCGGCGCGGTCAATCATAAAAAGATCAAAAAGCTGTATGCAAGATGCCGCGACGGGTTTGAGAATATTTACGAATTCTGCGCGGAGTGTTTTATGGCTTCAGAACTGACGGACAGGATAGGGCTGGCATGCGAGTACAGACGGATGCTGCTTGAAGTCCTTTGACATGAAAGTAAGGCTTGGACCACAGGTTTGTACTGTGATCCAAGCCTTTTACCATTTAGTTTTCTTTTATCAAATGCTCGCGCAGATAGTTCATGACTTCACGCCTGGTGATGATACCTATAAAAGCCCCTGTATCATCAATGACCGGTACGAAGTTCTGGATCGCAGCGGTGGCAAGCAGATCTTCCATGTCGGCATCGGCTTTGACCGCGCCGTAATCGCGTCTTCTCGTTATTGACTTCAGCGGTTTATTCCCGATCTCTTCAATCGTACTCGCGGGGCTGCAGTATACTTCGCGCAGAAGATCGTCGTTGGCCAGAGTCCCCTCGTATTTCCCGGTGAGCTCATTGAGAACGGGGACTGTTGTGAATCTGTACCTCAGCATCTTTTCAATGGCCTCGCCTACGGTGTCGGAGGAGTAAACGAATCCGACGTCTTTCTTCGGGGTCAGAAAAAAGAGAATATTCATAGTGTATTTTCCTTCCTGTTACTGATAGTAGATAATGTTCTTGCCAAGCTTATCAGCTGTCTCCTTGCCCAGATAGTGCTCAACGATCGCCAGTCCGAAAGGAATCGCTGTTCCCATCGCGCGGCTGGTGATAATGTTTCCGGCTGTTACCGCGTTTTCTCTGAGCAGTTCTGCGCCGCCATCGACCAGGATCTGCTCCACACTCGGATTGCAGGCGGCTTTTACACCCTTCAGGAGTCCCAGCTGCGCGAAAATAGAGGGCGCCGCGCAGATCGCAGCGATCATCTTTCCCTGTGAGTGAAAACGAATGACCTGATCCATGAGGGGCGCACAGGCCTTGAGATTGGGAGTGCCGGGGATTCCGCCGGGAAGCACCAGCATGTCGTATTCGTCAAAATTAAGATGATCCACAGTTGTATCGGCGATCACAGTCACGTTGTGCGAGGTGACAACGGTGGGAGTGCTGTTGACAGATACCTTTGTGCAGGGGATACCGGCTCGGAACAGGAGATCCGCTACAGTGAGTGCTTCGATCGTCTCGCATCCGTTTGCGAGAAAGAGGGCGACCTTGCGGTCCGGTTTGTTATCAGACATAGTATTAAGCTCCTTTGTACTTTTTATAACTCAAGGGGGATGTCCCCCGCCTCTACAGGCGGCGGGAAGTAACAAATATTCTCAGTGGCGGGTGACAATCCCCCACTGAG
>JBGUJH010000152.1:0-5744 GCA_045113775.1 Lachnospiraceae bacterium | reverse complement strand
GATTGAACCGCCGTATACCGAACGGTACGTACGGTGGTGTGAGAGGTCGGAAATTCCTCTGTCAGAGGAATTTCCTCCTACTCGATTTTGCTGTTGTCAGGATTTGGCGGCATTGGATGTCATTGCTCATTGCACTTGCTTCATTTCCGGTATTTGCAATGACTTCCCGAGACAGGTTCCTCGAAGTGTGAGGACTAACCGAGGGCATATTGCCAACAAGAAGTTATGATTGACTAACATGCGCCGGTTGTGTTGCCATTAGAGAGTAACAGATTGATGGAATACGGGATGAATAGGGAGTCTCGGAAACTGAGGTAATTATGGATCTTTTATTTGTCGTGAACAGCGCGGCGCTTGGAGTCGGTCTTGCAATGGACGCTTTCTCCGTTTCTCTTGCGAATGGGCTGCATGAACCGAATATGCACAGAAAAAGGATATGCGCAATCGCGGGAGTGTACGCCTTTTTTCAGTTTATAATGCCGATGATCGGCTGGGTCTGTGTCCACACTATTGTTGAGGCTTTTTCGTGGTTCAGGCAGTTTATCCCGTGGATCGCGCTGCTCCTGCTTCTCTATATCGGGGGAAAGATGATCCTCGAAGGGCTGAGTGAGAGAAATACTGACGAGGAAGAGCTCGCGTCGCAGAACCGAAGCGCCTCGGGAAAAGACCTTCTGATTCAAGGAATTGCCACCTCGATCGATGCACTCTCTGTAGGATTCACAATTGCTGAATATGATCTCATCATGGCGACCAGTGCAGGCCTGATCATCGCAGCAGTTACATTTGTGATCTGTGTGGGCGGACTCTTGATAGGACGCCGGGCCGGGACCAGGCTCTCCTGGAAAGCATCGATTCTGGGAGGCTGTATATTGATCGCAATTGGACTTGAGATTTTCATTAAAGGGGTTTTCGGAGCATAGCAGTACCGTTTTCTCATCCGGCCTCCATGCAAATTTCCAAATGCTGGAAAATCTGTGATTGAGTAATAAGGTGTTGTAAGTGGAAGATTCCTTACAGTTTTGTGAGGAATCTTTTTCGTGCGATAAGCCGGGGGCGCATCTCGTGCTTGCACGAAGATGCACCCCGTGGCCAACGGTCAATCGAGTCGGGAGCATCCTGCGCGATCGGGTATACCAAGCGGGAATCAAATTTCCAGGTCGGAGGCTTAAATCATTCTGTTTACGGGTTTTGATTCTTCCCTAATACATAAGCCAATTGTTCTCTTAGTTCTTCACTGAAACCGTCAAGGTCATCCGGTCCGATGGCGCCTTCATATGCAAGCGTAACAAGATGTTGGTACATCTTCGAGCGACTCATTCCGACCACCATAACACCTGTACGTCTCTTATCAGAGTTAATTCGTTTCTCCAACTCCCAGAACCTATCTGAAGCAAGTCCGGGGCCGGCCAGAATGGCAACATACTCCTGATTCAGTTTTCCCATATATGCTTCCTGCCATTCCGGAAGTTTTTTTCGAAATAGTTTCCAATCTGATTCTTTAACTATTCCATTCATGCAATTGCTCCTTATTCATTTCAACTTCTTGTTTTTGGATCTGGAATGAGTGCCTTACTGACACAACGAACACTTAATCGTTCTTTGTGACGAATTTTCGTCTGTTTTCACAGCCCTGGCTATTCTCAGGCAATAAAGGGTTTTTAAACACACATATGAACTTTCCAAAAGTGAACGGAATATCACATTCCGAGGCATCTAAAAGCGAAACTCTATCCACCTGTTAAGTTACACTGTGTTCATTATAATCCAACATTGAAGGAAATGAACCGGTTTTTTACCAGCTTGCTTTTTTCCAATGGGGGCCAGCATGTTGTCCACTGGCCATATGTTCCAACCGCGCAAGCAGGCCCCCGTAAACAGCTCCTCAGACATCCAACCGCGCAAGCACGGCCCCGGAGGGCCGCCATTACGGGAGCCACCACCCAGGCTTACAGCAGCCCCTCCATATCACCGTCAGAGAGCGTGTTAATGCCGTTGCGCTCAAGGACGGCCTCTGCCTCTTCGATGTCATTCACTCTGAGGACTACATAGGCGGAGCCTGCGACGGAGGAAGTGAAAGCGTATACATATTCAATGTTGACGCCGGTATCCCAGATGATCTTAAGGATCTTCTTGAGGGCGCCGGCTTCATCGCTCATTTTTGCGGCGATGACTTTGGTCTCGGTGATCACGACACCGTCGGACAGCACTTCTTTGGTCTTTGCGACGTCTGAGACGATGAGCCTGAGAATTCCGAAATCTCTGGTGTCAGCCACGGAGAGCGCGCGGATGTTGACACCCGCGTCGGAAATGGTGCTCACGGCCTGGTAAAGGGTTCCGGGTCTGTTTTCAAGAAATGCGGATAACTGTGTGATTGCCATGATATTCCTCCTTATCAGTGAAGTTTGCGCTTGTCGATAACGCGGACAGCTTTGCCTTCGGATCTTGTGATCGTCTTGGGAGCCACGAGGTGGATCTTGGGACCGATTCCGAGCATGGAGCGCATCGCTCCGTTCAGTGATTTTTCAAGATGCTGTATGTCTGCGATCTTGTCGGAGAACTGCTCGGGGGAGAACTCGACATAGATGTCGAAAGTATCGGTATTGTTCTCGCGGTCTACGACGATCTGGTAGTTCGGAGTGTAACCTTCTTTGAGGAGTACAGCTTCGATCTGGCTCGGGAATACGTTGACGCCGCGGATGATCATCATGTCGTCGCTTCTGCCCAGAGGCTTGGTCATCTTTACATGGGTGCGGCCGCAGGAGCATTTCTTCCTGGACAGGATGCAGATGTCCTTGGTGCGGTAGCGCAGCAGCGGGAAACCTTCCTTGTCCAGAGAGGTGAATACGAGCTCGCCCTTGCTGCCTTCGGGAAGCACTTCGCCGGTCTTGGGATCGATGATCTCGGCGTAGAAGTGGTCCTCGTTGATATGCATGCCGGTCTGTTCCTCGCACTCGAAAGCGACGCCGGGGCCGGAGGTCTCTGTGAGGCCGTAGATGTCATAAGCTTTGATCCCGAGACTCTTCTGGATGCTCTGGCGCATTTCCTCGGTCCAAGGCTCTGCTCCGAAAATACCGGCTTTGAGTTTGTTGTCCTCAGGTTTGTAGCCGCGCTCCGCAAGGGATTCGCCCAGATATGCCGCATAGGAAGGGGTGCAGCACAGGATCGTTGCATTCAGGTCGAGCATGAACTGGATCTGGCGTTCTGTATTGCCGGAAGACAATGGAAGTGTCAGGCAGCCTACCTTGTGGGAACCGCCGTTGAGACCGGGGCCGCCGGTGAAGAGGCCGTAACCGTACGCGACCTGAACGACATCTTCGTCGGTTCCGCCTGCAGCTACGATCGCCCTGGCGCAGCACTCTTCCCACATGTCGACGTCTTTCTGGGTATAGAATGCGACAACGCGCTTGCCGGTGGTGCCGGAAGTGGACTGGATGCGGACGCAGTTCTTGAGGTCAGTCCCCAGAAGTCCATAGGGATACGCTATGCGCAAGTCTTCTTTGCTGAGGAAAGGGAGCTTTTTGATGTCGTCTACACTCTTTATGTCCTCGGGCTTTACTCCCTTTTTGTCCATGAGATCCCTATAGTAGGCGACGTTGTCATAGACGTGCTTCACCTGCTTAACGATCTTCTCGTTCTGGATCTCAAGGATTTTCTCCCTGGACGCGGTCTCGATCTCTTTTTGATAATAGTTCTTCATTTTGTTGGCTCCTTTCCTTTCTTAAAGAATGCAGCTGGTCAGCACCTTGCGGATCAAATGCTTCGCGTTCAGGTCGGAGGATATCCTGAGATACTGAACAATTGCAATAAAAAAGGTGCGGCACTGTTGAAGTGCCACACCTTTTGTGAACGGATCTGTTAATCTCTGCCCTCACAATTCTTTAGCATGACAAATCAACCTTACTGCCTGTGTGCCAGTAAAGCTAAAGCTAAAGAAAAAGAAGAAGTTGTCAGCAGAGAAAAGTGCGCGATTCATTTCGAATCTCCTATCAAACGGTTTTACAAAAACGTGTAAATAATTTTTCGTTACAACTTGTTTTGAATAATATCACGCGGGAATGAGTGGTGTCAATCAAAATTTTGACACTTTAAAGCGTTAATTACAGAAAAAGTTTAACGAATTGCAGTGTAAAAGGAATTGAATAAAAGATACACGGAAGAATGTTGAACGGAATTGAACACTGCAGGCAGACGGCAAGGATGGCACCGACAATATACCGCATTGATGTGCTATACTGTTCGTGCATCCGGTGAAACATCTTGGAAAGGACCTCGACAACAAAATGGACAACAAGAAGGAAGACAAGCGAATATATATCCTGCGGGAGGAGAAGCCGGCCAAGGCTGTAGTAAAGCTGGGCGTGCCTCTGATCGCCGGAATGTTTATCATGGTCCTCTATAACCTGGTGGACACTTACTTCATCGGCCTCATGAGGGATGATTATCAGCTGGCGGCAGTGAACCTGGCGTATCCGGTGATGATGATCATGGTTGCGATCTCCAATATGATAGGAACCGGCGCCTCCTCGCTGATCGCGCGGAGCCTTGGGGCGGGGGACAAGGAGAAGGCCGACCACACGGTGACGGTCGGATTCGGGCTCACTGTGCTGAACAGTTTCATCGTGGCGGCGGTCGGCCTGCTGCTCCTTCCGGCGATCGTAAAAGGGCTCGGCGCCCAGTCAAATACTTTCGAGTACACGAAGCAGTACGTGCAGGTGATACTGGCGGGGAGCCTCTTAACAATGGGGAATTACACGTTCGGGCAGCTTCTGCGGAGCGAAGGCTCAGTAAAACAGTCCGTTGCGGGGATGATCGTCGGAACTGCAGCCAATATCATACTGGATCCGATCTTTATTTTTGGACTGGGGATGGAAATCAGAGGCGCGGCGATCGCGACGATCCTTGGAAACGGGGCGGGAATGCTCGTCTCACTGTGGTTCTATATCAGCGGAAAGACACTTCTGAGCCCTTCCCTGAAGTATATCCGTCCTACAGCGGAAATCCTGAAGGAGATTTTCTGGGTAGGAGTTCCGGCGACACTGGAGACGCTGCTCACGTCGACGGCTTATATCGTGAACAACAACCTGGCTGTGGGATATGGCGAGCTGACAGTCGCCGCGATGGGGATAGCACAGAAGATCCTGTCGCTGGGCAATTATGTGTATCAGGGATTTGCTGCCGGGACGCAGCCCATCATGGGGTACAACTATGGGGCAAAAAATTATCAGCGAATGCGCGACGTCCTGAAAGCGGGAATTATGGTATGCAGCGGGACAGAGCTCTGCATCATGGCGGTATACGGCATTTTTGCGCCGCAGCTGATCGGGATCTTTACACAGTCGCCGGAGGTGATCGCAACGGGAAGCCGTGTGCTGCGCACGATCATGTGGATTCTCCCCTTCGTCGGAGCGGTCTCCATGAGCCGGATGTCCTTCCAGGCTATGGGAAAACCCCAGTACGCGTTTGCGATCACGCTGGTTCGCCAGCTGTTCCTCTATGTGCCTCTGCTGCTCATCCTGAACCGGCTGTTTGGTTTTGGAAGCATGATCTGGGCACAGCCCTGCACGGAAGTAATAATGATGGCAGTGTCCGTGGGGCTTTTGTACCGGGTGATCAGTGAAAATGAAGCAGAGAACGGGCAGCTGTAAAATAAGACTTTTTATAACACAGGGGGGATGTCCCCCGCCTCTACAGGCGGCGGGTAGTAACAAACTTTCTCAGCGGCGGGTGACAATCCCCCGCTGAGT
>JBGUJH010000151.1:0-38636 GCA_045113775.1 Lachnospiraceae bacterium | reverse complement strand
ATATGTCATTGTCATGGCTTACACCTCCTCGTAGTAGGAATCAATAATCTTAACTGCGGATTCCGGTGTGCATTTGCCGTAAACTTCTCCGTCTACAGTCATGACGGGAGCAAGTCCGCAGGCACCAAGACAGCGGCAGCTGTCGATGGAGAAGAAGCCGTCAGCTGTACACTCTCCGGCTTTGATGCCGAGGCGATCTTCGATCGCGGAGAGAATCTTGTCAGCTCCCTTTACATAACAAGCGGTTCCGAGACATACGCTTACAGTATGTTCTCCTTTAGGTGTCAGTGTGAACTGTGAATAGAATGTCGCCACGCCAAAAACCTGCGAAAGCGGAACATTCATCTCCTCAGCAATGATCTCCTGCACTTCCCTGGGCAGGTAGCCGTAAATCCCCTGCGCCTCCTGAAGTACCGGCATCATAGCGCCGGGCTGGTCCTTGTGCTTCCTGATAAATTTCCGAAGCTCGCGTTCCTGTTTGGGTGTTCCCCGAAAAGCCATATTAGCCATCGATCCCCGTCTCCTTTCGGTTGCATTTTTACAGGCATTCCAAGCGCGGAAGGCCTGCAATGCCGATTAAATCTCTTTTATATATTACAATAATTGGTTGTCAATAAACATATTTTTAACAAAGATTAGCTTTTTCTAACCGTCATTTCGCTCATTTGCACAAAAAACAGAGCACCTTTCGGTGCTCTGTTCAACATTTTTGTCTATTTATTATCAATGTATCTTTATGACGGTTCAGTCCTCATCCTTGTCGACATACGCATCCAGCTTTCCGTCCCTGACGTCGATCACGATCGTATCGCCTTCGTCCACTTCATCCCGGAGAATGAGCCTTGCGGCAAGCGTCTCGACATGCTTCTGAATGTATCTCTTAAGCGGTCTCGCGCCGTATGAAGGGTCATAAGCGGCGTCTGCCACGAACTGCTTGGCTTCGTCAGTAAGGCTTATTGTGATCTGCCTGTCGTCGAGCCTCTTGTTGAGATCCGCAATGATCAGGTCGATAATGTTGGCGATGTTGTCTTTGGTCAGAGGTGTGAAGAGTATGATCTCATCCAGCCTGTTGAGGAATTCCGGGCGGAAGTGCGCGTGAAGAAGATTCATGACGCCAGCCTGCGTCTCATCACTGATCCTGTCCTCACCGGGGTGCGTCTCGAGATCCGCCAGGATCTGCTGGGCGCCGATATTGGATGTCATGATCAGGATCGTGTTCTTAAAGTCAACCGTCCTGCCCTGGGAATCCGTGATCCGTCCGTCGTCGAGGACCTGCAGCAGGACGTTGAACACATCCGGATGCGCTTTCTCGATCTCATCGAACAGAACGACGCTGTAAGGTTTGCGGCGCACTGCCTCTGTCAGCTGGCCGCCCTCCTCGTATCCGACATATCCGGGCGGCGCTCCGATCAGTCTGGATACGGAGAATTTCTCCATATATTCGCTCATATCGATTCGGACAATATTTTTCTCATCGTCAAAGAGTGACTGTGCCAGCGCCTTGGCCAGTTCTGTCTTACCTACGCCGGTAGGTCCCAGGAACATGAAGGATCCGATAGGTTTGGTGGGGTCTTTGATGCCCGCCTTGCTGCGGAGGATCGCCTCAGACACCTTCGTGACGGCTTCATCCTGTCCTATTACTCTCTTGTGCAGTTCCTCATCCAGGTGAAGGGTCTTGGAACGCTCACTCTCTGTCAGCTTGCTGATCGGAATACCGGTCCAGCGGGAAACGATCCTGCCGATCTCATTCTCTGTCACGCGGTCGTGGACAAGAGATACGTCCTTCATCTTTCCTTCTTCCTCGGCAAGCTGTTTCCTGAGTGAAGGCAGTGTTCCGTACTGCAGTTCCGCGGCCTTGTTCAAGTCGCCCTGCTGCTGGGCTTTCTGGATCTCTCCGTTGACCTGGTCGATCTGTTCGCGGATACCCGAGAGGCGGTCCACGCGGGCTTTCTCATTCTCCCACTGTGCCTTCTGGGACGCGAATTTTTCTTTGAGCTCTGCCAATTCCTTCTGCAGATCCTCAAGGCGCTCCATACTCAGCTTATCATCTTCCTTCTTGAGAGCGGTCTCTTCGATCTCCATCTGCAGGATCTTTCTCTGCATCTCATCCAGCTCTGTGGGAAGGGAGTTCATCTCAGTCTTGATCAGCGCGCAGGCTTCGTCCACAAGGTCAATGGCCTTGTCGGGGAGGAATCTGTCGGAGATATAACGGTTTGAGAGCACAGCTGCGCTGACCAGCGCGTTGTCCATGATCTTGACGCCGTGATATACTTCATAGCGCTCTTTAAGACCTCTCAAAATAGAGATCGTATCTTCTACAGTCGGCTCATCGACCATTACCGGCTGGAACCTTCTCTCGAGAGCGGCATCTTTTTCGATGTACTGCCTGTATTCCTTGAGGGTCGTCGCGCCGATGCAGTGCAGTTCACCTCTGGCCAGCATGGGCTTGAGCATGTTGCCGGCATCCATTGCGCCATCTGCTTTGCCTGCGCCGACGATCGTGTGCAGCTCGTCGATGAACAGAATGATCTCTCCGTCGCTCTGACGCACATCCTCAAGTACAGCCTTGAGACGCTCCTCAAATTCTCCTCTGTATTTTGCGCCCGCTACCAGAGAGCCCATGTTGAGGGAAAAGATCTTCTTGTCCTTGAGTCCTTCCGGGACATCTCCCTTGGCGATTCTCTGTGCCAGCCCTTCTACTACAGCCGTCTTGCCGACGCCGGGCTCACCGATCAGTACGGGGTTGTTCTTGGTCTTTCTGGAAAGGATACGGACCACATTGCGGATCTCCGCGTCTCTTCCGATGACCGGATCGAGCTTCTGGTCCCTGGCCTTGCCGACGAGCTCTTCGCCGTACTTGGCGAGCGTGTCATAGGTGGCCTCGGGATTATCTGTAGTCACTCTCTGATTTCCTCTCACGGTTGAAAGGGCCTTCAGGAAAGTATCCCTGGTAATGCCATACTCCTTGAAGAGCTGTGAGATCACACGGTCCGCGTTCCGGATCAGGGACAGGAAGAGATGCTCCACACTTACGTACTCGTCGCCAAGCTGCTTCGCCTCGTTCTCCGCGCCGATCAGCACCTTGTTGAGGTCGCCGCTGACATAGACTCTGGATTCGGAGCCTCTTACCTTGTTGACGCCGGCCAGGGCGCGCTCCGCCCTGTCCTTGAACTCGCCGGGGTCGATCCCCATCTTCTGGATGAGCTTCAGAATAAGGCTGTCCTCTATAGTTAAAAGACTGTAAAGCAGGTGTTCCTGCTCAATCTGCTGATTTCCGTATTCATATGCAAGCTTTTCGCACTGATTCACAGCTTCAATTGATTTCTGTGTAAATTTCTGTATATTCATAGCACTCCTTTCTTGCAGTCTTTCATTTGTGTTGTTCTATAACTACTATAACACGTGGTTTTTACTTGTCAAGCAATATTTTAAAAATATCTTAAATATCGAAATCTGTTTTTGACAGCAGTGTTTTCCGACCGGACAGCGAGCGGCAAAAAAGAGCCTCTGCCGAATGCATTAGTATGTGCTCCGGTCAAAGGCTCCTCGTATGTACCGTAAACCTATATGATCACTCTATTCTCCGTGCTCACCGTCTTCCGATTCAGATTTGTCGGTCTTCACGGGATTCTGGGCTGAGTATTGCAGGAAATCTGTTTCCTGTTCACTCTGCACCATATACTCAGGGATGTTATCTTCGCTTCCGGAAACAGCTTGTCCGTCCGTGTCCGTCACATCAACGGACGCAGATGTTCCTTCATTGTCCGACGCCGGCTCAACGCCTGCTGCTTCGCCGGTCGCAGCCGCGCTGTCTGCGGGTTTCAACTCACCTGCCGCGCTGTCTGCGGCGTTCTGCGCACCTGCCGTCGCACTGTTTACGGGTGTCTGAACGCCGGACTCTGCGCCGGCCGCAGCCTGAACGCCGGCTGCTCCATTATTCGCTCCGGCAGATGCAGCGCCTGCAGGGCTGCCGGGTCCGCCTCCCGCAGCAGGTCCTGATGCCGCTCCGTTTTCCGGCACCTTGGGGCCGACCTCTACCGCGGATCCGTCTACTGTGGACTCGAATTCCTTAGAGGCCTTTGAGATCCTTGAGATGACCCAGAGGTGGGACGCTCCGTCAAAGATCAGTACACCTCCGGCGATCCTTGTGATCAGGGCGGCAAGACTGAAGGCCTTGTTAATAATGAAAACTCCCAAAGCGATCGTAATGACCGCGATAATAAGCGATATCCACCATTTGCCGTACTTGCTGCGCGAAAGGACAAAAGTCTCCCCCAGATTGATCAGGCCGCTGATCATCACCAGGATCCCGACGATCGTAGGAAACAGCTTGACCAGTTCTTCCGGATGCAGGAAGATCACGACGCCGCATATGAGCATAACAAGAGCAAGAACCAGCAAAAACGACTTTACGGCTGATTCGTGATCCCGGTAATACATGACACCTGCAGCTATTCCTCCGACCGCAAGAATGATGCCGACACATTTGGCGATGATAAGGAGGCTGCCGGCAGGCCAAATGAGCAGAACTATGCCCAGAGCTATTGCGCCGGCTGAAAAAATCGCCCGATTGAATCTGAAGCTCTTCATAATTACCCCACCTTTGAAGAATCATTCAAGGCCCGCTCTGCGAGCCGCTGCGCCGCGTGCGCATCAACAGTTCAGTTAGGGATTTCTCAGTTAAGGAGTGATCCCACTTGAATTATAGCATATCTTATTCATTTGCGAGAAAGCCATCCAGTATATTGTACAGATCTTCTCTGCCGGCTTTGCTCGTACCGGAAAAGGGGATCACCTCGAAGCTCACATCGTGGCTCACCGTACTCTTTTCTTTGATTGTCCTGCGGATCATGGCAGTCTGCTTGGCGATCTGGCTCCTTTTTATCTTATCCGACTTTGTCGCGATGATGTAGGGAGTAAATCCCGCTGCCAGCATCCAGTCGAACATCATTACGTCATTTTCAGAGGGCTCATGCCTGATATCGATCAGGAGAAATACTGCTTCGAGCGTCTTACTGGTATGGAGATAATTTTCGATCATCTGTCCCCACTTCTGTTTTACCTTCACGCCGGCTGTGGCGTAACCGTAGCCGGGAAGGTCCACAAGATAGAACTCATCATTGATATTGTAATAGTTGATCGTCTGTGTCTTACCGGGGGTAGAGCTGGTCCTTGCATATGCTTTGCGGTTCATGAGGGCGTTGATCAAAGTCGATTTTCCCACATTACTCTTACCTGCAAAGGCGAATTCAGGATTCTTATTTTCCGGAAGCTTGCTTGTGATCCCGCACACTGTTTCCAGATTTACTGTTTTAATGACCATATATATCCCTTCCTGTTCGTATACAATAATCGCTTCTGCAAGAATTGCAGAAGCGACATAAAATCAGTGTTATATGGTAATCATTTGGCCTCGAGAAGTTCAATTGTCTTGATCTCAGGAGTCTCCCTGATCACCTTGGGCGATTCCCCGTTCACGACCGATTCCCTGGTAATGACGCACTCCTTAATGGATTTATCCGAAGGAATAGTGAACATGACGTCCATCATGACCTTCTCCATAATAGAGCGAAGTCCTCTTGCTCCTGTCCCGCGCTCTACCGCGAGGTCCGCAATGGCCTCAAGAGCGCCGTCCTCGAAGGAGAGCTTGACGTCATCGTAAGCGAACAGCTTCTTATACTGTTTGCTCAGCGCGTTCTTGGGCTCTTTGAGGATACGGATCAGAGCTTCGCGGTCCAGTTCATTGAGAGTCGTAACTACGGGAACACGTCCGATAAATTCGGGGATCAGGCCGAATTTTACAAGGTCCTGGGGAAGGACCTGGGCAAGTGTCTCATCCAGTTTTTTGGAGTCGCGCCCTTCCACATTTGCGTGGAAGCCGATCGCTTTCTTTCCGGTTCTCGCGTTGATGATCTTATCCAGGCCGTCAAACGCGCCGCCCACGATGAACAGGATATTCGTCGTATTGATCTGAATGAGTTCCTGCTGGGGATGCTTGCGGCCGCCCTGCGGAGGAACCGATGCATTTGTTCCTTCAATGATCTTGAGCAGAGCCTGCTGCACGCCTTCTCCCGATACGTCTCTTGTTATGGAGACGTTCTCGCCCTTTTTCGATATTTTGTCAATTTCATCAATATAGATGATGCCGATCTGGGCACGCTCGATGTTGTAATCCGCTGCCTGGATCAGCTTCAGAAGGATGTTCTCTACGTCTTCGCCGACATAACCTGCTTCTGTGAGCGTGGTCGCGTCCGCGATCGCGAAGGGAACATTGATGATCTTTGCAAGAGTCTGCGCAAGATATGTCTTACCGGAACCCGTAGGGCCCAGCATCAAAATATTGCTCTTCTGGAGTTCTACGCCGTCATCCTCTGTCTTGCCGGGTTTGGCCTTGATGCGTTTATAGTGGTTATAAACGGCGACAGAGAGTGTCTTCTTGGCTTCATCTTGGCCGATCACATAATCATCGAGAAATCTCTTGATCTCCGCCGGCTTGAGGAGATTGATGCCGTCTTCGGCAGTTTCCTCATCCGCATAGTCGTCCTCCTGGATCGACTCGTCGATAATGTCGGCGCAGATCGCAACGCATTCATCGCAGATATAAACTCCTTCAGGGCCCGCGATCAGTTTGGATACCTGATTCTCGGTCCTGTTGCAGAAGGAGCATCTGCGCGGCTGCATTTTCGTCTTATCTGCCATCAGTAATCTCCTTGCGGGTTGTATAGATCCTGTCGATCAGGCCGTATTCAAGGGCCTGCTCAGGAGTCATCCAATTATCCCTGTCAGTATCCTGGACTACCTTCTCATAAGGCTGTCCTGTGTTCTGAGCGAGGATCCTGTTCATTCTTTCTTTAATAGCGGCCATGTGCGCCGCCTGAATGGCAATGTCGGAGGCCTGTCCCTGAGTCCCGCCAAGGGGCTGATGGATCAGGATCTCCGAGTGAGGAAGGGAATATCTCTTTCCCTTGGTGCCGCCGGCCAGGAGAAAAGCTCCCATGCTGGCCGCCATTCCTACACAGATGGTAGAAACGTCACATTTAACAAACTGCATTGTGTCATAGATCGCCATGCCTGCGGAGATAGAACCGCCGGGACTGTTGATGTAGAACTGGATGTCCTTATCCGGATCCTCACCTTCAAGGAAAAGCATCTGCGCGACAATGAGCTGAGCTGACGTGTCGTTCACCTCATCACCGAGAAATATGATCCTTTCCTTGAGCAGTCTGGAAAAAATATCGTAAGATCTCTCTCCGGTGCCTGTCTGCTCAATAACATAAGGAACTAAATTTGCCATTGTTACCTCCTTGTAGAAGTGCCTTCTTCAGCCGGCTGCGCCGCCGGCCGAATGCCAAGACGTAATATAATGCAAAACTGCAAACGGCGGAGCACAGCTCATTCCTGCGCTCCGCCAGCCGATCACTTCTCTACAGCATTGTCAGCGACAAAGGATAATGCCTTCTGTACCGCGATATCCTCCATCATTCTGTCTTTGTCTCTTCCCTCGAAGATTTTCTTTACAGTATCAAGATCGGTTCCATAAGCTTCTGCGAGCTTTGTGAGCTCTGTCTCGAAGTCCTCTTCGGTGGCGACGATATTCTCAACCTTTACGATCTCTTCCAGCACGAGACGTGTGCGGATGCGCTTATCAGCCTGGTCCTTGGATTCCTCGACCATCTTCTCCCTGCTGGTTCCCATATAAGCGAAGTACTGCTCGATGTTCAGGCCCTGGGACTGAAGTCTCTGTGCGAATTCGTCAACGATCTGCTCCTGCTGTGCTTTGAGCATGGGCTCAGGGATCTCGATCTCGGAGTCAGCAATGATTGCGTCAATGACCTTGTTCTCTTTCTCAGTCTTGGCTCTCTCTGCCTTTTTCGCCTCAAGATTCTTGCGAATGTCAGCCTTGTACTCCTCGAGTGTGGAGAACTCGGAAACATCATCAGCGAATTCGTCTGTCAGCTCAGGAAGGATCTTCTCTTTGATCTTCAGCACGGTGCACTTAAATACTGCGGGCTTGCCTGCGAGTTCCTCGGACTGATAGTTCTCGGGGAATGTGACGTTCACTTCGATCTCTTTTCCGATCTCCGCGCCGATGAGCTGCTCCTCAAAGCCGGGGATAAAGGAACCGGAGCCGATGGTCAGAGGATAATCCTCGCCCTTGCCGCCTTCGAATGCGACGCCGTCGACAAATCCCTCAAAATTGAGATTGATCTGGTCGCCGTCGGCAACTGCTCTGTCTGTCACCTCTTTAATAGAAGCATTCTTTTCCTGCTCTCTCTTGAGCTCTTCTTCGACTTCCTCATCCGATACGGCCGTATCGATCTTCTCGATCACTACGCCCTTGTACTTGCCAAGGCCTACCGGAGGCTTCACTGCGACAGTTGCTGTATAGATCAAAGGCATACCGGCCTCGGCCTGCTCAAGGCCGATCTCGGGATTTGAAGAGATCTCATCGCTGATCTCGCAGTTCTGTGCTGCCTCGGGATAAGTGCTGTTGATCGTATCATTGATGGCGTCTTCAAGGAAAATTCCAACGCCGTACATCTTCTCGATCAGCTTCCTGGGAGCCTTGCCCCTGCGGAATCCGGGGATATTCACTCTCTTTCTCTCTCTGAGATATACCTTATCGATTGCTTTATCAAAATCTTCGGCACTCACTTCGATCGTGAGTTTTGCCATACTCTTTTCCAGTTTCTCAACCGTAACCTTCATTGACTACTATCCTCCTGTCTGGTTTACACAATTACAGTGCATTATAACACAACAGTTTCCAAATTTCCAACATGAAAACTGTTTATTTGCGGATTCTCCCGTAAAGGCGTGCGAATTCTTTCATTTTGGCGCCCAGTTCTTCCGTAAGCTCTCCCGGCACAAGTCTCCAGCACCAGTTTCCGCCCAGTGTTGAGGGCGTGTTGATCCTTGCCGCGGAGCCGTAATCGAGATAGTCCTGGATCGGGATGATAGCCGTGTCAGCAACACTCTGCATCGCCAGCCGGATCAGTTCCCATGTGGCTGACTGGCTGCAGCAGATCCCCGCGTATTTATCGATCAGTTCCTGCTGCTCCGGATCCGAGGTTGTGTACCATCCCCTGGTCGTGTCGTTGTCGTGAGTCCCTGTGTAAACCACTGCATTTTTAGTATGATTGTGGGGCAGATAAGCGTTTTCCGTATTCCCGTCGAATGCGAACTGCAGGACCTTCATTCCGGGATATCCTGTTCGTTTCACCAGCTTTAAGACCGAACTGGTCAGATAGCCCAGATCCTCCGCGATGATCTCTCTGTCCCCCAGTCTCTCCTTCATCACTTTGAAGAGGGCGTATCCGGGGCCTTTGCACCATTTGCCGCCCATCGCGTCCTGATTGCCGTACGGTACGGCCCAGTACTCGTCGAACCCTCTGAAGTGGTCGATCCTGACCACATCATAAAGGCGGAACATCTGCTCCAGTCTCTGCATCCACCAGTCATACCCCGTCGCCTTGTGATATTTCCAGCGGTAGATCGGATTGCCCCAGAGCTGGCCGGTAGCGGAAAACGCGTCCGGCGGCACGCCGGCGACAACCGTCGGGAATCCCTTCTCATCCAGTTCGAAGAGTTCCGGATGGCTCCAGGTGTCAGCGCTGTCAAAAGCGACATAGATCGGGATGTCTCCGATTATCTTAATGCCTTTGTCATTGGCATAAGTTTTGAGCTTCTTCCACTGTTTTGCGAAAAGGAACTGCAGGAACTCGCAGAACCTGATCTCCTCATCCAGCTTGATCCTGTAGCTGTCCATGGCAGCTGTGTCACGCAGACGGATCTCTTCCGGCCACTTTGTGAACATGTCTCCGTCAAAATATTCCTTGATCGCGCTGAAAAGAGCGTAATCGGGAAGCCATTCAGAGTTATCCCATATAAAATAATTAAATTCTGTCCTGTCGGCATTATAGGCGGGACCTGCCCACTTTTCTGAAGGATTCAGACAGAAAGGGCTGTTCGCGTAAGCTTTCCGGAGCAGCGTATACCTGTTCCTGTAGATTTTTTCGTAATCGACAGTGCGGGTTTCTTTTCCGAAATCAAACTGTTCAGCAGCATCACTGCTGATATATCCGGCCTCGATCAGAGCCTGCGGATCGACAAAATACGGATTTCCCGCAAATGTTGAGAAGGATTGGTAGGGAGAATCCCCATAGCCGGTCTGCCCGAGCGGAAGGATCTGCCAATAGGTCTGCCCCGAATCTGCCAGAAAATCAACAAACTCATATGCTTCTTTTGAAAAGCATCCGATCCCGTATCGGGACGGAAGGCTTGCGACCGGAAGCAGCACGCCACATCTTCTGTCCATATTTCATACCCTCATAATCAAGGCTCGCACCTCGTACCGAAGTGCGGGCCGCAAAACGCGGTCAATAAAACCACTTCTGTTTTTTGACAATACTCACAAATTCGCCGTTGTTGCGCGTTTTGGAGAAAAGATCCAGTACCTGGTTGACAGCTTCTTCCGATTTGACTCCGTTGAAAGCGCGTCTGATCATGTTAATGGCGTCAAGTTCGTCGGGAGTCAGCAGAAGGTCGTCTCTTCTCGTGCTGGACCTCTGCATATCTATTGCAGGGAAGATCCTTCTCTCGGAGAGCTTGCGGTCGAGGACCATCTCCATGTTGCCCGTTCCCTTGAATTCCTCATAGACGACCTCATCCATTTTGCTTCCTGTCTCTATGAGGGCTGTCGCGAGGATCGTAAGGCTGCCGCCCTCTCTCATATTGCGGGCAGCGCCGAAGAATCTCTTGGGCATATGCAGCGCCGCCGGATCAAGGCCGCCCGAAAGCGTCCTGCCGCTCGAAGGCTCTGTGAGGTTATAAGCACGGGTCAGCCTGGTGATGCTGTCCAGAAGGATCATGACGTCCTTCTTGTGCTCAACAAGGCGCTTTGCCCTCTCTATGACCATCTCCGACACTCTCTTGTGGTGCTCGGGAAGTTCGTCGAAAGTTGAGTAGATCACTTCCACATTGGGGCCCTCGATGGCCTCTTTGATATCCGTTACTTCCTCGGGCCTCTCGTCAATCAGCAGTATGATCAGGTGTATCTCCGGATTGTTGGCTTTTACTGACTTGGCCACTTCTTTCATGAGGGTCGTCTTACCTGCCTTGGGCGGAGATACGATCATTCCTCTCTGCCCCTTTCCGACAGGGCTCAGAAGGTCCATGACTCTCATGGATATGCCGGCTCCCGGCTTCTCCAGACGGATCCTGTCATCGGGGAAGATCGGCGTCATATCCTCGAAATTATAACGCTTTGTGGCCTCTTCCGGCTTCATGTCGTTTACGGACTTGACAAAAAGAAGCGCTCCGAATTTCTCTCCCTGAGTCTTTACTCTGATATTACCTCTGACGATATCACCGGTCTTGAGGTTGAATCTTCTGATCTGACTGGGTGCTACATAAATATCATTATCACCCGGAAGATAGTTGGCACACCTTATGAATCCGTACCCGTCCGGCATTACTTCCAGAATGCCGTTAGCGATCTGTCCGCTGTCCAGTTCACTTGCGAACTCGTTCTTGTGTACGATCGGGGCATCCGGTTTCTTCTGGTCTGTCTTGGGCATGCGGCCGCCGTTCTGCGCCGCGAGCTGAGCTGCGTCTTCCTCGTCTTTTTTAAGCAGTGCTTCGATCAGTTCCGCCTTCTTGAGTGTGGAGATCTTCTTCATTCCTCTCTTCTTGGCTATCTCCTTGAGATTTTGTAATGCCAGAGACTCGTATCTTTCTTTTGTCATAATCCTCCTTCAATATTTACAGACCCGCGCGAAGACCACTGCGCCGCGTGCCGATTGCATGTTTGACAGCAGTTGCCTGATTGTACGCGTGTGCATCGCTTAACTCAGTTGGGATTTAATCTTAATGGGGTAATATTTGCAGACTATCGCATGAAACGGACAGGCTTATGATGCCTGTTAGAATTATCGCTACCATTGTAAGCCTATCAAAATAAATTTTCAATCAAAGAGTTATAAATCTGCTCGTTTTTCTCCGGCCATTTGCGGCAGATCTCTTCCGCCAGGGCTTTATCCGGCACCTGCAGCCTTATTTCCATAATGGAAGCGGTCCCTTCTGTTACGCGCAGGACCACATTATACATTCCGCCCTCCGCCGGAATACAGTCCGCTCTAACCGCCTGCTCATTGCGGAGCACCGCCCCTTCGCTGGCCAAAAACTCGTCCGCCTGATCCCTTATATCTCTGCTGAGCTGTCCGCCAAGAAGTTTCAGGGTCTGCCTTCCCTCGGCTGTGACCCCGTAGAAGCACCTGTCACCGGAGACCCTTGAACGGACAAGGCCGCTCTCTTCGATCTGCGCATACGTCTCCATAAGAGAAACAAAATTGACGTATCCCCTTTCCAGCAGAAACGAGGAGAGCCTGTCCATGGCGATCTCCCCGTCTGTTTTATCAAGAAGATACAATATGATCAGTTTGTAAACTGCAAGAGGTGAAGACATTTTTACTCCTCATGGTCCGGCCTTGGCAGGAGATGTTCCGGATCCGTATATCTTTTATCATTTGTCAGAGAAGCCATATGTTCTCTGATCTTTTTTTCATAACCGTTATCTGAAGGGACGTAGAACCGCTCTCCGCGCAGCTGCTCCGGAAGCATGGGCTGCCCTGCATAGTGATCCTCGTAGACATGCGCGTACTGATAACCGATCCCTCTTCCCAATCCCTGCGCGCCTTTATAGTGTGCATCCTGCAGATAACCGGGGATCGGAAGGCTGCCTGTTTCCTGTACGGATTTTCTGGCTGCCATGATTGATTCCACAGCTGTATTGCTCTTGGGCGCAGTTGCGACATACTCTGCTGCCTGGGACAGGATGATCTGTGATTCAGGCATCCCTATTCTCTCGCATGCCATTGAGCAGTTCACCGCGACAACTATAGCATTCGGATCCGCGTTTCCTACGTCCTCAGACGCGCAGATCATTATTCTTCGCGCAATAAACACGGGATCTTCTCCCGCTTCGAGCATTCTGGCAAGATAGTATACCGCCGCGTCGGGGTCGCTCCCGCGCATGCTCTTTATGAATGCGGAGATCGTGTCGTAGTGATTGTCTCCGCTTTTATCATAGCGGGCCGTTCTCTTCTGGATGCATTCCCTTACGACGTCCATGGTGAGATGGATGAGTCCGTCCCCGCTGCGCTCTGTGGTCATGATGCCCAGCTCGACCGCGTTGAGCGCCCTTCTGGCGTCTCCCCCGGACATTTCGGCGAGGAACCGCGCGGCTTCTTCCCCGATCTCAGCGTCGTAAGCGCCCATTCCCCGTTCCGGGTCCTCCACGGCTCTGCGGATGAGTTCCATGATATCGTCGGTCCCGAGAGGGTAGAGTTCAAAGATCATTGAACGGGACAGAAGTGCTCCGTTCACTTCAAAATACGGATTCTCGGTAGTTGCGCCGATAAGAGTCAGTGTTCCGTCTTCCACAAAGGGGAGAAGATAATCCTGCTGGGATTTGTTAAACCGGTGGATCTCGTCGATAAAGAGGATCGTCTTTAGTCCGAACATTCCCCTCGCGTCCTGCGCTTCCCTGACGACCTGTTCCATATCCTTCTTTCCTGCGGTCGTCGCATTGATCTGCCGGAACTGCGCTTTAGTCGCATTGGCGATCACCTTGGCAAGCGTTGTCTTGCCGGTTCCGGGAGGCCCGTAGAAAATGAGGCTGCTGACTTTGTCCGCCTTGATCGCCCTGTAAAGGAGTTTGTCCTTACCGATGATATGCTGCTGTCCCACGACTTCTTCCAGTTTCACCGGGCGCAGGCGGGCAGCCAGCGGAGATTCCGTCTCCTTCTCGGTTTCCCTCATGTAGTCAAAAAGATCCATAAATCTCTTTATTTTCCTTCCTCAGAATAGGTCTTGAATGATTTGAGCTTCCAGATATCTCTGTTGTACTCGGAAATCGTGCGGTCCGAAGAGAAATATCCTGCTGCCGCTATGTTCAGGAGAACTTTCCTGTTCCATAACTCTCTGTCCTCATAGTCGCGCAGCATGCGGTCCTTGGTCTCAGTATAAGCCTCGAAGTCAAGCAGCGTCATATACCTGTCGTTGAATCTGATCTCATTGTACAGCCGCTGAAGATTCTCTCTGTGCCCGATCGCCGACATCTGCGGCCCGATAATGAAGTCCAGCGCCTCTCTGACCCTTTCGTCACTGTTATAAATACCCGAAGGATCGTAATCTCCTCTCTCGAAATGCCCGATGGCTTCTTCGGCGCTTATTCCGAACAGATAAATATTATCTTTTCCGACTAATTCACTTAACTCGACATTTGCACCGTCTTCTGTTCCCAGCGTCAGGGCGCCGTTCAGCATCAGTTTCATGTTTCCGGTTCCCGAAGCTTCCCTCGAAGCCAGGGATATCTGCTCGGAAACTTCTGCTGCGGGAATGAGTTTTTCCGCGTAAGTCACATTGTAATTGGTGACCATCACCATCCGCAGATAGGGATTTACTTCGGGATCGCCGTTTACGACATCCTGAAGGACAAGGAGCAGATGAATGATGTCCTGTGCCAGCACATAAGCAGAGGCCGCTTTTCCTCCGAAGATAAAGTTGATGGGCCTCGCAGGCAGGATCCCCCGCTTGATCTCCAGATACTTGCGGATCACATACAGCGCTCCCAGCTGCTGGCGCTTGTATTCGTGGATCCGCTTTGCCTGCAGGTCATAGATTCCCTCCGGAAGGAGCTGTACTCCCTCCCTGGCCTTAATATAAGCGGCAAGCTTTCTCTTTGCTTTGGCCTTGATCCGGTCCAGTTCCTCCAGAGCGGTCTTATCATCAGCGAGTTCTCTGAGTCCTTCCAGAAGGGACTGGTCGAACTTGTAATCATTTCCTATTCTGTCCGAGATCCAGTCGGAGAGTTCCGAGTTGCAGCCAAAGAGCCAGCGGCGGAAAGAGATCCCGTTAGTCTTATTGCTGAATCGCTCAGGGTAGATCTTATAAAATCCGCTGAGCTGTGAATTCTTGAGGATCTCGGTGTGGATCCGGGCAACCCCGTTCACGGAAAATGTGAAATGGACGCACAGATTTGCCATATGTACCATTCTGTCCGTGTCAATGATCCAGACGGAAGGGTCTGCGTTATTGCTCTTGATGATCAGGTCCAGTCTGTGGATGATCGGGACGAGCTGCGGCACTACCTGCGTGAGATGGTCAATGGACCACATCTCGAGGGCCTCCGCGAGGATCGTATGGTTTGTATAAGCGCAGGTCCGTGTAACCACCTTGACCGCTTCCATAAAGGAAAGTGCTTTATCATCCGTAAGGATACGGATCAGCTCAGGGATGATCAGGGAGGAGTGCGTATCATTGATCTGGATCACCGCATAGTCGTACATTCTGCGGAGGTCGCATTTGCGCGCTTTCATCTCACGCAGGATCAGCTGTGCGGCGTTGCTGGCCAGAAAATACTGCTGGTAGAGCCGCAGGATCTTTCCCGCCTCATCGGAGTCATCCGGATAGACAAACAGCGTGAGATTCTTGCTGATGGCTGTCTTATCAAATGTGATCCCGTCATGCACAATGGAGCCGTCCGCGCTCTCAAGATCGAAGAGCCTGAGCTTGTTGATCCCGCTCTTGTAGCCGGCAATGCTGATCTCATACATACGGGACCTTACTTTGAATCCGCCAAAATATACATCGAAGCATATTTCCATCAGATCCTCCCAGGAGTCCCACTGCATCCAGTTGTCGGGGTGCATCTCCTGCAGATGGTCAGAAAAAGACTGCCTGAAAAGTCCGTAGTGATAGTTGAGGCCGATCCCTTCAGCCGGATACCCCAATGTGGCGATAGAATCCATAAAACAGGCGGACAGACGTCCCAGCCCCCCGCTTCCCAGAGAAGGTTCCGGTTCGCACTCGATCACATTGTCCAGCTTCTTTCCGTATTGCGCCAGGAGCTTCTCTGTCTTTCTGTAGATCCCGAGATTGATCAGTGTATTGAGCAGAAATCTCCCTGTCAGGAACTCCGCTGATACGTAGTAGACTTTTTTCTCGCCGCTGTTCATCTCGCTGATCGCGAGGATCCTCTTAACCAGGAGCATCAGAATATGGTAGGTCTCTTCGTCACCGCAAATCTCCAGCGGCTTTCCGAAGCGTTCATGGGCGAGCTCAGTGAGCTGCCTCTCCATATTCATCACCATAACGTCGAAGATCATGTTTCTGTATCCCATTGTATGCTCCTCTCGGTACCGATCCGCCTGATCTGTCAAGTTAAGGCCCGCAATGCGAGCCGCTGCGCCGCGTGCGGGTAGTCTCACATAAGAATACAATAATACACCCGGTCCGAAAAGACCGGGTGCAAAAAAATCGGTTCAAAAAAACGGAACAGTCAATACGGTCTTCTCATTCCCTTGGGGTAATGATTCTTGATCTGGCCCGCTGAAAGCTTTCCCCAGCCGCAGCTGTAACCGCAGTCTGTCATAAGGCACCATCCCTTGTTCCCTTTAACCCGGGAACAGTCCTGCGTCCAAAGGCTCTCCCCTCTCAGATATGCCGAAGCCGCTCTTCCGTCTCCTTTTACCTCTTCATCGGGATCTGAGATCTCCGCAGCGCATCGCACCTCATACGTTCCCAGCGCGGCTGCCAGCGAATGAGAAGGCTCAAACCGGTTTTTCTTTATTGTTCCGAGGTGAAGGCCCGGTCTGAGTACTCTGAGCCCGTCAAGACTGACTGCTTCAGGGATCCTGTACAGCTCTTTTCCAAAGAGGATCAGCGCAGCGTCTGACGATTCAGTTTCCACTGCACGCATGCCTGCTTCCGTGAGAGTCTCTTTGCAGAATTCCTTCCAAAGACGGAGCGCTTCCCTGTCTCCGAGAGGCCTGCATGTTCCGCTTTTCCTCCTTATCCCGCTGCCGCTCTTTCTGAAAACAGCCAGATAGTGGCCCTCTCCTTCCAGTTTGTGGGGCCACAGCCGGATACTCCCGCGCAGCGACTCCCGTATTTCCTCCGGGATCCCGGCTCCTTCCGCGAACTGAGCCGACCCCGCGGACAGCCCGGTGCGTTCCATAAACTCTGCTCCGAGCTCCGCCGGAAGGTCCGCGATCTCAAAGTCCGGGTGCCGCATCAGGAACAGCCCGGCATTCTGTTCATTTTCCTGCGGGGCGAACGTACACGTAGAGTAGACAAGCGTCCCGCCTGCTGCCGTCATCTCCGCCGCGCAGTCAAGAATCTTCTGCTGCCTTGCCGCGCACAGCTCCACGTTCTCCATGCTCCAGTTCGGGATCGCCTCTTCTTCTTTCCGGAACATTCCCTCCCCGGAACAGGGGGCGTCGACCACAACTGTGTCAAAATACAGCGGGAACCGCGCCGCGAGTACAGAAGGATCCTCATTCAGGACAATGGCATTAGTGATCCCCATTCTCTCAATATTCTGCGAGAGGATCTTTGCCCTGGCGGGGTGGATCTCGTTGGAATAGAGCACCCCTTCTCCCCCCAGCATGGACGCGAGCTGCGTACTCTTGCCGCCGGGCGCGGCGCACAGGTCAAGCACCCGCATTCCGGGTCTTACGCCGGACAGAGCAGCCACGGCCATCGCGCTGGGCTCCTGCATGTAATAGACGCCCGCCTCGTGAAAAGGGTGTTTGCCGGGTCTTGTCTGCGGGTCGTAGTAATAGCCGGTCGGTGCCCAGGGTATTGGATCCGCTCCGAAATGTGATAAGACCGCAGCAAGCTCCGAGGTATCTTCACTCCCTTTTTTCAGGAGATTAACGCGGAGCCCGGGTCTTCTGGGTTCTGTATAAGACGCGAGGAACGCCTCGTATTCGTCTCCCAGCATTTGCTGCATGCGTTCCAGGAATTCTTTCGGCAGATTATTCAAATTGCTCCTCCTCTGTATCCGAAAAAGTGACACCGCCCGTGGGCCGTGTCACCTTCTTCTCCTGTCATATGTCAGATTGAGTTCTCGTACTTGTCCGCTTCCGTACGAAGCATCTTTTTTCCGTTCAGCACAATATAACCTTCTGTGGGCTCTTCGTGGACAATATAGCGGGACTGCGGTTCGACCGAGCGGGGATGATTATGGCCGTACTGACGGCATGTGATATCCTGCTCTTCACGCAGCCAGTGTCCGTCGGATGAGCGGACACGTCTTTTTGAGGCAGTCGCGCCCGGAGCTTTCTCCGTATACCATTTCCGGGAACCGGATCCGGGGCTGTTCCTTCGCGCGGCATTGCTCGAAGAACGGTTTTTTGCTGCCACTTGCCTCAGGAGCACCATCACTGTGACCCATATAACGATCATTACCGATAAAACAGTTGATGCCATTCTCAGTTCCTTTCTTTGTGAAGCAGATCATTCTTCTTACGGAAGAACCTCTGTGATTGCGGACTCCGTTCCCATGACGGATCCCTGGATCATTTCGGGCTTTCCGCCCCCTTTGGCCCCCAGTTTATCTCTGAGTATCTTCTGTATTTCCCTGGAATCCCTCGACCTGCTGGCTATGATGTAGCGGTATCTGCCTTCTTTGTCGCTTCCGGCAAATACACCGCAGATCCCGCTGTGCTCTTCACACATCCTGTTGACGAGGTTGCGCTGGACGATCGCGTCCATCTCACCGACAAACAGAAATACGTTTTCCCGTTCCCGGGGTACCGTTTCAAGCCGCAGAAAGGCAGCTTTGTACTCGAGGTCCCTGTTCTTCTGTTTGAGATCGCCGATCTCGTCAAGCAGGTGCTTTACGCCGTCGCCGATCTCGTCCTGGCTGCGGTTCGTGAGGTGGGAGACCTCCTCGATCCACTGCTGTCTCTTCTGCATGAGGGAGAACGCTCTCCTTCCGCACGCGATGAACAGGCGCATACCGCCGTTAAATTTCAGG
This sequence comes from Lachnospiraceae bacterium, assembly GCA_045113775.1. Taxonomy (GTDB): domain Bacteria; phylum Bacillota; class Clostridia; order Lachnospirales; family Lachnospiraceae; genus CAG-791. The sequence continues at coordinate 19,810 of JBGUJH010000151.1, read as the reverse complement.
ACCTTCACTATTTTGATCAGTCCGATCTCACCGGTTTGCTTAACGTGCGGCGCGCAGCAGGCACAGATATCCACGCCGGGGATCGTGACAAGACGGGTCTGCCCCTCGATCTCGATCTTGCTTCGATATTCGATCTTCTCCAGTTCTTCGTCTCCGGGATAGGAAACTTCAACAGCAAGATTGCTGTAAATGACCTCATTGGCAAGCCGCTCCAGGATCAGGATCTCCTCCTCATCCAGCTGTCCGTTCACGTCCAGCGTCACTGAATTATCACTCAAGTGAAATCCGATATTGTCGAACCCGTACCGCTTGTGCATGAGTCCAGACAAAATATGCTCGCCGGTGTGGTTCTGCATGAATCCGAACCTTCTCTCCCGGTTGATCTTAACGCTCACCGCGTCACCGGAACGAAACGGCGCCTCCCTGTCAGATGGGCAGCTCACCGTATGCCTGATCACACCGTCCGCGATCTGCACGTCCGTTACTTCAAGCATATCATTTTCGCATCCAGGATTCTCTGCAGAGCAGATCCATCCGATATCCGACGACTGGCCGCCGCCTTCGGGGAAAAACACTGTTCGATCCAAAACCACTTCATATTTGGCGCAGGCCGCTTCCGGGATGTCCTTATTCCCGGATGCTTCCTTTTCGCTGACGCCTTCATCAATTCGGCGTACGCTCAAGACTGCCGCGCTGCATTCGGTCAAATATGCATTTTTGTCAAAAAGTCTTTCTGTATCAGTCACTTAGATATTCTTTCTCTCAGCTTTTCCGGCTTCCATCTTCAGGTAGGCGTTGATAAAGCGGTCAATATCACCGTCCAGAACAGCAGACGTATTGCTGGTCTCTTCACCGGTCCTGGTATCCTTCACCATCGTATAAGGCTGCAGGACATAGGAGCGGATCTGGCTTCCCCACGCGATGTCCTTGACTTCGCCGCGGATCCCGGCCAGTTTGGCCTGCTCCTCTTCCATCTTCTTCATGTAGAGCTTGGCCTTGAGCATCTGCATAGCCTTGTCCTTGTTCTGGAACTGGGAGCGCTCATTCTGGCAGGTCACTACGATCCCGGAAGGGAAGTGCGTGATACGTATCGCTGAGGAAGTCTTGTTGATGTGCTGTCCGCCCGCGCCGCTGCTTCGGTAAGTGTCAATGCGGATATCGTCGGGATTGATGACGATGTCGATATCTTTCTCGATATCCGGCATGACGTCGCAGGATACAAAGGACGTCTGTCTCTTGCCCTGCGCGTTGAAGGGCGAAATGCGGACAAGCCTGTGCACGCCTCTCTCGGACTTCAGATAGCCGTACGCGTTGCTGCCGTTGATCTGGAAATCCACGGATTTTATACCGGCTTCATCGCCGTCTACAAAGTTCATGACATCGATGCTGAACCCTTTGCGGTCCGCCCATCGCGTGTACATTCTGTAGAGCATGGAACACCAGTCGCAGCTCTCTGTTCCGCCGGCGCCCGCATTCAGGCTTACGATGGCGTTGGAATCATCGTATTCGCCGGTCAGCAGTGTCGAGAGTCTCATGTTCTCAAGTTTATCGATAAAGGCATCCAGATCCTCTCTGATCGTCTCGATCACGGAGCGGTCATCTTCTTCGTTGCCCATTTCGATGAGCATCATCATTTCCTCATAGGAAGTGCTGAGGTTGTCCGCCTCCTCAACCAGCGTCTGCAGATCCTTGAGCTGTTTCATCTTCTTATTGGCAGTATCCGCGTCGCTCCAGAAATCAGGAGCTTCCGACTCCCTTGAAAGTTCCTCGATCCTCTGTTTCTTATATTCCAGGTCCAGTGAATCCCTGACTTCCTCGAGCGGCTTTTCGTACTGCTGCAGTTCGAGTTTCATCTGGTCTAATTCGATCATTCGCTGTAATTCTCCTTACATAGTTATTAGCCAAGGCTCGCGGAGCGAGCAGCTGAGCCGCTTGTTAAGCCTTTCTTCCGCAGCAGTTCTTGTACTTCTTGCCGCTTCCGCAAGGGCACGGGTCGTTGGGATAGATCTTCTTCTCGACCCTTCTCTTGGGATCCTTAGCCGTGGTCTCATCCTTATTGGTTCCGGTCACCTTGGCGACCTCTTCTCTTTCAACTTTCTGCTCGACCTTAACATGGAACAGCACCCGGACCGTCTCCTCCATGATATTGCGGTTCATCTCGTTGAACATATCGTAACCGGCGATCTTGTACTCTACAAGAGGGTCGTGCTGGCCCAGGGCCTGCAGGCCGATACTCTGGCGCAGCTGGTCCATATCGTCGATGTGGTCCATCCACTTTCTGTCTACGACCTTGAGAAGGACGACGCGCTCGATCTCACGGACCGCTTCTTCATCCGGGAACTCCGATTCCTTGCTCTCGTAAGCTTCCAGAGCCTCTTCCTTGAGCTGCTGCTTAAGGCCGTTCTTGGTGCGCTCCTTGATCCTTCCTCTGTTGATGACCTTCAGGGGAATGGTGGGCAGGAGCAGCTCGTTGAGCTCGGTCAGGTTCCAGTCATCGCTGTCCTGGTCCTCGGAAATACTGGTATCCACAGCCCTCTCCACGATCTCGGAAATCATATTGAGAATGGAATCTCTCATGCTCTCTCCGTCAAGTACCTGGCGGCGCTGCTTGTACATGATCTCTCTCTGCTCGTTCATGACCTGGTCATAGTCAAGCAGGTTCTTACGGATTCCGAAGTTGTTCGCCTCGATCTTCTTCTGGGCGCCCTCGACCGCCTTTGTGAGGGATTTATGGGAGATCTCTTCGCCTTCCGGGATCTTGAGCGCGTTGAACATGGCGATCATTCTGTCTGATCCGAACAGGCGCATGAGGTCATCTTCCAGGGAGATATAGAAACGGGATTCGCCGGGATCGCCCTGACGTCCGCTTCGGCCTCGCAGCTGGTTGTCAATACGTCTGGACTCGTGTCTCTCTGTACCGATGATCTTAAGTCCGCCCGCTGCCTTCGCCTCTTCGTCCAGCTTGATATCCGTACCACGGCCTGCCATGTTGGTCGCGATCGTGACAGCTCCGTGCTGACCGGCCTGCGCGACGATCTCCGCTTCCATCTCATGGAACTTGGCGTTCAGCACATTGTGAGGGATACCTTCCCTCTTCAGCATCTTGGACACATCTTCAGAGACCTGGATCGTGATGGTGCCCACAAGGACCGGCTGTCCCTTGGCGTGGGCTTCTTTGACCGATTCCACGACTGCCTTGTATTTCTCTTTTTTGGTCTTATAGACCGCGTCCTGATGGTCTATTCTGATGACCGGCTTGTTGGTAGGGATCTCAATGACGTCCATACCGTAGATCTCGCGGAACTCACGCTCTTCGGTGAGCGCTGTACCGGTCATACCGCACTTCTTGTCGAACTTGTTGAAGAAGTTCTGGAAAGTGATCGTGGCGAGAGTCTTGCTCTCTTTTTTGACCTTTACGTTTTCCTTGGCTTCGATCGCCTGATGCAGGCCGTCGCTGTACCGTCTTCCGGGCATTACGCGTCCTGTGAACTCATCTACGATGAGGACCTGGTCGTCCTTTACGATATAATCATGGTCTCTGTGCATCAGGTTATTGGCCCTGAGCGCGAGAATGATGCAGTGCTGGATCTCAAGGTTCTCGGGATCCGCCAGGTTGGGAATATGGAAGAATTTCTCTACTTTCGAGACGCCTTCCGCAGTGAGATTGACCACCTTGTCCTTCTCGTTGACGATGAAATCTCCGGTCTCTTCTCTCTCAACGCCCATGATCGCGTCGATTTTGGACAGATCCTCCATATCTTCGCCGCGCTTCATCTGCTTGGCCAAAATATCACAGGCCTCGTAGATCTTGGTGGATTTGCCGCTCTGGCCGGAAATGATAAGAGGCGTTCTCGCTTCATCGATGAGGACGGAGTCGACCTCGTCGATGATGGCGTAGTGAAGCTCGCGCAGGACCAGATTCTTCTTGTAAATGGCCATGTTATCGCGCAGATAGTCAAATCCGAGCTCGTTGTTCGTCACATATGTGATGTCGCAGTTATAAGCTTCCTGCCTCTCCTCGCTGGTCATACTGTTGAGGACGACGCCGACCGTCAGCCCCATGAACTGATAGACCTGTCCCATCCACTCCGCGTCACGTTTGGCCAGATAATCGTTGACTGTGACGACGTGGACGCCTCTTCCCTCAAGAGCATTGAGGTAGGCGGGCATGGTCGCTACGAGCGTCTTACCTTCACCGGTCCTCATCTCCGCAATGCGGCCCTGGTGCAGAATGATGCCGCCGATCAGCTGCACGCGGAAAGGCTCCATACCGAGTGACCTTCTTGCTCCTTCTCTGACAGCCGCGTATGCCTCAGGAAGGATATCGTCGAGTGTCTCCCCTTCGGCGAGTCTCTTCTTAAACTCATCTGTCTTAGCCCTGAGCTGCTCATCGCTCAGCTCGAGCATCTGAGGGCGCAGATCTTCGATCTTTTTTACGAGAGGCTCAATTCTCTTAAGTTCTCTCTGACTGTGTGTACCGAAAATCATATCTATTAATTTGGACATAATCTATACTCCTAAATGAAACACATAATGTATATATATACCATAAAACACTCCGGTCCGCTATCATTGCCCGCGCAATTCACACAGAATACGCAAATGAACTAGCGGTCTTCCGGTCCGAGGATCTTATAGAGGAGCCTGTAAAGCTCTGAAGCCTCCCCGGGCTCAAGGTTAACGCAGCTGGACATGGACTGAGGGATACTAAGCGCTTTTTCTCTGAGTTCCCAGCCCTTATCAGTCACGCTCACGATCAGATTGCGCTCATCTTCTTTAGAGCGCTTTCTCTCAATATAACCCTTATTCTCAAGCTTTTTAAGCACTGGCGTCAGCGTTCCCGAATCAAGGAAAAGAGAAAGGCCGAGCTCCCTGACATTCATGCTCTTGTTTTCCCATAAAGCCATCATAGTTATATACTGGGTATAGGTCAGGTCGACCTCATCAAGAAAAGGCTTGTAACGTCTTATTATTTCCTTTGAACACGCGTAAAGCGGAAAGCACAGCTGGCTCTTCAGCTTCAGGCAGTCATATCTGTCACTCACGGATCTCATTCCTCCACTTGTCATCTCAATAACGTATTAAGCAGGCCGCTTGCCGACTGCCGGCAAAGCAGACCGCACCATGCAATCGAATTTACCACAATTTAATAGTGATTGCAATCATATCCGTTGCATTTGACCTGTTTTTCCTGTAACATAGTTGCGGTTTACGTCAAGGCCCGCGGCGCGGACCTCGCCCCTTTATTCACAAACTGTACCGAAATGAAAGCGTGGCTTGAATAAATGAAACAGATTGACTTTTCTGACGGCAAAATAGCGAATAATATCCTTCAGGCGGCTATCCCTATGCTCGTAGCCCAGATGCTCACTCTTCTGTACAGCATTGTGGACCGCATCTACATAGGGAGAATTCCGGGTACAGGTTCTCTCGCCCTGGGAGGGATCGGACTCTGTTTTCCTGTAATTCTGACCGTCACGGCTTTTACCAACCTCTTCGGTCTCGGCGGTTCTCCCCTCTGTTCCATAGAGCGCGGAAAAGGCGATTTCAGGAAGGCTCAGCAGATCATGAATACCGCCTTTTACCTTCTCGCGGCCACTTCAGCTGTGATCCTTCTTGCCGGAGAGATTCTGGCTTCGCCACTTCTGACTCTCTTCGGCGCCACTGCCGGCAATCTGCCCATTGCGCTGGAGTATCTGAGGATCTACCTTCTGGGCACTTTTTTTGCGATGATCTCCACGGGAATGAACCCGTATATCAATGCGCAGGGATTCTCCAGGGCAGGAATGGTCACTGTTGTGATCGGCGCGCTGTCAAATATTATACTCGACCCCGTTTTTATTTTTGTCTTCGGAATGGGCATAAGAGGGGCTGCTGTCGCCACGGTCCTCTCCCAGGGGCTGTCCGCTCTCTTTGTCCTTCGTTTTCTGACCGGAAGCCAGACAGAGCTCAGGCTCCTCGCTCCGTCCGATGTTCTCGGACCCGACACTCGCGAAATCTCGGCGCAGATCGTCAGCCTTGGCGCCGCTCCGTTCATAATGCAGTTTACCAACAGCCTTGTCAGTATTTCCTGCAACAGCGTCCTCTCTGCTTACGGCGGAGAGATTTACGTTTCGATCATGACTGTTGTCAGTTCCGTCAGACAGATCCTCGATACGCCGGTTCTGGCGATCACGGAAGGCTCCTCCCCGGTGATCAGCTTTAATTACGGGGCGCGCAGAGCGGACCAGATCAGAAAAGCGATCATGATCATGTCTGCCTCTTCTATCGCTTATACTGCGGTTACCTGGGCACTGATCGAATACAGACCCGCCTTTTTTATCGGCATTTTCCTGTCTGACCCCGCATTTATAGAGCAGGCGATCCCCGCCCTGCACCTTTACTTTTTTGCCTTTATATTTCAGGCTCTGCAATACTCCGGCCAGACTGTGTTCAAGGCGCTGGGCAAGAAAAAACACGCCATTTTCTTTTCTCTGTTTCGAAAAGTAGTCATGGTCGTTCCGCTGACCTATCTGCTCCCCCGCCTCGGATTCGGCGCCCTCGGCGTATTCATTGCCGAACCCATATCCAACTTCGTCGGAGGGACAGCCTGCTTTACCGTCATGCTTCTGACCGTACTCCCTGAACTGCGGCAGTTCGAGACTCGCTGATCCTGGCTTATCGCACAAAAAAGAGAGGCAGCCTGATTGAGGAATAACTCCTCATCAACTGCCTCCTCTTAAATAGTTCTCTTCGCGCGGGTATCGTTTACTCAGTTTTTGAGCGCGCCCCAGCTGTCAAAATAATAGGTCCTTCCGTTTATGACCCTCTTTCCGGTGGCCATTACGCCGTTGCTTTCCAGATAATAGGTATTCCCGTCCGCGTCATGATGCCATCCGGTCTTCATATCGCCATCCTTATTGAAGAAGAAATACCTTTTGTTGATCTTGACCCAGCCGGTTCTCATCCTGCCTTTAGAATCAAGGTAATACATCTCTCCGCCTGACCGCAGCCAGCCGGTCTTCATGACTCCGTCCGACTTGAAATAGAACCAGTTCTGTCCTATCTTCTTCCATCCGGTCACCCGTACGCCGTTGCTCCCGAAGTAGAAATACCTTTCTCCCCGCTTGAGCCAGCCCTTCTTCATGACGCCCTTGTCGCTGAAGTAATATAACTTGCCGTTGATCTTCTTCCATCCGGTCAATCTTTCTCCGGTGGCGCCCAGATAGTAATACTGCCCGTCCAGCTTAAGCCAGCCCTTCTTCATCTTGCCATTTATGAAGTAGTAGCAGCTGCCTCCCGACTCTACCCATCCGGTCTTATCGGATGCCACTTTAGGAGCGCCGGCAGAACCGTATTTTGTCGTATTCTTCTTGGTATCAACTATGGTCGCAGCCGAAGTCGCCGCAGATTTTCCTTTGTAAACGCCATTGCTGTCGAAATCGTACTTTACGCCGTCGATCTGGACAACGCCCTTCACCATGGCGCCGTTTGTATCGAAGTAATACTTCTTGCCGCCGACTGTCTGCCAGCCGAACTGCACGACACCGTACTCGTCAAGATAGTACTTCCTGCCGTTGACGGTGATCCATCCGAACTGCTCCACTCCGTTGCTGTCAAAATAGTGAAGCTTGGTCTTGACTCTGTAGAATCCCTTTACCATCACGCAGTTGGCAGGATTAAAGTAGTAATAGTGGCCTCCGATATTTTCCCACTCGGTATAGCCCGCGCCGTCAGATCCGAAATAGTACTTATTTCCGTTGTATGTCACCCAGCCTGTCGTCATCACGCAGGTCGATGTATTGAAGAAATAGTAATTACCGTTGATCTTCTGAAGTCCCTTGACCGCATAGCCTCTGGCGTTGAAGTAATATCTCTTTCCGTCAATGGTCTTGAAGCAGCTCTTGAGGCAAGTGCCGTCACCGTATTCGTACCACTTTCCGGTGGAGTCGCTCTTCCACTTTCCTCCCTCGGCAGTTGAGGAAGAGGATCCCGATCCGTGCAGCTGAATTGTAGCTGCCTTCTTAAAGCTCCAGTTGTCCCAGGTCGCGTGATAGAGATCCTTGGTATGGGAATCCAGGATCGCTTTTCCGCTGTTATTGCGCCCGACACAGATCGTCGCGTGGTCATATGTGCTGTCGCCGTTCCAGTCGAAATAGATCGGATTTCCCCTGAGAATATTGCCGTTGTTGGCATTCATGAAGGTTCCGTACTGTTTGAAGTGCGCGATCTGCTTCATGACGTTGATCCATGCTACGCTGTGCTTGTACCACACAGAGTCCTGCTTGAAACCGCCGTTATAGAGGCACTGGGAGACGAAGTTCGCGCAATCTCCTCCTCTGCCCTTGTAGCTGTTATATGAAGAGTTGTAATTGATGCAGTATTTATCGGCATAGGCAATGGCCTTGGAAACGTCGTAGGTATAAGACTTGGCGGCAGCCGCTGCCATCATTTCCTGCTCCCCGTCTTCGGAGAAAGCTCTGAGAGGGTCTGTGCTCTCGCTCTCTGCCTGCAGGGAATACTCGATCTCTTCTTCCATCCAGTCAAAGTTGCTGTCAGTATCTTCCACGGAAGCGATCTTCCAGCTTCCTTTAATGTCCTTGTCAAGTTTAAGAGAGAATGTATAACCATATGCCGCGGCATTGACAGCGGATTCTTCGTCAGAAGCGTAACCGACTGTCATCCACTCGTAAATATCGAGTACTGTAGTCTTTCCTTCGACGGAGCAGCCGTTGACCTTGATCCTGGGAACCAGGGTGCGGACCTGGTCATCTGCAGATATAACATAGGAAGTATATTTCCCCTGTTTGTCCCACTCTGTGATCACGTCGCCTGAGAAATCATGCTTATTATCCCCGCAGCCGGCTATATAGCTGCTCTTGGCCGCCTCGTAATATTTGAGGTAGTCAATGAGCTCATCGGCGTTCTCGCCAAGTTCCGATTCCACTGCCGTAAAATCGGAAGGCATCATCTGAGCTGATGCGAGGACTTCTTCATCCGTGGCTGACATTGAATTGTCATAAAGGCTCTGAATAGCTCCATCGAAGCTTTCCGCGCCTTCCGCCGCGCTCTCTGTCCGGTCTTCAGATGCTCCGAGATTGCTGAAAGCCGCTTCTGTGTTTGCCCTGATCTCCGTCATCAGTCCGCTGCCGGCAGGTGACGCAAGTCCTGCGATCATACATGATGTGAGAATTACTGCCAATAATCTTTTCATGATTAAACTCTCCCTTATCAAATGTAACATTATTGTAATATATTAATTACAGAAATGCAACATTTGCGGGAGAGTTTTTTAATTAATTATTAATTTTTGTGTTTAAATATTAATTTATTCTGATTGAATCCTTCATATTTTTGACATATTCATAGATATGAGGTCCGGCAAGATCCCCGTAACGAGCCACTATTCTTACGATCGCGCTTCCCACGATCACGCCGTCGGCGACCTGCGCGATCTTCGCGGCCTGCTCCGGAGTATTGATTCCGAACCCGACTGCTGCGGGAATATCCGACGCCTCGCGGACCGCTGAAAGGATCGAGGTCAGATCTGTTTTGATCTCGGATCGGACCCCGGTGACCCCCATCGAAGAAACAACATATAAAAATCCTTTAGCCTCCGACGCGATCGCCCGGATCCTGGAAGCAGACGTAGGGGCGATCATGGAGATGACATCCACGCCATAGCTCGCCGCGATCTCGTCGCACTCTCCTTTTTCTTCATATGGCAGATCAGGAATAATGATGCCGCTTATCCCACATTCCGCGCATCTCTTGAAAAACTTCTCATAACCATAGTGAAAGACAGGGTTGAGATACCCCATAAAGACCAGGGGCATATCTGTCTTTTGCCTTAGCTTTTCTACCATATCAAATATGCCGTCCGTCGTCGTTCCCGACTGCAGAGCCCGCAGGTCTGCCTCCTGGATCACTACGCCTTCCGCGATCGGATCAGAGAAAGGGATCCCGATCTCAATGAGGTCCGCTCCCGCGCGCTCCATCTCGAGAATGTATTCCGCCGTTTTGTCAAGATTCGGATCTCCCGCTGTAATAAATGGTATAAACGCCTTGCCTCGCCCAAAAGCATCTCTGATTGTTCGTGCCATAATTCTTCTCTTCTCCTTTCCGGGTTCAGTCCTCGATCCTGATGCCTCTGTACCGGGCAATGGCCGCGACGTCCTTGTCTCCCCTTCCGGACAGACAGATGATCAGGCTCTGGTCTTTTCTCATTGAAGGAGCGATCTTTTTGGCCTGCGCTACGGCGTGCGCGCTCTCGATCGCGCATATGATGCCTTCAGTCCTTGCCAGATACTCGAAAGCCTCCACGGCCTCATCGTCAGTGACAGGAACATACTCCGCCCTTCCGATATCATGGAGATAGGCGTGTTCGGGACCGATTCCGGGATAATCCAGGCCTGCCGAGATGGAATAAACTTCTTTGATCTGTCCGTATTCGTTCTGGCAAAAAAGTGACTTCATACCATGGAATACCCCAAGGCTCCCGTCTGAGATCGTCGCCGCGTGCTCTCCCGTCTCAATGCCTCGTCCTGCCGCTTCGCACCCGATCAGCCTCACTCCTTCATCATCTATGAAATGATAGAACATCCCGATCGCGTTGCTTCCCCCGCCCACACAGGCGATCACGGCGTCCGGAAGCTTTCCCTGCGCCGCAAGGATCTGCTCCCTCGCTTCTTCGGAGATGACGGCCTGAAAGTCTCTGACCATGGTCGGGAAAGGATGCGGTCCCATGACAGATCCCAGAACATAATGGGTGTCATCCACTCTGCCCGCCCATTCGCGCATTGTCTCATTGACCGCGTCCTTGAGCACCTTGGTCCCGCTCTCAACAGGATGTACCTTGGCGCCCAGAAGCTCCATTCTGTATACGTTGAGCTTCTGCCTCTCGCAGTCCAGCCTTCCCATGAACACTTCACACTCCAGTCCGAGAAGGGCAGCGGCGGTAGCTGTAGCCACGCCGTGCTGGCCGGCTCCCGTCTCCGCGATCACCCGGGTCTTTCCCATCTTTTTGGCGAGGAGCACCTGGCCCAGGCAGTTGTTGATCTTGTGGGCCCCGGTATGATTCAGGTCCTCTCTCTTGAGATAGATCCCCGCTCCTCCGAGGTCCTCAGTCATCTTCTCCGCATAGTAAAGGCGGGAAGGCCTGCCCGCGTAGCTGTTCAGGAGCTCTGTCAGCTCGGTGCGGAACTCCGGATCATTTTTATAATAGTTGTACTGCTCTTCCAAACGGATCAGCTCGTTCATCAGTGTTTCCGGCACATACTGGCCGCCGAATTTACCAAATCTGCCTCTGGACATTTCGTCACCTCTTTCTATGTTTTGCCTTTATGCAGGAACACCCGCGCTTTTTCTTACCGCCTCTACGCACAGTCTCATTTTCTCCGGATCTTTCCATCCGTCTGTTTCCGCCCCGCTGCTCAGGTCCACTGCGTAAGGGCGGAATCTGCTGACGGCCTCGGCGACATTGTCCGGTCCGAGACCTCCTGCCAATATCCAGGGCCGTTCCGGTTTCCCGATCAGATCCCAGTCAAAAGACCGCCCGCTCCCCGTGCCGCTGTCCAAAAGGATTAGGTCTGCGCTGCTCTCCATCGCTCTTTTAAAGTCATCATGCCCTGATATCCTGAAGGCCCGGATAATAGGTTTATCGGTCAATTCTCTCAGCTTTTCCAGATAACTGTTGTCTTCATGCCCATGGAGCTGGACCAGATCCAGAAAATCACAGGACTCGGCGACCTTTCCGACCGGCTCATCAACAAATACTCCGACGGCCCGGATCCCGGGATCCAGCAGTCTGCACATCCGTCTCGCCTCCCGCGGTTCCACGGATCTCCTGAATCCATCAGACAGAATGAACCCGATATAATCCGGCCTGCATCGGTTGGCCGCTTCAATGTCCTCCTGTCTGCGCATCCCGCAGATCTTGATCCCGGTCGGCTTTATATCCTGCCCATTCATCTTCTATGGTCTCCTCTCAGGCGTTTGAGCTCCCCGGCTTTATCGGAACTTCTCATGAGCGTCTCTCCGATCAGGACCGCGTCAGTACCGCATCTGCGCAGGACTTCTATATCCTCCGCCGTCCTTATTCCGCTCTCTGATACAAACAGCCTGTCCTTCGGAACAAGTTTTCTGAGTCTCACAGAATTTTGACAGTCTACAGTAAAATTCCTCAGGTCCCTGTTGTTGACTCCGATGATCGCTTTTTCCACCTTGAGCGCCCGCTCTACTTCCCTCTCGTCATGGGCCTCCACCAACACCGAAAGCCCCAGAGCTCTCGCTGTTTTGCCGAATTCGACCAGTTCCTCGTCCGTAAGGATCGCGCAGATGAGGAGAACTGCGGACGCGCCCATCACCTTGGCCTCATAGATCATATAAGGATCTACGGTAAAGTCTTTTCGCAGAATCGGAATCTTCACTTCTTTCGCGATCCCGCGCAGATATTCGTCGCTCCCCAGAAAGAAATCCGGCTCCGTCAGGCAGGAGATGGCCGAAGCGCCTGCCTGCTCGTACTCCTTTGCGATCTCCAAATAGGGGAAAAACGGCGCGATCAGCCCTTTAGAAGGAGAAGCCTTCTTTACTTCACAGATAAAGGACATGCCCGGCTCTGCCAGCGATTTTTCAAACGGGAATCCTGTATCCGCGTTCATGGCAAGCGCCGTCTTGCGGATCTCCTCTTCCGGAAGTTTCTGTTTATTTCTTTGTGTCCGTGCCCTCGCATGGGCTGCCAGCGTATCCAGGATCGTCATACTGTTTAAACCTCATTACCTGTCAGATTTCTTCATTGGACACTCGAGCGAATTGATCCAGTACCTCAAGAGCCTTTCCGCTCTCGATCATTTCCGCCGCGATCCTGATTCCGTCCGAAATACTGGCCGCTTTATTTGCCGCGTAGATCGCGCAGCCGGCGTTGAGCAGAACTGCGTTTCTCTTTGTCCCTGTGATCCTGCCTTCCAGGATTCCTCTTGTCACAGCCGCGTTTTCTTTCGGAGTGCCGCCTACGATCTCATCCTTTTCCCCTCTGACCATGCCGAAATCTTCCGGTTTGATCACGATCGTCCTGTAAAAGCCGTCTCTCAGCTCACAGACAGTCGTCTCACAGCTGGGAGAGACCTCGTCCATCTTATCCCTTCCGTATACTACCAGCGCATGTTTTACGCCCATGGAAGAGAGAACTTTTGCCACCGGCTCACAGAGATATTCATCGTAGACGCCCAGCATGAAGAATTCGGGCTTCGCGGGATTAGTCAGAGGACCCAGTATATTGAACACCGTGCGGAAACCCAGTTCTCTTCTGATCGCACCGACATATTTCATGGAAGTGTGATACTTCTGTGCGAACATGAAGCAGACTCCGACTTCCTTCAGGAGCTTTCGGCACATTTCGGGCGACTGCTGGATATTGACGCCCAAGGCCTCCAGGCAGTCCGCTGCACCGCTGTCGGAAGAGGCGGCTCTGTTTCCGTGTTTGGCGACCTTGACGCCTGCGGCTGCCGCGATCATGGCGGATGTGGTCGAAATATTGAATGTGCGCGCATTGTCTCCGCCGGTTCCGACGATCTCAAGTACTTCCATACCATCGTGTTCCACGGGGATCGCCTTATTTCTCATCGCAACGGCACAGCCTGTGATCTCATCAATCGTCTCGGCTTTTGTGCTCTTTGTCGACAATGCGGCCAGAAATGCCGCGTTCTGGGTGGGGGTCGTCTGCCCGTTCATGATCTCTGTCATCACTGTCTCTGCTTCATTGAAAGTGAGATCTCCCTTGTTCACGATTTTGATGATGGCTTCTTTGATCATAGTTTCCTCCTTATCGAAGCGTTCAGCGCCTTTACACGCTATTTGCGTCCGTCAGGAACTTTCAATGAACAAAAAGTCCCTGACAGGACAAATACATCCTGTCAGGGACGAATCTCACATAACTGAACTGATCCGCGGTGCCACCCTGATTTACGCAGTACATGTTCACACTGCGCACTCTTGTCGGAATTCAAACAAATCCCCGGCAACTGACGTATGCCTTCACGTCGCATGATACTGAGCCGCTCTGCGGCCGTTGAATGCGCCCTCCGTGGTCCATTTGCAGAGCAGCGTTCTGACCGGCTCTCACCTTCCCGGTCTCTCTGTAAGTGCCCCTTCTGCTTTATCTCCACTTCATCGGTTTAAATCGCTGTTAAGTTAAAGCATTTGAAATAATTTAACGCTAAATCATCTATTTGTCAACTGCAAATCATAAACGCCCATTATAGGTGATCACATTCCCAGCTTCTGCATATCTTCAAGGATCTCCTCTTCCGTCATTATACGCGGCTCAGGTTCCGTGATCTCTTCTTCTGTGCTGTCATCTCCCGCAGAAAGATAAGGCTCAAACTCCGGAAGAAGCAGAGTCGCCCCGAGCATGGCCTGGAGCCCGAATCCGCACAACACCCACAAAAAGGCGTAGAGCGGCAGGGACTGCAGGTCCGAAAAGGTGAGGACCATGGGGAAGATGTCAAAAAACAGTATGACCGCCGCTTTCCACGGCTTTTTCCCGAGGAAATAGATAGCGTTCCGGATCTGATGCGGCAATGTGTCCTCAAAGGCGGTCATCACGGGAATCAGATACAGGTATATGATGACTGCAGCTGTCCCGATGACGTATGCCCCGATCTTCAGGAATTCCAGAGTCCCTCCCGCCGCATTGCAGATCCTTATATCTGTCAGCAGAAGAAAAGCCAAAAAAACTAATATGATCCAGGATATCGTTGCCTGTTTGAAGTTCAGCCGCAATCCGTTCCAAAACTCTTTAAACGGATTTACGACTCCGTCGTTTCTCAGCGTCCTGAACATGACGTAATAAAGGGCGGAAAGCCCTGCCCCGATGGTAAAAAAAGGGATGCTCAGCAGCACGAACATGATGTTCGCGGCAATGATGATGCCGAGCTTCGTCATGAATCTCCCGAAGAAGCTGTCGTTATCCAAAAAGCTTTGTATCATGGTATTCTTATCCTCCGAAAGTTACAGCAGGATGCGCCAGACCACCGCGTAGACCACTATCTCCAGGACGATCGCGGCCAGATAAGCGTACATGAGTCTGCGAGGTGCGTCTCCGGCAGAAGCAATATGCACGGTTCCGTTCTCTTCCACATAATAGCGGATCCTGACCTTGTTTCCTGCCTGATACTGCGCCGCCTGATCCCGGGGCACAACGACCTCAGAGCTTCTCTCTTCTCCGCCGGCCTCGTACGCAAGAAGCACATCAAGGGCCGGCGGCTCTTTTCTGCCTGCCGGCTCATGGTCTCTGACCTGCCTGACGATGGCCTCCGTCTCCTCTTTATAGTTTTTGACGATCCTGAAATACTGAAGGAATCTGGCAGCAGTATATATCAAAGCCCAGAAAATCAGAAACAGTGTTATATAGTAGAGCATAGCGAGATCTCCTTTTATTCTTTAAAGAGAAAATCGAGAAAAAGTTCCACTGCGTCCACATTTCCCGACTTGGCTCCGATACCGATCGCACAGGGTTCCGAATAGATCCCGTATTGACTCACAAGACGGCTGTCACTGATATCAATACAGACAGGCACTTCTCCCCCGCTGTATTCCTCGTCAAGCGGGACCGCATAGAGAAAACGGTCTCCATATTTTGCCCTGATCGAAGCGCATGCTTCACTGTCAAGATCCATGAGTCTCCCTGTCTTTCCCAGAGCAGCCAGGGAATCCCGCCCCATCACGATCGCATCCAGGGCTCCGCTGTCCGCATACGCGACAAAAGCTTCGAAATAGCTGTTTCCGGTAACTCCCTTTAGGTAGTCAAAATAGGAATTTGCCTCAAATCGGACAGCTTCCTCGCGGGTATTGATCCCCGCGTACTCTATATAATCCTCCCAGAGCTTTGAGTGATCGCCTGCGTCGGCGTAGGTGTTCGCGAAGATCATAAAGCACCGGTAATCCTTCAGCCCAGTAGTGTACTGGCGGAATGCAAATGTTACAAACCAGATGCCGAAAACTAATCCGATGATCCAGAGCTTATAGTATTCCCAGACATAACCGACCTTTTTTCCGGTACCGGGAATCCTCGAAATCTTATCTTTCTCAGACTTAAACCACTTTTTAAGGCGTCCGCTTTTTTTATCCATGTATGATCTCCATATCCGGCTGTAATCCGAAAAAAATGAGCTGCAATATGCAGCTCATTATACACCAAAACACTAAAACTGTTCTTTACAGTTTTCCGCCGGAAGTCGCAATACCTTCGACGAACTGTTTCTGGAAGATGATATAGATCACGATCATCGGCACGACTGCCAGGACCGCAGCAGCCATCATCTGCGGATAGTTGCTTCCGTACTGTCCCTGAGCCTTTGCAAGGCCGGCTGCAAGTGTCGTAGTCTGTACGCTGGAGCATACGATCATGGGCCACATAAGATCCTTGAACGCGAACAGAGCGGTGAAGATGCCGAGCGATACCATTGATGATCTGGTGAGCGGCATCATGATCATCAGGAATTTCTGTCCGATATTGCAGCCGTCAATGCCGGCCGCCTCCTCCAGATCCTTAGGCAATCCCTGGTATCCTGTCTTCAGCAGATAGGTACCGAAAGCGGTGACAATACCGGGGAATACAAGTCCTGCCGTAGTATTGAGCCATCCAAGTGAAGAAACCATCAGGTACTGCGGGATGATGAAGATCGTGGAAGGGATCATCATCTGAATCAGGACAAGTGAGAACAGGAATTTCCTTCCCGGGAAGTTCAGTCTGCCGAAAGCGTAGCCCGCCATAGTTGCAGTCAGGCATGCGCAAATGACACGGAAGAGGATCATGAGCAGTGTGTTCTTATAAAGAAGCACAAAGTTGTAGCTCTTCCATACTTCTCCAAATGTCTCCCAGTGCCATCCGTTATGCGGGAAAATATAGAAGGGATCGACAGAAATTGCTTCCTGGTTGGTCTTGAGCGCAGTGAGGATCATCCACGCGAAGGGAACCAGCATGATAAAAGCCATAATGATCAGGATGATATAGACGATCACTTTCCTGATTGTATCTCTTGTGCTTGCACTTTCCATGTATCATTCCCTCCTTTCTCAGTTATAGAATACGAAGCGCTTTTCAGCGCGCTGCATGATCACTGTGACTACCATGATGAAAGCCACAAGGATCATAACGATCGCTGCGCCGTAGCCCTTATTGCCCTGGTCGAATGTATACTTATAGAATACGTATACTGTGGACTGTACCTTGGGCAGTGCCGCGTTGGTCTTGTCCATGACCATGAACATAAGGTCGAAGATCGTCAGTGCGCCGATGACACGGGTCTGCACGATAAAGAACGTGGTCGGGCTCAGAAGCGGAACAGTGATGTTAAAGAACTGGTTGATCCCTGACGCGCCGTCGATCGAAGCCGCTTCGTAGTAGTCCCCCGGAATCTCTTTCAGGCCGGAAATAAACAGGACCATGTTATAGCCGATGATCGACCATACGCCGATGACGCCGACCGAAATCCATGCAATCTTGGGATCGGATATCCACGCAATATTCTTGTGTAAAATATTGTTGAACAGACCGAACTGCTGATTGTAAAGCCACTTCCAAACCATAGCGACAGCCGCAGGCGCGCAGACCATCGGGAGGAAGAAGATCGTCCGGAATATAGAGACCCCTTTAATCTTGCCGTTAAGAAAAACTGCAAGAAGCAGAGCGATCACTACGCCTAAAGGGACTTCGATAATCGCGTATTTTACCGTATTGATCAGCGACTGCCAAATCTCCGGATCCGCAAATGCCTTTGAATAATTGGCGAGTCCGACAAAAGTGTTGCCCTTTCCGAAATCGCCTGTCTTACAAAAAGACTGATAAACTGTATTGATGGCCGGATAGAAGTTCAGAACGATCAGGCCGATCATGGTAGGCGCCACAAAGGCTAATCCCCATATCGCCTCGTTCTTTTCTCTGGGCGTCATCTTTTTCTTTTCCTTCATGCATGCCCCCTTTCATGAAGATGATTTATCAGCGGACTGCCGCTTTACAGCGACAGTCCGCAGTATCTCTCAGTTAGCGATCTGTAAAACTTATTACTGTTCTTCTGCGATGCAGTCACGGATCAGCTTCGCGACTTTGTCGCATGCATCAGACATAGCCTGAGGGTTCTCGGGAGCCTGCCATGCATCGAGGAAGTAACCTGCCTGCTTCATAGGAGTCTGCCACTTGCCGGAATTACGTGTGCCGGGACGTACATACAGAGTTCCGTTTTCTTCAACCTTTGTAAACGCGGATACATCCATGCCTTCAAAAGCGTTAGCGAAGTCCTCGGAGATTCCGGGGATACCTGCCATGGTAACACCGAGCTGTGCCTGCTTGATCTGCGCGTCCTTGGAGCAGAGATACTCGATCAGGCTTGCTGCCGCGTCGGGATTAGCGGTATTCGCTGCTGCTGCCCAGCCAAGTCCGTTGTAGCAAGTCCATCTCTCATCCTTCTGGCAGGCACCGTCGCCGTTCCTGTCGAAGTAAGGGATTTCTGCCCATGCATAATCCTTGCTGTTCTCAGCTGTGTAGAAGGAGTTGATCATCCAGGAGCCCTGTGTGATCATGGCGACCTTGCCGGACTGGAACAGGGAATCCGTACCGGACTCAGCCACAATTGCCTGCGGTGTTGCAACAGTGAGCATCAGGCGGACCTGCTCCATGGCAGCCTTGGATTCAGCAGAATCAAGAGCTGTATCGGTCTTCTCTGTGTTTACAACATTTCCGCCGTAAGAATAAATGTAGTTGTACCAGCCGTCCTGGTCGTTCGACGTATTGAGAGCGTAGCCGTAGACATCAGCTGCGGTTCCCTCTGTGATCGCTTTCGCGGCTTCATACATGTCCTGATAGGTCCACTCATCAGTCGGATACGCAACACCCGCCTGGTCAAAGAGCGCCTTGTTGTAAAGGAGCGCGATGGTGTCGTGATCCTTGGGCAGAGCGAAGATCTTGCCGTCACTGCGTGTGTAGATCGCTGCGATGTCAGGATAATAGATGCTCATATCGACGCCGTCTTTTGCGATGTAATCCGTCAGATCCAGCAGGATATCATTTTCCATGTAGATCTGCGCATAGTCGGAATGCATCCAGAATACATCCGCGAGCTGTCCGCCGGAAGCACCTGCCTCAAGCAGTGTCCAGTAGTTGTCCCAGTCAATAACTTCAACCTTGACTTCGGGGTTTCCCAGAGCTGTCCAGTCATTGCAGATTTCCTGAATACCTGCCTGCTGGTTTGCGTCCCAGATGTTGATGGTCAGGGCCCCGGATGCAGCTGATCCTGCGTCAGCAGAGCCTGCAGACCCTGAATCAGTGCTGGTGCTCGCACCGGATCCGCCGCCGCATGCTGCGATAGAAAGAGCCATAACTCCTGCCAGCGCAAATGCCATTACTTTTTTCATTTTCATAAACTACCCTCCTTGTGTAAGTGAGTTTCTGTTGACGTGTGCATTAATCTATAGTCAACAGTTATGCCCCCGGCACATCCGGTGCTGAAAACACAGAATGTGCCATTAGATAAAATGAGTTTATTCCACGCAGGGCAAAGTCGACCATGGACTAATGTCGCAACAGTATAGATTTATGTGTTTTTCACCTCTTTTTTTGACTATTTTCCCAAATAAGCGGTCAGAAAGCAGTCTGAAAGAGGATCAATTAATGCAAATATATACATCTCCGGCGCCTTTGATTTGTATATATTTACAAATTGCCTTTATAAGTTCCCCGTGCTTACTCCTGTCCCGACCGGTGTTTTTTTCTGTAAGCACTGGGATTGGTTCCGAATCTGGCTTTGAAGACTTTGGAAAATGCCAGCGCGTCCTCATA
>JBGUJH010000150.1:0-24548 GCA_045113775.1 Lachnospiraceae bacterium | reverse complement strand
CACGTCAACTATTGAAACCGCCGTGTACCGAACGGTACGCACGGTGGTGTGAGAGGACGGGGGCTTATCACCCCCTCCTACTCGATTCACGTCTTCGTCCACATGCTCTTTTTTCAGCATCTGCATACTCCCCCAACCGTATGCTCACAGCAAAACCGAAACCTTCAGAGCACATTTTCTTCCATATAGAAAGTGTAAGAAAGTGTAGATAAGTCGGAAGGGGGTTAATCCATGACGATAAATGACTACAACGCACGTAAAGATGCGTACGGGCGTACACGTCTGTATCGCATCTGGGAAAATATGATATCGCGTTGCTATCGTCCCAGTAAAGGGAAGACATATCAGCGGTATGGTGGCCGAGGAATCCGCGTCTGTGAAGAGTGGAGGGTAAGTTTTGAGGCCTTTCGAAATTGGGCGATAGCGCATGGATATGAAGAATATCTTGAACTGGATAGGATCGACAACGATAAAGACTACGAGCCGGCAAATTGCAGATTTGTATCCCACCGGGAAAACAACCGGAATCGACGTAATTGTCGTATGATCTGTTACGCAGGAAAGAGAATGTGCCTCGTAGAGTGGTCAGAAGAGCTTGAAATTAACTATGAAACTCTGAGAACTCGTTTCCGTCTGAATTGGTCGGCGGAAAGGGCATTCACGACGGAGGTAAATAGAAGATGAAAAGCAGAATTAAATACGTGGTTCCCGATCCTCCGGAAGCGGGGTATCAGTCTTTGGCAAACGCCTGGATTGCCACGATCTTTTCAGACCTGCGTCTTGCACTCCGTTCGAAAGGTCCAGCAGCGGAAGCCCTAAGGCAAAAGTGCATAGATTTTCTTTGCTCTGACTTTGCAGAATCTTTGGTAGATGTTGACCTGCCGGTTTTAGTGAAAAAAGTGATCGAAGAGGAGACGGGGGTTAAGAGATGACGAGTGGAAGTGTACTGAGAATACTTCGTGAAAAAGCCGGTTTCACACAGGAAGAGGTGGCTGTCGTTTTAGGGGTGAGCATTGTATCAATACAAAAATGGGAAGCCGGGGGAAGGATACGTTCCCACAGGATGCTTTCAGACCTAATGGACATATACGGTGCCAGCGGGGAAGACCGCATACGCACAGTAATCCTGATGTACGGCGGGGAGAAGGATGCGGATTACATAAATAGACTTATATATAGAGAGGAAAGATGAAAATGGGGAAACGCATTATTTTCGACATGGACAAAATGCTGTCTGACAATCTTGATTTCATGATAATCGATACGAGCAACACTGCAATATTTGGGCTTACAAGACAGGATCTGGACGATTTGATCGGCAGAGGCTCGTGGAGGAGAAACCTCAGCAAACTCCGAAAAATATTCAATCGATTGGCGGACCCTGATGCGGCGGAGATTGTACCTGTTCTCAAAAAAGTGTTCGACGAGAAAAAAGAAATGGTCGAATCACTGAATTTGCCGCAGGATTTGAAAGACGAAATACTGTTTGCCCTGAGCTACCAGCGTAAAAAGTTCGGTGTAGATCAGAGACGATTAAAAAAGAATGATGACTCCGCTCCGAGACTGGAGAGAGCACATTAACCAGTCGTCCCAGCGACTTTAAACAGCTCATTAAGCTGGGAGCGTCCTCCCCATAGCGGGGAGGGGTTGGGATTATATTTATTAGTTGTTTTCTTGTCATCCCAGTAGCCATCGCGAAAAGGGAAAGACAGCAGGTGTCACTATAGACACAGTACATGACAGTAATCTCATATGACCCCATGTACACGAGGCTCGCATCTCGTGCAATTTTATACTTCCGTTCGCAGAACGGGCAACACTATTGTATTAGCCCGTTCAAAAGATGACGGGCGGAAAGGATCAAAAATGAGGAACTATGAAAAAGGAATACTTGAGGCGCTTAAAAAAGAGGGAGTGGACGCTGAGCAGGTGACCGTCACGAAGAATGGAGTCCCGTGCAAAGGAGTCCTTATCATAACCGGCGATGGACAAGTCAGCCCGGTTGTCTACTACTCAGAGGAGGAAACAATTAACGAGTTTGTCACAAAGGTGCGTATAATCATGGCAGAAAAGCTGCCGGAGATCCCCACGCAGAAAATGACAGACTGGGAATATGTGAAAGAAAACATCTTTCTTTCCTTGGCAAAAAGAGGAACTGATGAAGTCGTGAAGAAACCGTACCTGAATCTGGAGCTCCAGATCCGGCTGAGGCTGGATCTCGGTCCGGATCAGTCGGGAACAATCCGCGTTACAGAAAAGCTCATCGAGGCGACAGGAGTTTCAGAAGAAGACTTTTGGAAAGCAGCTGAGAAAAATACGGCTTCGGCCGCCTTTATCTGCAGCATGGCAGAACTGCTCGGGCTGTATGCGGACAATGATGATACGCTCTACGTAGCTACAACACACCTGCCCGGTGGCGCAAGTGTGCTGTATCTGCCGGGCCTTTTCCGGCAGTACTGCGAAGAGCATGGTGAAGAGATGTGTTACATCCTTCCCTCTTCTACTGAGGAAGTAATCGTCATCGCCGGATCAAAACTCGGAGTCGATATGGAGGTCTCCGATCTCGCGTATATCGTTAATGAGATTAATACCGCACAGGTCGATCCGATCCTGCAGCTGGAGCCGGTAGTGTACCAGTACAAGGTGTCCTCTCATGAGATCAAAATGATCTGCAGAGCGGAGGTGCTGTGATGGCGGATGTTTTCCAGATCGTGACGGATAAGATCCTTAACCTCCTGCAGATGGGAGAGATTCCCTGGCACCGTCCCTGGTGTACGGTTGCAGGAGGGGCTTTTAACAGGATTTCCGGCAAGCAGTATAGCCTGCTTAACCAGATGATGCTCACACACTCCGGCGAGTATGCAACTTTTGGCCAATGGACTAAACTCGGCGGAAGGATCCGCAAAGGCGAAAAGTCAGAGATCGTCGTTTTTTGGAAATGGCCAGAAGAAGAGGAAACAAACAAAGACATTGCTGAAGAAGAGCAGGATCAGAAAAGAAAGGGACCTGTTCTAAGGTTTTACCGAGTTTTCCATGTTTCACAGGTAGATGGTGTAGCTCCCTTGGAGCCACGGATCAAGATCTACAACCATTATCCGATCGAGCAGGCGGAAAAGTTGGTCCACGGATATTTAATGCGAGAAGGAATCCACTTGGAGGATGAGCAGTCGAATTCGGCATATTACTCTCCGGCGCAGGATGTGATACATATCCCATCGCTGTGGCAGTATGAGTATCCGGAGGAGTACTATTCCACTGCTTTACATGAGATCGTTCATTCAACGGGACATGTGAGTCGGCTGAATCGACCGGGGCTGCATACGGTGGCTTTTGGATCAGAAACATACAGCAAGGAGGAGCTTGTGGCGGAAATCGGATGCGCCTGCCTCATGAACTACTTGGGGATTGAGACGGATCATAGCATTCGAAACTCCGCAGGATATGTGCAGGGCTGGTTAAAAGCCCTGCAGGATGACAAGAGAATGATAGTATTTGCTGCCGGACAGGCAGAAAAAGCAGTTAGGTATATTTTAGGAGAACAGATGACTCAGGTACATGTGGCCTGAGCAACCAAAAGAGGAAACATAGATATTCTTCCGAAATGGACGAAATATATTACCTCCGAAGAGATGTGGACAAAGAGAGAAGGCATAACCTTCTCTCTTTTTTTGGTATGCGCTCCATAGGCGCGCTCTAAAGGGTGAAAGTTCTGAGTACGTATTGTTTATAGTGTATAATGGCGCTCAAATACATATCTGTGCCAGCAAATGCCATATACACGACGTAATAAAAGAGAGACTAACCCGCTCCGGATTAGTCTCATTAGATGAACGCTGCGCTCAAAAGGCGTGTTATTTGAGATCATTCAGTGTATTTTTGCTTTCCAGTCAATCTAAGGTAAACGTTGTTTATAACGGCTTTAGGGGCTTGTATTTTTTCGCTATCAGACTCGATATTTCCTGTAGCAGGATTGCTCTGCTCGACGAGGTTTTCTTCGTCAGCGTCGGTACCTATTGTTACACGGTAGTTATCAGGTAATGAGCCATTCTGCCGTTGTTTAAGTGTGAGCTGTTCATAGCACTTGATGAACGATGTCCGCTGGAAAGACTCAAGTTGATCACGAGACATGTTTGACCAGGCAATAAATGTGTGGTAACCCCCGACAATTTCCTTTGTGGTGGCATCTAAAGCTGCCCATGCTTTTGTGCTATTAATGGATCCCGCACTTTCCAGGGCACGCATAAGTGTATCCCATGCTACAGTAGCTGGTCTAGCAGGAGGGAGTATTAGATCAAATGCTCGTTTGCGGAGCTCTGATATGGATGGCGGAAAAGGACTGCTCATTATGTGTTGCTTAACTGCACGAGTAAGAACGGCTTCATCAATATCTTTAAGGCACTCGTACCACAGGCCATATTTACTCGTTTCAAGAGAGCCTTCAAATTGCGGATACGCTGTCATCAACAGGGTGATTATTACTAAAAATCCATCAGGTGATATCATGTCTCATCTCCTCTAAGAAAGGAATTGTAATTCCGGAGCTCCTGGATTTTCTGCTCCATTGATTTATGGGGAGTATTATTATAGGGAGTATCATAATTATTGGTCTCCCATTCCCGCACTTTTGACTGCCAGTCAATTGGATCTTTTCCGCAAGGCCAATGCCTACTACTGTAATAATTGTAAA
The DNA here is from genome assembly GCA_045113775.1 of Lachnospiraceae bacterium. Lineage (GTDB taxonomy): Bacteria > Bacillota > Clostridia > Lachnospirales > Lachnospiraceae > CAG-791. Next base: position 19,861 of record JBGUJH010000150.1, on the reverse strand, counting down.
ATCGTTCCGCATTAACACGGTTTCCACGCTGGGCACAATAGGATTTGACCTCATCGAGAGAGGGAGGAGTGTGCTTACTGTTGTTCCCTTTTCCTCTTGTAGTGTTGTTAACGTTGTTATAATTGTTAGTTGTGTACGTCTGCTGAGTTGTCTGGTTAACATCAGCTGTAACGTCAGAGGCTACATTTGCTGTAACGCCTGTTGTATCATCAGCTGTAACGTCTGCTGTATCATCGATTGATTCGTTTTGACTAGCGCCACTGCCATCAGCGCCTTTATCAGAAGTGGTGTTTTTAATGGCTGCCTGATACTTGTCATAGTTTATGATAGAGATTACGGTCCTTCTTGGTGTAATTTCAAGTGCCACCATCCCGTCTGCCTCGAGCTTATCGAGAAACGTTCGGACCTTGGGACGAGACCATCCCCAACAGTCTGCGAGTTCTTTAATCGACAAATTAACGGTACCCCGTTTACAAAGCACCAGTTCTCCGCGGTGCAATACTTTTTTGTCCATATAGTTTGCTTTCAGTAGCAAGTCCACAAATGCGGCGAAACAGCAAAACGGTTTGCCGCTATAAAGCCAGTGGTCCATTATTGATCTGTCCACTGCAATCCAACCCTTAGTACTAGTCATGCTAATCCTCCGTTGTCGGTATATTTACTAAATTTAAAAATTTTGCCTGTAAAGTTTCTTGGACGTTATTATGATAACGGCCGGGCTGTTCCCGTTAGCTCTCCATCAACTAGAATCATTGCTAGGAACGTTGGTGTAAACTTTCCTAATCTTTTTTACCAACCGCTTATTCAGCCAGGCTGTAGACTGATCCTGTAAGGAGCGTTCCCTATTTGGGCTTAAATAGCTCTTCATACTTCAATCCTCTTATTGTTAAATCAGTTTGCAAGATTGGCGAACTTAGTGAGCGAAGGCTGCCAGGTCAATTCCACGGTGCCGATCGGGCCGTTTCGCTGTTTGGCAATGATGATCTCGGCGATACCCTTTTTTTCGGAGTCCTGGTTGTAGTAGTCATCGCGGTAGATGAACATGACTACATCCGCATCCTGCTCAATCGCGCCCGAGTCACGCAGGTCGGAGAGTATGGGCCTGTGGTTAGGCCGTGTTTCTACGGCCCTCGAAAGCTGGGAAAGCGCTACCACAGGGACATTCAGTTCCCTGGCCAATGCCTTGAGGGCACGAGAGATCTCGGCGATCTCCTGCTGTTTATTTTCGCTGCGTTTCCTATCCCCGCTCATCAGCTGCAGGTAGTCGACGATGATCATCTCAAGTTCATACTCCATCTTGTATTTGCGGCACCTGGAGCGCATCTCCTGCACCGTGATGGCCGGCGTATCGTCGATGATCAGTTTGCTCTCGCCGATAATGCCTGCGCTCTCGATCAGATCCGCCCACTCCTGCTCCGTCAGGTCTCCTGTTCGGATCTTCTGGGCGTCCACATGGGATTCCATGGAGAAAAGCCTGTTTGTGAGCTGTTCCTTGGACATTTCCAGTGAGAAAATAGCGACACAGCGGTTTTCCTTAAGCACCAGGTGCTGGGCAATATTGAGGACCAGCGCTGTTTTGCCCATGGAGGGCCTTGCTGCGATCAGGATCAGGTCGGAATTCTGGAACCCCGCGGTCTTGTTGTCCAGGTCTGTAAAGCCCGTGGACAGGCCCGTAACATTTCCCTTGATGTGGCTGGCAGACTCGATCTTATCCACAGCATTGAGCACGATCTGCCGAATCGAGACGAAATCGCCGCTCTGCCGCCTCTGTGAGATCTCAAAGATTTTTTTCTCTGCCTGGTCCATGATCACATCCAGCACATCCTCCTGCGTATAGCATGACCCGATAATCTCTTCGCATGCTCGGATCATTTTCCTAAGCAACGATTTCTCCGCAACAATGTTGGCATAGAACTTGATGTTGGCGGATGTCGGGACGGTGTTGATAAGGTCCAAGAGCATAGAGTTATTAAAGACATCGGGTGGGAGATTCTTCTCCCTGAGTTTGCTCAGCAGCGTCACCGGATCCACGGCGACACCGCTTTGGTGGATCTCCCAGATAGCGGAAAACAGTACTCCGTTCTGGCGGACGTAGAAATCCTCTTCCCTGAGCATGTCCGTGGCGACATCGATCGCTTCGGCATCCATCAGCATTGCGCCGATCACGGACCGCTCTGCCTCAAGGTCGTTTGGGGCTATATTAATTGATACTGACATTTTTGAACCTCTTTCTTCCTCGTATGTAAATTTTTGCCAGGAGAAAATGACTATGGAGGCATTGACTTCTCCATAAGGTCTCTTATTTACTATATGGAAGAAAAAATAAAAATTTTTCGCAAAAAAAAGCGGTTTTGCACGGGGGGTGAACCAGAAAGTTAAATATAGGGATAAGTAGCAAGATTTATACTAGTCAGGACGGCCCATTTGTATAAAAGAGGACTCGGGGGTACAATAAGATATATAGAGAGATATATGGAGGAGACGGCTAGAACATGATGTATGCAAACAAGACGAGAATACATATTACTAATAGGAGCATTTTAGAGTTGGATGTAGATACGATCGTTAATTCCGCCGCCGCTAAGGTGGAGGTAGGAGTCCCTTATCATGGAAGGAAAACCTTAGATTATATGATATGTAATTGTAATATTCAACAGTCATAACAGCTTATTTTTCCACAACCTCTTTTAGCATTGAGATATATGGAGACGAAGCACGGAAAAGGCTCTTCAGCTAAAGGAGGCTAGCTGAAGAGCGAATTCGGTTCGATAAGTTTTGACTATTGTAAAAGACCTAAATGATTTTTCTGTTATGGAAGCTAATGATTTTGTCATCTTCGCATATCGTCTCGAGTTCATCCACTTCAACATCGATTATTTCAGATTCGGACGAAGATATATTCTGTTCAGTTCGGGTGGTAGGGGCTTCTATTTTGCTGATGATTACACTGCCCAGTTTATGAAGTCCTGAGCGTAAAAGTGGTTCTCCAAATTCTTGCCAGACTATGCCGAGCAGATACACTCCAACCTCATTTCTTCGGACTCTTGCCTGCTCTTTAAGAACCAGCTCTGGGTTTTGCTTTTGAGCAACGGCGGCAGGCGGCAGTGTCGGTTCTTTATAAGGAACAGGATTCTTGAACTGCGAGGCGAGCTTTCCATTTTCGCGAATGCCGCCTGAGCTTACTTTCTGACCATTCTTGGGTTCCGGTGCTTCAACGATATACTTTACCATCTTGATTTCCTCCATGTTATTAACAGTATTGCGGGGTGTCTTTTTCATATCTGTGGGCTCCTTTCTTTTATGCGGCGATTAGCATGTGGGTTACACCTTGGTTGCGGGAATCAGGGAACTGTTCATAAATATGGTTGTTGCTGAAGTTCTGAGCCAACATATCTTTAATGGCAGTTCCGTGATTATATCCGTGGATGATGGTCAACTGGAGGGATACGCGCACGGTATTGATGATATTGTTGATGAAGCGGCGGGCCTGATAACACTTCATACCATGTACGTCAGCAATGATTTTAATGTGATCTGAATTTGATTCGGTGATTTTGAGTCTGCCGATTTCCTCCGGTGTGAGAATCATCTTAAGTCTGGTGCTTACCATGCGAACCTCCTCATTAATGCTGATTATCGTTTACAAGAAGAAGTATAAAGCTGATAAGTCCATAAAACAAAAATAATGGGACCAATACGGTCCCATTTTTATGATTGTCGTTTTTATAGATGAGATGCTAATTCAATACTGAATCGATAGAGCCATATTTGGCTTTAATCCTGCAGATTGTTTCAATGTCGGGGAGCCCGAACTCGAAGGCCTTATATATGTCTTTCAATGTAATTGTTATTTCGCTTCCATCTGGAAGAGAATATGTTTTGGAATCCAGAGAGCCACAAATTTCGTCATATTCATCATATTTGCATTCGAAATCTCTTTCGAGTCCGTAGTAACAGAGGACTTCAGCTGCGTTGCCAAATATTCGATCGAGGTTCTGAATGAATTCCTTCCCCTCCTTTATCTTATGATAAAGGTCGTCAACATCCGGCATGAGTCGTCGGAATGCATTTCTTCGAATACGAAAGTGAGTAGATTCGTCTGAGTTTTTACTGGCACTGATGAGATCTTCAAGTTCTTCTATCGATTCGAAGGTTTCTTTTGGTTCAGGATAATTGCTGCCAAAGTAAGAAGAATACGATTCTTTGGACAGATACCAGAACATAAATGCGCTTTGATCATAAACGTATAATTTGTAATGTCCCGCCGAAAGGGTAAGAATATAGTATTCATTCAACTCCGGAATAACATAGTTGAACTGTTCTGTGAAAATACAGATCGAATCTCCAGAAAAGATTGCAGAGGTTCTTTTTTGATAATTCCTTGTATCATTCAAAATATCGAGCAAACGATGCTTCTCAATGCTTATTGCATTTTCAAGTTCGATGAAATAGTTCTTGTAATCCCCGGTATCGTCCAGTGATTCAAAGGGCGTAGGCAATGGTTCGTCTTTAATGACTTTGGCTGATCTATATCCGTCTGTATTAGCAATTAAGTGGATATATTTTTTTCTGCGTGGATCACCAAGAATCATATCGCCAGTGCTTCTGCAGCGTGAGGGGTCATATGTGGTACAGAGCGAATTGTACGGGTCACCATAATAGTAATCAGTATCGATAGGTGTTCTTACCCTCATTTTCATGACCTTGAATGGAAGATCAACAGGCGCAGAGTCTTTTGATTTTGCTTTTCCACTGCGGCTGTCTTGGATATCGAGTTCTGGAAAACCTCGCTGCAAAAGTCGTTTGTTTAATTCCTTTACAGTTATTCCGTTGTTTCCAGTGATCTGAGCTACGATGAAACTATCACGAGGATTGTATTTATCAAGTGCCGGCATGTATTGATAAAGTCCCAATGCTTCGTCAATTTCCCCCGGAAGTAATTGAAGAGCGACACAGATTGCAATAATACAATCCCGTTTTTTTGTGGGTTTTCCTTGATTAAGAATCTTGCGGAACATTTCGTACTTAATTCCGATCATTGTCCCCAAGTCTTTGGTAGATATTTCTTCACCATTATCTTCATTGTATTCTTTTCGCTTATCTCGTATGAATTGCGCAAAAGCATTTTTAGCAACAGGCTCAAACTCAACGGAATAGTCTTTAGTGATGTTAATTGTATGTTCTTCATTAGAATTCTTTTTTTTACTCATGATTAATCCCCTCCGTGTTTTGCTTTAATTATAATAGGCTGTTTAGTTATTGCCTAGAAAAATGGGACTAACATAGTCCCTGTATTATTAAATCATCAAATGGGTTTTCCTAACTATGATACTATGATACTTCAGTACCCTTTAATTTTGTTCGTGGCCCAAAACTTAGCCAAGTACCATGTGCCGAAAATGTTGACATAGCATATACCATTATTTGGGGATATAATGAAACTGCTGAATTATGAATTCAATGGAGGTCATTATGCCCCTGTCTATATCTGAAAGCCCGTATTATGGTGCGGGTTCTATTACCAGGGAACAATTCCTGTTTTATGAGATGCGTACCACCGCGCGTCTTATGAGAGAGGGCCTGTCGGATGAAGAGATTCTGAAAAGGATCGTCGAAGAGAATCTGTTCCAATATCCCACAGAAAAAACAATTAAGCAGACTGCCGGTGCATGTATCAGAAGACTGCATGCGCTGAATGATCCTGATTTAGTGGATGCGATCGCGACACTGGACCTGGATACCTCTAAGCAGGTATGCCTTTACGCAATGATGAAGCAGTATCGGCTGATATGGGACTTCATGATCACTGTGATCGGGTCAAAATATCGGCAGCAGGATTATTCATTCAGCAGGCGGGATATCAACGTTTTCTTCCTGCAGCTTCAGGAACAAGACGACCTGGTCGCCTCCTGGTCAGAAGGTACTATAAAGAAAATCGGATCGGTGCTCATGAGGGTGCTCATAGATAATGAGTATATAGAGAGCGGCAGGTCCAACAAGTTGCAGCCGGTATTATTAAGCCATGTTCTTGAAAATGCGATCCGAAACAACGGAGAAGAGATGGCGCTGGCAGCTTTTAACTGCTTTTGAAAAGAATTAGAAAACCAATAACGGACGGTATCATATGCAAAAGAAGAGCAATATTATGGAACGCCTGGACAATCTGCGTGCCTTAATACAGGAGCCGGATTTCCAGGAAGGCAAGGGCCTGAGCAATGAAGTGAATATCCGGATCTTCTGTTACGATCCGAAGGATGAGATGGCAATCCGGCACTTTACAGAGAAGCTGACATGCGATCAGAGTCTGAATTGTCATCTGATTGAATATAACCTGTACAAGGTGTTTCTCTCGATCCTGGATGATAAGCGAATCACTGACCGCGTCGCCCAGCAGGAAGAAAAAAAGGGAAAACAGTTTGTGCTGGATCAGATGAAGCGCCTGGCGAATAACACCGCATTTATTAAGAAGATGCAGTATGAGCCGCACCAGCCGGGAGACGTGATACTGATCACAGGAGTCGGAGAGGCTTTTCCCTTCATCCGGGTCCACGCTTTGCTGGATGCCATGCAGCCGTATTTCTCGGACGTACCGGTATTGGTTATGTATCCGGGAACCTTTGATGGCCGCTATGTGAAACTGTTTGACAAGCTGACGCCGAATCCGTACTATAGGGCGTTTAACGTGATATAAGGGGGGAGACCAGCATGAGAATTCAATCGATGTTCAAGGACGACATCAACCGTAAGATCAACGGTGTCGTCAAGGTCGATCAGGATGAAAGCAGCGTTCTTGTTCAGGAACTGAACGAGTATGTTATCACGAGAGAGCTGAAGAAGCATTTCATTACTTTCTTCAATAACTATATAGAGTCACTGGATGAGGAGACAGCGGATATTGGCGTATGGATCTCCGGCTTCTTTGGAAGTGGTAAATCTCACTTCCTGAAGATGCTGTCCTATATTCTCGAAAACAAAGAAGTACAGGGAATAAAGACTGTGGAGCGCTTCCGGGCCAAGTTTGCTGATGATCCGGCCACCTTCATGCTGATCGACCGGGCTACAAAAGGCCATACGGACACGATCCTTTTCAATATCGATATTGAAGGTTCTATCAATAAGGACAAGACCGCGGTGCTTCGCGTTTTTGCCAAGATGTTCTACAACTATCTGGGATTTTATGGCGAGAACCTCAAGGTCGCCAAGCTGGAGCAGTTCGTGGCCAAGAAGGGCAAGACAGAGGAGTTCCGCCGTGTATTCGAGGAGAAGAACGGAGCGCCCTGGCTGGAGTCTCGTGATGCGTATGCATTCTTTGAGGATGACATTGTTGCCACGATGCAGGAAGTGCTCGGCATGAGCGAGCAGGCTGCCAGCAACTGGTTCAATGGCAGCGAGACTATTGAGACTTCGATTGCGCAGCTGGTTTCCGAGATCAAGGAGTACGTGGATTCGCAGCCGCGCGACTTTAGGCTGCTGTTTATGATCGATGAGGTCGGGCAGTATGTCGGCGGTGATACGGATCTGCTTATCAATCTGCAGTCCCTCGTGGAGAAGATCGGCAGTGAGTGCATGGGAAAGGTCTGGGTTGTCTGCACCGGCCAGGAAGCCATTGATGAGATCATCAAGGCCCGTGAGAATGAGTTCTCCCGGATTCAGGCCCGTTTCAAGACGCGTCTGTCTCTTTCCTCTTCCTCTGCAGATGAAGTCATTCAGAAGCGTATCCTTCAAAAGACAGATGTGGCGGAGCGCGAGCTGGAACAGGTATATACACTCAATGATTCTGTGCTGAGAAACCTATTTTCCTTCACTGATGCTATTTTGGATATCAAAGGATATAACGGTCCCAGTGAGTTCGCCAGGAACTTCCCCTTTGTGCCGTATCAGTTCATTCTTATGCAGAAGGTCTTTGCTGAGATCCGTAAACACGGCAATTCCGGCAAGCACCTTTCGGGGGGAGAGCGGTCCATGCTGTCCGGCTTCCAGGAGGCAGCGCAGAAGATACAGGATAAGGACGAGTATGCGCTGGCACCGTTCTATCTTTTCTATGATACTGTTCATACCTTCCTGGACAGCTCTATACGCCGTGTGATCGAGCGCTGCGAACGTGCCGCCTATGATGGCAATGGTATCGAGCAGCAGGATGTAGATGTGCTGAAGCTCCTGTATCTGGTCCGCTACGTGGACGATGTGAAGGCCAATCTGGACAACATCGTTATTCTGATGGCGGACGATATCCGGCTGGACAAGATCACCATGCGCGAACAGGTGCGAGGCTCTCTGGACCGCCTGATGAGCCAGAACTATATCGGGCGCACCGGTGATACATACAACTTCCTGACTGACGAAGAGCAGGATATCCAGCGCGAAATTAAGAATACTCCTGTAGCGACAGCGGATATTGTTGGCCGCATCGCACAAATGATCTTTGCGGATATCTATGCCACAAAAAAGTTCCGCTATGGCAAGTATGACTTTGCCTTCGATCAAATGGTAGATGGCCAGTCTGTCGGTTCTCTGACTGGCGGCATGATGCTGCGCATTCTGACAGTGGCCACTGATCCTACGGAAAAAAACGAGCTGCGGCTAATGACCGAGTCCGCCGGAAAAGCAATTGTGGTTCTTTCTGAGAATCCTTACTACGAGTCTCTTGAGAGCGCTATGAAGATCCGCAAGTATGTAAAGCAGCGCAACGTGGCACAGCTCCCCAAGACCGTGCAGGACATCATCCGCGATCAGCAGGACGAGGCCGGCAAATATGAACTTACCGCAGCCGATGATCTCAAGAAGGCGATCGTCGACGCGGACTTCTATGTGGATGGCGAGCATATAGAAATCAAGGGCAATGACGCTAAGAATAAGATCGATCAGGCACTTGAATATCTGGTCATTCATGTTTACAGAGAGCTTAATCTGATTACTAAATTTGCAGAGACGGACGCGGACATTTACAAGATTTTACGCGGGGAAGAGACGTATCTTCCCGGAACCGAGCCGAATCGTGACGCTGCAGCCCAAATAGAGAAGTACCTGGAGATCCACTTCAATCAGAACCTTCCGACTACCATGTCGGATGTGCAGAGCGATTTCCAGAAGGATCCCTATGGCTGGCGAGAGATTGATATTGCGGCTGTAGTAGCCATGCTGATTCGTGACCAGAAAGTCACGATCAAATACGGCGGTGCAACGATCCAGCCCGGCGACCCCAAGCTTCCGGATATGCTGCGCAAGAAGAGTGAAATCGGGAAGACTTCGATTTCCACACGGCAGAATATCTCTATTCAGAAGATCCGAGAGGTACGCGAGTTCCTGCGTGACTATTTCGACGAGATGGACGTGCCGGAAGATGAGGACGGACTGATCGCCCACATTGTCCGGAAATTCAATGGAGAACTGGAACACTATACAGAACTGGATGCTCGATATGTGGGACACAAATATCCTGATCAGCTGAAAGTCCGACAGGCGATAACCCTGGTAAAAGATATACTCTCTCAGCAGAAAGACAATTTAGCACTGATTCAGCGCGTCATTGATCGCGAGGATGCATTATACGATATGCATGATGCCCTGCAGGATGTGGAGGAGTTCTTTAAGACAAGAGTTGCTCTGTTCGATGCAGCCGTAAAATACGAAAGAGATCTGCGTGTTGACCTTGACTATTTGTCCAAGGACGAGAATGCAGATAAGGCCTTAAAGCAGATCCGCGTGATCACTATTATTCCCACAAGCGGTAAGTTCCAGTATGGTCGTATTCCTGAGCTTAACGGTCTTATGGCGGAGGTGAAAGCTGCTCATGGCAAGATGCTGGATGCCAAGCGCGAGGAGCTATTAGAGATTGTTCGTCAGTGCATGGAGGAGATCCATACTTTGGCTGGAGATAATGGCCCCGCGAGAAGCATTTCTAATACTGCTGACAACTATTTTACACAGAAAAAGCAGCAGATTGCTTCGTATCAGACACTGGCACTACTGGATGGTCTTATTCCGCCGATTTGGCAGTACAAGGATGAAACTGTAAGTCGGATTGATAGCGTGTTGAATCCTCCGCCGAAGCCTCCGGTTACACCTCCTGTAAGCGGCGGTGGTGACACAACGCCTCCTAGTCCGAAGAAGGAAGTCATCAAGGCCATTCACCGGCAGGCAATGTTCCCAGCGAAGACCCTGAAGACTGAGGAAGAGATCGACGCCTACGTTGAGAAGATTCGTACCAACATGAAGCAGCTGCTGAAAGGATGCGACGGCATCAAGCTGAACTAACGGAGGGCATTATGGATAAGAATGCGATTAAGAAATATGCAGTCTGGGCAAGGCGTGAGCTGATCGAGCGCGTCTCCCAGCGTGCCATGATATATGGGATCACCGCGAAAGATGCCGGGGACCCGAATGCTGAGAGCGTAAATGGCCATCTGCTGTCGCAGGCAGAGAAGCGGCAGAGGCAGGCGCTGATTCGCAACATCAAGACAAAGGGCTACGAGCAGGTCATGGAAGAAGTGGCCTATACATGGTTTAACCGTTTTGCCGCCCTGCGCTTTATGGAGGTCAACGGCTATCTGCCCTCCCACATCCGCGTGTTCACAAACGACGCCGGGGAGTTCAAGCCGCAGATCCTTGCCGAGGCCATCCATCTGGAGTTGGAAGGTCTGGACATAAACAAGGTCTATGAACTGGAAAGCGCCAACAAGAGTGAGGAGCTGTTCAAGTACCTGCTGATCGTGCAGTGCAATGCCCTGAACAGTATCCTGCCGGGGATGTTCCAGCGGATCGAGGACTATACCGAACTACTGCTCCCGGATTACCTGCTCCGCGAGGGCAGCGTGATCGAGCAGATGGTCACTACCATCCCGGAGGAGGACTGGACGGATCAGGTGCAGATCATCGGCTGGCTCTATCAGTATTACAACACCGAGCCGAAGGACAAGGTCTTCGCTGACCTGAAGAAAAACATCAAAATCACCAAGGAGAATATCCCTGCGGCCACCCAGCTTTTTACGCCGGACTGGATCGTCCATTACATGGTCGAGAACAGCCTTGGTCGCCTGTGGTTGGAAGGACATCCCAACGATGCCTTGAAATCAGAATGGAAGTATTATCTGGACGAGGCTGAGCAAGAGCCGGATGTGCAGGCGCAACTTGCCACAATCCGGAAGGAATATGCTGCCCTGAAACCGGAAGAAATCCGTGTCATAGATCCCTGCATGGGTTCGGGGCATATACTCTGCGTTCTCTTTGATGTACTTGTTCGTATCTATGAGGACTACGGCTATACCGCACGCGAGGCGGCTGTCAAGATCGTGGAGAACAACCTGTGGGGACTGGATATCGATGAGCGTGCCGCCCAGCTGTCCTACTTTGCCGTAATGATGAAGGCCCGCCAGTATGACCGGCGCTTCTTCACCCGGAAGGTGCAGCCGCATGTATATGCCATTGAGGAGAGCAACGGTATCACTTCTGCACCGATGCATGACATGGGGCTGAATCTGTCTCAAGAAGAATATGGCAAAGCAGCCAAGCAGGCCATGCGGCTGATTGAAGAAATGCATGACGCCAAAGAGTATGGCAGCATCATTGATGTCACGCCGTGTGACTGGGATTTGCTGCGTCGTTTTGCTGTGCCCAGAGAGGAAGAGGGCCAGTTACACCTCGATATTCATGGAGAAATTGAGGCCTCTGCAAGGCTGCAAGTGTTGATTAATATCGGAGAGGCATTGAGTCAGAAATACAATGTCGTCGTAACTAACCCGCCATACATGGGCGCAAATAACATGGCGGCAAAGCTATCGGATTATATTAAGGGTAATTACCCTAATTCGAAATCTGATCTAAGCACTGTTTTCATGGAAAAGAATATTGATATGGGCTGCTCCAATGCTTTTGTAGCTATGATCAATATACCTGTGTGGATGTTTCTGACCAGTTTTGAAGAGCTTAGAAAAGGCCTGCTGTCATCTAATCAGTTTATTAGCTTGCTGCATCTTGGTCGTGGAGTATTTGGTGCAGATTTTGGAACTACTTCTTTTGTTATAAGAAATAGCCGTGTTAAGGACTATATTGGCCACTTTAGAAAACTATACCTGCGTCAGGGGTCTGTTGATGATAATGAGAAAAAAGAGCAGCTCTTGTTCTCTGGTTACGGACAATACTTTAAGAAACAAGATAGTTTTTGGAGTGTTCCTGGTTACTGCATCGCATATAGTGCGAGCGATTCGTTACTTCAAGCCTTTGTGGATGGAGCACGGATTGATAGTTTTGCCGACCCTAAACAAGGCTTAGCGACGGCAGATAACAACCGTTTTTTGAGATTATGGTTTGAAGTCCCGTCTGATAATATTGCCTTTTCGTGTGAATCACACGAAGAAGCAAAGGGAAACGGGAAAAAATGGTTCCCTTATAATAAAGGTGGCGGCTTCTGCAAGTGGTACGGCAATAACGAGTATGTGATCAACTGGTATAAAGATGGGCAGGAACTATGCGCATTTAAGAAAAGTGTCATTCGTAGCCCTCAATACTATTTTCGAGAGTGTCTTTCTTGGTGCAAGGTGACAATATCCGGATTTTCTATGCGATATATACCGAGGGGGTTCCTTTTCGATGTCGCCGGGTGCTCGCTTTTTGCGCCTCAAGAGAAACTTAAATATGTCTTGGGCTTTGCGAACTCGAAAGTAAATTCAACTATCCTTGCAATCATCAGTCCAACAGTAAACTATGAAGTTGGTCATGTTGCGTCACTGCCAATATTGCCTTCAAACCGAGCTACTGAAATTGATACCATTGTCGAGGAAAACATAGCCATTAGCAAGGAAGAATGGGATTCTTATGAGGCCTCGTGGGATTTTCAAGAGCATCCTTTTGTGAGTGTTTCAAGAAGGGCAACGGCAAATGGAGAAACCATTACTATTTCTCAGGCCTTCAATATTTGGGAAAGGATTGCCTCAGAAAGATTCACCAAACTCAAGGATAATGAAGAAGCTCTCAATCGACTTTTTATTTCAATATATGGTCTCGATGATGAGTTGACACCTGAAGTTGAAGAAAAAGATGTGACTGTGCGAAAAGCAGATTTACAGCGTGATGTTCGTAGCTTCATCTCATACGCTGTGGGATGTATGTTTGGCCGATATTCGCTTGACTGTTACGGACTCGTTTACACTGGAGGGGAGTGGGATACTTCTAAGTATGTTTCTTATCATCCAGACAGGGATGCAATTATACCTATTTGTGATGATGAGTATTTTGAGGACGACATTGTTGGACGCTTCGTTAAATTTGTTGAAGTTGTATTTGGAAAAGAAAAGCTTGAAGATAATCTCCGATTTATTGCGGAAGCACTCGGTGGCAAGGGATCTTCCCGTGAGGTCATCCGCAGCTACTTCATCAATGACTTCTATGCGGATCATTTGAAGGTGTACCAGAAGCGCCCGATCTACTGGCTTTTCGACAGTGGCAAAAAAAATGGATTCAAGTGCCTAATTTACATGCACCGGTATCAGCCGGACACGATTGCCCGTATCCGCACGGACTATGTCCACGAGCAGCAGTCCCGCTATCGCACGGCTATTGCCGATCTGGAACAGCGCATCAATGGCGCGTCCACTTCTGAGCGCGTGAAGCTGTCCAAGCAGATGACCACGCTTCAGGCGCAGGCCGAGGAGATTCGGGTCTACGAAGAAAAAATCCATCACCTCGCCGATCAGATGATCAAGATCGACTTGGATGATGGCGTGAAGCACAACTATGAAATCTTTAAGGATGTGCTGGCAAAGTTGAAATAAGGAGAAGCTATGAAAGTCACGATTTCAAAACCAAATTTTTGCGCCACAGGTGAATACTCTGATGGGAAGCTGATAGTAAAGGAAGGCAGCACAATTAATCCTTCTTTTGCAACATACATAAAGGGTATTTCGATGGCAAAGCAATATCGTGAGAACCCCGAGTATGTTAATTGCGAATGGATGGTGATTAAAGACTGTCAGTTTCCAAGTCCTACTACTGCTGTACAGTTTGTCATGGGGCAAAGCCGTGATGGCTACGATGCATGGAAGTTGGAAAGTGGAGAGTCTTTAGGACAGCACCTTGAGGCAAGAGGTATACGTGAAAGGAAGCGCAGAAAGAAGGACAAGTAGTATGGATTCCGAAAAAATCATACAGGACTTGAATCGACGGTTTGCGGTACCGCTGCCGGAGTTCTATAAGCGTCGGATTGTCGTCTGGATCGACGAGGATCAGGAGTTCGTGGACAAGTTGGACGAGATCACGGTCAATGGGGCCAAGGTTGTCGCGCTCACCGGTACCAACAACTTTTATGTGAAGAAACTGCTGGCAGTGGACGATCCCACCAGCAATTATCTGGTGTACCGTCCCTTTGCCTATGAGTCCGACGAGGATAACTGGCTGCTGGACGTGGAGCTGTACGGCGAGGAGTTCCGTGCAGATCTTGTCTCCATGTGGATGGACGAGATGGGCATCCCGCAGACGCCTGCGCTCCGGCGTAGCTTCAAGCAGTATCGGAAGTTCTTCAATGCGCAGGTTCGCCGGAACAAGGTATCCGCTCAGCCGGTCACTCCGTCCACACCTGCCCAGCTGCAGATGTCCATCATGGCGGTACTGGCTGGTCTGAAGGATGCCAAGCCAAACGCCATCATCAAGGCCGTACTGCAAAGCGGCCTCCAGAAGGACAGCAATGCCATCTATCAGGAGTTCGTGAACTACGGCATCGACGAGGCCTTCTGGCGCATGGTGGCGCAGGGCACCGGATACCAGGACATGGATTCCGACCTCGCTCAGCTGGCCACACATATCTTGCTGACGGCATCCACCCGGACGATGCGGCAGGAGTTTCTCGCGGGACTGCAGATGTTCATTTCCTCTGCGCATCAGGCGTATTGCTATGACTTCGTTTCTGACTGGATGCACAGTGAGGACGCCGGGGACATCTATGCCATCGCCGAACATGTGGAGAGCGAGCTGAAGCTGCCTCAGCGGTTCATGAAGCTGCAGGTGGCCGATCTGGTGGATACCGAAGTCTTCCCGTGTGTCAATGAGGTCATCCTTGTGAAGCTGATGACCGAGATCAGCGACCATATCATTGACGTGGACACGATCACCCAGGCCGTGGAGAAGCGCCGTACCTGTGTCTGGTACGACGATGTGAAGAACTACTATGAAGGCATCCTGCAGGTAGCAAAGATGCAAGCCTTCTTTAAGGAGCACTCTGCCGGGTTCCATACCGTGGAGCCCGTAAAGGTGTGGAGGGAATATACGACGGAATACTACATAATGGACACCTATTATAGGGAGTTCCATAAAAGCTATTCCGAGAGCCTTAAGAATTACCATGAGGAACTGTCCGACCTGTTCACCCATGTGATGGAGAAGGTCGAAGGGCTTTATAAAACATGGTTTCTTGGGCAACTGGGCAGCAACTGGTCGAATGTTTGCGCGGACAACTTGCGTGAGTATGGCCGAGTGCTGGAAGTGCCGCAGCAGACGGATTTCTATCGTAGGAAGGTGGCGGTTTCTGACAGCAAGGTATATGTGATCATCTCCGACGCCTTGCGGTATGAGGTGGGAGTTGCCCTCGCTGAACAGCTGCAGCGGGAGACGCAGGCTAAGGTCGACCTGAAATCCATGCAGGCGGTCTTCCCCACAATTACAAAGTTCGGCATGGCAGCACTGTTGCCGCACAATTCGCTATCTGTAGAACTTCGAACTGGAAAAACAGATCGGCTGGCAGTACTAGCGGACGGACAATCCACGGAGGCCAATAATCGCGACAAGCTCCTGAAGACAGCGGATAAAGCCAGCGTAGCCCTCAAGTACAAGGATATCATTGGCATGAAGCGTGCCGAACGGCAGGCGCTCATCAAGGGCATGAACGTTGTCTATATCTACCATGATACCATCGATGAGGCCGGTCATTTGGAAAGCGCCATCTTTAGCGCATGTGATACGGCGATTGAAGAGATCAAGAATATGGTCCGTATCATCGCTAATGAATGGGGCGGCGCAAATATCCTGATCACGGCTGACCACGGCTTCCTATATACCTATAGTCCTCTCAATGAGGATGACAAGTTGGACAAGACCGGGTTTATTGACAGAATCGTGGAATATGGCAGGCGCTTCGTCATCATGATGAAGGATTCCAATCCGGATTATCTGCAGAGAGTTAAGTTCCTTGAGGGCAATACTGAGTACAGCGGCTTTGCACCGAGAGAGAATATTCGTATCAAGATGACCGGAGCCGGTTTGAATTTTGTGCACGGCGGCATCAGCCTGCAGGAAATGGTCGTACCGGTAATCGAATACCACTTCCTGCGGAATCAGTCGAAAGAATATAAGAAGAACAAGAGTAAGTATGACACGAAGCCTGTGGAGATCAGCCTGCTCTCTGTAGGCCGCAAGATTAGCAACATGATCTTCTCCCTGAACTTCTATCAGAAGGATGCCGTGGGTGGCAACCGGGAGGCAGCGACCTATCAGCTTTACTTCACAGATAGCAGTGGAAAGACGATCAGCGATGTCCAGAAGATCATTGCGGATAAGACCAGCGACAACGGTCAGGAGCGTACCTTCCGGTGCAGCTTCAATCTGAAATCGCTGAGGTACAGCAATACGGAAAATTACTACCTTGTCATCGCCGATGAGAACGGACTGCAGGTGCAGCGCGAGGAATTCCAGATCGATATTGCATTTGCGGTGGATGAGTTCGACTTCTTTGGTTAATTCAGGAGGCACCATGGAGCAAAACACAGATGGCGTAATAAACGCCCGTGAAATCATTAAAGACAAGCTCCGCCAGTATTTTGACGGAAAGATCGTCCGGAAAGACCTTACCAAGAAAATCAAAGAGGGAGCCAATGTACCGGTTTATGTCCTTGAGTTTCTGCTGGGACAGTATTGCAGCTCCGATGATGACGAGATTATCAATAGAGGCGTAGAAAACGTGAAGCGGATCCTGGCGGACAATTTTGTGCGTCCGGATGAGGCTCAGAAGATCCTGTCTGTGCTCCGTGCCCGTGGCAGTTACACAGTTATTGATAAACTGACTGTTACTCTGAACATTAAAAAGAATATATACGAAACAGAATTCTCGAACCTCGGACTCAAGGCCGTCCCGATCGCAGATGAGTACCCGGAAAAATATGATCGTCTTCTCTGCGGTGGGATCTGGTGCATCATACAGCTTGAGTACGAATACATAGAAGAAGATAAAAAGAATGGAAATCCTGTCAGAATCAGGAAGCTGACACCGATTCAGATGCCCCACGTGGACATCAATGAGCTGAAGCAGGGCCGGAAGGCATTTACGAAAGAAGAGTGGATGGATGTCTTGCTGCGGTCTATCGGTATGGAGCCGGATACATTGTCCAGGCGCGAGAAGTGGCTGCTGCTGGCGCGTATGATTCCACTGGTAGAGAATAACTTTAACCTCTGTGAGCTCGGCCCGCGAAGCACTGGTAAGAGCCATCTATATAAGGAGATCTCACCGAATAGCATACTCGTATCCGGTGGCCAAACGACAGTGGCAAATCTGTTTTATAACATGGCACGCAAGACTGTCGGACTGATCGGTCTGTGGGACTGCGTGGCCTTCGACGAAGTCGCCGGAATTAACTTCAAGGATAAAGACGGCATACAGATCATGAAGGACTATATGGCATCTGGATCCTTTGCACGTGGCAAAGAGGAAAAAGCCGCCAGTGCCTCCATGGTCTTTGTTGGTAACATCAATCAGAGCGTGGATGTACTCCTGAAAACGTCCAGCCTCTTTGACCCATTCCCGCCAGAGATGGGGACGGATACAGCCTTTCTTGATAGGATGCATTGTTATATACCCGGTTGGGAAATTCCGAAGTTCCGTCCGGAGCACTTTACAGATGACTATGGATTTATCACAGACTACCTTGCAGAGTTTATCCGGGAGCTGCGGAAGGAGCAGTACGGAGATGCGTTGGATCACTACTTCCGGCTCGGTAAAAACCTGAATCAGCGTGATACAATCGCCGTCCGCAAGATGGTTGGCGGTTTAATCAAACTGCTGTATCCGGATGGAGAATATACAAAAGAACAGTTGGAGGAGATCCTGCAGCTATCATTGGAGATGCGCCGCCGTGTAAAGGAACAGCTCAAGAAGCTGGGTGGCATGGAGTTTTACGACGTGAACTTCTCCTATATCGATAACGAGACATTTGAGGAGCACTATGTCTCTGTTCCGGAGCAGGGAGGCGGAAAACTGATTCCGGAGGGAATGTGCAATCCTGGACAGGTATATACGGTCAGTCAGGGCAAGTCCGGCATGATTGGTGTTTTCCGCTTGGAGAGCCAGATGCTTCCTGGCAACGGAAAGTTTGAGCGGACAGGCATAGGCAGTGACCGGGATGCGAAGGAGTCCTCGAATACGGCGTTCAGTTTTCTGAAAGCAAACGGCAATCGGATCAGCGGTTCCATCAGCACGACTACGAAGGATTACATTATCAACTATCAGGATCTGCAAGGAATCGGTATGACCGGGAAACTGGCACTGCCGACACTGATCGCTCTGTGCTCCATTGCACTTGGAAAACCGGTACTGAGTTCATTGGCAGTTCTGGGTGAAATAAGTATTAGCGGCACATTAATCAAAGTGGATGAGCTGGCTAATTCTCTACAGGTTTGCCTTGATAGCGGAGCAAAGAAAGTGTTGATTCCGGCAACATCAATGATTGATTTTGCAACAGTACCGCCGGATTTGATGTCGGCGTTTCAGTTAATTCCGTACCAGAGTGCGGAAGATGCGGTGTTTAAAGCGCTGGGAGTGGAATAAAGGAGGACGGCTGACATGGCACAGTTTGATGTTTACAGCACCGCAGTAGGGATTATTACAGGAGTTTGAGCTAATCGTATGGTCGGGAAATACAAAGTCATCACTCTCTGCGGCAGTACTCGATTCAAAGATGAGTTTATGGAAGCACAGAAGCGCCTGACGCTTGATGGCAATATTGTGATCAGCGTCGGCCTCTTTGGGCACTCCGGCGACAATGAGGTGTGGACAGAAGGCACGAAGGAAATGCTGGATGATATGCATCTTCGGAAGATCGATATGGCGGACGAGATATATGTGATCAATGTCGACGGGTATGTTGGAACCAGTACTCGGAATGAAATCGAGTACGCTAAGAGAACAGGGAAGGTTGTTCGTTACATGGAAAAAATGTGATCAGGAAGTGTATCTTCATCCGGTGAACATTTATCAGTCGAGAGGTTTTTGAACATGGCCTGGGGGTATGAAAAATCATTTATTGTTGAGCACGTTGAATTTCCTAAAAAGAAGCTATCATGCAAAGACTGTCGCTATTATGAAAAAGATGACCTGTCCTGTTTGAAGAGGCCTTTATATTTGCCAGAGGATGGGTATAATTCCTGGAAAAACTGCAAGTATTTCGAGCCTACCAAAGATGCTATTAAGAAAAAGAAGATCGGGGTTGAGAAATATATAAAGAAACCAGAGAAAGTAAAGGGTATCCGTGGAAGTCAAGACACAGATTCAAATAAGAAAATATCCAAATCAGTGGATCTTAATGTCCATATAGGGGACATTGTTGAGCATAAGGCATATGGTCCTGAGGGTAAAATGTTATGTAGGCGCGAGAAAATGGGCATCTATGCAATCGTCTCGTGCGGGGTCTAGACTGTCTGTTTACTAGCACATAAAAGCTGAGAGAGGTCTGAAAAGGCTGAAAACAAAGCTGATCGAGAGCGGCACCACCCAGACGGAGGTCGCGGAGAAGGTCGGAGTATCCCTTGCCTATGTGAACCGCATCACCAAGGGCCGGGAGCAGATCGTGAATAAGACCTTCGTGAAGATGATGGACGAGCTCGGCTATGA